>CAZHOH010000051.1:0-2543 GCA_964534185.1 Candidatus Woesearchaeota archaeon | reverse complement strand
CGTAGCGGAGAACGTTCTTCTCCGGATCGCACGCGAGGATCTTCGCCGTCCACGTCTCCAGGATAAGCGGCTTCTCATGGCCGATATGGTTGATCGCCGGGCGCACCCGGTCGTGCGGCGCGTTGCTGGGACGCGCGTGGTAGTACAATTCGGGAAACGCCGACGGAGACTTGCCGTCGATCAGCACCTTGGCGGTGCCCACGTCGCCGTCGTGCGGGCATGCCGCGATGACGTCGATGCGGTTCCCGTCGAACGTCAGTTCCAGGCTGCCGTCTGCGCCGCGCTTCACCCTCGGATCGCCTGCCGGCACGTCACGAACCATGTCCCGCCAGCAGTCGGTCGGGAACTTCGGGCCGTAGCGGAGCGACGGCTTGATCAACTCGCCGATCAGGAAGTTGCCCAGCTTGTTCGGGTGCACGCTGTCGTTGAGTGTGTCCTTGGGGAACAGATGGTTGTCTTTGAGGGGGTGCCGTCGTTCTATTCGAACACATTAAGCTGCTTTTTGATACGTTGCGAAGGCGATTCGGTGTTTAGTGGGCAAGTTTGGTAAAGGCTGGAGTGCCAGATACTGGCGATAGACCGTGTCCCAAACTCGGCTTAATTGAGCCAAACGGAGGGTCAGGATCGCTTGACCGCCCTCGATTCCCCACGACATACCCGACGCTTTGAATCGTTGTGTGAACACGGTCTTGCAGGCCGCCTCCGTTACGCCGCTGCCGATGGGAAGGCCCATTCGGCGGTAGTCGCTGTAGTCCATGTGGTCCTTGTGGCCGAGAAGGTAGTTATACGCTCCTTGGTAAATCTCTTCTGCTTTGGGCGGGAACTCCCATTCACAATGGTGTTTCGCCGCCGAGTGGAGAATGCGAAACACGGCATTCGGTTTGCGTTTCAGCCAGTGCCGCATCCGCCGCGACCAAGCGTGTGCAGCTCGCGGGTCGTCGAATAATACCTGAGCTAACTTGCTGATGTACTCACTTGCGTGATAGAAGTCGACGATCCACATCCAGTCCATCGCTTGCCCCGGATGACGCGGATGCTCCATCTTTTCCAAGACGCAAGCGAAGTACTCCGTCGGGTGATATCCGGCATCGGTGATGTAGACCAAACGTGGCCAAGGCCCATCCCACTCTGCCAGCACCTCACTCACCAGCCGCGTCAGTTGTTCCGAGAGCGTCACTTGGTAGGCTTCGGGCATCTGGCCCAAGTAAACCGTGCCCAATCGACGCCCGCGGCGGTCATAGACGGTGACCGTCGCCACAGATCCTTCCTTATAGGTTGCTTCGCCACGTATCGGCAGCATGATCCCGTCACGCCCGACGGCCAGGACAATCTTCCGACGCCCTTTGGAGTCGTTCGCTTCTTTCAGCCACCCAAGCAGTTGAACCTTCTGAGCATCGTGCACATGTTCGGCCACCCCCTCGCTAACGGTCTTCGTCACGTTGCGAAGGACTGTTACCGACCAAGAAACGTCGTGGTCCCGCCGCAAATGCGCGAGCAGTTCCTCCTGACTATGGTTCGCCGCAGCTTGGCTGACTCGTTCCGCCAATGCGGGAGTCGCGTTTCCGGCGATGATGCCCAACAGCATTTCCAGAGGGGAAAAAGACTTCTGCGCGTCGTCCCGAGCCTCCTGCAGCGGCTCGTAGGAGAACCGCAGCAGCATGATTGTGCCAAACAACGTACCGATACCGCCACGATTCTTGGTCTTATTGTTCTTGCGACTGTATTCCTGACCGTCCCGCTCTACCCGCGGTGGCACGCTCTGAGCGTCGGCCGCTTCGATTTGATTGAAGACTATCTCCACAATTCGGCGACCAGCTTCACGCAGCCGATTCTGCAATGCGGTCTCGAAGTCAAACGTGGCTTCGGGCGTGATTGGCTGACTAAGGAATGCCACCACCAGATTGTCCATTTCTTCCAACAGCGGTTCAATGGCACTTCGACATTCGTCGGTAACACGTGCCAAATCCGAAGCGATCCCTGTTGCCAAAAACAAACCGAACAGATTACCATGGCGCATCAAGGCGTCCTTTCCAAAATGCGATAACCGGAGGATTGTTCCACCCACCGGTTCTCGCAAAGGACGCCTTGTTTTGTAACCCCAATTCTGCCCTCGACTGGCCACTAAACGCCGCTTTGACTCAAATATCTCTCAATTCGCCTGTTTTGCCCGAATCAGCAAATTGCACCCCTTTGAGGTACTTGCGCAGGCGCTCGCGCACCTCGGCCAACTCGCAGCCGTATTTCTTGGCGATGTTGCGAATCATGGCCGTGCGCACTTCGTCCTGCTCGGTGAGCTTGCGCGCAGCCTCGTCGTTGGGATCACCGTCGCGCGGCAACTCGCGCGGCAACTCGCGTGGCCAGCGGAAGTGGCTGGTCCACAGCAAGACCTCGGAGGTCGTGGTCTGGCGAAGTTTCCGGATGATCTTTTCCTGTTCGCCGCCCTTGACCCCGCCGTAGACGTGGAAGATCAGCAGATCGGGGTAGTAGGGGTACAGGTCGAGCTCGGCCGTGCGCATCAGTACGGGTGCGCTATAGCCGCCGAT
>CAZHOH010000050.1:0-2583 GCA_964534185.1 Candidatus Woesearchaeota archaeon | reverse complement strand
CGGTGGGGGATAAGGTCGGCGTCAGGGTCGGCGTGTCGGTGGGAGGAATCGTGGGCGTGAGAGTGGGAGTATCGGTCGGAGGTTGAGTCGGCGATAAAGTGGTCGTCGGCGAGAGGGTCGGGGAGAGCGTCGGCGTTGATGTCGGAGTCAGCGTTGGAGTGGATGTGGGTGTGAAACTGGGCGCTTCGGTCGGGCTTAATGTCGCACTGGGGGAAAGTGTAGGACTCAAAGTCGGCGTTCTGGTCGGTGAAAGAGTCGGCGTCAGCGTTACCGTCCAGGTCGGCGAAAGCGTATGAGTGGGCGAAAGAGTCGGGGTGGAAGAATTGGTAGGCGTCGCTGAAAGCGTGGGCGTCGATGAATTAGTCGGCGTCGGCGTGACCGTCGGCGTCAATGTGGCGGTCCGTGTCGGAGCGGGCGTAAACGTTGCGGTCCTGGTCGGGCTGATCGTCGGCGTTTTCGTGGCCACGGGCGTCGGCGACAGGGTGGGCGTATAGGTCTTTGTGGGGGTTCGAGTCGGCGTCGGCGATACCGTCAATGTTGGAAAAGGCGTGCCCGTGGAACAGGGGTCCACTACGATCAAGGCATTATCGATCAGCGTAACCAGATCGCCTTCAACGCTCCTGAACCCGATGAAACCCTCCACGAAACTGATTTCAGTCACTCCTTCGGGGGCGCTCGGTTTTATGTCCAGTTGAATTTTGTATACGTTGTTGTCGCCGTCGGTTACCGTCCATCCGTCATAAGGCGGATAAGCCGCCTTGGCGTAATGGTAAGCATCGGAATGTCCCGGCCAGGAATTGCCTTCGGAGACGTCGAGCATCGCTTCAGAGGGAACGTAATCTTCGACGACGAACGGCGGATAGAAAACGACAGGATCGTACTGAAAAGCCGCATCGATTCCATTGACCGTCGCTTCGCTCATATTGGGATCGAAAATGATCGTCAATTCGACGCCGGTCCCGCGGCAATATATGCCCGACGGCGGCTCGAACCGCACGCGACCCATTGCGTACGGCGTTTCGGTCGGAACGGGCGATGCCGTCGTAGTCGGCGAAGGCGTGGGCGCTTCTTCAATCGTGTAGGAGCCGCCGGCAGACGTACCAAGAATATCCGTGCCCTCAACCGTGAATCCGATGAATCCCGGCGCAAACTCAATGACGGTCTCGCCGGCAGGCGCATCCCAACGGATTGGGAAAGAGAGCGTATAGACGTTGTTGTCTCCGTCCGCGATGTTCCACCCGGTGAGCGTTCCGGTTTTGTCCCGGGAATAATGATACCCGGCGGGATAGTCTTCCCAGGCGTTTCCAAGTGATACATCCTCAAGTTCCGTTCCGTCGATGTAATCTCCCGTTCGGGTCGGATCGTCGAAAACTTCAGGATCAAAAAGCGCTGCGGCATCGAGTCCGTCGATCAGAGCGGAAGCCATGTTGGGATCGAAAACTACGGTTACCGTCAGAGTCTGCCCTTGCTGATAAATTCCCGCAGCAGGTTCAAGCCGGGCGTGACCCGGAACGGGCGTCGCAGTGGACGCCGGAGCCGTGGGACTTGCCGTCGGAGGCGGTTCTACCGTGAAAGAGGCATCGCCGATTATCCCGAGTATGTCTGCTGATGATGTCGAGAACCCGATGAATCCGGGCACGAATTCGAGGAGAGTTTCACCCAACGGCGCATCCGAACGAACGGGAAAACTCAAAGTGTAAACGTTGTTGCCTCCATCTGTCACAGACCAGCCGGACTGACCCGCGTTACGCGCTTTCGAGTAATGATAGGCATCGGGATCATAAGGCCAGGAGTTGCCCTGCGATACGTCCTGAAGTTCCGATCCGCTGATGTAATCCGCTGATATAGCGGGATCGTCGAATACTGCCGGGTCGAAGCTGACGGCAGCATCAAGGCCTTCTATCAGGGCCGATGCGGTATTCGGGTCGAATACGATGGCGACGTCAAGCGTTTCCCCCTGGGTGCATGAGCCTGACTCGGGAGAAAAATAGACCTCTGCCGGTCCGGGCGTCGGCGTCAGCGGCGGGGCTGTTGGAGTGACCGTGGAAGCGACGATCACGGTGAATACGCCGCCGCTCACCGAACCCGTCACGTCGCCTGAGTCGTCCTGGAATCCAACGAAACCGTCGACGAACGATATGGTCGTTTCTCCGAGAGGAGCATCCTCTTTGACCGTGAAAGCCAGGCGATAAACGTCGTTGCTTCCTGCGGAGACGGACCATCCTGTATCCCCGGGCAGTTTCACCTTTGAATAATGATACGAATCGGGATACTCCGGCCATCCGTTTCCCAGCGACGTATCGGTCATTTCAGACGAAGAAATGGAATCCTGGTCCATCGAAGGATCGTCGAAAACATCAGGATCGAAGTCGATGCAGGCATCCAGCGCCGTCATGGTCGTTCCGCTTGATGCATTGTATTGAACGGTAAGAAGAAAAACATCCCCCTGCTCGATCTGACCGGACGAAGGCGACAAGTTGACGTCGGCCGAAACGCCCGGCGCACACATCAGGACGGCGACGATCAGCGCGCCGGCTTTCCAGAGTCTTTCCACATGCCGGAGATAATATCCGTTTCTCCGGC
>CAZHOH010000049.1:0-2628 GCA_964534185.1 Candidatus Woesearchaeota archaeon | reverse complement strand
AAGGCCGCCTCGAAACGCCCCGAACCCACTTCTCGCCGGAAGTGGCAATAACACCCAAGCTTAAGCTGCAGGGGCGCCAACGGTTTCCGGCCTGGAAGCCCCTTTCGGCTTGGTCGAAGGCACCCCTCTCGGACCACGCTACCTTCTCGCCCCTGTCAGCTTCAAGCAGATGTTATGTCCCAACGATTTCATTCAGGCCTTCTACTACCAAGCCGAGGAACTCCGGTGAAACCCTGGTCAACTTGTTTCCGATTCTCTTCGTCGACAGAGTCCGTACCTGGCTGATCTTGACCCAGGACTTCTTTGGCATCCCTGGTCTGGGCATCTCCAATGTCAGGGGAAATCCGGCACGAGGCGGCTGACTGGTGATTGCCATCGCGATGACTGTTCCGGATCTTGAGTTGAAGACATCCTGACTCAGGACAAGAACAGGGCGAGTACCAGCTTGCTCATGTCCAACGGTGGGATTCAGATCCGCCCAACGCACGTCCCCCCTCAGTATGCGGGCCATTCCTGTCCATCCTCTCCCATTCCTTCTTCTGCGAGTACCTGCTCCTGCTCAACGTCCAGCTTGGCGCACTCTCGAGCGAGACGGCCACTCCTCAATCGGGCGAGTTTCTCCATCACGGCGGCCTGGATCGCCTTGCTTCGGTTAGGAAATATCCGTTCCTGAACCAATCGGTCGAGCTCTTCGACAGTCTCGGCATCGAGGCTGATCGCGATCTTCGAGACTCCCATCACCTACCTCCAGGTATGACGATAGGTCATACTCGGCGGTCTGTCAATTTTCATCACCGAACGACTAGGACGGGGATCTCAAGCGTATGGAGATCGGCACAGAAACTCTGGCGAAGCTGGTAGCTCCACCAGTCTTCCTCTGCTCAGCCGAGAGAGCCATCCTTACCTGCATCGTCGGCCAGAACACGTTCGACGAGCGTGTCTCGATCGCTCTTCATGGCCTGGTGTGGTTCTGATGCCTGTGTTGAGGACATAACACCTACGCTTCAGCTGCAGGGCGCCCAGGGCAGCCAGCTCCAGCACCTCGATCGGCTTGGCCGAAGGCACCCCTCTTGGACGACCGTACCGATACGCCCTGTCAGCTGCAAGCAGATGTTATGGCCCCCCCACGCACGAACTGCCCCAGGCGCCGCGCGACCCCTGGAACCGCGGTGGGGCCAACCGGAGGCGTGCGCTGTGCGAGGGAGGCAGAACGAGCCTGGTCGAAGTCGAGGTCTTCACCACGGCGAGAGAAGGCATCGTCGATCGTGCTGCGGCGTACCCGCCCGCGCGCCGGGCTGAATCGACGCCGGTCTTGGGGGAGGCGATCGGCTGCTGGTCCTGCTGAGCCGAACGAGGATGCACCCGGCGCGCCGTCCCTGGCCGATGGTGGTCCCCGTGGAATCGTGCCGCTCGAACGAGGAGGGCAGGCAAACCGCCGCTGCTCTTGCTGGGGAGGGGTGCAACAGCGCCTTGTTCGAAGGAGGATCTGGGAGGACTCCCAGCGGCGCCCCCTCTTGCCGCCCCGATCGCCCCGAGCCGCCCCCTGGCTGTCCACGGCAGAGATGCCAGGCAGTGCCTGTATTCTCGCAGCCCGGGAGGGATCTTCCGGTACCCTCAAACCAATCTCGATGGTGGTGCTCGAGTGGGTCGAAGGCGGGGTGTTGGCACGTGCAAACATCGCGGTCGAAGGCCGCCTCGAAACGCCCCGAACCCACTTCTCGCCGGAAGTGGCAATAACACCCACGCTTCAGCTGCAGAAGCCCGAAGGCAACAGGCTTCGGGGCTCGAGCAACTCGGTCGAAGGCTATCCCACTCCGCAGCTCCAACCAACTGGCTTCTGTCAGCTGCAAGCCGATGTTAGAGGTCGACCTACCAGGTGGGGTCATGAGACGTGTTGTCTAATCCTGTTCGGAGAATCTATCTGGATTCAGGTCTTTCCTGCCCGCTTCGGTACCCGCACTCGTCTGTCGTCGAGGTTTCCGATGTGGACCGTGAACTGGAAGGACACGGTGAATGAGCCTGTCAGGCGAGCCCAGCAGCCGCACTCGTCGTCGTCAACATCTGTTACATGGAGGACACATGCGGCCACTTGTGCACCCAGGTCAATTCGTTCAGCCACGTGCACCTGGAGGCCACCCAGCAGAAAGAGGTATTGGGAGTAGTAGTCGTAGAATTCGCTTCTCGAGAATGCGTACTTGGAACCTGTCCACCACCTCGCAGCGCCGTCAGGTGACATAGGAGCTTCGAAGAGGACGTGTCCGCCAAGTACGCCATCAGGTTCATTGGGGCCTTGGCCCCTAGCATCCGCTCCAACACGCGGCGCAAGGATGACGCGTACCCCAAGAGGTCCGAGGCCTCCCAAGGTGAAGGTCGGGCCAAAACTCGCCGTGGGTAGGTAGGTGAACTCGCCCGCAACGGAGAGGTCAATCCTATCGATGAGCCGGAAATCCGCGGAGCAACCAGCCAGGAAGAGAGCGATGGTAGTGCTGTACCAATGAGGTGATCCCAGTTGGAAGGAGACTTGAGCATCGCCTCCAACGGGATCAGGCGGCGCGATGTCAGTCCACGTGCCTGGACTCGGGTTTGCGGTCGGTAGGCACGGCTACTTCCCGGAAACGTAGTCCAGAC
>CAZHOH010000048.1:2429-2754 GCA_964534185.1 Candidatus Woesearchaeota archaeon | reverse complement strand
AGATATAGGTATGGGTTTTGGCAATATAGGGGGAATGGCTAAAAATATTATTCCTGAATTAGATATGACGGGATTGGAGATTTTTCTTCCTTATTTATATGAAAAATTTGATCCTGCGAACAGAAATATAAAAAGATATAATAAAATTATAATAGCGAATGTTTTAGATATGATAAATAAACTTTGGGAATTTGATGTTATTACTGCTTTTGATGTTATAGAGCATTTAAAAAGGGAAGACGGTATAAGAACAATAAAATATTTAACAAGTATAGCTAAAATTTCTTTATTAGTGTGTGTACCAATTATCACTTATGGGCAAAAT
>CAZHOH010000048.1:0-2419 GCA_964534185.1 Candidatus Woesearchaeota archaeon | reverse complement strand
GCGAATCCGCCCTTGCAGCCCCGATCGACAGCATCGAGACATTTAGATCAATGGAGCGCAGAGGAGATGCGAGATATAGGAGGAACACCTTTACTTGAAGGCAAAGTGTTAGGGTTATATGAATTCAAAAAAAATAATATAACAAAAGAAAAGGAGAATTTATGAAGAAAAAAACAAAGGTAAAGATAGAAGAACAAACGCCACATTTTTCACAGGATTATTATAATAAAGATTATTTTGTAACACCACAAGGAAAGAAATTTTCTGCTCCCGACGGAAAGGTTTATGGCTGGTCTTACGAAAATCCAATTGGCGAATTTGCAGGGGCAGGTCCGATTTGTCAAGCTTGGAAAACAATGTTTGAACCAGAGAATATGTTAGATATAGGTTGTGGCAGGGGGACTTTTGTTGCTTATGCAAGAGATTGCGAAATAGATGCTGAAGGTTTTGATTTTTCTAGTTTTGCTGTAAGTGATGAAGGTCGATATCCTAGATGTAAAAAAGAATGGGTTCAACAACATGACGCTACTAAAAAATGGCCTTATCCAGATAATCATTTTGATTTAGTTACTTGTTTAGATTTATTTGAACATATTTATGAAGAGGATCTCCCTATGGTTATTGACGAAATGTTTAGAGTAGCAAAAAAATGGATTTTCATTCAGATTTGTACAATAAAAGGGCAAGTGGGATATTCATTCAAAAAAGGTCAGCAGATTCCAGTAGAGTTAGAGGGTATGGCTGTTGCGGGGCATGTTACTATTAAACCTGAATATTGGTGGAATTATAGATTTTATAGAACAGAGTGGTTATCTAGATTATACATGATTGATAGATTTGTTTCATTAGTAGATAGAGATATTATTTCAAACTGGTTAAATAATACTATTATTATTTTGGAAAAAAATTCAGAAAACAAAAAATAGGTGGGATTATGAAAATAGTTAATAAAATTTTTAATACAATTAAAAAGCAAAAAGTTTTAGATATAGTGAACGAGGATATGGATCGTTGGAAGAAAGAATTAACAAGTGGTGAAATAAAAGAAGAGAGAAAGAAAACGTTAAAAAGACTAATAACTTTATAAAAAATCTAAAACCATGCCCCTTGTGGGCATGGATGTAAAAATGTTACTTTTGTTTTTGTTCCTTAATATATTTCAAAACAGTTTCTTGTGATATTTGACCAACAGAAGAATAAAATGTACCTTTTGACCATAAACCACTGCCCCAAAATTTTTGTTTTTTTAATTCTGGATGTGTTGTAAATACAGAAATTGCTGTTAATGATTTTAAAGTTTTAGCTACATTACATGGAGTTTCAGTGTGATTAATTTGAATGAATAAATGAATATGATCAGGCATTATTTCCAATGCTAAACATTCCCAGTCAGATGATACAATAATATCCTCTAAAAAAAGCATTGCAATAAAGCGTAAGTACCAACATAATAGAAATAAGTTGCAACAAGTTGGTACTAGTTCAGCTAAAAGAAAATTAAAAAAACTTGCAGGCAAAGAAAAAAGGTTCATGCAAGATTTTAATCATGTTGTATCTAAAAAATTAGCTGACAATCCTGATGTTTCATGTTATGTTCTTGAAAATTTAAAAGGAATTAGAAAACAAAGGAAAGGCAAAAAAATAAATTCATGGCTTTCTAATTGGTCTTATTTTCAATTTCAAAATTTCCTGGAATATAAATGTGCTATGCAGCAAATTAAAATTGCATATGTTGATCCAAGATACACAAGTCAAAAATGCAATCAATGTGGTATGATTAATAAAAATAATCGGCAAAAATCTAAATATGTTTGTTCTTGTGGTTATACTAATCATGCGGATATTAATGCTGCTTTAAATATCAGAGATAATTATGCCTTATCATTGAATAAGGACAGGTAGTTTTCAAGCTGCCAATAGTAATGAGGTTACTCAGTTACAATCCACTGCCCTTGTGGCAGTGGAACTTGAAGTAATAGGATTTCTAAAAAAATAGAGCATGCGAAGTGAAAATACAATTTTTTAAAAGAAGCGATAATACTTCATTTGATTATTTAGGAAGAGAGATAATTAAAGGGGTCAAGAGTTACGGACATGAAGTAAATGTTAAGAGTGTAGATAAATATATAGAAGGTGAAAAAATAGATAGAGCGGATATTGCTATAGTATATGGTTTAATATCGGATATTAGGTGGGTTTTACCTTATAAATTAAAAATAGCAGGATTAGTTTGCGAGAGAGATTTAAATCATAAAGAAATTAAACAAATAAAAGAAGCTAATCTCACGGAAATATGGCTACCTAGCGAATTTGTCATGGCTAAATTTCAGCAAGAAGGATTTATTAATAATTTAAGTTTAGTTCCTCATGGCGTAAGTTTTATATAAAAAATCAAACAAAAGAAAATACCGACAAATAA
>CAZHOH010000047.1:0-2815 GCA_964534185.1 Candidatus Woesearchaeota archaeon | reverse complement strand
CGAGTCTCTCCACCCCAAAAAATTTATTTTCTTTTTAGGAAAAAGAAACAAAAAGGAAAGCACACATCTCTCATTTAATGGGTTTTACGAACGGAACCCGCCGTCCTAAAGTGTCCTCTTTAAGATTAATATGGCTCACGACTTTGATTCACTAAAAAACTTTCAGTTTTTGGTACCCCAAAAATCTACGATTTTTTAGGGTTTTGCCTTCGGCATCGTTGCACTAAAAATCAATCCTTCCAAGTATTCAGGAGAGTTGAACAGCGATTAAAGAGTTCCGAAGTCCTGCTGACTTCTCCACCCAAATTAATTTCTCATCCAGTTCGCTAACGCTCACGGGAGAAATTAACTTTCCTTAACCTCATGTTAGTTCAACGAAATTTCTAATTCTCCTAAAAGCTCATAAGTAACAAAAATAGCTAAAATCTCTCTTAGCCGTCCCCCACCACCCACCCAAATTTACGAGAGGTTTCCGCGAGTTTTTCTGATGAAAAACAGATAGTTTGCCTTTCGGTAGAAAAATAAAAAAAGAAAAAAAGGCTCCAAATGGAGCCATTAAATTTAGGTTGACATTGCCATTTCAATTTGGTATTTTCTTTCTGTTTCAAGTATATTTTCAAGCAATCTTTCAACATTATCTTCTCTAAAACCTCTTTGATTTAACTCTTCAGAGACTCTAGAAAGGATGTTTTTTTCAAATGCTGAAACTTTTAAAGCCGTTTCTTGCAGATTGGTTTGTTCTTCCTCTTTTAATGCTGTATTTATATATCTCAAAGAACTACTAGTGCTTTCTACTAGTCTAGCAATTTTATTCATCCACTGCCTAAAACCTTCGCTATAGTCTTGAGGGGTCTTTCCATCTGGTCCAATATTTGGATGATTTTCAGATGGTCTAAATTCTGGAGGTGGAGAAACTGGTGAGGCGATTAAAGTTTCTAACTGTTCTTTCGCACTATAAACCGCTTGCCTTTCTAAATATCTAGATAACACGCTTTGCAAATTATGGTAAGTTACCGGGGAAACCATTCCTTTTCTAATCATCCTCCATGTATTATATCCTCCCATTGGACAAAATTGGTTGTCTTCAATTGCCTCTTCTAGTCTCCTTAGATATTTGATTTTCTCACCATCGGAAGAAAGTCTTTCCAATTTTCTTTCTATCTCTGATGTGCTCATTCCTTTAGAAACGTCTTTGCCTCTAAATTTTGCTTCTGCAATTGCATCATCTATATCCATTGAATGAACTTTGTATTGTTGTGTTTCTGTCATTTTTTCATTACCTCCTTGTAATTGAAGTGGTTTATCGGCCTCTTCTGCCGCTCTTCTTTGTTGAGTTTGATATGTTTTGTTTTGTGGTTTGTCATGTTGTTTTGTTTTTCTTTACTATAATATAGTAACAACAATAAACTATATAATACGTTCGATTAGAAAACAGAATAAAACGCAAAGTTTATAATCTATGTTGCGTATAATTCGGATATGTTAGATTTAAAGGATAAAAAGATACTATATGAGCTTGGTTTAAATGCAAGAATCACAAATAAAGCCCTATCTAAAAAAATTATGCTCAGTGAATCTTCGACAATTGCAAGAATAAATCGTCTTTTCAAGGAAGAAATTTTAGTGGGAACACATACAGTGATTGATAATTCAAAAATGGGTTATCAAGGATATCGGCTCTATTTTAGGTTTTCTTCAACAACCTCTGAAGAAGAAAAAGAGATTCTCAATTGGTTAAAAGATAATAGGGCAGTTTCAGTTTTAGCAAGATGTTTCGGTTTTTTTGATGTGGCTGTGATGAGCTGGGTAAAAGAAAGACAATTATTTGACGATTTAATCACCCTTTTAAAAGAAACTTTTAGGGAGAAAATAACCGATTTACAAACTTCATTATACTGTGAAACTTATCAGTTTAGTAGAGATTATTTATTAGAAAATTCGCCAAAACAAAGACAGATAATAAGAACTGGTGCAGGAATAATAGAAAAAATTGATAAACTTGATGAAAGAATATTAAATTCTTTATATAATGATGCAAGAAAAACTATTTTAGATATTTCGGAGGAGTTAAAAACCTCTCCGAGAACAATCGCGTATAGAATAAAACAACTGGAAGATAAAAAGATTATCGTTGGATACAATATAAATTTACAGACGACCAAGATAGGTTATGTCTACTATAAATTAAATATCATCCTTAGTAAAAATTCTAAATTTTCAAATATTCTACAATTTGCTACAAATAATAAAAATGTAATCTATATAGATAGAACAATAAGCATTTATGATCTAGAGCTAAATCTCGAAGTAAAAAACAACGAAGAACTTCAAAAAATAATCCAAGAAATAAAGAATAAATTTGGCGGAATAAAAGAGTTATCTTGGTTTCAAATTGAAAAATATATTAAAATTAATTATATATAATCTGTTACACAGTTGAGGATCGCATCTTCTTTTTCAAAAAAAGAAGCAAAAATTTACGCGGAAACCCTCACTATTATGGGGACGGCTAACTTTCCCACCTAAACTAAGAGAGATTTTAGAAATATTATAATGGAGAATTAGAAACTCACGAGGGCTCTTAGTTCGCCACTCGTGTTTTTGATAAATCAAAAATCGTTGAACAGCGATTTAAAGATAATTTCTTTTGCATTCGGCAATTTTCTTTTTGAAAACCAGAAATTATCCAAATTGATTTTTCGAGGAAACTTCGCCAGCTCTGATTTTCTCAGCCAATCGCTCATTCTTCGCTCAGGGAGAAAATCGAGGGCTTGTTTCAGCTCTGAAAAATCAACTTCTCTTAATCGCGATGTTA
>CAZHOH010000046.1:210-2951 GCA_964534185.1 Candidatus Woesearchaeota archaeon | reverse complement strand
AGACGAGCGTCTTGGTGATCTGCACGGCATGGCGCAGACCTACAACAACATGGGTATCTTGTACCGGCGAAAGGGCGATTGGGATCGTGCCATCGAGTTATACCAGAAATCATTGGAGACAGACGAGCGTCTTGGTGATCTGCACGGCATGGCGCAGACCTACAACAACATGGGTCTGGTGTTGGCAGATAAGGGCGATTGGGACCGTGCCATCGAGTTATACCAGAAATCATTGGAGATAAAAGAGCGTCTTGGTGATCTGCACGGCATGGCGCAGACCTTTGGCAACATGGGAGCTGCTTATTACAGGAAGGGCGATTGGGACCGTGCCATAGAGTTATACCAGAAATCATTGGAGACAGCCGAGCGTCTTGGTGATCTGCACGGCATGGCGCAGACCTACAACAACATGGGTCTGGTGTTGGCAGATAAGGGCGATTGGGACCGTGCCATCGAGTTATACCAGAAATCATTGGAGACAAAAGAGCGTCTTGGTGATCTGCACGGCATGGCGCAGACCTTTGGCAACATGGGTATGGTGTCTGCAGATAAGGGCGATAGGGACCGTGCCATCGAGTTATACCAGAAATCATTGGATACATTCGAGCGTCTCGGTGATCTGCACGGCGCTGCAATTACAAAACACAACATGGCTATGCTTTACGCCGACCAAAATAAGTTCGATACAGCAATCAAGCTTGCTGCCGAAGCATTGAAAACATTCAGAAAATTGCAATCACCTCACACCACTACAGTCGAAAATGCCTTGAATCAGTGGACTAAATCACTGGAAAAACAAGGTAACCGTTCTATCCTGAAACGGTTGTTTTCACGTAAAAAGGAGAAGGAGTAATGGGAAATGTCAGATTAACATGTAAAAACTGCGGTAAACCGTTTGCGGTCGATTGGGATAAGATGGTTCGTATAAAAACAGAGATACTCATCAGGAATATGAAAAATTCAAACAAGCAAATACCCCACGATATTCCACTCGATCTCCCCTGTCCTCATTGCTCAATAACCGCAACCTATAATCGAACCGATGGTGAGGAGTTAGACGGATGAATAACCATACAGACGATAACAATGAAACATTGAACTTCGTGGAAGTACCGCCGTTCTGGACCGGGATAATCAAGGATTTCTTCCGGCAATCCATCAACTCCATAGAATCAGCAGCCAAACAGATCATCACAATAACCGGAATCGTCACCGGAATCTATTTCCACGCCATAACTTTCACCGATATAAGAAAAGAAGCAACCACACTAGCAGGAATTATCTATGTTTTACCCATAATTCTATGGTTGTTGAGCCTGATATTTTCGTTCAAAGTCCTCAATCCAAAAGTCTACCTGATGAGTTTTACGACAGAAGAAATCGCGAAAGAAAACTATCGGCTGTTAAGCAAAAAGAAATACAGTCAGTATAGATACGCGTACCAGTTGTTTTTGGTTGGTATTGCTGCCGTGGCGTTAGCGTTGATACATTATTTATTTATGCTTCCAACGGGATAAGAAGAAGGGCAGAAACAACAGGATTTTAGTGGATTTACAGGCTTTCTGGATATTCATGATAAAATTTTTAACCTGTTAGCCCAAAAATCCAGTTGAATATCCACTCTTGCGGCGCGGATCAAAAATGGCCATGTAAGGGTTACAATTTTTCAGTTCACATCTCCTGACATTCGCCAATAAAAAATTGTGAAATTTTTGACGAAAAAGCTGCAGACGTTCGAATAAGTTCTTGTAAAACAATGTCCCCCCGCCTGCGGGTCCTTTGATTTAATTGAAAATGAAAGCCCTTAAAAATCATTAGACATCATCTCTCAAAATCTTTTCTTATTTCCATGGTTCGCATCGAATTTCGATTAAATCAACGTTCTTCTACCGGATACAGGGAGGGCTAAAAACTTCACAATTATTTTGACGAGTTGTAATGCAAGAAAATAATACTTTTTCAATAGTTTGTGACATTCTTGTCAGGAGTTCGGCAGTTTGAATCCTTCGTGCTCGTGCTCAGAGTAGCTGTAATCGTAATCGAACCATTGGTCTGATCTGTACGGTCGTTTGAAAGCAAAGCAGGGCAATCCTTTGAATCGATCTATTACGATTACGGGCACGAGCGCCGTTCCGCATAGCACGCCAGTTCTTTTTGAATATCGAGATCACAATTTGTAACCCCTATTTGATCAGGCCCATAAAATCAAATGAACCCGCAATTATTCCAGGTTCCTTTTACCGGTTAGCATCGAACCAACGCTGATATAAATGTCATGCGGAGGGCCGGGAACATTATAATCCTCAGTCATGCCTCGTCAGCATATGGGTTTGCATAAAGCTAAACGGAACGCGGCAGGATGCCGCGTCTACATTTCGAAAAATCTGATAAATTCATTCTGAAAAGCAACATCAAAGAACGAGGTAGAAAGTAGAAGCGGCATCCTGCCGCTTTCCCATTACGTCTCTGCCGACCCTGACCTGTAACGGCAAAATAAAGCAAGACAAAATGTAACGAATATCCCCTGCCGCCGGCCGATTTTGTCAATAAACTTAAAAGAAAAAAATAAAATCGACGCGGATCAAAAATGGCCATTTCAGGATTACAATTTTTCAGTTTGAATCCTTCGTGCTCGTGCTCAAAGTAGCTGTAATCGTAATCGAACCATGGGTCTGATCTGTACAGACGTTTGAAAGCAAAGCAGGGCAATCCTTTGAATCGATCTATTACGATTACGGGCA
>CAZHOH010000046.1:0-110 GCA_964534185.1 Candidatus Woesearchaeota archaeon | reverse complement strand
CTTTTTGAATATCGAGATCACAATTTGTAACCCCTATTTGATCAGGCCCATAAAAGGGACTGATCAAAAAAGGATTAAAAAAGGTAACAAAAGCGCACTACGCCCTTTGA
>CAZHOH010000045.1:0-3100 GCA_964534185.1 Candidatus Woesearchaeota archaeon | reverse complement strand
TTTTTTTCTGAACACTGATAACGCTGATGCTACAGGTTTTCACTGATAATATCTGTGATTATCCGTCTAATCTGTGTCATCTGTGTTCATCTTCTTCCTATCGTTTGTAAATATTTTTCTTTTGAATTCCGGTTTTTTGCCAAAGTTAAGTAATAACCCTACTTCAATTTCAGTAGCTTTTAAGTAATTGATTAATTGAAATTCGTGCTCTTCACAAAGAGCTTCGTTTGCTTTATTTTCAATTATGACGCAATTCTCAACGATTATATCTGCGCGGTAATCTCCGACATTATATCCTTCATAATACACTTCAACTGGAGATTCCTCCTGACAATGAAATCCCATTTTTCTTAGCTCAACCAATATAGCTTTTTGGTAGACTCTTTCAAGAAAGCCATAACCTAAAGTATTATAGACCTTATAAAAGGCTTTTATTATTTTCTGGGTAATGTCTTGGTGCAAATATTCCATTAAGAGATATATTTTAGAACACTGATAACGCAGATGCAGCATATTTTCACTCATTGATAAGTCATCTGTGATTATCCGTCTAATCTGTGTCATCTGTGTTCAATATTATTCTATCGGATATTTTTTGTGAACACTGATAACCCCGTATGGACGGGACAGGCACTGATGTTACAGATTTACATTGACAATATCTGTGATCATCAGTTAGATCAGTGTCATCTGTGTTCTATTCTTCAAACTGACTCCAATCAAACCACTTGACGGCGGGGTATCTTCTTTTTTCTTTTACGGATTCTCTCACATTTAGATCGGAGAAGACGGCTATTTCGGAGTTGGGTTCTAAGGCTTTTAGTCCATTGGCATAGCCGGGGGGTATATAAACAACCGCCGGTACATCGGCTTTGAGTATTTGGTATTCTGCCTTTAAATTATCTGATGGATTATCGAAATCATCAATTTTTACCCATGCCACAACAAAACTCCCGTTCAAGGGAAAGAACCATTTGGTTTCTATTTCATGACCTTGCCAGGCACGGACTACTGATGTATCCGGGTGTTGGATGGTGTAAAAGCGCCGAACGTCTTTCAGATCGAAATCATTGACAAAGCGGAGCGTGCCGCGATGGTCTGTGTGGGTTCCGCCTTTAATTATTTGTGCTTTCATTTGTAAATATGGAACACTGATAACACTGATGCTACTGATTTTCACTGATAAAAATCTATGATTATCAGTATAATCTGTGTCATCTGCGTTCTACATCTTTTTTTATCATATCCAATTGTAATAAAAGCTCCTTCGTTTCTTCTACATTCAACCTTTGGGTATTGTGCGAGGTGTACTCATCCGCCAGGGAGATTTTGCCTTCGCCTTTGGAGAAGTATTTGTCATAATTCAGGTCGCGGTTGTCGGCGGGGATGCGGTAATAATCGACTAAATCTTCTGCTTTCATCATATCCTCACGGTTAATTAAGGATTCATAGAGCTTTTCTCCGTGGCGCGTGCCAATGTATTTTATTTCATTGTCGGCTTTGTATAATTCTTTCAGCGCCCTGGCCAACGTATCGATCGTTGCTGCCGGGGCTTTCTGGATAAACATATCTCCAGGGTTTGCATTATTGAAAGCATACCAAACCAGTTCCACTGCATTTTCCAGGGTCATCATAAAGCGCGTCATATCCGGGTCGGTGATGGTAATGGGTTTTCCTTCTTTGATTTGTTTAACAAACAACGGAATAACCGAACCCCGGGAACCCATGACATTTCCATACCGCGTACCGCACAATAGTGTAGCATTTGAATTACGGCTTTTGGCAATCATTACCTTTTCCATCATGGCTTTGGAGGTGCCCATGGCGTTGATGGGATATACCGCTTTATCCGTACTTAGCGTGACTACTCGTTTTACGCCATGCTGCAATGCCGAATCCAGTAAATTTTCCGTTCCCAGCACATTGGTTCTTACCGCCTGCATAGGAAAAAATTCGCAGGAAGGCACCTGCTTGAGGGCAGCGGCATGGAAAATATAATCCACGCCAGCCATAACGTTATCCACACTCCGTTTATCCCGGACATCACCAAGATAAAATTTAACTTTGTTGCTGTTGACCCGCTTTCGTAAATCGTCCTGCTTTTTTTCGTCACGGCTAAAAATACGGATTTCCGAAAATTCATCGGTGTTTAAAAATCGATTAAGAACGGCATTACCAAAAGAGCCTGTACCTCCAGTGATTAAAAGTGTCTTGTTTTTGAACATGTTTTTTTTATCGTCTTTTTTGTTGTACATTTCTTAGTGTTCCTTTTTTAAAAGATTACACTTAAATACGAATTGCATTAGTTTACGAGCCTGTAATATTTCAGGGAAGACATCCCAAAGTTAACTAACAAGCCTAATTTGTATTTAGCTGCTTTGACGTTATTTAGGGTTTTTCTATAAAGTCCGAATGGCTTAGCCAATAAAAATCACAACTCACAAGCATCAAAATTCAAATAAATATCAATTACAAAAAATAAATGACCAAAACAACGTATTGAGCAACAGGTTTGGAGTTTCGTACTCCGGATTTCGCCCCGGTGGACTGGAATATGTCCACGGGGTAAACCCCGATGAAACAGGAAGAGGTTTCATCCCAGTTGATTAAAAATAAAATCAACGGGACATGCGGGGTAAAGGTTTCGGTTTAGTTGTATTTCGTGATTTTGTGGTCCTGTTTTTTGTTGCACTAAGTTTCACGAAGTGTTTTCACTAAGTTTCTCAATGTTTACTTCGTGTTACTTTGTGCTTGACTTGGTGTGACTTTGTGATCCTTTTTTGTTTCACTAAGTTGCACGAAGTGTTTTCACTAAGTTTCTCAATGTTTACTTTGTGTTACTTTGTGCCTTTCTTCGTGGTACGTTGTGTTCCTTTTTTGTTGCACTAAGTTGCGCAAAATGTTTTCACTAAGTTTCTCAATGTTTTCTTCGTGTGACTTTGTGCTTGACTTGGTGTGACTTTGTGATCCTATTTTTATAATATTAGTCGTTTGATTCCATGCTTTAATGATTTTGTATAGAAATTAAGCAAAAGTCCTAATTTACACTCAGCAAGTCTCATATATGTTAACGTCTGGGCTATATGAACATCATTAAATG
>CAZHOH010000044.1:0-3164 GCA_964534185.1 Candidatus Woesearchaeota archaeon | reverse complement strand
GAAAAATATTATCCGTTATTTTTTTTGCAGTATGAGTTCCGCAGTAAAGATGATGTCAAAAGTAAATTTAAAGGCGGTAAAGGTTTAATACGTTCTTTTAAATTAGTTGAAGATAAAGCCGAAATTACAGTTATAGGCGAACGTCATATTGTTGGTCCATGGGGTTTAGCCGGTGGCGAACGAGGCGAAAAAGGAGAATACTATATTCAGATAACACGAGGTCAGAGATTTTAATTTGACACCAATTTATAAAAAATTTTCAAATTTGTATCCGGAAAAATTGTTTCAGTTTCGTTGAGTATATCACATAATTTTTGCACCGCTCTATCTGTTCGGACATTATTTAAATTATGTATTGCTACTTCTAATGTATTATTACTTTCATTAATTTTTAAATCTGCATCGGCAGTAAATAATTGTTTTAATATACTTCGACTCTCTTTAGAATTTTTTAATTCTTCACTTAATATATTAGACATTGAGGTTTCAGCTCTATATGCTATCATTTTTATGAGATCCATGAAATGTTTCTTTTTTCTTACTAATCCACTAAATTTTTTTTCCTTCGGCATTTCCGAAAGTTTTATATGTTTATCTGTTATTTTTTTTTCTTCTTTTAAAATTTCAATATCTTTTTCTAAATTTTTAATTCCCTCAAATAATTTTATTTTTTCTGTATTTAATATTTCTTTTATTTGTTTGTTTTCTTCATTTAAATCCGGCAATATTGCTGCAGCAAATTTTTTTTGCTTTTGCGTAAGCTGACCGTTTAGTTTACGTATTTGATTTTCAATCTCTTTATATGCTGGATTTTTTACCTTTTTGGTCTCATTTAACTCTTCCTTTGAATATTCTATTAGGCTATCTATTCCATAGTTTTCAGCCATATATTTAAAGAAATTTTCTTGCGACCACCTGGAAAACATTCTTACTGCTATTTTATCCATTTCATTTATATAATCAGTTGTTATTATTGAGGTTTGATGGCTACTATTTTCACTTAATTTTCTCACTTCTCTTATCTTTAATTTTTCATAATAATATATTTTTTCGGCTAATTTCATTTTAATATCTTGTCCATATTTTGTCGGTATTGTATATTCTTTAAATTCTGATTCATCCCATTTATCTTTGACATATTTTTTATAGGTATAACAACTTATTCTATAATTGTCCCATAGTTCTTTCATTAATTTCGGACTGTATCCTTCTCTATCAAATACTATTCCGAAACGATATATTTTTTTGTCTTGCTGAAAATATTTTTCATCGGGTTGGTTCGGAACTTCCGTTAATAATCTTGGGATTATTTCATTTTTTAATGCTTTTATCAATCCTTCATCTATTATTTGACTTATATAAAAATACGGTTGCCCCACTTTGTCATTTACCCAATATTCTGTTATTCCTGATACGCACAACCTTTTTTGCGCTTTATATTTTTTCGGCAGGTGCGCCAAATTTCCATTATAGACTTTTATATGTCCATCTATATAATATACCTCTTTATCGTCTGTTTTTATTTGTTTGAGCCAGATTTGTGATAGTTCTTCACTCCACATTTTTACATTTTTATAATTTACTATTATATTCAGTTTTTCTCTGATTGTTCGTATTTCCGGTATGCGGTCCAACCCTAATATTTTACCAAATTCTCCAGGTGATGTTCTTTTAATTGCTTCCACTGACTTTATTCGCATTAACGCGCTAAATGCAAATAATAAAAAAAAACTAATTATATTATAAAATCCTTTTGGAATGGTAAATATGTTATCTATGTTTTTTAACAATCCATTGCTTAGTAATGCCGGCAGCGCTAATAAAACCCCTCCTTTGGATATGTCTTTATTATTTTCAAACTGAATCGAAGGAATTTTTTCGGTTGTTTTTAATGATGTCCCTACTCTTTCTGTTACGCGGGTTGCTCCTCGACCCATTGGGGCATTTACATCAACATTTGTTCTATCACTTTTATTTTTTATATTCTCCTGACATGTATCATCGGTTATAGGTTTTTTTTTATTTTACCGGCTTTTATTGCTTTTCTTATTGTATCCGCTTTTAATTTTAATTCCTTTGCTATTTCGGGAATTGTTCGGTTTTTATCTAATCTATTTTCTATTTTGCTTATTGTATTATTTGTTAATATATGAGCTTTTCTAACTTTCGGTTTTTTAAATATTTCATTTGCTCCACCTTTGCGGAATTTTTTCACATATCTTTTTACACTACTTTTACTTACTCCAAATGCTCTTACTATTTCCATTTGCTTGGCGTTTCCATTATCTACTAATTGACTTGTTATATATCTAAATGATTTATGATCATTTTCATCGTGTTGAAATAATATTACTTGTCCTAAAAAATAATATACTTTTCCATTGTCTTTTTTAAAGGCTAAATAATCATTTACTATTGTCATATCTGACGAAAATAATGGTAATATTGCTTGGGGCATAAATTTGGCCTCCTGTGCTAATTTTGTGAAAATTTTTTATATTTAATATTTATCTTTTCGTATTTTTGGTGTCATTTTTTAATCTTACTTGCCTTTTTTGTTTTCCGCAAGTATTATTTTTTAGCTTTGGATTTTATTGGGGTTTGATGTAAATATTAATTTTTGGGGATTCAAGACTTCAGGTTTTCTGAAATTTGAATGGAACACAAAACAACATAAAAGCAGTACAGCAAGTTCTCCGCAAGACGCAACAGTAATATCCGACGCTAAATTCCCAGACGGAAAATACACAATATTTGCGAAGGCATGGGACAGAGCAGGACATACAAAAGATGTGAGTGTAAGCGATGTTATCGTAGACAACTACCGACCTCTTTTAAAAAAGGTGGAAATAAATAATTCGCAGGGAATACCGATATACTTGCGGGAATGGACAGGGACAGGGTCATTGAGTTTGGCTCCTGCAAATCCGAATATATATGCAGTAATAGGTGAAACAATAAAAATAAAATTGACATTCAGCGAACCTATGAAACCATTGACAACAGCAGATGTCAAGTTCGCTGGAAATAATGTCGATAGCATTGAAGCAATTGATTCCGAAAATAAAGTGTTTACAGCAACATATAAAATCCCTGACAGTTCTGCTTTTGGAACAAAAAGTTTGAAAGTAATCGGTTATGATTTGGCAGGCACACCGCTTGAT
>CAZHOH010000043.1:0-3180 GCA_964534185.1 Candidatus Woesearchaeota archaeon | reverse complement strand
AGTGGGCTCAAGACTCGAATGGCCGGCAAAACGGCCTTTCTGGGACGGGAACTAGGCTAGCCTGGAACCGGAACCGGGAATCGCATCGTCCAGCGAAACTCGATCCCTCGATTTGCGTGGCGGTGAGACCATCAAATACTGCGCGCGCGCTCAGCTGCCCTGGGCGCCCTGCAGCTGAAGCGTAGGTGTTAGGGACCTCTACCCAGCGTACTGACCAGTGCCAAGATAAGTTGATTCTTGTTCTCCTCCTTTTCTCATGGTAAACTTCATTAAGGGACAGTGTATCACATCTCCGAAAGGTGAGAAAATGACGCACATTCGATCTTCACTGTGTCTCACATTTCTCATTTTAACTATGTTGTTCGCTCTTCCACATCTTCATGCAGAAGAGATACATACATATTCCATCGACAATATGGATAACTGCACATGCACTGGCTCAAACCTGATTGGCTGGGGTGAATGCATTTCCGGTTGGTCCGATGTCCTTTCGCTAAATCAGAACTGGGAGGAGGATATTTCCCTTTCGGAATCATACATACAATCGTATCTCTTTGCTGACCCCAATTTACAAAGTTGGGGAGAGGACTATACATATCTTGACGACGCTGATGCTGCGATGATAGCCACTCATGGTGGTCATCCAAACAACTATCATCAGTTCACAATGTGCCATGTCCCAATTGGCGGCGGTAGCTGTCATTCCAAACAAGTAGATATGGAATTGGGAGATACAGACCTAGAGTTCTTGCACATGTTCAATTGCCATAGTCTCTGTGATTCGTTGCTATGGGGTAGTTCTCAGTGGCGGGCTTCTTTCAATGGTATACATATTCTCACGGGATTCCATGGGCGGATGCGCGTTGGTGGTTCAACTTCGTGCGCTGGCCTACAGTTATTAGCATACGACAGCATTCTGTTCAATATCGCTGTTGGGGATTCGTGGGTTGATAGAGAGTACTTCTACATTTCCAGCGTGGATGCGTACATGTGCCCCATTGTTATGGTAGAGGGCAATAGCTATATTGATGCATATGTAAGGATTGAGAACGAACGATATACTAATTCTTCCAGCTACTCTGATCCAACCGGCGATTACATTATGATTCGTTATGTAGAGGGATGTGATCCAGAGGGTGAACTCGCGTTTGACCCGTAGTAGTTACTATATCTCTCGCACAGGAAAGGACTGGTCATGAAGGCTCTTGAACGACACTTTCTTTTACTGTTCAGTATTTTCTTCGTTCCATTCGCAGCATATGCTGAGTCGAATATCTCTTCAGCCGACTACAACCTTCTATACGACGAGATTCTAGCTGATTTACCTGACTGGAGTACTATTTCGATTCACACTCTGGACTCCTCTTTCTTTTGGTACAGTGAAATGTCAGTCGAGAAACTCTTGGATCTTGTGGACGAGGAGTTTGATGTAAATTTCGCGCGAACAATTGCTGGCTGGGAGATCTACGACAATGACTGCTGCACTATTGGCTTGAATGACAACACTGGAAGTGGCAGGTACAATTCCTCTTGCAAGAAAATCGACTTTGATACGCTTCTTAACTCGCAGAATACACAGATCGTCCAAGACAATTCTTTTATCTACGGGCAAGCTCACGAGTTCATTAGCCCACTTGCAATTGATGATGAAATATTAGAAGTGGACATTCAAAGTGTCATGCTCGCCGGCTCTGCACCCGGCGAAGAACACGCGTCAATGATACTATTACGTGAGAAAATGTTAGTGATTACTAGGCAAATTTCGGGTGTTACAGTTCTGGGATCTCGATTGATTCTCTCAATTAATCCCCTTGGCGACATTGAACGGATGTCACTAGAATGGCCTGACTTCTACATTTCAGCGGGGGCAGGATACACTTCGCGCAGTCCACAGGTAATCGCAGAAGAGGCGACTGAAATGATTATTGATGTCTTCAACCAGATTCCATACTCGGTCGAGTCAGAGATCGTCTTCTCTCAGGAGCCTCCTGGATTAAACCAAGGCTACTCTCTTTCAATTCTGTTTACAGCAATGCTACATGATGACCTACCAATTGTGGAAATTACTGTGCCTGTTATGGAGTGAGCTGTATCTATGAGGAGGGACGGATTGAGCCCAATAAAGACGACTATTATCGCGGTGTTTTCTGTTTTTGTTGCCTACATCGCATCGTGTGAGAGAGGGGAAGAGCCACCTTCGGGCGACGATGATATTGTAGACGATGATGTCATTAATGATGATGACACAAATGACGATGATACTTCAGATTGCTATGAAAATGGCGTTCCCTTCCTGCCATTGGACGGAACGACAGATCCTTGGTTACTAGAAACATCAGACTACTGTTGCAGTGAGGCTGCACAGACAATTACTATTTACGAAACAGAGGGCAAATCGGAATGCGAATCCGTCAATCCTACGTCTTTTGTTTGCCTGAGTGAGGCTGGTGACGGATTATGCGAAACTAGCGAGAATTTTTGCACGAGCCCGTTGGATTGCCTTCCGCCAAGTGGCAACTTTGAACTCTGCTGTGGGGAAGGCGATGTTTGTATGGCAGTGCCTGACTGGTCAAATTCTGGAGTATCAGAATGTTGTGATGGACTGACAATGGTCAACCACAGTGTTTGGGATGATACGTTCTCTGAGTGTATGCAGAGCGGGACTGCAACGATATGCAATCGTTGCGGTAACGGTGACTGCGGCATCGGAGAGAATGTCTGTAATTGTCCGGAAGATTGTACGCAAAGATAACGGAGTTTTCGCGTCAATCGACGGTATTGCTTCATTATTCGGCCCCTAACATCGGCTTGCAGCTGACGAAGAGCCAGTTAGTTGGGGATTCCAGATGGGATAGCCTTCGACCAAGCTGCTCGAGTCCCTTAGCCTATCGCCTTCGGGCTCTTCGCAGCTCCTATGGCTCGGGTTTGCGGTCGGTAGGCACGGCTACTTCCCGGAAACGTAGTCCAGACAAGGGAATCCGCCGATCGGCGCGGATCGCTCGTGTGCCTACGCGTTTTCGGGCAGCTCTTGGATGTCGATGACGGTCTTAGGTGGTGGAATCTCTAGGGATTTGAGGAATCGACCCGCCTCATCAGGCAGCTCGTTGGTCTCGAAAAACGCGTGAGAATCCAGACCTCCTGACATAGATCCGCGCAAACTCAGCAATGGCGGGGATTTCA
>CAZHOH010000042.1:0-3387 GCA_964534185.1 Candidatus Woesearchaeota archaeon | reverse complement strand
TTCTTGCTGCCGTTGACCTGCTACTCACACTGCACCTCGTCATTCCTTCCTGACACAGCGACGGTCCTTCTCGAGGATCTCTTGCCAGGATCGTCATAGAGGTACTGGCCCATGTCGTCCAGCTTTTCGCCGTTCAGGCGCCCCTTGGCGCGCCAGCGTTTGACCGACGCCGTGCAGACGCCCAGGCGTTCCGCCGTCTCGTCGACGGTCAGCAGGCCGCGCTCACGCAGCCGCTCGAATCGGGTTTTCAGGCCGTGGCGGCGGGCCAGTCCTCGGATTCGAGGCCCATCGAAGGAGTGGCCGCAGCACGAGCGGTCGCCACGCTGTTCGAGGATGGCGGCGATCTCGGCGAAGGTGTGTTCGTCCATCAGCCGGTCGATCTCCCGGATCACCGAGGCGTCCGTTCTGCGTGACTCCCAGCAGCGCAGAGGCCGGGGCAGCTTCAGGGTCCTGGTCGCGCCGCCCTTGAAGCGCACGTGCGCGATGATGCCGTCGTCCCGTAGCAGGGTCACGTCGTCGAGCAGGAGCCGCGCCATGCGCTTGCGTTCGCGCTGCGGCGTCCGGGGGTCGTTCCAGAGCCGGGGAAAGTCGTGGGGCAGGCCCAGGATCCGGTCTCGGGTCTCGCCGTCGAGGAGCTTGCGGTCCGCCTCCCGTCGGCGCTGGTACTCCTCCTCAGCGGCGGCCAGTTCCTTGAGCTTGAGGTTCCAATCGGCCTCCAGCGAGGCCGCCACGAAGCGGTTGTCCGGATCCACTCGCATGTATCGCCGCCGGGCCAGCTCCATCTCGTACCGGGCCCGATCCACCTGCGTCCTCCGGAGCTTGTCGGCCTCGTCGAGGCGCTCCTGGAGCTCCTGCTGGACGGCCAGGGACACCTCCAGCGACAGGGGGCTCATGGCCTCGACGAGCAGCCCGGCCACCGCGTCGTCGATGCTCTGCCCGGGGATCGACTGGCACCCATGCCTGGCCAGCTGCACGCCCGGGCCGGCGCAGACGTACTGGGGCAGGAGCCGGCCTCCCCTGTGCTTGTAGCGGACGGACATCGTCTTGCCGCACACGCCGCACACGACCAGCCCTTGCAGCAACGCCGGCCCTTCCCGGGGCGGGCTCTTCCACGTCGGCCTGCCGCCGCGGGCGTTGGCCCGCAGGCGGCGCAGGTTCTCCTCGTACTCGTCCCACGGGATGTAGCCCTCGTGTGCGTCACGGATCAGGACCGTCCACTCCTCCTGCGGGAGGAAGACCAGCTTCGGATTCCCAGCCGCGTCCCGCCGGCACTGGGTCCGCCGGCCGTACACGTAGGCTCCCGTGTAACGGGGGTTATGCAGCGTGTAGGTCGCACGGGACTGGGTCAGCGGGCCCCAGACGACGTCGCCGTGATGGGGACCGCCGTGCATGCGACGGGGGAAGCGCAGGCCGTCCGCGGCAAAGGCCCGCACGGTGGCGTGGACCGTGCCCACTCGCCGGAAGGTTTTGAAGAGCCGGCGCAGGCTCTGCCCCACCTCCCGGTCCGGGTCCAGCACCACCCGGTCCTGCTCGTCGTAGACCAGCCCGATCGGCAGCCGGACCTTCAGCTCGCCACGTCGCGCCTTGTTCAGGATGCCGCCGACCAGGCGAGCGCGGATCACGTGCAACTCCGCCTCGGACATCGTCCCCTTCAGCCCCAGCAGCAGCCGGTCGTTGAAGTGGGCCGGATCGTACAGCCCGTCCTCGTCCAGGATCAGGGTGCCGGTCAGCGCACAGATCTCCAGCAGCCGGTGCCAGTCGCTGGAGTTGCGGGCCAGGCGGGACACCTCCAGGCCCATCACGATCCCCGCCCGCCCCATGCCCACCTCGCTCACCAGCCTCGCGAAGCCCTCCCGGCCCTCCGACGCCGCCGACACCCCCAGGTCGTCGTCGATGGTCACGACCCGGTCCCGGGGCCAGCCCAGCGCCACCGCCCGCCGGCCCAGCTCGTACTGCCGCTGGGTGCTCTCGGTGTGCTCCACCACCTGTCGCATCGTCGACTGACGCACGTACAGGTAGGCCGGTCGCTTGAGGTGCTGCGCGCTCACCTTCGTGTGTGTCTGCTCGTTCATGCCCACATCTCCCCCAGGGTTCCGACCGCCATCGACGTCAGCACGCAGACCGCCTCGGCAGGAAGGGAGGACCTCTCCTGCCAGCCGCCCATCTCCCGCTCAGGCCCCGCCTCCCCATCCTCCCGCGAGGTCCTGGCCCGAGGGACGCCGGACGCCGCGTCCGCAGCCACCACCTCCATCCAGGCCACCAGGCCCTGGCGCATCAGCAGCGCAAGCCCTCGTCCGCCCCAGCCCTCGCCAAGACGGGTGTGACGAAGCGCCTCGTAACGGCGCGCGATCTCGCCGCATACCTCGGGGCCACCCGACCGGCGGTCGCCGTCTACGGACGTTTTTTTTTGTGACGCTCCAGAGCGCGTTCGATGCTGCGGGGGTGGACCGACACGTCGAATCGCTCCTGGACCCGCTCCGACAGGACCCCCGAGGGCAGGTCGCCCTCCCGCCGGATCTGCTCGAGGAGGAAGGCCACCACCTCGCCGGTCAGCTTGTGCCCGCCCCGCGGCCCCCGCTTCCGCGGCACCAGGCCCGGGAGCCCCTCCTGCGCGAAGGCCTCCCGGGCCTGGTAGTACGTCGGCCGGGAGAATCCAAACGCGGCGGCGGCCGCGCTCACCGATAGCCCGTCGTCGCGGACCCGGCGCAGCATCTCGTACTTGACCTGGACCAGGTCGCGGGCATCGAAGAAGGGATCCCGCTCGAACAGGGGATCGTCGACACGCTCGGGCCGGGGGTTGAGGCAACCGCGCTCGGACAGCGCGCGGACCTTGGGATCGGGGGGCTTGCTTCGGGCCATCGATTCCTCCTGGGCTGACGGTCCGTTGATGTGTCAAGAAAACTACGCCGATCGTCTCAGGCTTGTCAAGGTATATTTGCCGCATAACTACCCTAGATACTGACGGCATACGCCATGCTGTGGAGATATAGCTCAGGTCGACATCGTCGGGAAATGGCGTATTTAACTTTACATTTGCGGCGTAATTCACTTGACACACCCTCCCGACAGATTGCGGGACCAGCCCCTCATTCCACCTCCTCGGCGAGGAGGTCCAGCAACCGGACAAGGTCCTCGACCCGGAAGTGGGCTCGACCACCGGACAGGGCGACGAACGGGTCTTCCTCCGCGGCGTCCGTCCAGGCCAGCGGGACCGTGACCACCTGGCCCCCGGCGTCCACGCAGTCCACCACCGGGCGGCCACCCCAGCTATGACGGTAGGCGACGAGCTCGAACGACCGACCCGACAACGGATGGAAGGGGTGGGTCACCCGCACCTGCTGTCGCAGCTCGTTCACGACAGGTGCAGTCTGACGCCCACTCCTTTTC
>CAZHOH010000041.1:0-4098 GCA_964534185.1 Candidatus Woesearchaeota archaeon | reverse complement strand
ATTAGAACACATTTGTTTATAATTGAATGTACTCCGGCTTTTAGTCGGTAGAAGTACACTCCACTTGATAATAGTACATTGTTTATACTACGTGTATCCCAGATTGCAGTGTATTTTCCCGGCGACTGTATTCTATCAACAAGCGTGGCAATGTGTTCGCCTGTAACTGAAAAGACGGACAAATTTACCCGTGTATTTTCCGGGATACGATACTTAACCCGTTGTGCTATTAGAAATACTGGATAAAAAGATAGTGCATCACCTGAAAATTCCTTATATTATAGATTGTAAAGTCAATAATAACAAGGAGATAGGTGATGCACGATATCAAAAGAAATTTCGACATATTTTTGCCCATTGTCAAATCATTTTTGGAAAAAATGCAATTAAAACGCCATGGAAGGCCTCCAAAGTTCTCAGATGCAGAGGTTATTGCGTTGTCGTTAGCTGCGGAGAGTCTTGGAATTGACAGCGAGAACCATTTGTTCATGAAGCTGACAACCGAGTATAAGGAAGCTTTTCCACACTTGATTGAACGGTCTCGATTTAACAGACGGCGGCGTTTTTTAAAGCCGTTAATCGATCTCATACAAAAACGAATGGCGCAGCGTATTGTGACCTCGGAGGACATATTCATATTAGACTCTATGCCGTTGGAAGTGTGCAAAGTTGCTCGTGGAAAAAGAGCGCGAATATGTCTTGAGGATGTTCATACCGCTCCCGAATTCGGATTTTGCGCCTCTCAGAATCAATACTATTACGGGTACAAGATTCACGGAATATGCAGTCTCTCAGGCGTTATAATGAGTTACGACCTGACGAAAGCAAATGTCTCGGATGTTCATTATTTACAGGATGTTAAGAACGATTATCACGATTGCATGATACTCGCCGACAAAGGATATTTAAGCGGCGAATACCAACTGAACCTCTTTGAAGAATCCCGTATACGCCTGAACACGCCGATGAGATCGAATCAACGTAATTACAGAAAACAACCGTTCCTTTTTAGAAAAACAAGAAAGCGAATTGAAACGCTGTTCTCACAACTCTGTGATCAGTTCATGATCCGCAGAAATTATGCAAAAACATTCGACGGATTCTCTGCACGTATACTATCTAAAATCTCGGCATATACTGTATTGCAATACATCAATAAATTCGTGAACAATAAACCGATTGGGCATATTAAACATGCTCTGGCTTAATAGCACAACGGGTTAATATACTTACAAAATGAGGATGGATCGTTTGAACCTTGGTTTATAGAACCTAATTATACATATGATAAAGATTATATAATAACATTCTATTCAGGAGAGGCCATACTTGCACTCGTAGATTATTATGAAAAAACAAAGGATATTACTGCTCTTAATGCGGCAATAAAATCACAAAACTACTATTTGGAAAAATATGTAAATCAATTGGAAAAGAACTATTATCCGGCGTATGTACCCTGGCACACTCAATCACTAAATAAAATCTATAAAATTACCGGTGAAAAAAAATATGCTCAAGCGATATTTGTGCTGAACGACAAGCTGCTGGAATTACAGAATACTTCAGGAAAGCCTCAGGAAAAATATCTTGGAAGATTCTATAATCCTGATACACCCGAGTATGGATCACCGCATTCTTCAAGTGACGGAGTATTTCTTGAAGGATTAACATATGCCTATGAAATTGCACGAATGGTAGGTGATAAAACGCACATGAAAATGTATAAAAAGGCGATTCTACTTGGTGTGCACAATCTGCGAAGTCTCCAATATTCTGAATCTGACAGCATACTTTATCCCTATCCGGAACGATATGTCGGCGGGATAAGAGCCAATGCCGACAGCCCTGAAATCAGGATAGACTGTGTCCAGCATGCGATCGACGCTTTTACAAAAATACTTGAAGTGATATATAACGTTCCACCCGATTCGCTTTTTACTGGTTAAGAGAATGACCTCTACAAAGCGGGGGTAAGACATCCCCCTTCCCCCAAAAACAAAAAGCCCCGCCGCGAGGGAGGGGCTTTTTCTATGTAAATCCCGCGATGGATTTAATGTCGTTGTGATTACCGGTCCTGGTACGGGCTCGCACCGGCCTGCCCCGAAGTTTGGGGCCTGCCCCCGCCTTTCGGGGCCTGCCCCTGTCTACCCTGTCTTTTGGGGCCTTTGGGGCCTGCCCCGATCTCTTCCGGAAATCGGGCTGACGGCTTATGAATATTGTTTTGCTTAAGCCCGGATCCGGCGTCGTTAAAACAAGTGCGGTGCATCGTCTCGCAAGGCAGTGGAAATCCTCCAGCGCACGCCATGATCTGAATGGGAATACTCCTATCCTAAAGGCTTCGAGTCCGTCCTCAAAGAATTTCTCCCCTTTTCGGGGATTATTTCTGATTTGAACTGTTACTATTGGTGGGGAATCCGAACGGCGGTTTCCTTGCCGAAATTCTGTTCGTATAAATTACGGGACTTCATATATGGGTAAGAACGTTACGCAGAAGCTGATTGAATCGCACCTCGTAGAAGGAGAAATGAAAGCCGGGGCCGAGATCGGCCTGAAGATCGACCAGACGCTCACGCAGGACGCCACCGGCACGATGGTCATGCTCGAACTCGAGGCGATGAACCTCGACCGGGTGAAAACCGAGGTCTCCGCGCAGTACGTCGACCACAACCTGATCCAGACCGACTTCAAAAATCCGGACGACCACCTGTTCCTCCGAAGCGCATGCCGGAAATTCGGCGTCTGGTACAGCAGGCCGGGCAACGGCGTCAGCCACCCGGTGCACATGGAGCGTTTCGGCGTTCCGGGGAAGACGCTGCTCGGATCGGACAGCCACACCTGCGCGGCCGGATCGCTCGGGATGCTCGCAATGGGTGCGGGCGGGCTCGCCGTTGCGCTCGCCATGGCGGGGAAGCCGTTCTACGTCACCATGCCAAAGGTCATGGGTGTGAAGCTAACCGGGAAACTGCCGGACTGGGTGAGCGCAAAGGACGTGATCCTCGAAATGCTCCGGCGGCACGGCGTCAGCGGCGGCGTCGGGAAGATCGTCGAGTATTACGGCCCGGGCCTGGCAAATCTGACGGCGATGGCCCGGCACGTGATCACGAACATGGGCGCGGAACTCGGCGCGACGACGTCGGTCTTTCCGTCCGACGACGCGGTGCGGACGTTTCTCCGGTCGCAGAGCCGCGAAGACGCCTTCGTCGAAATCCGCGCGGACGGCGGCGCAGAATACGACGAACGTGACGAGATCGATCTCGGCGAGCTCGAACCGCTCATCGCGAAGCCGAGCAGTCCGGGCAACGTCGTGCCGGTTACAGAGGTCGCCGGAAAGGAGATATACCAGTCGATGGTCGGCTCGTCGGCGAATCCCGGCTACCGGGATTTTGCCATGGCGGCGGCGATCGTGGACGGCAGGACGGTGCACGACCGCGTTTCGCTCGACGTCAATCCGACGTCGCGGCAGATCCAGGAGAACCTGATGGAGCGCGGATATCTCGGCAAGCTGCTGCACGCCGGAGGGCGCATCCATCAGGCCGGGTGCAACGGCTGCATCGGCATGGGGCAGGCGCCCGCCTCCGGAAGGATCAGCCTGCGGACCGTCCCGCGCAACTTCCCCGGCCGGTCGGGCACGAAGGAAGACCAGGTCTACCTCTGCAGCCCGGAGACCGCCGCGGCGTCCGTGCTGACCGGAACGATCACCGACCCGCGCACGCTCGACATGGCGTACCCGCACGTCGAGGAGCCGGAACGCTACACCCTGAACACCGGCATGCTGCTCGCGCCCGCGGAATCAAGCGAAGAGGTCCAGCTCGAAAAAGGGCCGAACATCAGAGCGCTGCCGGAGTTCGAGCCGCTGCCCGAATCGCTCAGGTGCCCGGCGCTGCTCAAGGTCGGCGACGACGTCTCGACGGACGAGATCATGCCCGCCGGAACGCGCGTCCTGCCGTACCGGAGCAATATCCCCGAGATCAGCAAATTCACCTACGATCAGGTGGACGACACCTACTACGATCGCGCGATGAAGCACAAGGAGGACGGCTCGTTCATCGTCGGCGGGCGGAACTACGGGCAGGGATCGAGCAGGGAACACGCCGT
>CAZHOH010000040.1:0-4100 GCA_964534185.1 Candidatus Woesearchaeota archaeon | reverse complement strand
AAATTCAACAGCGCAAACCTCGAAGGAATCTCAATAGAATCAAATACAAATCCGGGCAGAATCCCAATATGGACAGACTCATTCACAATCTCTCTTTGGGCAAAACAAAACCCCGGTAGACCCAGACACGGAATGATAATTTTTGATGACAAAAGTTCAAGTACTTCAAAACAAGTAAGAATCTTCTCATCAAATTCAAACCCAACATCCGGACCTACAAGGTGGCACTTTGACAAACTACCAAATGAAGTAATGAATATAGAAACAGACTTCACAGAAAACCAATGGGAATACCTAACAGTAGTCTACAACCACAACGAACAAAAAGGATACATTTACAAAAATGGAGAATTACAATCTCAAGGTTCAGGCAACATGCAAATCAACCCGACAAGAGCACAAATATCTTGGTATGCTTCTGACAGATACTTCAACGGCGCCCTCGACGAAATCAGAGTCTACAACAAAGCACTAACACCAGAAGAAATCAACTACCTTTACAAATACAATTAAACATCAAACCTTTCATCAACAGCTTTCTTAGCCATCATTGTATCAGCACCAAGACTTAACATAAAACTCCTCAAATCATAAACCCCTTTCCCCCCAGTATTAACAAGCACAATTTCAACTTTATACTTCTTACACAAATAAACATTCTGCATAACTTTCCCAATATAATCACTCAACTCCTTCCCCTCCAATTTTAAAAAAACAGAAAAATCAATTCCAATCTTAACACCATTCTTAACAGCAATCTTGCAAAGAACCTGATTCAAACCACTCTCGCGACTCTTTAATTTACCCTTGCCAGAAACCTTCTCAACTCCAACCAAAATATCAACATCTTTATTATCAAAAATTTGCCGATTAAAATTCTCATCCTTTGCAAGAACAACAACTCGCCCCCCACGCTTTTTCACTTTCACAATCTCTGCACGCACTTTATTATAATTTTCAGCATCAATCATAAACAAAAAACAAAACCAAACTTTAAATAACTAACTAAAAGATATAATATAAAACGACAATATTTATATATTTTAAAAAATAAAGTATATCATGGAAGCAATTCTTGAATCAAGAGTAGGAGAAGTTTCTTCGATAGAATTAAGTGATGTAATAGAAGACGCAGCTTATAACCTAAGTGAAAACGGAAACTACACCGAAGTATATGGGGGAGGAAGACCAGGACCAATAACATGTAAAGGGTGTAAACCAATGCCACAACCTGGATGTAGACCTCCATGTAAGTCCTACAGACCAGAAACAAATAATTAATACAAACAAAATGGTCTTAACAGACATAATTAAATCAATAGGCGAGCCTATAATTTTAAGAAAATCAATACAGTTTACTGATGAACCTAGATTCTATAAATACACTTGTGATTTTACTTCTGATGAAATAGATAACGACTGCTCAGGTAGCTCAATTTCTCTTGACGAAGAAACAGCAAAAGTTAAAGCTACAGGAGAAGCAATAGAAAGATATTCATTAGAAGACCGAAAACAAAGTCCTCAAATAATTGGAAGTTTTACTGAACTAACTAAAAAAGGTCATAATCTCATTAATCCAAGAAAATTCCAAAGAGAAATAAAAGAAGAAGACAGACATAGGAAACTAAAATGGAGTTACGGTATCGATTTAACAAATAATCAAGAAATTTTAGTACCATCTCAATTGATATACATTCCCTATTATTCGGATTTCCAAGAGCCTTTAATTAGAAATCCTACAAGTACTGGAGCAGCATTTGGAACTGACAAAACAACAGCCATCGAAAGAGGAATACTAGAAGTAATTGAAAGAGATTCTTTCTTAAGATGGTGGACATCAAATCAAAAACTAAGAAAAATAGAAGGCTCATCAGAAATAATAAAAGAATTAAGGAAGTATTTCAATAGATATCTGCTTGATGTTAACTTTTTTGATATAACTCAAGAAATGGGAATTCCAACAGTCGCAACAATATTAGTGGATAGAACAACACAAGGACCTTACTTTTCTACGGGACTTAAATCAGCATACAGTCAACAGGGAGCCATGATAGGCTCTTTAATGGAAGCCCAACAAGTAAGAGAATATAACAGGTTCCAAATGTTAAAAGGAGAAATACCTAAAATAAATGATCCAAGAAAAGTAATGGACTCGACAACAAGAACAGGATTTTGGGCATATAGAAATAAAAAAAATAATTTTGAAAGAATAATAGAACAATCAGAAGTAGAAGACGAAAAAACTACTGAAACAAAGCAATCAGCATTAGAAAAATGCATATCTCAAGGACATCAGGTAATATATACAGACATTTCCCCAAAAAAATTAAAAGTATCTCAATATGTTGCAATAAAAGTAATTATCCCTTCAATGCATCCATTAGACTCTAACGCAGAAGAAAACAAAAATAAACTCCCGCATCCATTTATATAAAATGAAAGAAGAAACAAAAAGATATTACAATGCAACAAAGTTCTCCAGTGAAGATTTAAAGGAAGGAGTAGAAGGAGAAATACCTGAGAGTTGGAGAAAAATTTTCTACAAAACCTACCCAAGATTCCCATCCAGAAAAATAGAAAGAAAAAATATAGGGGGAAATATGGAAGATCTTTTAACAAAAAGAAAAACAACAAGGGAATTTTCTATTGAAGGGTTAACATTCGATGAAATATCAAAAATCATATATTGGTCCGCAGGATTAAAAGAAAAACCAAATCAAAATTTTCTAAATAGAATGTATCCTTCTGCCGGGGCAAGATATCCCTTAGAAGTTTATTTAACAGCACATAATATAATTGATATGAAAAAAGGATTATACCATTTTAATGTTAGAGATAATGGGCTAGAATTTATTTATAATCAAAACTTAGATGAAGAAATGAAAGAAATAATGGGCGTCAACTTCTTTGAAAAATCAAATGCAGTTATAATATTAACAGGAGCCTTGAGTAGAACAGAAGTAAAGTATGATCAAAATGCGTATAGATTTGCTCTAATTGAAGCAGGACATGTTGGACAAAATATACATCTCATATCTGAAAGTCTAGATATTGGATGTTGTGCAATAGGGGGATTTGACAATGATAGATTAAGTAGAGTTTTAGACATTGGAGGAAGTGAAATACCCCTATATTTATTTACTATAGGCAAAAAATAACTTCTCAACAGGAACATCATTAGGATGAACCATAAGAACCTTCTTCCAATCAACTTCCTTAAGATTTTTTAAATAATCTTCAATAAGATAATATGCGATTGTATAACCTGCCCAAAGAGGATATTTTTTAGACCCAAAAAATAATCCAGTATAAATATCTTGGTTATCAGAATCCAACAAAGGAATTAACTCATCAAATATTTTTTTAGAATCTCTTCTTGAAATAGCAGAAGTCCAAGGAGACTTTTTACCTCCAATAAATCTCTCTCTAAAATGCTCAGCAATACCTTCAAAAACCAGCCAACTTCTAAGATTAGATAATTTATGACAAAAAGGAGAAACTGCATGAGCTACTTCATGAGCCAACATAATTTCAAATTGTTTTTTCCAATTATTAGTCGGATAAACATCTAAAAGAATCGTATTCTTCCAAGAAGAGAATCCTCCAACACCACCCATACTCTTAATAACAAACTCAGATAATGTGGGAAAAACATAAACATAAATATCTTCAGAAGGAATAACCTCTTCAATCTTATAAAAAACTTTTTTTATCGCTTCCAATAACTCTTTTTCTTCCAAATTCTCCATTGGATATTTCCCTTTAATCCAATTATCCCTTTCAATTTGCCTCTCAAGATATTCTTTAAAAAATTTTTTAGATTTAAAACCCGCATAACCTACATGCTCTAAATTAATACTTTTAATTAATTGTCCTATAAACTCTGATTTATTAACCAAATAATTAACTTCCTCTAAAAAAAGATAAACCACGACCTCAGAACTTCCATTCTTAATTTTAAAACTCCTTTTTTTCATAATATAATAAAATAGAAATTCTTTAAATAACTAACCATAAATCAAAGTCCCTTTAAAATCCTGAAGACTCAAAATCTTATCCAAATTCTTAAGCTCATTTCCAATAATATAAGTCATCGTCTT
>CAZHOH010000039.1:0-4156 GCA_964534185.1 Candidatus Woesearchaeota archaeon | reverse complement strand
GCGCGCGCGAAAATTTAGATAAGTATTTAACAAATCTTCAGCAAGAAAGAGATAATCAAATTGCTGAAATCGAATTAAAATATCAAAAAGCAAAAGAAATTATGCAAAGATAATTATAAAAACTATTTCTTCTTTTAAGTTTTCCTAGCTAATTGGTTAGGCCACAAGCTTATTAATAACATCTCTTAAGGAGATTATAAAATGCAATCATAACAATTAGTAGTTTCAACGAAAATTGAAATGATGGTGATTTGTTTATAATTAATAAGCTAAAATCTTTCGAGGTTGAACCTTAACAGGAATCTTAACTTGAACTCGAATTGGAACAATCTTGACGATTCGAACTCGAATGGTAGAATGGCTTATTTGGCTAGGCCATAATGAAAACTTACAAAAATCTTTATCCAAAAATCTATAATATCTCAAATTTAATTTTAGCATGGAGAAAAGCTCGAAAAGGCAAGACTAAAAAAATCTATGTAAAAGAGTTTGAAAAAAATACTATTGAAAATTTATTCAAATTACAGGAAGAATTAAAAAACCAAAATTATTCTCCTAAACCTCTCAGAACTTTCATTTTACGCGACCCAAAAACCCGTAAAATTTCAAAATCCCATTTTAGAGATAGAATTATCCATCACGCAATTGTTAGAATTCTCGAACCAATTTTTGAAAAAACTTTTATTTATGATTCTTGTGCAAACAGAAAAAACAAAGGAAACTTGTTTGCAATTAAAAGATTTGATAAATTTAAAAGAAAAGTTTCAAGAAATGGTAAAGTAATAGGACAGTTTAACAACAATAATGTAGAAGGATATGTATTAAAAGCCGACATAGAACATTATTTTCAGGAAATTGATAATAAGATTTTAATTAAAATAATAAAAAGAAAAATAAAAGATAAACAAACAATTTGGTTAATTAAACAAATACTCACTAATAAATCAAAATTCGAGAGAGAGAGAGACACGGACACCAATTTGCTAAGGGAATGCCCTTAGGCAATTTAACCTCACAATTTTTTGCAAATATTTATCTAAATGAATTAGATAAATTTCTCAAACACCAATTAAAATCAAAATTTTATATAAGATACGTTGACGATTTTATTATTCTGCATAAATCAAAAGATCAACTCAAAATTTGGAAGAAGGAAATTAATAATTTTCTAAAAATAGACTTAAAACTAGAATTACATCCAGATAAGTCTAAAATTATCCCCATCTCAAGGGGAATTGATTTTGTAGGATTTAGGAATTTCTATCATTTTAAACTTTTAAGAAAGAGAAATATCAAAAATATGAACTTAAAATTGAATAAATATCAACAAGGAGAAATAAGTAAACAAAAAATACAAGAAATTTTTCAAGGCTGGAAAGCCTATGCAAAATGGGGAAATACTTACAAATTAAGAAAAAACATAAACAAAAAACCTTAAATAAGCCCCAATTCTCTTTAAATTATGAACTTTAACCCTCAGAGTTTTATAAGAAAATGCATAAGAGTCTGGCACGTTCTTAGAAAACCAACTCGTGAAGAATACACAACAGTAGCAAAAGTTTCAGCAGTCGGAATACTTGCAATAGGTTTAATCGGATTCTTAATCTCAGTTTTAATTAAATCTTTTATAATATAATATGGTAATAGAAACATTAATAAATAGCCTATTGCAACAAAATTTACTACTTTTAAAATGATTTTTGTCATCAAAGTAACAACAAACAAAGAAGAAAGAGTCTTAGATATGTTAGCTGAGCAAATACCAAAAAAATCTTTGAACGTTTTTTCAGCAGCAAAACCCTTAGGATTAAGAGGTTATATTTTATTAGAAGCAGCAGACAAAGATTCTGCAGAAGAAGCTTGTTATAACCTCCCATATGTGAAAGGAATAATTGGAAAGACAATTCCTTATGACGAAGTAAAAAACATGCTAGAACCAGATGTAACTGTCGTTAACATTGAAAAAGAGGATATAATAGAAATTCTTTCAGACCCTTTCAAAAAAGAAAAAGCAAAAGTTCTTAGAGTTGATAAGCAAAAAGGAGAAGTTGTTGCAACTCTTTTAGGCGCAGTTGTCCAGATTCCAGTTACACTTAAATTAGAAAACGTAAAAGTTATAAGGCGAAGTCAGGAAGAAGGAGAAGAAGAATGAAAGTCGGACTTTTAGTTGAAGGCGGAAACATGACACCAGGCCCGGCTCTTGCTCAAAAGTTAGGCCCATTGGGGATGAATATTGGAAAAATAATCTCAGATGTGAATACTGCAACAGCCTCATTCAAAGGAATGAAAGTCCCTGTAGATTTAGACATCGACCCTGCAACAAAAGAATTCTCAGTAAAAGTGCGTTCACCACCTGTTCCAGAATTACTAAAAAAAGAAGTTGGATTAGACAAAGGCTCAGGAGACCACAAAAAATTACAGGTTGCAAATATCGCAATTGAACAGGCAATAAAAGTTGCAAAAACAAAGCTCCCAGATATGCTTGAAAAAGATTTAAAACAAGCAGTAAAAACAGTTGTAGGCTGTTGCGCAAGTTTAGGAATAATGGTAGAAAACAAACCGGCAGTAGATATTAATGAACAAATAGATGATGGAAAATTCGACGATGAAATAAACAATGGAAAAACAGAGATTTCACCAGAAAAGAAAAAGAAAGTAGACGACTTTTTCAAAAAAATAAGCACAAAACAGCAGGCAGCTCTTAAAGCAGCTGAAAAAGAAAAAGAAGAAGCTGAAGCAAAAGCAGCAGCTAAAGAAGGCAATAAAGAACCTGAAAAAGAAGCCCCAGCTAAAAAATAATTCTTTAGACAAATTTATAAATTCAAAAACTAACCCTTTTAGATGGGGATGTGGGGTAGTTTGGTTATCCTTTCAGGTTTGGGACTTGACGACCCCGGTTCAAATCCGGGCATCCCCATCGTGGAATTTCCAATAGCAACATTTAAAAGTCAAGTTTATTCCAAATTATAATGGCACGAACAAGAAAAGTAAAAGCAAGCGGAAAGCATAAAGTTGGTTATGGAACCAACGTAAGAACCAAATTCATAAAGGTAGAGTCAAAACAAAGAAAAAAACAAAACTCTCCTTTTCACCCAACAGGTAAAGCAAAAAGAATATCTGCAGGAATCTGGAAATGCCTTAAAACAGGAAGAATTTTTGCAGGTAAAGCTTACTACCTCGAAAATAAGTAAATATTTAAATGAAAATCAATAAAAACTAACATGGCAGAATACAAATGTTTCAAATGTGGCAAATCAATTTCTTCAAAAAAACTTAGCAAGAGATTCACTTGTCCAAACTGTAATTTCAAGATTTTCTTTAAACCGCGTTCAGCAGTTGTAAGAATAAAAGCAGATTAAAATGGAAATGGACAAAGAAACTCAACAAAAAATTCAAAATTTACAAGCTTTAGAGCAATCATTTCAAAATATTATGATGCAAAAACAGAATTTCCAGATGGAAATCAACGAAACAACAACTGCTTTAGAAGAAATAGGTAAAACAAAAGAACCAGTATATAAGGTTCTGGGACAGATTATGGTAAAAGCAGACAAACTCTCTCTAAAAAAAGAACTTGAAAAAAAGAAAAAACTCCTTCAGGAAAGATTAAAGTCTATCCAAGAGCAGGAAACCTCTCTAAGGGAACAGACAGAAAGATTAAGAAACGAAGTAATGGAAAAGATAAAATAATTGTCTTGCCATAGAAATCTTTATAAACTTGCCCAATTTATTCTCGATATGGTGTTTGATAGATTCAAAAAGATGGTGGGAAATAACGACTTCGAGTCAGATAATTATGTCGAGTTAGACTTGGATCAAACTGAAAAAAAACAAAAAGTAAACATACGCCCCTTTGTTCTTAGGAAATTCGACGATGTTAATGACATTCTTAATTCTTTAAGAGAGGGTTATACAATTGCAGTAATTGACATTCAGCATTTAAGAAAAAAAGATGTAATAGAACTAAAAAGGGCTATTTCAAAAATCAAAAAAACAACAGAAGCTTTAGAAGGAAGCATAACAGGATTTGGAGAAAACATCGTAATTGCAACTCCACAATTCGCAGAAATCAATATTCCTCCGATAAAACAAAACCCTGAAAACCCGGATAATTCCCATTTCAAGGCTTACTAATTTTTCTTAAAACCCTTGAAGA
>CAZHOH010000038.1:0-4288 GCA_964534185.1 Candidatus Woesearchaeota archaeon | reverse complement strand
CGATCAGGACGATGATGCCTGGACCGCTGACTGCCGGAATCGGCGCCATGGTCGGCTCAACTGTCGGCGTGGTCGTAATCGCTTCGGTCGGACTTACTTCAGGCGTATCGGTCGGTTCGGGATAAGTGGGTGAAGGAGAGATTTCCGGCGTTTCCGAAGGCGTTATGCTGGGATTGACGGTTGGCGTCAGCGTGGGCGTTGATGTGGGGAATGTCGACGTCGGCGTGAGAGTTTCTGTTGCAGTCGGAGAAAACGTGGCGGAAGAGGTGACCGTGGGAGTGAGAGTCGGGGTGTCGGTGGGCGACCAGGTGGGGGAGCTTGTGGGAGTTCTCGTCGGCGTATTGGTGGAAACCATGGTCGGCGTCAATGTGGGTGAGGGAGTGAAAGTGGGCGAGGGGGTATAAGTCGGCGTCGGGGTGAGGAAAAGGCAAATTTGAGCATGGTCTATCATCGTGACGGCATCACCGTCCCAGTTTTCCGGATCATCGATCATTCTGACCTGGAAATTGCAGTAGTATGCGTTCTCCGGGGCCTGCTGATTCAGTATCTCGTAGTTCTGCCATTCCGCGGCATCGCTTGATAATCCTCCGTCAACGACATCCAGGAAAGAACCCTGGTCGTCTTCCCACTGAACCCACAACCTTATGTTGCCGGCTGCATCAAAATCGTAATAATGCAGCTTGAAATCGTAGAAATCGCCGGCGTTCACTTCGACGACCTGATTGAGGAAAACAGTCGACGTATCGGTCCAGGACAACCGGCATGCATAGTCTCCGCCCCATACGTCGTTCGCTTCCTGCTCGGCATTGGCCGCAGCTCCCGCATCCAGGTCCCAGGCATCCGGAGGACCGCCCGGACCGAAGGTATCCCAGGCCTCGTATCCGCCGTTGACCAGCAAGTTGTCTATGCACATGGTCGGAACAGGCGAAGCAGTCGGCGTCGGCGTCTGAGTCGGCGTGTTTGTGGGGGTGGGAGTGGGCGTCGCCGGGGCCGGTCCGCAGACTTCAACGTTGTCGATCAGAATTGTGGCATCACCGTCCCAATAGGCGGCCACGTCATACATTCTTATCTGAAGGTTGCAGGAAACGGCCTCTTCAGGGGCATTCTGGTCGAGCGCCTCCAGATGCTGCCAGATCGGCATGTTCTGCGAATAGTCGCCGTCGACGATCCCGATGGCGTATCCTTCGGCATCCTGCCAAACGGCCCAGAAACGTATTCGTCCGGCAATATCATTGTCGAAATAATTCATCCGGAAATCATACGTTTCGCCGGGAATAACCGGGAACGCCTGGTAAAGTTCGTTGGTCAGGGTATCCGTCCACCAAAGCTTGCACGAAGCGGTTCCGTCGAATACATTCGAGTATTCTCTGGAAGCGGAAAAATCCGACGTTTCGCTTAAATTCCAGTCATCCGGAGGACCCAAAGTGCCGTGTTCATCCCAGCTTTCAAAGCCGGGATTCAACGGCAGATTATCCAGACACATGGTAGGCACGGGAGTGCTTGTGGGCGTTCGGGTAGGGGTATTGGTCGGCGTCAGCGTCGGCGTTCGCGTCGGGGTCCGCGTCGGAGTCAATGTCGGCGTGTTCGTCGATGTCGGCGTGTACGTCACCGTTGGAGGCTGAGTGGCGCAGTAATAGGAAAACGTCCCGCTTTCGCGGTCCCAATGCTGCAGATCATCGGTCAGACTCGATAAATACAGTTCGCACTGGTCGCCTTCCTCGCAACCCGGACAGGTCACCTGGAAGGCCATCTTCACTAAACTGCCGTAACTCAGTTGCGGTATGGATTCGGGGTAGGAGAATCCCGTTCCCCTGACCGTGCCCGCTTCCGCTTCATGACAGCCGAACATGACCCAGCCGGGGTCCAGATCGCCCTCTGCGCATCCCAGAAACTGAAGCATGTCCGCGCAGTAATCCACATGGAAGCCGAAAGCATCCACCTCGGTGTCGGGATTATAGATCATGACGTCCATCTCAACCACATCTCCAACGCAGCCGTAGTCGTTGCTGATCCAAACCACGTCGTTGGTGTCGGGCGTGGGAAACGGCGTCGGCGTGCAGTCGAACGTGTATACGCCTTCCTGATTCGTCCATCCCGTAAAATCGCCCGTTAATGAAGTAAACTCAAGTTCGCACTGATCTCCGTAGATGCAGTCGTCGCACGTCACTTCAAAGGTTATTTTGACCACACTGCCCATGCTGCCGGGCGCTATGTCGCTGATGAAAGACAAGGCCGACGCGGTGAAAGTCCCCAATGCGGGCGAATAACAATTGAAACTGTCCCATCCGGGATCAAGATCGCCTACATCGCAGGAGACGTATTCCATCATGTCTGTACAGTAGCTCAGCTCGAAACCGTACTCATCCACCGCCATGTCGGGATTGGAAATCATCACCAGGACTTCAACCTGTTCTCCCGGACAACCCGCGAAATCCTGCACCCAGATCATGTTTCCGGGCGTAGGAACGGTCGTGGGAACGGGCGTTCCCGTCGTAACCTGGGTCGGAACCGTCGGCGCCGTCGTCGGGAATGGCGTTTCGGTCGGTAAAGGCGTCGGAGCAAGACCGCATATTTCCGCATTGTCTATGACCGCGGTCGCATCCCCGTCCCAGTAGTCCGGAACGTCATAAATTTTTATCTTGAAATTGCAGAACGCGGCTTCCGCCGGAGCTTCCGCATCCAGTATCTCCTGAGTCTGCCAATACGGCGAATCGACCGAGAAACCTCCGTCAAGCTGTCCGATGACCTGGCCTGATATGTTCTCCCATTCTATCCACATCCTTATTCGTCCGGCCTCATCGTTATCCAGAAATGCGATTCTGAAGTCATAAGACTCGCCGGCGAATATCGATATCCTCTGGTAAATTTCCCGCGTCAGGGAACCGATCCAGGTCAGACGGCACGAACTGCTTCCGTCGTAAACTAACGACTCTTCCCGCTCAGCCGAACTATCCATGTCGTTGTCCAGCGCCCAGAAATCCGGCGGCCCTTCAGCTCCGCCGCCGCTCCAGCTCTCAAAACCCGAATTCAGCAAAGCGTTGCTCAGACACATGGTCGGCACGGGCGTGGACGTGAAAGTCGACGTCGGAACAGGCGTATCGGTCGATGTCGGCGAAAACGTCGGCGTGTCCGTCGGCGTGTCCGTCGGACTGAAAGTAGGACTCTGCGTGGACGTGGGACTCAGCGTCGCGGTCGGCGATAATGTGCTCGTCGGGGTCAAGGTCGTCGTCGGGGTCTGCGTTATCGTCGGAGTCATCGTGCCGGTCGGAAGAGGCGTCGCCGTATTCGTCGGAGTGTGCGTCGGCGTTACGCAGTAATATGTGAATTCGCCGTTATCCACGCTCCAGCCCGGCAGATCGTCCTTCAAATGGGATAGATACAATTCGCATACGTCGCCGTTGACGCAACCGTCGCATATCACTTTAAAAACGACGGTCATTATGCTGCCCGAACTCCCCGCGGGAATCCCCCCGGGATATGAAAAACCGGTCGCCAGAACCTGGCCGGCAGCCGGTTCGTTGCACCCGAACATCACCCAGTCAGGATCAAGCTCGCCCTCGCTGCACTGGATGAATTCCAGCATCATAGGACAATAATTTATCCTGAATCCGAAAGCATCCACGACCGTATCAGGATTGTCGATAAGAACGTCTACCTGAATAAAATCGTCACGGCATCCCGAAAAATCCTCCAGTTCGATCATATCGCCGGTGACGGGAGTCGGCATAGGCGTTGGCGCGCAATAATAGGTGAATATGCCGTCGCCGCTTTGCCAGTCGACCAGATCGTCCGTCAGATTCGTGAATTCAATCAGGCATTGAGCCCCGTTCATGCAGGAATCGCATTCGATTTCAAACGTCAATGTTGCGAGACTGCCGCTGCTGCCTGCAGGGATGTTTTCAGGATAGGAAAAACCCGACACCCTGATTTCCCCGTCCACGGGTTCGTTGCAGCCGAACATCTGCCAGCCGGGGTCAAGCGTTCCTTCCGTGCAACTGACGAAATCCAGCATCTCCCTGTCGTATTGCAGGTAAAAACCGAATGAATCGACGGCCGCGCTCGGATTAGACATCACCACGTCGACCTGCACGGCATCGCCGGAACATCCCGAAAAATTCGACATCTCAACGGTATCAGGCAAGGTCGGTTCGGCGGTCGGCGAAGCCGTCGGAGGCGGCGTAGGCGTCGGTATGCACTCGTAAACGAATGCGCCGTCCTCGTGCAGCCAACCCTCCATATCGTCCGATAAATCGGAGAAGGTCAGCCAGGAGGAGGCCCCTTCGTCGCA
>CAZHOH010000037.1:0-4651 GCA_964534185.1 Candidatus Woesearchaeota archaeon | reverse complement strand
ATTCCGTGCCCAACAAATTCATGTAGTATATTTTGAATAATGTAAACAATGATTGTAATCGCAACTAATGTTAAATTATCCACATTTAAACCTGAAAGTCTTTTGTTTCTTTTATTCATTTTTTGTGTTATTTTTTAAATACACCTTAACGGTTGCGTGTATGAGTAGTGGCGGGATTCGGGGCACTTACCTGTCAAGATAAGATGAACTTAATGCGAGGTAGAAAGCTTGAACACTCTACATCCCCCGCCATTACTTATACACGATGTTATGGGCTGGGGTTGGATTATCCAATTTATCCAATTATTATCCAATTAGCTTTTACCTTATTACATAAATTGTCCCAGCACCAACGTTACCCTTTCTTTCTAAAATATTGAATTCATCAATAAGTTCTCGTAATTCCTTTGTAGCTGTTCCTTTTGAAACTTTACATATTTCTTGATAATCTTTATTTGAAATTTCTCCCTTTTCCTTTACGAAGAGTAGAGCCTTAATCTGTCTTTCATTTAGGTTTAATTTCTGCAAAGACTCTTTATTAAAAATATCCTTTTTAAAGATAACCCAAAAATCTTTGCCTTTATTCTGAAAATCAGGTTTTGGCAAATTGTATTCTTTACATTGTTCAATAATTTTTATTGTTCCTCGTCCCCACAACTCAACATAGCCTGCTCCAAAAAACGCATTTGCAATGTCTGGATTGTAGGGGATTGATGAATGTTTCTGCATTAAATTGTCAACGGTCCAATCTTCAGGTAATTGGCCATAATTCCAAATCATTATTTTGTCATCATAAACACTTATTTGAATTGGAGTGTTGCTTGAATAATCTTTATGTGCAAGAGCATTAAGTAATGCTTCACGAACAGCATCTTTGGGATATTCATAGGTCTCAACACGATGTATGCCATCATACGAAATAATGGCTTTTATGTATTTTGTAAAAAGTATTTCAAGCGTCTTTTCTACTTGCTCAAATAGATTTCCTTTTACTTCGTCCTGAAAAATTAATTCTGTATCTGTTTGGAAATAACCGATTTTTAAATAAGCTCCTGTAACATATTTCTCAGGGTCAGGATGGAATAGTAATATTGATGCTCGTTTTAAATAAGGTTTTTCTATTAATTTCAGATTCTCAAGAATATTGATTTTGTTTTCGGTTAGAACACTTTCATCAATTCTTTTACTTATCATTGCCCTTTTCTTGAAAAACTCAAATGTTTCATTCTTTAAATCATTTACAGAAACATTTGGAACCGGAACGCCATCCCACTTTTTGCCTTTCTTTTCAAGTAGGAATTTATCTAATGCGGCTCCTTTTAATTCTTGTTTTGTGCTGCCACTTCGGTAATGATATTGACCTTTGTAATTTACAGGGAAAGGTTGTGATTCAACGATTATTTCAATAAAATTTCCTTCTTTTGTTGTGTGCAAGTTAACATCAACCAGAATGCCAAGAATGTCTCTTACCTTATTTGGGATATCTTCAAGGAGCTTTTTAGAATTCTTTAGTTCAACAATCACTCCGTTATCATTTTTCCCAATTACTATGCTTCCTCCAGATGCATTTGCGTAACCACAAATCCACTTAAGGTATTCATCTTTCCAATTTTCTTTCCATTCAATATTTTGATTTTCTTGCATCTGACTTATTTTCCCACAAAATTACTGTTTTATTATTAATTCCAGATTTTTCTCGGATTTTCTATGTCGGAATCTTCTGTTTCCCTTGCCCATAACGGTTACGTATATGAAACGTTTGGCATTTCGAAGCACTTTCCTGTCAAGTTACAAGTGCATTTGATACGAGCTGAAATGCTCGATAACACACTGATTGCCAAATGTTTTATATACGATGTTGGCGGTATGTGCTTTATCATTTTATCCTTATTAACACCACATAATCTGATATAATCTTAATTTTTTCGGTCAATGTCTTATTCATAATTGTTTTGTCATTTGGTAAACTTAAAGGTGACGGAAGTACATCAATTAGATTTTTTAAATAACTGGATTTTATTGCATAAGAAACATTGTCAGCAACATCTGCTCTAATTTTTGCAGAATTTATCCCTATTAGATTTCCGTCAAAATCGAATAGTGGTCCACCGCTATTGCCTGGTTGAATTGGTGTCGTCATTTGATATGTTGAAATATCACCTTGAAAACCAGTTTTTGAACTTATTTTACCGTCCGTAAATTTGATTTCTGTTCCCATTACTGATAATGCCATTGGATAACCTAAAGCAAAAACATTTGAACCAACATTAGTTAATGTAGTTTGGAAATTATAAGGTATTGAACTGAATGGAATGAACGAATTGTCATCAATTTTCAATACGGCTAAATCATTTTGCTTATCGCTTTGAATTACTTTAGCCCTATAATTTTGTTTCTGACCATTACGAATAAATTCAATCTCAATTTCAGTGGCCTCAGCAACAACATGGTAATTGGTTGCAAGGTAGCCGTCTTTAGTTATAAAAAAACCAGTACCATTTCCCTTCCAATTACCATAACCAGAGCTTGGAATATTATCAGCAACCAAATTATTCTCTAAGTCTTGTTTCACAATTAGGTTTTCAAAAAGAATTGATTTTTTTCCTGAAAGAATTGAGAAACCAATATTGTTTCCACTGAATGCATAAAAATCTTCTGAATGAACCAATGTCCCATTTATTGAAAAGTACATTTTATCCTTCACTCGTAAAATCTTTATCTGGTTTCTCTTATAGTCTTGATTTATTGTACTGGTTTGTGTCCATTCTACAAATTCAAGATTAATACCTTCCGTTTTAGCACCGATTCGATAATATCCATTGGCACTTATGTAGAAATAATAATAATTATCCCAATCCTTGAACCCCCAAATTAAGCCATGTCCATTATTTTTTTCGCCTGACTTAAATTCTATTATTGTTTCAATCGAAAAGTCTTCTGTTAGACTCAATGGAATATTAATTGTTTGCCTAAAACCATTTTCTGTTTTAGTCTCCATTAACAATCCTTTTTCTGCCAGTATGGCGCTTTTATAATCTTTTTCATTTTTTACTAACTGCCAGTTATTCGTGTTATCTTCGCTTGCAAAATTTTCAAAAAAGACTTTTTGACATTTCCCAAACTCATCACATTCAGTAAAAAACTTATCATTTAGTTCCCCATTGGTAAAATTGAATTTTCTGAAAATCTTTCCAGTTTCATAATAATCTATCCAAATACCGTCAGGTACTCCCATTTTATAATCAACTTCTCTTGCCTTATTTCCATTTTCATACCAGAAAGTAGTCCTTCCATTTTCAAGATTATTTACCATTTCACTTTCTCTGGATTTATTGCCATTTTTATAATACCAAATACAATGACCTTCATTAATATCTTTTGAGTTGTCGTACTTATCAACATATGAAAAGTAACCTTCCCACTGCAATTCTCCTGTGATGTAATAATCCTTTACTTTGCCTAAAGGTTTTCCATTTTCATCAAAAGTGATTAATCTGTAATAATCTGCATTCGATTTATTACTGACTTTCCAATCTTCATCGTAATAAATCTTCTCTTGCGTTTGCCCGAAAACTGTCAAACAGTTTAATGTGAGAAATAAAAGAATTAGTATTTTTTGTCTCATAATTATGATTTTTTAATTTCATTAAATTTAAAACCTTCAATCACTGTAAATGCTTCTATAAAAAGATGAATCTTATTTGCAACTAAGCAAAAATACTTCCCCTTTTTAAACTCAGTCATAATTCCAATTAACCTATAATCTGACCAATATTCTTTTGTTTGAGGGTCTTGGTTAAATTCTACGAACCATAAGCCACAACCACTAATCCCATAGAAATGTGTATTTACTTTTTTCTTGTTTCCTGTTTCTATGTCTGTTCCTTTCCCTTTCATTTCAACCAAAAAATAGTCTGATTTATTATACCCATAGAAGTCATAGGGTTTTTCATTGGTTGCGTTGGTCAGATAGAATGATGCACCAGTATCTAATTTACCATTAATAAACTTTATATTATTCTCAGGAAATCCCAAAACACAATAATTCGAAGCATCAAGCATTTGATTATGTTTTGATATTTTATTTATTGTCAGAAATTTATAGGGACTCGATAATGGCTCAACCATTTCTGCTTCAATTTTAATATATGCCAAATCAATGCCTTGACTTTTATCAATGTCTGTATATTTAATATCTCCGATTACATTGATGTATTTTTCTTTATCAACTCGGATAAAAAGTTGATTACTATCTTTTATTAAATAATCAGCTACGTGTGAAGCGGTTAAAATAAAATGTACATCGTGAATTAATGCAAGAACTCCTGTACCAAAAGGTCTCAATCCATTTTCTGTTTTATAAAAAAATTGGATGGTAAATCTTAGTAAATCGGAGTCGATTAAATCCTTTACCAGTTTATCTGTTTCGCTATTTGATTCTGTTTTTATCACTGTCTGTGTCTTTTTTAGCATTACCGCCAACGGACAGCTATAAATACAGTAGCCGCTTCCACAGTCGCCCAATAAAGGCACAAAATTTTCAATCATCTACTTTCCTATCCATAGAGCTATGGCGGCTATTGGATTTATAGCATGTTGTGCCTATGTTGCTTATTCCAGTCTATCAGTTCTTAACAATCTTGCTGAATGG
>CAZHOH010000036.1:0-5006 GCA_964534185.1 Candidatus Woesearchaeota archaeon | reverse complement strand
AAACAAAATAATATATTTAAACTTTAAGTGAACTCTGTTAACTTAAATAGGATAAAAAATCTTTAATAGTCTCTTAAAAATAATCTAATTTTTTTGAATAAATTTTGGTTTTCCTTTTTGAATTGATTCTTTAAGCCGTAGGATAAAGATAGATTTTATTCTTAGGTGTAGTAAGGAGATAACTCAGTTTACGAATTACTTAAATATGTATAACATTTTAATTTGGAAAGGTGTATAAAATGGACAGTAAAACTAATTGGATATTTTTAGGCATTGTAGTTATTATAGTTGTTGCATTTATATTAATCTTTTCTTCAAGCAACCAAATTAAAGAAACAATAAGTCATGAAAGCAACAAATCTGAAATAAAAACTTTAGCAGACGGAACCAAATACTTAATTAATCCCAATAATATCAAATCAGGGGGCCCTCCAAAAGGAGGAATTGGAGTTGAAAAAGGTATCCCCGCTCTTTCAGAAGAAAATATAAAATTTGTTTCAGTCAAAGAAGCAGATAAATGGATTGAAGACAACGAATTGGTTTTAGCGTTAACCTACAAAGGAATTGAAAGAATTTATCCTTTGCAAATACTTGTCTGGCATGAGATAGCAAATGATAAAATAGCTGGTGATCCAATTTTAATAACTTACTGTCCTCTTTGCGGAAGTGGAATTGCCTATGAAAGAAAGATAGAAATAAATGGGGAAAGAGTTGAATCTCGTTTTGGAACTTCAGGAAAACTCTACAATTCAAATTTAGTCATGTATGATGAGAAAACAGACACTTACTGGCAACAAATTGACGGCAAAGCAATTGTTGGAGATTTAATCGGACAGGAATTAAAAGAAATATCTATAGATACAGTAGTTTGGAGGGACTGGAAAACAACACACAAAGATTCAGAGGTTTTAAGTCAGAACACTGGATTTTCCAGACAATATGGAAAAGACCCTTATGGGAATTATTATGAAGATAGTTTCTTAATATTTGATGTTGAAAATCAAGATGATAGAATACATCCAAAAACAGTTATCTTTGGAATTGAGGTTAATGATATTTACAAAGCATATAGAGAAGATGATTTAATTGAAAATAATATAATTGAAGACGAAGTGGAGGGAATTAAAATAAAAATTGAACGAGCTAAAGATGGTGTTGTTAAGATTACAGATATTGAAACAGGAGAGGAAATAGTCAAAGAAAGAGACTTTTGGTTTGCCTGGTATGCTTTTCATCCAGAAACAAAACTTTACGGATTTAACTAAACTAAAATAAAGAGAAAATTTACAGGGGGAATTAAGGAATTTGTTTAAGATCAAGGATTAATAGTTATTCTCTTTTTTCAAAAATAACTTTAAATCATTAAGTTAGGTGACGTTAAGTTTACAGCCCACTAAATTCACCTTTCCCAATCTTCTCCAAATAACTATAAACATTCCCTTGCTTACTCCCTTGTATCAAAGAAATCACTGCCTGCCTCGCCCTTTCAAAATTATCAGCCCGCCCAATAATTGCAACATCATGCCCTTTCACAACAATAAAACAATCAGACAACTCCTGCAAAACTTCCAGAGTCCTCCCCTTTTTACCGATAATCCGTCCCTTAATAACATCCAAATCTTTCCGATGCGTAAAATCCTTAATATTCAAAACTTCAAACATAAACTCTTCATTCCTCAAAAGCAAAGCTTGTTCAACTGAAAAAGGATAATCAAGAGCCTCTAAAACCTGTGAAGCAAAATGCACCTTAACCTCATCACCCTCAATACTAACCTCCCGCCCTTTAACAAAAATCCGAACCCCCAACTCTTTCTCAAGATTCTCCCTATTCTGCAAAACCTTCCGCGCAGACTCAATAAAAACCTTTTTCATTCTAAAATTCTTCAGCTTCAATCCCATCCAAAAATCCCTTCTTCTTCAAAACCCCGACCTGATTAGGATAATACTTGAACAAAATATCCCCCTTATCATTATCAAACTCCCACGGCTGAACAATAACATAATCTCCTTCCCTCAACCACAGAGCCCTCCTCAATCTTCCTGGAACACGGCAATTACGCGACTTTCCATCATTACATCTAATAATCATTCTCCCAGCTCCGACTCTCTGGTCAATAATGCCAATAAACTCTCCTTGCCTAGGCATTCTAACCCTAATTTTCTGCTCTTCTCCAGAATTCTTTTTATCCATAATTAAAAAATTAAAAGAACTAATAAAAACCTTTCTATTTGCAAGAAAGATTAAATAAATTTAAATTAAAATGATTTTTTAGCACCTTCTTTAATTGCAGCTTCTGCCTTATCTTTAGACATCATTGCACACATAGTTGTACCACAATCAGGACATTTTCCCTTTGCCATAAAACCTCCTCTCGGAGTCTGAGTCACTTCAGGGTCTTTCATGCTTTGTCCCTTTTTCTTACATTTTACACAATAAGCTTCTACCATTTTTACCTCCTTCTCATCAATCTGATAAATCCTTATGGATTCAGGGTTTTTTAAATCTTTATCCTCTTCCTAAAGAATGCTGAGCACCACACGCAAGGCAATGAATAAACATTAACCCCTCTTTTTTTATCAACTCAGTATCTGGTTTCTTGCATTCCTGGCAAACAACAAACTTATCAGCATACAATCTAATTTTCTCCTCAATAATCTTAGGACTTATCTTCCTATTAAAAACAAGTTTATCTCCTTCGTATTTTGAATAAGCAGCCAGCTCTTTAGACAAAAATTTACATACATGATCTCTGTCCCTCCTAAGATAAGAAGCAATCTGCCCAAAATTACAAATAGTTGTCCGATTCCCACTCACGCGAACATCAACTTTAGGAACATCAAATCTATCAGAGCTCTCACTAACTTTAACTTTTTCATACGCATTTTCGAGCAATTGTTCATAATCCATAATTTCAAATCGAATTGACACTTTAAAAACCTTTATAAAATTAAAATACATAACGAAAACATGAGGATAAAAGATATTCTTATTGGAATTGCAATCACAATACTGGCAACACTAGTAATTGGATTTGGAATACAAACATTTTACCCAAGTCCCGAATACAACGATTTTTGCGGAGATTTCAGAGCAGAACCAAAACTACTGACAGAAAATAATTCAAAAGTAGTCTGCACTCAAGATGTAAAAGAATGTCCTGACGGCTCATTTGTATCAAGAGATCCAAACAACAACTGCCAATTCGAACCTTGCAACGACAAATATCAAGACTGCTGGGAAGAATATGACGCAGCACAAGAAAAATACTCAAAAAATATATTCATAATTACAACAGTTCTAGGAATACTATTAATCACACTAGGAGGAATAGCATTCCAGCTTGACGCAGTAAGCGCAGGATTAATGGGCGGAGGAGTATTAACAATCATCTACGGTTCAGCAAGATACTTCCCATATGCAGGAGACTTATTCAGATTCTCAATATCACTAACAGGACTTATATTAGTAATAGGACTGGCTTATTGGCTTAACAAAAAATCTAAGAGATAACAATGCTAAAAATATTCCTTTACACAACAATAAGCATCCTTATAATAAGCGCCCTCTCGCTTTTAGGAATTCTAACCCTCTCAATAAAACAAGAAAAACTTGAAAAAATTCTAATCTATATGATTGCATTTTCAGCAGGTGCACTTTTAGGAGACGCCTTCATCCACCTTCTCCCAGAAATAATCGAAGAACACGGCTTCACATTACAAATTTCTTTATTCACACTAATAGGAATTGGATTTTCATTCACAGTTGAAAAAATTATCCACTGGAGACACTGCCATATCCCAACCTCAAAATCCCACCCTCACCCCTTATCAATAATGAACTTAGTAGGTGACGGAGTCCATAACATAATTGACGGAATAATAATCGGAGCATCCTATCTAATCTCAATCCCAGTAGGAATAGCAACAACAATCGCAGTTGCACTACATGAAATACCTCAAGAAATAAGCGACTTCGGAGTTTTAATCTACGGTGGCTTCACAAAAACAAAAGCACTATTAGCAAACTTCCTAATCGCGCTAACAGCACTAATTGGAGCAATAGCAACAATCTTCATAGGCACAAACTCAGAACAAGCACTATTATTCCTAATTCCTTTCGCAGCAGGAAACTTCATTTACATCGCAACAGCAGACTTAATCCCCGAACTTCACAAAAACTCAAAATTAAAACAATCAATATTTCAGTTAATAATTTTTATACTCGGAATTCTAATAATGGCCTCTCTTCTGACACTAGAATAATCAACCCAAATACCTCAACACACCCGGCCTCGGCTCATAAATAATTCCCTGCTCTAAAGCTTTCTTAACTTCCTGATTAATCAATTCAGCATTCTCCCCAAGCTCATTAATCAAACTCTCAACAGAAACTCCCTCTGGCTCTGCATCTTTAATCTTCTTAACAATCTGGTCAGCAACCGCCATAACTTTACCATTATCCACCTCTTTAGGAGCATCCTTTTCAAACTCCAACTTTCTAACCATCAAATACCTTGGATCTTTTTTCTTGATAATCTCAGGATTGACATAAAGCTCATCATTATAATCCCTAACCAACCCAACAACCATAACAGTATCACCCTGCCCAATTTCCTCAAACTTTGGAACATCCTCACCAAAAATCTTCAATCGTATCTGCCCAGACGCATCATCCAAAGTCAAACTCAAATAATGCTTTTCATCAGAAATAAACCTATCAACAACATTCGCAACCAGATTAACCCGCGTAATCCTTTTATCACCCAACTCTAAAAAAGAAAACCTCTCTCCATCTTTAACTTTCCTTCCCTTAAACAACTCACCTACTTTTAACTTATAAGCAGTCTGCCTCTTAAAATCTCCGTCTGCCATCTTAACCAAAAACAATATGGCTTTTTAAAACTTTATTTAATGCAAGATAATGATTGTTTAATCGAAACTATTAACTCTTTCTTTCTTGCTGAAGATTTGTTAAATACTTATCTAAATTTTCGCGCGCGCCACCT
>CAZHOH010000035.1:0-5148 GCA_964534185.1 Candidatus Woesearchaeota archaeon | reverse complement strand
GAAAGCACACATCTCTTATTTAATGGGTTTTACGAACGGAACCCGCCGTCCTAAAGTGTCCTCTTTAAAATTAATATGGCTCACGACTTTGATTTTTTGCCTTCGGCATCGTTGCACTAAAAATCAATCCTTCCAAGTATTCAGGAGAGTTGAACAGCGATTAAAGAGTTCCGAAGTCCTGCTGACTTCTCCACCCAAATTAATTTCTCATCCAGTTCGCTAACGCTCGCGGGAGAAATTAACTTTCCTTAATCGCGATGTTAGTTAAAAAAATTCACAACCTCTTCTCAACCTTAATCGAAGTCGGCGCCTCTCCCCCATGCCAAGTAACCCTCGGACGAACCCTCATCGGATACAACCTTTCAGAATTATCATCAAGAATAATCGCACTCCCTTTCAAACTCGGGAGTTCATTCAGAGACTGATTAATACTTTCTAAAAGATAATTCTGCATAATATCATTCAATGCTTTAATATCTGGCTGAGCAGTAATTCTATGAGAAATAACAATATCACTTTGAGTCATCACGTCTTTATGAATCTGCCCTGGCTGCTGCGTCGCCAAAACCAAAGACAAACCCGGCTGCCGCCCCTCCCTCAAAACCTGCACCAAAGCATCAGTCGCACTCGTCTTACCTTCCCGAGGCAGAAACTCATGCGCCTCGTCGATAAAAAGCCACACCAAAGGAACATCCCTATCAGCACGATAAGATAAATAATCAACACCATGACGAATAGCCTCAACTTCTTCAGACTTACGCGAAGCCATCCTCTCACCAAACAACTTCTTAGTAACCAATCCAATAACCAAAGCACGAACATTAAAAGCCCCAACAGAATTGTAAACACTCAAATCAATAACACTTGTCTCGCCAGCTTTCAACAAATCTTTAATCTTAGTCTCTTTATCATCTTTCCGCGCAAAAACCCCCCAAGTATCCGCCGCCTCAAACAAACCAACCACCGCCTCCTTATCCCTATCACTCGCAGTCTTATCCTGCCGCGCCATCTCAACAATATCATAAATATCATAATCCCCCCTATCTCTCAATCTATACAAAATCCTCTGAATCAAAATCGCAACAGGATCAATAATCCCCAACTCAAAAAGCAAAACCCAATCTTCTGGCTCCATCTCACTAACTTTCAAAGCAAAAGGCGCATCAACAGGAATTCCTCTTTCAATATAATCATCATAATATCCATAAGGTGCAAAAACCCGAACAGGAAGTTTCTCTGGCTTCAAATCCCATTCCCCAAGCAAATCCTTCTCTTTCTCATTATCATATTTCATAGTCCAAAAAATCCCCATTGTATCAAAAATCAAAGGAGCAATATTTCTCCGTGCTTCATCAGGCAACCGCGAAATCTCTTCAGCCATAACTCCAAGAGTATAAGACTTACCACTCCCCCTCTTCCCAGCCACCAAAATTACATGACTCCGCGCAACATCTAAATAAATAGGATTAGACAAAGAAGTATACTGTCCCATCCGAACATAACCCTTACCAATGCGGACAAGCCCTTTATCCCCAAACCTTTTTTTATCACTCTCATCTCTTCCTATAACAATATCATAAGGCATACAAACTCAAATCCTCTCTTCTATTTAAAATTTCCTAACACTAAAAATCAGAAAGACATTTTTCATATACTTCTGAATCTCTATATTTCAATACACCTAAAATCGCAAGATTTGATTTATCCAATTCTTTTCTTCGTCCATTAAAAACCCGGGCTTTGGGCAGACTATTTCTTTCTAATAAATTATCATAAAAGCGCCCTTCCAAAACATCTATAGAAAAATGTTCAATCGAATCTTCACTGGAGATATAATGATTCCAAAGAACCCTCAACCTTAATTCTGTTGAACTTTTCATATTCCCAATAAAACTCCCGCATTTTTAAAATTAATCATATTCTCAACAACCACAACCTTTTTAAAAAACTCTTCCCAACAAAAAACATGGCAGATAATGAATTCATAACAATAAATACAAAAAAATTAAATGAATCTTTCTCAAAAATCCCAAAACACAACTGGGCAATTGCAACCTACCTTCTCTCAATCCTTATTGTAATAACTCTAATCTATTCAAATGCAGGTTTTACAATAACAGGAAAAACAATAAGTGAGAATCAAATAGAAAACTTCGTAAACAACGAACTACTACAAACAGGCACAGCAGAAATAACATCTCTAGAAAAACAAAGCGGAGTTTACAAAGCAACCATCTCATACCAAGGACAATCAATCCCATTATACTTCACAACAGATGGAAAATTCATTAATACAGGAACAGAATTAACCTCAATCACAAACCTGGGAACAACAGAAACACAAGAATCAGAAATAGTTGATGTCAGCGAAGACAACGACGCAGTAAAAGGCGACCCAGACGCACCAGTAACAATAATAGAATTCTCAGATTATGAATGCCCATTCTGCGGAAAGCACTATAAAGAAACTTACAAACAAATAGAGTCAAACTACATTGAAACAGGAAAAGTAAAATATGTAATGAGAGACTTCCCACTAACAAGAATCCACCCAGACGCACAAAAAGCATCAGAAGCAGCTGAATGTGCAGGCGAACAAGACAAATACTGGGAAATGCACGACAAATTATTCGAAAACCAAGAGTCACTTTCAGTATCAAACTTAAAACAATACGCCTCTCAAATTGGATTAGACACAACACAATTCAATGAATGTTTAGACTCAGGAAAATACGAACAAGAAGTTAAGGATGACTTAGCAGACGGACAGGCAGCAGGAGTATCAGGAACACCAGCATTCTTCATAAACGGAAAAATGTTATCAGGCGCACAGCCTTACTCAGCATTTGAAGCAGAAATCGAATCTGCACTAAACGAACAATGAAACTATCAGAACTACAACCAGGGCAAGGAAGCATTAATGTAGAACTAACAATAAAATCAGTCGAAGAACCAAAAACAATAAACAAATACGGACGCGACTTAAAACTAGCAAACGCAATTGCAACAGACGGCGAATCAGAAATAAAACTAACACTCTGGAACGAAGACGTTGACAAAGTAAAAGCAGGCTCAATAATAAAAATCACAAACGGATACGTAAACGAATTCCAGGGCGAAAAGCAACTAACAACAGGAAAATTCGGAAAACTCGAAGTGCTTGACGGCAAACAAGACGACTCACAAAACCAAGAAAAAAACAACCAAGAAAAATCAAACGACCAAGAAAACAGCCCAGAACCAGAGCCAAACTTAGAAGAAGAAATCGAAGACTATTAAAAACAACATTTCTTAAAAAAAACAATGAACAAAAGAGGTATTTCTAAAATCATATCAACAATTCTCATAATCCTAATAGCAATTGCTACAATAATAATTCTCTTCACATTTATCTCAAATTCAATAGAAACAATACCTAACAAATTAAAAAACATAATAAATATAAATCAAGAAAGAAGCATTCAAAAAACACCAAAAACAATCTACTATAACAATTTCGACCACAAAGAACCCTCCCCATACACCCGAAAATCCTTAAAAAACGAATGGAACGGCGCAATAATAAGTTTCGGAGTTGATGAAGGCAGAGCAGGAGTAATAAATTTCGAGAACAATAAAGTTTTGAACATACTATATCCTAAAAACCAGATAGGTGGAGGAAGCGGAGCACAATGGCTGGCACATTTGACAAAAAAAGACAACACACACTACAAAGAATTATATCTATCTTACAAAGTTTATTTCCCAGAAGATTTCGATTTTTACAAAGATAGTCCACAAGACTGGTATGGCTCAAAACTGCCCGGACTTGCAGGAGGCTCCCACCCCTCCGGTTGCAACCCCCGAGACGACGGATACTCAGCAAGAATCGTATGGAAAAAACATCCAAAAGGAGACTACACTGAACAAACAGCAAAACCAGTTCTAATGCAATACCTCTACCACCCAGGACAAACATCAAGATGTGGAGAAGACCATTATTACATTTCAGAAGACGGCAAATACATAGAACTTGAAAAAGGGAAATGGTACGCAATCGAAAACAGAGTTGTAATGAACGAACCAGGAAAAAACAATGGAATAATACAAGCATGGGTAAATGAAGAATTATATCTAAATTTAACTGACTTAAACCTAACAGATGGAACATTTGGTACAAGCTATTTAATGTTCAGTACTTTTTTCGGAGGCAGTACACAAGATTGGGCACCTCCAAAAGACGAAAATGTTTACTTTGATGAAATAATCGTTTCAACTTCACAGCCAAGCAAATCAAGCTGTTCAAAAGACCTTCAATCATGCTCAGATAATAGAGAAGTAAAAAGAACACCCCCAACATGCGAATTTTACTGCTCACCTTTCTTAAACGATGAAGTCAAAGAAAGATAATTAACAACTTTTTTAAATAAGACTAACATAAAAGAATAATGAATAAAAAAGGGGTTTCACAAATAATTGTAACAGTCCTTATGATTCTAATCGTAATCGCCGCAGTAATAATAATCTGGACAGTAGTGCAAGGATTTCTAAAAGGCAGTTCAGATGATTTAAATTTTGGAATAGACGACTTACTAAACAGAACAGACAAAACAGAAAACGAAGAAGAACAAAACGAAAAAGAACCAGAACCTCCAACAAGCAAACTCCAAGCATCAATAGAGTCAGTTGAACTCCAAGGAACAAATTTAAACATCCAAATCAAAAGACTGGACGACGAAGGAGAAATGGCAGGAGCAGACATAATCCTCGAAGACGAAGACGAAAACCAAGAAACAATAACAATCAAACAAATTCAGGGAATAGAGGAAACAAAAACATACACAATAGACATCTCAACATTATCTGAAATAAAAAAAATGTCAATCAAACAAATAACAGCAGCACCTTTTGAAACAATAGACGAACAACAAATCAACGGACAAGAAAGCTCGCCTTTCACAATCCAAAACCACATAATAAACGACGACAACCTAAAAATCTACCTTCCATTCAATGGAAACAGAAACGATGAATCAGGAAATAATTATCAAACCACCTGTTACCTTAGATGTCCAGAACAAACAGAAAATCATGAACCATACAACCAAGCATATAAATTCAACAGCGCAAACCTCGAAGGAATCTCAATAGAATCAAATACAAATCCGG
>CAZHOH010000034.1:0-5360 GCA_964534185.1 Candidatus Woesearchaeota archaeon | reverse complement strand
TGCTCTTTTCCTGGGTACTAGCAAGATAGGTGCCAACTGTCATTTGCGGTAATAGCTCCAGATTGTCTTCCTCTACATTCCGAGAAAACTAACGGTTTGCATTTCTCAATAGTTTTCCACGCTCCTTCCAAAACCAAATGTTCAGCACCTTCAACGTCAATTTTAATTAGATCAATAGATTGTTTTTCGAATGGATATGACTTTTCCATGAAGTTATCTATTGTCATAAGCGACACAGAAGTACCAAATTCTGTTGAACTTCCAGTACACAATACTTTACCTTTTAGTATCGAATGTCCTCCAGGCCTCCTGTCATGCATATACAAGGTCGAGTGTCCAAGCCTGTCGCCGACCGCATAATTATACGGCATAAACCGGCCGTTATTGAGATGTATTAATGACTCGATTATCAATAATCGTTGTTTCTTTTTCAGCAGATGGTAAAATGCTGCGACCGGCTCAAAGGCTACAATATCGAACCCTTTGCCCACAGCGTAAAGACTCATCACACCCCGATTAGCCCCTATATCAATCATAGACATAGGCTCATTTGGACGCTCTGATTTACAAAATTCGATCACAGAGAATAAGGATATATTCATTGTTCTTGTTGGATCTATCTCCCCAAATTTTCTCCTCATATCATCGCTGCCAGAAATCACGAATCTTTTTCTCCGTAATTTCTTGTAACCTTTCATTTGAGGAGCGATAACAATCAAGCAACCTGACTTCAAGCCCTTTAAGGATGTTGTTCTTGCCGTCTTGTTTAGCACTCCCAACACGTAATGCGATTGAATCAAAGATTCTGAGTGCCCTATACAAACCCCTTCTGGGTATAAAATTGTAAGGATGCAAATCGCTCTTAAAGCTTTTATTTGCTATCCTGAGAAGATTGAGCGTGACAGGATGCCTCAAACCAGCATTACGCCGGCGGTAAAGATCTGCATCCGGAATAAGGGAACCAATACCGGCAAACTGACAAATAGTTTCAAGATAGACCATCCTATCCCAGAGAAATTCTTCATATAGCAAAACCAGTACATTATTTTTCCCGAAAAGATTGTAGTAGTTCTGTACCACCTTATCATACTTGAGTTGGCTCAGTACAAACGCTTCTTGACGGCCAACTTGCCCTTCTTCCCAATCAATCAACTTGTTGACAGGATATGTACCACCAGCTTTGAGATACTCACCGTACATCGAAGCCAGCAAGGAAAGTTGTTCCCGGAGTGTGATAAGTATTTTTGCGTTTGGGAAAACTGCCGCGATTCTATTCGCTCTTACTTCAGGAATAAACCAGTTGTTGAGAGGGTCACCGATAAAACCTTCGTAAGAGATACAGTTCAACTTCTCCTCGCTCATGGTTTTATCAGCTTCATTTCTAAAGTATTCAGAGTCAAAGTCGTTTGAATGCACATTGGCAAGCTTAGACAACCACCAAACACGTGGAGTCGTAATATCCTTATTCGCTGGTTTTTTTAAAGTAGTTCCCAAATAATACAAATCAGGGTGCTCTGAAAAGAAGCATTCCTGGATCCATGTGGTACTGGTTTTGGGATAACCTACATGGATAAAAATATCCTTCATACAAAAAAGTTTCCTTCCTTAGTCACTTTGAGAGTTATACATGACGACATAAATAAAACCCCATAACGATGCAGATAACAGTGGTATAATTTCCATCACTGGGCCTTTTTAGGGAGGGCTTGCGAAACATTCGGCATTATCTATCCGACCCCATATAAAAATCAACTGTCTATGTATTCGTAACCATAGTACTCCATAAGATCTTTTCTCTCGCGCAATACCCTGTTTATTTGACACAAATATCGGTAGCTTCTCTTTAGTTTTTTGAAACAGCCTGTTTTACTTTCTTGTAAAACTTCAAAATGTTTTTTGTTGCCGTTTTTGAAGTTTTCAAAATCAATATCAGTTAATTGGGGGAAAAAAGACTTGATCTTATTTTTCGCAGATTGTGGATTTTCTCCAATTTCTTCGTAAGAAAAAAAAATGCTATTTTTTAAGGTTTCACGATTCTTTTTTTGCATTTCTGCAGTGTTAATCCAGTGGCGTGCAATAAGCATTTTGTTTTTGATATTGTTTTCACTAAGACAAGTGGCATATGGATTGCGAAGGCTTAAAATAAAACCACAGTCTTCAAAATGCTGGGTCAACATTTCTGTTCGAATTGGATGCCCCTGAGAAGACTCAACCAGAATCTGCTGAGGGTCTTTTTCATCGTATTTCGGATTACGCTGCCAGTGTTCATTCCATAATTCCTTGATTTTATCCCACTGGTAATTATCCGGATTGTTGTATATATTAGGGGTAAGTGACCATACCTGCGACACAGGCTTCGGCCCAAGGCCGGCCTGCCCGAACAACTTCTGGCCGGATTCGATCAGAATTGCTTTCTTACATCGGCCAATCTGACGTTTTACATAATTTGAGCCACTATTATTTGGAATTGCAATAAAAAGGTATTTCAATAGCCTCCCCTCCAATTCAATTGATTAGTTGTTATTATTCCCCGGTCTGGACATAACTTACAAATACCGGGCGCTGTTCCCAACGACGAAATCAGATTGTCAGCACTTCCTCCTTGCGAATAAAAAGTTTAAACATCCTTATGATGAATTCTCCCTCCAGAGCAAAAAGGCCCAATACATAAATAAGCGAAAAAACTATCGTCTTAACGAAAAATTGAAGCGCTGCTGTATTCCACAGCATTATTTCGCAAAAATAAACGCCAAACACACTCCCTGACAATGCAATTGCTGTAACAAGCAGCGGACGAAAGAGGACATCAGAAAACCGCAATCCAGTTGTTTTTTTAACCGTATATCCAAGAACAACTAAGCCCGCAAAAAGGGCGAGATCAGCAGCAATAGCAGCACCAATTACGCCCTGCCAATACATCAACGGAAAAATTACCCCTCCCAAAACGAGCACCGCCACAATCCGGGAGATAAATACCGATTTTGAACTACCGTCAATAAGCTGAAAATCAAGTATAAATGTCTGCACCATAATGATAATAAAGCATGGTAGCAGTGCTCGATAAATTTTTGCTGCCGGCAGCCATTTTTCCCCATACACTAAAGTCACCAGTTCCGGCATTATTGCGGCAAGCAATACCAATCCGCCTAGCGAAATGATAATGACAGTCTTCAAAGTCATTCGCAGAAAAATAGAGACTTTTTGTCTATCTTCTCTGATAGCGCCGACTATTGGGCTGAACGCCCTTTGAATCGGCCCATTGACGAGTTGTTGAAAAATTACGACAAAGCTGTGTGCCCGGCCATAAAACCCGAGTTCTGCCTCTCCGACAAAATACCCTATTGACATTCGATCAATTTGTGAACGCCAGCGATTAGCTATATTCGACAGAAAGACATATTTACCGAAGTGATAAAACTCACCGGCCATGCGCCAATTCATTTTCGGCATAAATCGTTGCGGCACCAACGCTGTCATTAAAAATGCACTTGCAAACTTTTCCGCAGCCATTAGCCAGATTAGAGCCCACAACTTATAACCTTGGAAAGTTAGCCAGACAGCTAATCCGGATGCTATAGTCAGCGAAAGAATCTGGATCATATACATCCGTCCAAACAGCAAGTTTTTCTGCATATAATTAAAATATATGGTCGTGATGCTTACTGCCACATGTGACATAACTAATAACCAAAACGCCAGATACAGTTCTTTACTCAAACTGAACAAATCAAAAAAAGTGAGCAGCCCAGCTATTATGACTATTACCCCAAGTGCAATCATTCTTACAGCCATCTGCATGGCCATATAATCCAATATTTTTTCATGTTGGCCGAGGATGGCATGCCTTGTTCCAAACATCATGAACGCGAACAAAAGGCCCAACGCCGCTTTGATCAGCGCACTTTGCCCGAAAAATACAGGGTCTATCACCCGCGCAAGGTAAACACCAATTCCAAACTGCAGTGCGGTACGGTAGATATTTGCGAAATTCCCCAGAACAAATCCACGTTTGAACGATTGACCTATACTCATGGTTTTGGTACCATTTTACTATCGAGGAATATGCTATCACAACAATGATTAACCACTTTGTTTTTTAGCGGTGGGCAAATAACATAATGGAATATTTTGCCCATCGAGAAGATTACAAAGTTTGAAATTTTGAGATTGGAATTCTTGATCAAGCCTGTTTCTGAGGCCATCCTTTTTCAATAAATCCCAGTTGATATAAGCGATACGATCAAGAAAACCTTTGGTGAATGTCGTCCAGTTTTTCCAGAAGATAATTGCTTTGGCAATCTTATGAATAAGTATTGCCGCTCTCCGATACCATGGATAGTCTTTTGTGGCATTCCATGGAATACTGAAGCATTCAGAAATAGTGTTTCCTTCATTTTGCAGCGGTATTATCTTGCTTAAGTAATTTGTCAGAAGAACAGATAGCGCCGACATGCTTCTGTTTTCCGAGGTCACTTGCCTTACTCTGAACTGCTCTTTGACCTCAAGAATATCGAGTATTCTTTTTATGGTTCTATCATGGTCGCGTTTAAAGTCTTCATAAAAGAACACATGAACTTTTTCACGACCATAAAAATTGATATAGTTCTCTAATATTTTTATATAATCAACCTTATCAAGAAAGAGTCTATTAGAGCTGTCAGAGGCCTGCATTGTTTCCGGTCTCTCAAAAGAGACAAACTGCTGGATGGGTTTATGCACTTTCCCCAAAGCCACTAACTCCTTGTAAAACGAGAGCAACCAATCCGTTTGATAACGCAAAAAAATCATTATCTCTGCTTCGGGAAAATTTTCAGAGGTAAATTTGAACCGTTCTTCATAATTCTGTAGTATCATATCCTGAGACAGGCATTCATGACTTATTAAATTAACAACACCGGGCTTACAATATTGTTTTTTGAAATGCTGAATATGTTCATTTGCATGCACCCATTCCTCTTTGTTCACCCAATTAAGCCCCAATTTAGGTTTGCACATCACATTTACGTTCTTAACTTTCTCTTGAATTATAGGGAACATATGCTTTTGAAGATAAGTGGAGCCTGTTTTATGAAGCCCAATATGTAAAATTATGCGCATCGAGTAACCATTCACTGGGTCAACACAGACTCTTTTACTGATTCCTTACAATCCATTACCTTATTTTCGCCCTTGCAAAGCAACTGCACCAACAAATCGCTCTGCATCTTCAACTTTTAGAAACATTTCATCCTCGCAGTCATTATATTTAAAATGTAAATGGGGGACGTTGCCACTAAAATGTAAATGGCGGACGTTGCCACTAGTACACTATTTTCGACAGCTCCCTTATATTTTCAATTTCCATCAGGCTTTTCACCTGA
>CAZHOH010000033.1:2675-5470 GCA_964534185.1 Candidatus Woesearchaeota archaeon | reverse complement strand
ATTGTGGGGGTGGGCGTTATGGTCGGGGTGACGAGCAGGAAGTCCTGGTTGACCAGTATTTCGCCGTTTACGTTAAGGTCGTGCAGGGTCTGGGGCGCGTAACCCGGTGCGCCGGCGGTGACGTCGTAAGTTCCGTTGGGAAGCCTCAGCAGTTCGTAATAGCCGTTTCCGTCCGTTCCGTCGGGATCGGAGTATCCTCCGCCGGATACCGAAGCGCCGGGAATAGGAGCGTATGAGCCGGCATCCCGGACGAATCCCGTGATGCCGCCGCCCACGTCGAAACACCAGTTCCATCCCGGACAGTCGTAGCAATTGCCGTAGTCGGCCGTTTCATGGGCTTCCACCGTCAGGTTAACGTGCGGATTCCCGGACGGGACCTGCCAGTACCAGGAGTGATAATCGGTTTCGTTGTGTTCCAGCGTGGTTATCCAGTCATGACCTTCCGTATGGCTGTCGTATTCGATCGTGCCGGGGTCTTCGTCCGCGTCGATTTTAAGGCTGTATGTGACGCCGAAAGAATAGAAGGGATGAGGATTCTCGGCCCTTACCTTTATTTGAGCGGTTTCATAGGGATAGAAAACGCTCGTCGGGTTGTCGTTCACGTCCAGTATTTCGACCGACTGGACCCTCGGATCGAGGTCGAAGGTGTAGCCTTCGCAGACATGCGGCAGGTCGGGCGCAAGATCGTCGGCCTGTTCCCGGCTTTCCGCGCAGATGTAGAGTGAAGATTCGTCCAGTCCGATCACCACAAGCGAATCGGTCGATATGACGTAATGGCCGCCGTTCATGTGCTGGCTGACTATTCGGAAGACGTTGCTTGCGGCTCCTCCCGGAGGATTCGTATTCAGGCAGCCAGGATCGAAAGCGAACCCGTAGGTTCCCGACGGCACGATGTCGATAAGTTCTCCGACCTGACAGTCGTTGATGTAAAGATAGACGTTGTGCGGCCTCACTCCCGAACGAGGCGTGAAAGTAGTGTAGACGACGGCGTATTCGATCTCATGCAGTCCGACGGAAACCTCAAAATTCATGGATACCGAAGGCCGGTTGGTGCAGAACCAGTTGGCCATGGAGAAGCACAGTTCCACGTCGGCCATGACAACTTCCCACAACGAGCGCGGGGGATCGCAGTCGAAACTGACCGGCAGAATGTCCTCTTCGTCGGCTGCCGCGGCCCTCAGTTCGCCCGACATGTTCGGTTCGCCGGGGGACCACAGCGGTTCCACGTCGAAATCCACGTATGAGGCTTCTTCCAGCCGGTAGTGGTGTATTCTGGGAATGAACAGGACTTTGCCCAGTATGCCGCCCTGGGCGGTCACCGAAAGATCGGTCAGCACGTCGCCGTAATTGGTCGTACGGCAGTTTTTGACTTCCGTGATCGGGTGGGAGTCTTCTTCGGTCAGATCGAAGTCCACGTAGGGCCATTCGACGCATATGGTTGCGGGAGCGTAATCCGTGGTGGGGTCTCCCGCTTCGTCGGCTTCCAGGGAGAGCATGAGGTTGTCGAAACATACGTCCAGTTTGTCCTCCTTGCCGGGACCGGGCGGCTGCACGTCCTGTGCGTGTATGACCAGTTCTACGTCGACGGTTTCGCCGGCCGGTATGACGACGGTTTCGTCTTCGCTGCCCGGACCCACGAAATTCACGATCAGTTCGTCGTTGGGGTTGTCGATGTGCAGCGTCGCCGTGTGGGCCGTTACGTCCTGGTTGTATACGCCGATCCAGACGTGCTGGTCGTAATCCCTGTCCACGGTGAAAATGTAGGAGTCTTCCGTAAAGACGATGCCGTTGCCGACAGTGAATGTCCAGGTCGGAGAGGTCATGTCTCCGCAGGCCGATTCGACTTCCACGTACCATTCGTATGTCATGTTTCGCAGGAGATGCTCTATTTCGATCGTATGCGTCGTCGTTCCGGTTCCGACGGTCCGCTCGGTCCATTCGGAGGCTCCCTGTTCCCTGTAATGCAGGTATGAATCGGCTTCAGCGCTCGTCAGCCATCCGAATGCGACGTCGCGGCCGCCCAGGGTCGTCCCGTCAGAGGGATAACGATGCGTCAGTTCTATCTCTTCCACGACGTTGAGGACCCCGTTGTCCGCGTATACTTCGCTCATCTGCTGCGAGGTTCCCATAACGTCGAAGGGGTACATGTCGATGAGCATGCAGTCTTCGGGGATATCGACCGTCAGATAGGCCTGGCCGGTTTCTCCGGCGTTCAGGATGAGCGGATTCGGCTGCAGGTCGTACCATTCCTCCGGTATGAATCCTGCGACTTCCAGGTCGAAAGTATCGGGACCCAGGTTGCCGTTGTCCACGACAACAGTAAATATCGCCTGAGTTCCCACGGGAGCGTCGATCATTTCCGGAACCGCCGTCAGCGTAACTTCGTCCGGACAATAAATAACCGGTATGCGGCGTTCTCCCGTATTGTTCGTTTCATCGGATTCGGCCACTTCTTCCCGCACGTCCGCGCTGACCGAGATGATCGTGGAGCAGTCGGCGTGCCGGGATTCGGTCATGTGTTTGACGCCTCCGGCAGCGAGTGAAGTGACCATGTGGTCGAGTCCTATTTGCACGGGGCCGGAGCCGGAATCAGCGAAGAATCTGACGACGAAAAGCCCGGCGTCGGCATCGCCGAAATTGTGTATGTCAGCGTGTATGGTTATGTTGGCTCCTTCTTCCGGGTAGGCGGGATCGAATGAGATGTCCTGGGCGCGCACGGCCAGGTCGGGAGCGGGCGCGGGCGTACCGGTGAAAGTGGGCGTTGCGGTGTGAGTGCCTATCCAGGTCGGGGTGAA
>CAZHOH010000033.1:0-2575 GCA_964534185.1 Candidatus Woesearchaeota archaeon | reverse complement strand
GTCGGCGTGGGCGATAAGGTCGGAGTCGGCGAATCTGTGGGCGTGGGCGTTACCGTGGGCGTGCTCGTCACTGTCGGGGTGTTCGTCACGGTCGGCGTCAGCGTCGACGTTCTGGTGGGCGCCGGCGTGAAGGTGGCCGTCCTGGTCGGGGTAAGCGTCGGCGTTTTTGTCGCGGCAGGCGTCGGAGACAACGTGGGCGTTCCGGTCAGCGTCGGCGTCCGGGTCGGCGTCCGGGTATAAGTCGGCGTCGGCCAGGGCGTATTCGTCCAGCATGGGTCTATCGTGAAGGTCGCTCCGTCGGTCTGTCCCAGCAAATCGCCGTCAACGCTGCGGAATCCTGTGAATCCTTCAGCGAAATTTACCGCGGTGTTCCCCGTAAGCGCATTCGGTTTGATCGGCAGCTCCACGCGATATATCGCGTTGTCGCCGTCGGTTATGGTCCACCCGGTTTTGGGCGGCGATGCGGACTTCGCGAAATGATACGCTCCGGGATGACCCGGCCAGTCGTTCCCCATGGATACGTCGAACATGGTTTCTTCCGGCACGTAATCTTCCAGCAGGACAGGAGGACTGAACACCAGGGGGTCGTATTCGAATGCCGCATCCAGGCCGTCCAAAACGACTTCGGCGATGTTGGGATCGAATATGATCGTCATTTCTATGCCGTCGCCCCGGCAGAACGTTCCCGACGAAGGGCTGAAGTAGACGCGGCCCGATGAAAGGGGCGTTTCAGTCGGCGTCGGCGATGCGGTCGGCGTCCGGGTCGGCGTCGGTATTCCCTGTATGGCGTATGTCCCCAGGCCGATCGTTCCCAGAAGCTCGAATTCATCGGTTGAGAATCCTGCATAACCCGGAACGAATTCTATGGTCGTATCGCCCGTCGGCGCATCGCTCCTGATGGGAAACTGAAGCGTATAAACCTCGTTGTCCCCGTCCGCGACGCTCCATCCCGTCTGCGAGCCGACTTTTATGCGGGAATAATGATAAGCGTCAGGATGACCGTCCCAGCCGTTGCCTTCCGACACGTCCTCCAGTTCAGCCGGATCGATGTGATCGGCAGTCAGCGACGGGGCCTCGAACACATCGGGATCGAAAGATATCGCGGCATCCAGTCCTGATATGACCGCCTCGGCGATGTTGGGATCGAACACGATCGTCACTTCCAGCATCTGTCCCACGGCGTAGGTCCCCGTTTCAGGCGACAGACGCACGTGTCCCGGAGCCGGCGAAGGCGTCGTCGTGGGCGTGGCCGTCGGAACGACCGGAACCTGTATGGTGTAAGAGCCGCCGGCGTGCGAACCGAGCATCTCCCCGGTTGCTGTCGAGAATCCCGCGTATCCCGGAGTGAAAGTTATGGAAGTCGAGCCTAAAGCGGCATCCTCTCTGATGGGGAAACTCAGCGTATAGACGTTATTGTCGCCGTCGGCCGTCGTCCAGCCGGTCTGAGCTCCTGTTTTCACCTTCGAGTAGTGATACGAATCGGGATGTCCCGGCCAGCCGTTGCCCAGAGACACGTCCTCCATTTCGCCCGAACCGATGTGGTCGGTCGTCAGCGTAGGATCGTCGAATACCGCAGGATCGAAGTCGACGGCGGCATCCAGGCTGACGATAACGGCTTCGGCGACGTTCGGATCGAATACCACGGTCAGTTCAAGCGTATCCCCCTGTTCGTAAGTTCCCGATGCCGGTTCTATCCGAACGCGTCCCGGAGCCGGAGTCGGCGAAACTCCCGCAGTGGGCGTCGGCGCCGGCGTGGGATTGAACGATATCGTGTAAGTTCCCGAACCGATGCTGCCCAGAAGGTCGCCGGCTTCCGTCGAGAATCCGGCGTAACCCGGAGAGAAACTTATCGTCGTATCGCCTGTCGGCGCATCATAACGGATAGGAAACTGAAGCGTATAAACGTCATTGTCGCCGTCGGCAGTGGTCCAGCCGCTCTGAGTCCCTATTTTTATCTTCGAGTAATGATAAGAATCGGGATGTCCCGGCCAGCCGTTGCCCAGCGATATGTCCTCCAGTTCGGACGAGGTGATGTGGTCGACGCTGAGCGTGGGGTCGCCGAATACCGAAGGATCGAAATCCAGCGCCGCATCCAGGGCCGTAATGACCGCTTCGGCCACGTTCGGATCGAATGTCACGGTTATTTCCAGGGTCCCGCCCTGGGGATAGGTCCCCGAAGAAGGGCTCAGCGCTGCAGTACCCGGTCCCGGCGTTGCCGTAGGTTCCGGCGTCGCCGTCGGAGCGTCGCTTACCGCGTAGGTTCCTCCGCTGACCGTTCCCGTAATGTCGCCGGAGGCATCCTGAACGCCCGTGAAACCTGATGTGAACGTTATCTCCGTATTTCCCGAAGGTGCATCAGCCTTTACCGCAAACTCAAGACGGTATACGTCGTTCGCTCCGGAAGCGACGGACCAACCCGGCGTTCCCGGCGGCGCCGCATACTTCGAGTAATGATAAGAGTCCGGGTATCCAGGCCAGGCGTTGCCCATCGAGGCATCCTGCATCTCGGAACCGGATATGAAGTCCAAGTCCAACACAGGGTCCTCAAATACGTCCGGATCGAAATCCACACAGG
>CAZHOH010000032.1:4324-5971 GCA_964534185.1 Candidatus Woesearchaeota archaeon | reverse complement strand
GTCTCTTATTCCGAGAGGGTTTAATCCTATTGAAAATGCAATTCCAAATAAATGAAGTGCTAGGATTAATGATGCAAATCTCGTGTAAAGCCCTACGAGCATTAGGATTCCTAGACTAAGTTCAAGAAAAGCGTTTGCAAGGACTAAAGTTTTTGCAGTTATTCCAAAGGTTAATACGAAACTTGGAATAAAACTTGTCCAGTTGTCAGGAGATGAAAACTGCTGGAATGCGAAATAAAGGAATAAGAGACTTAGAGAAATTCTTAACAAAGGTTTTGAATATTTTTTCAGTTTTTCTAAATTCATTTTTATTTGTGTGTTTTAATTTTTTTAATGTTTTGGAATTTTGAAAGTTATTTTTGAGTGGAAGTAGAATCCTATTAGTCCTTGGATTAATGCAAGGATAACTCTTGCAAATAGGTAGTTGAAGTGGAAGTTTTCAACTAAAACCCACATTAAGAAAAGTATTATGATAATTGAGATTAGGTTGAATGTTAAGAACATTGCAAGTCCTTTCTTGAAACCGTTTTGTGCGTCTTTAAATCCCCAGTACCTATTTACTACATAGTTGGCTGAATTTGCGGTTATGAAAGCTATTGCAGTTGAAGTAAGATAATGTATGCTGAAAAATTCTGTTAGGAGTGCTATGAGAAATAAATCAAAGATTGCTGACGAGCTACTGGAAGTTGTAAATTTTAAGAATCTCTTTATTATTTTCTTATAATTTTTCCTCTTTTTCATATTTGTTTGTGAGAGGGTTTGTTTTTATAATTTTGGTAATGTTTATTAATTAAAGGATCTTTTTTGTTTTATGAAAAAAATTGGTGTGAAAAAAGTAAAGGGAGTTTTGTGGCAGAGTATTGATGAGTTTGTAAAAGATAAAGCACATATTTATGCGGCGGCTATGACTTTTTTTGCATTAATTTCTCTTGTTCCTTTGTCACTAATAATTTTGGAGATTGTTGGAAGATTTGCAAATATTGGAGTGTGGGTTGATTTTATTTCATCAGTTATTCATCCTGATTTTGCAAATATTTTGCTTAATGTTGTCGGAGAGTTTGGAGGGAATGTATCTTCAGTTATTGGGGTTATTTTTGTTTTAGTGGTAGCAAGTATTTTGTTTAATCAACTTCAGATTTCGATTAATCATATCTGGGGAATTGAACCTAAAAAGCTGAGGTCTAAAAAGAAAAAGGTTAAGAGAATATTGAGGAAGAGATTTATTTCTTTGATTGTAATTTTTGCTTTGATTGTTTTTTTAATTTTGTCTTTAGTTGTATTGTTTATTTTTGCGTCGATTGCGCAGATTAGTGAGAGTCAAATTGAATATCTTCTTGTGAATCATGTTTTGTCTTTATTGTTCTTCTTTTTGCTATTCTGGTTTTTGTTTGCTGTTTTACCTGATGTAAAAATTGATTTTTGGAAATTGAAGTCTGGGGCATTTATTACTGCTGTTCTTTTTGTTGTTGGGCAGATTTTTATTAGTGTTTATTTGAATCTTTCTTCGCTGGCGTCGATTTCCGGGTTGGTAGGTTTTTTGTTTGTTTTTGTGTTGTGGGTTTATTATTCTTTTTTAGTATTCTTTTTCGGGGCTGAGCTGACTTATGTTTTGTATGTGAAGAAGATGAAAGAGAAAGGGGTTGTTAG
>CAZHOH010000032.1:0-4224 GCA_964534185.1 Candidatus Woesearchaeota archaeon | reverse complement strand
GAATGAAAGAAGAAGGTAGAGAGTATAATGGATTTCTCTATGCTGGAATGATGATGACAGAAGAAGGACCAAAAGTTATTGAGTTTAATATTCGGTTTGGGGATCCTGAATGTCAGCCTGCAATGATGATGTTGAAAAGTGATTTGTATGAAGTTCTTTCTTCAAGTCTGGAAGGAAGATTGGGCGAACTTAAAATGGAATTTAATCCCGGGGCTGCGTGTTCTGTTGTTTTGGCTTCTAAAGGTTATCCTGGAAGTTATGAAAAAGGGTTGGAGATTGGGGGGATGGAAGAAGCTAATAATATTGAAGGGGTTAAAGTATTTCATGCAGGAACTAAGAATGATGGTGAAAGGGTTTTGACTTCTGGTGGGAGAGTTCTTAATGTTACAGGATATTCTCCAAATGGGATTGCTGATGCGCAACGATTGGCTTATGAAGGAGTTTCTAAAATTAGTGTTCCTGGAGGATTTGCTTACAGGAGAGATATTGGAGATAAAGCTTTAAGTGATTAAGGCCAGACATAAGGAAGGTTATCTGATTCTTTCCAGTTGAATTTTTTGTAGTGGGTGGGATTTTTTCTTAATAGATTGCTTTTGTGAGAGGAGTGGAATTTTTTGTTTCCGAGCCATTTTGGAAAATTTATTTTCCCTGTGATTTTTTCTTTATTCATATTGTTTTTGTAACCTCTGGATTTCCATTCGTTTATTGAGGTATTTAGATAGAGTTTTAATGCATTTGGATTGTTTTTCCACATTTTTACTGCAGGATGATTTTTCCATGCTTTTGATTCTGTTCTTTTGACGATTATGTTTAGGATTTGAAATGCTTCGACTCGTTGTTTTCCGAGGCGGCGGCTGTCTAAAACTTTTAAAGATTTTTCTATTGAAGGGTAAGGTAAAAATGTTTGCATTAGAATTTATCTTTTGAGGGTTGTTAAATGTTTTGGATTTTAGCCCCCACGATTAATAAATTCTAAGGATTAATGCCCCCACGATTAATAAACATCAGATTTAAAGTAATTTTGTAGACGGCAGGTTTATAGAAGTATAACAAAATAATACTAAATTCTCTAATTAAAATACTTTTTTGAAAATATTTCCTACAAATAATAAATACAAAAAAGGTTGGACAACTTGGACAAGATTGATATTTTATCACAAAGTTTTATAAGATTGATATCTTTCAAGATATTATGAAACAAGAACTTCAGATATTAAAAGCGCTTGCTGATGAGACTAGACTAAAAATAGTTGAATTTTTGCTAGACGGAGAAAAGTGTGTTTGTGAAATATTCCCTCGTGTTAAAAGAACACAGTCAACAGTATCAATTCAGTTAGATGTTTTAAGAAAAGCAGGAATTTTGGATTCAAGAAAATCCGGAAAAAAAGTTTATTATTTTATTTCTGATAAAAGAGTTTGTGATGTGTTTAAAGTATTAGGATTTTCTAAGGCAAAACTTATGAAAAAAGAGTGTTGTTCTCAATAGAAAAATGAAAAAACAATTAGTCATGATATTAGCCACATTCATATTATTATTATTATTATTATTATCTCTCTTACTTATGATAGTAGAACCTTCATTAACCGGAAATGTAATTTTTCAAAATGAACAAAAAATTAAAATAGGTTATTGTCCAACTATGGAAAGTAATGCTTTAGAAATATTTGATGGAAATAATTACGAATTAATAAGATTTAGTTCTGCATCAGAAGTATTGTCGGTATTAAATAATAATCAGATCGATATGGGATTGATTGGAAGAAAAGCAAAAGAGGGTGAATTGTCTTCGGATGTTAAAGAAACAATTTTAGAATCTGGATATACTTTAGTTTCCAATAATAAAGAGTTTATTAATTATTCACAATTATCTGGCTTGGAGATTTATACTTATTTACCTAAAGAAAAAGTTGAAATATTAATTCCTGAAAATAAAAACACAGTTTATTATGAATCAAAACAAGAAGCGATTAATAAAATCTTAGAAGGAGAAGTTGTTTTAATTTTGTGGGAAGATTGGCAGGATGATTTTGAATTGTTAGTTGTTATGGATAATAATGAAAAAGTTAAAGATTTCAGGGGAGTCTTTTTATATGAAATCTAAACAAAAACTTTATAAATATTGATATTTATCAATTTATCATAATGAATAAAAAATATCTTTACGTGGGAATTGGAGTTTTAGTCTTAATAGTTGCAGGTTTTCTAATTTTTCCTCAGGGAGATGAAAATATAACAGGAGAGGTTATTTCAGATAATCCTAATTTAATTGGGAATTCGGATAAAGTAACTATCTATTTTTTCTGGGGAGATGGTTGTCCTCATTGCGAAACTGAAAAACCATTTTTGGAAGAGTGGCAAGAAAAATATGGTGAAGATATTGAAGTTAAGATGTTTGAAACTTGGAAAAATCCAGAAAATGTTCCATTATTTCAAGAAGTTGCAAACGCTTATGGAATTCAGGCAAGAGGAGTTCCAACAACATTCATAGGTGAAAAACACTGGGTAGGATTTTCTTCATCAATGGCGCCAGAAATGGAAAATTATATTCAAGGTTGTATTGAAAATGAATGTGGGAATCCGTTAGTAGAATAATTTTATCAAAAACTTTATAAATATTGATAAATGTCAATATGTTATGAAAACAAGAATTAAATATTTTATCTTACTAGGGTTGTTTATTATTTCTCTAATAAGTTCAATTATACTCTCGGTTCCTTCTGAATCCGATACTTGCTCTCTTGTTGGGGGATGTGACATAGTTCATGATTGCTGTTACAATTATACGTTTGGAATCCAGAATAGTTATTTTGGTGTTGGGGCATTTTTATTTTTATCAATATTTACTCTCTTTCAAATAAAAAAACCCACTAAAATTAAAAGAGATATTATTTACTTTGGGATTATACTCGGTTCTTTAGTTTCTTTGTGGTTTATTTATCTTCAGCAATTTGTGATTGAGGCATATTGCCAATATTGCTTGATTACTGATATAGGTGTATTAATTGCCTTGGGGATTATTCTTTTTAATTGGGAGGACAGAAAATGAAAATAAAATCTATTTATGTAGGTATTGGAATTGTATTAATCTTATTATTAATTTTTACAATACCTAAATATTTTACAGGAAATGTTATTGCCTCTGAAGTTTCTATTTCTTCTGATGTTGAAAAAATTGAGGTTTATCATTTTCATGGAACTAATCAATGTTATTCTTGTGTAACTATGGGAGATTATGCAGAAGAAACATTAAATACTTATTTTAAGGAAGAGTTAAAATCTGGAAAAATAATTTTCGACCATGTTAATGGACAACTTCAGGAAAATTCGGCTCTTGTTAAAAAGTTTGGAGCAACTGGTTCTTCTCTTTGGATTGGAGTCACATACGAGGATGAAAGTTTTACAAAAGAAGAAAATATTAATGTCTGGTATAAAATCCAAGATAAACAAGATTATATGAATTATTTAAAAGGTGTGATTGAGGGGAAATTAAAGGGTGAATAAAAAATGTCTTTAATGTCTTTTATGGAAGTAATGTCAATGAATAGCTTTCCTTTGTTTGCGGCTTTTTTTATTGGTTTAATGACTGCTCTAAGTCCGTGCCCTCTTGCAACAAATATTACCGCGATTGCATATATATCTAAAAAAATTGATAATGGAAAAAAGACATTATTAACAGGATTTGTTTATACGTTTGGAAGAATGTTTACTTATGTTTTACTTGCTTCTTTAATTGTTTATATTGGTATAAATGTTCAGACAATTTCTTTATTTTTACAGAAATATGGGGAAAGAATCTTGGGGCCTTTGTTGGTTTTAATTGGTTTGGTAATGTTGAATGTAATTAAATTGCCTTCTTTAAAATCAGGAGAAAAAGTAAACAAAATAAAAGAGAAACTTTCAGAAAAAGGATATCTGGGTGCTTTTTTATTGGGAGTTATTTTTGCTCTGGCTTTTTGCCCTTTTTCGGCAGTTTTGTATTTTGGAATGCTGATTCCTCTCGCACTAACTTACTCCGACGGAATTTTAATTCCTTCTATATTTGCACTTGCAACAGGCTTGCCTGTTATTCTCTTTTCATTTATCCTAACATTTAGTGTTTCTCAACTCGGCAAAATAATGGGAAAAGTTCAGACTTTTGAAAAATATACTCGGTTTGTTATTGCCTTGATTTTTGTTATTGTTGGGGTTTATTATAGTTGGAGAATTTGGGTTTAAGAAGATTA
>CAZHOH010000031.1:0-7438 GCA_964534185.1 Candidatus Woesearchaeota archaeon | reverse complement strand
GCCATCAATTAACCCATGGCGAACAACCAAAGATAGATAAAGACAATGAAGTAAAATTGATTTATGTAGGAGAGCTTGTTGATGTTTTCTGGAAAGAAATATATAGAACACAGATGACACAGATAAAGCAGATTAACACAGATAAAGATATCTGCGAAAATCAGTCGCATAAGCGTCATCAGCGTTCTAATTTTGAACACAACGTACCGCATACCAAAAAGATCAAAGTATCCGAAGTACTGAATTTATTAAACTCATACAAAGCCGTTTATTTCGATAAAGGCATTATCCCTGATTTATCAAATGAATTTGAAAGAAACCTTTTCAACACCTTCCTCTGCTACATCGATCATGAAAACTTCTTCCCATTCCATCTAAAACTAAATACCGATGACAGAGGCAGCTTTGTAGAAACAGTAAAAGAAAAAAACGGAGGGCAGGTTTCATTCTCAACCACCAAGCCCGGAATAACCAGAGGAAACCATTTCCACACCCGAAAGGCAGAGCGCTTTGCAGTTATCAAAGGCAAAGCAAAAATCGAGTTTCGGAAGATTGGAAGTGATAAAGTTTATTTTTTTGAACTGGATGGAAGTCAACCATCCTTTGTGGATATGCCCATCTGGCATACACATAATATTACAAACATCGGCGAAGAAGATTTATATACTATTTTCTGGATATCGGAATTCTTCGATCCAAACGATACAGATACCTATTTCGAACAAGTAAAATAATAATAGAACACAGATAACACAGATTAAACGGATGCTCACAGATAAGATCAGTGAAAATCAGTAGTATTAGTCTTATCAGTGTTCACAAAAAACAAACGATAGAAAAAGAACGCAAATGATACAGATCAGACGGATAATCACAGATTTTCATCAGTGAGAATCTGTAACATCAGTGTCATCAGTGTTCTAATCCCCATTATGAAGAAACTCAAAGTAATGACAATCGTCGGTACGCGCCCGGAGATTATCCGGCTGTCCAGAGTGATAGCTAAACTGGATGAATCCGAAGCTATTGACCATATTATTGTTCATACCGGTCAAAACTACGACTACGAGCTCAATGAAATCTTCTTTGAAGACCTGGGCCTGCGCAAACCCGATCATTTTATGAATGTGAGTCGTGATTCCCTGGGAGCCGCAATAGGAGATATATTCAAAAAAACTGAAGAAATATTGGAGATAGAGGAACCGGATGCATTGCTGGTGCTTGGAGACACCAACTCCTGCTTATCTGCGTATATGGCCAAGCGAAAGCATATCCCAATCTTTCACATGGAGGCTGGTAACAGGTGTTTCGACCAGCGTGTACCCGAAGAAACCAACCGGAAAATTGTGGACCACGTATCCGATATAAATTTAACTTATTCAAGCATTGCACGTGAATATCTATTGCGTGAAGGGTTACCTGCTGACCGGATAATAAAAACAGGCTCTCCGATGTATGAGGTTTTGCATTATTTCTTACCACAAATAGAGTCATCCGATGTATTAAGTAAATTAAAACTTGAAGAACAAAAGTTTTTTGTGGTTTCAGCTCATCGGGAAGAAAATATCAACGCAGAAGCCAACTTCAATGGATTGATAGAGTCTCTGAATGCCATTGCAGATAAATACAAAATGCCCATTATAGTTTCTACACATCCTCGCACACGCAATATGATTAATAAAAAACAAGTGGAGGTTAAACCCGAGGTGCAATTTTTAAAGCCATTAGGCTTTCATGACTACAATGCTTTACAAATGCGTTCGTATGCAGTATTATCTGATTCGGGTACAATATCAGAAGAATCTTCCATATTAAACTTTAGAGCACTAAATATTCGCCAGGCCCATGAGCGACCCGAAGCCATGGAAGAAACATCTGTGATGATGGTAGGTTTGTCACCCGAACGTATTATGCAAGGTTTGTCACAGGTGCTACGTCAGGAAGTTGGAGCTAATCGTAATTTCCGTGAAGTAGGGGATTATACCATGCCCAATGTATCAGAAAAGGTAGTGCGTATAATTTTAAGTTACACCGATTATGTAAAAAGAGTAGTCTGGAGTGAATGAAATACCGCAGAGTAACTCTGTGACACAAAATTTCTATGGTCCATAAAAAAACATTATGAACATTTTACATCTCATAGGCCGTGAGAAAGAACTTTTCACCGAAGACATTGCCAAACACCAAAAGCAACTTGCTGACATTGTGCAGGCTTCGCGTTTTTTAGTGATTGGCGGTGCAGGATCAATAGGCCAGGCTGTTGTTAAAGAGATCTTCAAACGCAATCCCAAAAAACTCCATGTGGTGGATATCTCCGAGAACAATATGGTGGAACTGGTGAGGGACATTCGTAGCTCTTTTGGTTACATTGATGGAGATTTCCAAACCTTTGCCCTCGATGTGGGTTCGGTGGAATACGATGCCTTTTGGAAAGCCGATGGCCAATACGATTATACGTTAAATCTTTCTGCCCTCAAGCATGTGCGCAGCGAAAAAGATCCTTTTACGCTGATGCGGATGATTGATGTGAATATCTTCAACACTGATAAAACCATTCAGCAGGCGTATGAAAAGGGCGCAAAGAAATATTTTTGTGTTTCCACGGATAAAGCGGCCAATCCGGTGAATATGATGGGTGCTTCAAAACGTATCATGGAAATGTTCCTGATGCGAAGAAGCGAACAAATCGATATTTCAACAGCGCGTTTTGCCAATGTAGCTTTCTCTGATGGCTCACTGCTCCATGGGTTTAACCAGCGGATATTAAAAAAGCAACCCATAGTAGCACCCAACGACGTGAAACGCTATTTTGTAATTCCCAAAGAATCCGGCCAGTTATGCCTGATGTCAGCGCTTTTAGGAGAAAACGGGGATATCTTCTTTCCAAAGCTAAGCGATAAATTGCATTTGATTTCTTTTGCCGATATTGCGAAAAAATACTTAAAAGCAAGAAGCTACGAGCCATATATTTGTAGTGATGAGGAAGAAGCAAGGAATTTTTTTAAGAACAACCAACAAGGAACAAAGAACATAAAACAACAAAAGTGGCCATGCCTGTTCACAGGAAGTGATACAACCGGTGAAAAAGACTTTGAAGAGTTCTATACCGAAGGTGAAGCACTGAACATGAACCGTTTCATAAATCTCGGAATAATAAAGAACAGGCTAGGATATAATGCTGAAAGGATCGAATATTTTAAAAACAAAATCGATGCATTGAAAAACAATGGCATTTGGCGGAAACAGGAAATCATTGATCTGTTTTTTGAAATGATCCCTGATTTTAATTATAAGAAAAAAAACAGGTATTTAGACTCAAAGATGTAATTATTGAGTCCACTCCGAAAAGTCGGATATAAATCTGAAATATAAAACCAAGATTTGAAAAATGGAGGAAATTAACATGCGTGTAAGAGTTATAAACAATTGTATGTCAATAACTTAATTTGGTATTTTGCGATTTTAGAGGTATATTTGGGACATGATTAATACATAAAAGCTATGTTCAGAAAATCAAACCCCCAGCAGCAACTCGATGCTTTCGCCAGCGTATCAACCATGCTTAGCGATCGCTCAGTCAGGCAATATAACAACCCAACTGCCTGGCATAATTTGTTTCGCCAACAGGTAGTTATGCGCCTGGATGAATCGGTTTTTAAGGAACTCTACCATCATACCAATGGTGCTCCCAATGCTCCCATCCGATTGCTGGTAGGTATGATGATAATGAAAGATGCTTTTGTGTGGAGTGATTCGCAGCTTTACGAACATTGTAAGTTTAATGTACTGGTTCGGAGCGCATTAGGATTGTTCAACCTGAATGATCCCCTGCCGGTGGAATCTACTTATTACCTGTTTCAAAAGCGATTGTATGAATATGAAAAGCAGCACGGAACTGACCTGATGGCCCGGGCTTTCACCGACATTACAAGGAAGCAAATCAATGATTTCCAGGTCAATGGACATCATATTCGCATGGATAGTAAATTGATGGGCAGCAATATTGCCCTGTTTACCCGATACGAGATTGTGCATCAGACCCTTTGTAAGTTTTATGAATCATTGGAAGAACACCAACGAGCCAAGTTATCGGCCAAAGACCGTAAAAAGCTAGAGGGTATTGTGGAAGAAGAAGCCAATAAAACGGTTTATCGCAGTACCAAGGAAGATATCAACTCGCGCCTAAGGGAACTCGGCGAATTGATCAACCGGGTATTAAAGCCCTTTAAGAACTTGGATACTGATGCTTGTCAACTGCTTCAGCGGGTTTTTCGTGAACAGTATCACCTGGCGGATGCCAACCAGGTTGAATTGCGCCCAAAGGATGAAATCGTCACTGAAAGTGTGCAATCACCACATGATCAGGATTGTGCTTATCGCCATAAAAGGGATCAAATGGTGAAAGGATACAGCGTCAATGTCGCTGAGACAGCCTCGGATGAAGGACTAAATCTGATTACCAATGTCAAGGTAGATAAAGCCAATGTATCGGATCATACCTTTGTGCAACCGGCCCTGGAAGCAAGCCGACATGTAACAGGTCAGAAAGCTGAAAAAGTATTCGTTGATGGGGGTTACCAGAGTCCAGCTAATGATGATTACTGCCAGGATATAGACATGGTGTTTACCGGTATCCAGGGCGAGCATTCAAGGTATGACCTTCAGATGAGTCCAACGGGATTGGTGGTTACCGATACGCAAACAGGCGAGATATACCGGGCTACACTGGCTAAAAAACTGAAAAACAGTTGTGAAGACCGCTGGCGTATCAACACTCCGCAGGGTTACCGCTACTTTGGTCAACGGGCCATCCGCACGGCAAACCTTCGCCGGCAGATGAAAGAACGCCCCCCGGAGGAACTTCAAAAGCGCAACAATGTTGAAGCTACTATCTTTCAGTTCAGCATTCCCTTACGGGGTAATAAATCAAAATACCGGGGAAGGTTCCGCAATCAACTCTTTGCTTATTGCAGGTGCCTGTGGATCAATATGATACGAATAATCAACCACTTGGGGAAGATCATCAGCAGTGATGATTTATCTTCGTTTGGCGGAGCAGTTTTATTAACAATAATTAATCAGCTAAAAAATATACTATGGGTATTAAAGCATAATAGAGGAAAGTTTCTTCCCGGGGCATCCTTCGGGGTCGAAAAAATTCACTCTGGGCTTAATATGGATATTTTTTACCCCCTTTTCGGAGGGGACTCATTATTTATTTCTATTTAAATTATAGGCATAAGCATACATCTATTTTGCTTTACTTTTATACTGTAAGAAACTACTAATAATAGTGTAAAGATAAAGTTCAATTTTTAAGCTACTTTGATTCTATTTTTCATGTCTTATGAAATCATCAGAACGCGCAATATATAATACACTCATAATTTATTTGAAGCTTATTATAAGTATTATTATTGGGCTTTTTACTACTAGGATTGTTTTAAATACTTTAGGAGAAATAAACTATGGAATATATACTTTGGTTGCTGGTGTAATTGGTATGTTAGCTTTTTTTAACATGTCTTTATCTATTACATCTTTACGATTCATGTCACATAGTATTGGCAGTAATGACATTGATCGTGTCAAATATACATTTAATTCAACATTGATAGTTCATATTGTTTTTGGCTTTATACTAATTCTTTTTTTAGAAATTTTCGGTTATTTTTTCTTTAAATATTGGTTAGACATACCTACTGGACACGTTTTTGATGCAAAATTGATTTTTCAATTTATGATTATAACCGCTTTTATATCGGTTATTTCAGTTCCTTTTGAAGCTGTGATGAAGGCACATGAGAATTTCATAGTAATTTCGCTAATTGATATTCTTAGAGTTACTTTGAATTTATTTATTGCATTGTCCCTTAAATTCTTTGAATATAATGTGCTGATAATTTATGGCTTTTTAATGATGCTAAATCAGTTATTACAAAGATTAATAAAGCAATGGTATAGCAGGAAAAAGTATGAAGAGTGTAAAATTAAACTTAGATCATTCATTGATAGGAATTTAATTAGAGAAATTATACAGTTCTCTGGTTGGAATGTATTGACAGCCACTAGTGCTATTTTTGTAACACAATCTAGAAGTGTTTTACTTAATATGTTTTTTGGTGTTAAGCTTAATGCAGCACAAGGAATTGCACAAAACTTAACAAATCAACTAAATCATTTTTCTGCAAGCTTGACAAACGCAATAAAACCTCAAATAATAAAAAGTGAAGGAAGTGGATCAAGATCACATATGATATATTTAACAATATTATCAGCAAAGTTTTCAGTACTTTTGTTTTCACTAATTTCTATACCCGCTTTTATTGAAATGCCTTTTATACTATTAATGTGGTTAAAAAATGTTCCTGACTTCTCAATAGTATTTGCTAGGATTATTATAATAAGTATGTTTATTGAAAAGTTCACAACTCCCTTAAGAACATCTATTCATGCCATTGGTAAATTGAGGGGATTTACAATATCTATATTTATTTTGAGATTTTTACTTATACCAATAACTGTTATCTTTTTCAGATACGATTATCCACCACAAACTATCTATATAATAGCTTTGTTTTTAAACATTGGGATCGGCATAGCAAGAATATACTATGGTTGGAAAATTGCTGGGATAAAAATCGCGAATTATGTGAATAATGTGATTGTAAAATCATTGTTTCCTGTTTTGTTGGCTGCTATTTTGTCGTTAGTTCCTTTGTATACTTTGGATCCAGGAATTATTAGATTAGCTATTACTACTTGTTTTTCTATGTTTGTTTCCATATTTCTATTTGGAATCCTTGGTTTAGATAAAGATGAATTTAATAAAATAACATCCATACTAAAACAAAATTTAAAGAAATTATTTAACAGAACATGAAATTGAAAAAGATTAGAAAAAAGGTCGTCTTAATGTATAATAGTTTGATTCTAATTTTGTTTGGTAAAAAATGGCGAGTTATTTTAATTAATGAGTATCCAAAATGCGGTGCGAGCTGGTTGAAAAAGATGCTTGGTGAGTTACTTGAAGAGGATGGTTATTTTATCAATAGAACGAAAGATGAAATACCATTTATTAAACCAAAATATTTTATTCAAAGACATTGGATGAGACATTCAAATCATATCGCAAAAACTATCATAGTTATTCGCGATCCAAGAGATGTTTACAATTCATTTTATTTTTTTGAAAACTACTATCAATCAAGTTCATCGAAGAGAGCTTTGTATGGTTTCAATAAAAATGACAATGATGATATAAATATGTTTCGTTATCTTCAATCCAAGTTACTTCAACCTAAAGCATCACCACCTTTTTTTTCCTATCGTCAGTTTTGGGATAAATACAAAAATGATAAGTCGGTTTTATTTACTAAATATCTATTCTTCCAAAATCCCGTTGTTTATTGATTTATAAGGTATTACAAACGGTATG
>CAZHOH010000030.1:0-7579 GCA_964534185.1 Candidatus Woesearchaeota archaeon | reverse complement strand
GTTGATGGTACCGTGGGTTGGTAAGCAGGGAAGGCGCGGTGAAGCTGGCTTCTGGGGGAGGTGCGGAGCTATCTGCTCGGAGGGCGAACGGCGACGCAGCTGCGGCGATGATCGATGCTACGGCTGCCGGTCTCGGCTGTCGTGTTTGGCGTCCGTGCCCGTGACCTCAGGAGCCGATCGATGACACGACCTGCGTCTCCCGTTCTTCTGGTTGCTGCCCTTGTCCTGTTTGTGGCTGGATCTCCGGCCGTTGCGAGCGGTCCGCCTCCTGCGGTTGAGCTGCGTCTGTCGGCGCCCGGCGGCCAGCTGGCCGCGCGGAGCGCATCGGGGGTGTTCGCGCTCCGCGATGACGGCGTCGTCGAGATCGCCGTGCGCACCGGCAGCGCGGTGAGCCCGCTGTCGGCGTCGCATCCGGCGCCCGGGACCGGGGCGATGCGGCTCGAGCCTGCCGCTGCCGTGTCGGGAGCGCAGCCGGTCCGCGTCGGGGCGCGTCTGCAGCACTCCGGCGCCGATGGCCTGGTCGGGCTGGCCCTGGTCGACGAGAGCGATCCCACATCGTACGTGCTGGCCGGGCTGGCGCCGGACCGCGACGGCCCGTTGGTCGGGCTGTCGCGCAGCGAAGGGCAGTGGATCTCTGAGGAGACGGCGGTGGCGTTCCGGCCGTCGCCGGGCAGCTGGTTCCGGATCGAGATGGAGCGACGGTGTACCGGGGACGACGGAGCGTGCACGTGGACGGTGTGGGCGTGGCCGGACGGCGCCGAGCAGCCGGCGACGCCGGCGCTGACAGCCTCCGGCGCCGCGCTCGCCTCGGGTGGGCTGGCGCCGGCGCTGTGGACGGCGGGCCGGGGCGTTCGCACGGCTGCCGACCTCGAGGTTCGCGAGCTCAGCCATCGAGGCGGCGGCTCGACCGCTGACCTCGGCGCTGCGGCGCCAGCGATGCCGCAGCTGTCCGGCGGCGAGATCCGCCTGCCGGTTCGTGGCGTCGATGGCGAGGAGCGCAACGTCGCGCTGCCGCTAGCCGGCGACCTGATCTCAGGCCCCCGTCCGAGCAGTGCGCCCGAGGCCGCATCCTTCAGCGGCGACTGCAACCCGTACCGCTATCACTACGCCGGCGTCGCTCCGGCGTTCGCAGGCTCCTGGGCACTGCTCGACCTGCCGCCGGTCGACGACGACTGCGACGGGGAGTTCAACGAGGATCCCGCTGGCGGAGGCGATCAGGACGGCGACGGCGCCACCGACGAGGACGGCTGGTGGGATGACGACCGGCTGCGATGGTCGTCGGAGGACGGACGTCTGGGAGAGGTCGCATTTCCCGACCAGCCCGCTGTCATCCTCAAGGTGGCCCGGTGCTGGCCGACGCTTCGCAAGTGGATCGTGTTCTCGACCGTCGACAGCGATGGCCACTGGCTTGCCGGTAACGTGCGCACCTACCCCGCCGGCGGTGGAGAGGCGGTGCTCGGTCATCACTGGCAGATGGTCGGCTACGAGCTCTACCCCCGCCAGGAAGAGCCGCTGGAGCTCGCGATCCTGGAGAGCGGCACGCCGCTGGACGACGGCGCCCTGCTGGGCCGGGAAGCCGTGCTCACCGCCCACGTGTCCGGCGGCGCCGGCAGCGCCGTGGTCGAAGCCACCATCGACGGCGAGCCGTACGAGCCGGGCACGCCGTACGCGGTCGAAGGCGACCACGTGGTGTGGATGCAGGCCACCGACACGGCCGGCGGCGCCGCGAGCGCCGAGCGCAGGTTCGCCGTGGACCTCACCCCGCCGGCGTTCGACGCGATCGTACCGCCCGCCGGCAGCTTGCTCGGCGAGGCGACGGTGGTGGTCTCCGGGCAGGTCTCGGCCGACACCGAGAGCCTCGTCGTGGGCGGGATGCCCGCATCGTTGGACGCCCCATCTGGCCAGTGGCGCAGCTTCGCCTCCCACCAGATCGCTCTGATCGAGGGCGCCAACACGCTTCAGCTCGAGGCCACCGACGCCGCAGGGCACACGAGCACCGCCGAGCTGCTCCTCGAGGTCGACACGGTTGCACCGTCGGTGACCGTGACGACGCCCGGGCCCGGTCACGTCACCGGCTCGACGGAGATCACGCTGTCTGGGACCGCCACCGACGCCAACCTGGCCTCGGTCACCGTCGCCGGCGCCCCTGCGACCCTCTCGGGCGACAGCTGGACGGCGACCGTACCCCTGGCCGAGGGCGCCAACGACCTCGCGGTCGTGGCCACCGACGGGGCAGGGCACGCCACCCAGATCACCCACACCGTGGTCTCGGACACCATCCCGCCGGAGCTGACGCTGCTCGAGTCCGGGACCCCCGTGACGGGTCCGCTCGAGCTCGGACGCGCCGCGGTGCTCACCGCCTCGGCCGACGACGCCACCGCGGTGGATCTGACCGCCACCCTCGACGGGGCGCCCTACACCCTGGGCACGCCGGTGGAGACCGCCGGCGAGCACACGGTCGAGGTGACCGGCGCCGATCAGGGCGGCAATACCGCCTCGGTCACCGGCCAGCTGCTGATCGATCTCGAGCCGCCGGCCTTCCAGGGTCTCGATCCGGCGCCCGACAGCGTGCTCGATGCCACCGCCATCACGCTGATCGGCGAGGTGTCGGCGGATGCGGCGAGCGTGACGGTCGACGGCGCTGCCGCCGCTCTCGCAACGCCGTCAGGGGACTGGCGCAGCTTCGAGATCGCCGGCGTGGCGCTACCGCTCGAGGGGCTGAACAGCGTCCCGCTCACAGCCAGAGACGGCGTCGGCCACCGCACCGAGCTCACCGTCCAGTACGACCGTGACACCACGCCGCCGGTGCTCGACGTCACCGCGCCCGCGGACGGCCTGATCACCCGCTTCGCCGAGCAGCAGGCGACTGGCACGGCCTCAGACGCCCACCTGGCCGAGGTCCGCGTCAACGGCGCTGCCGTGGCCGTGAGCCCGGGCCCTGACGGCGCCTTCTCGACGGTCGTGGTCCTCGGCGAAGGACCGTCGACGGTGACCGTCGAGGCCACCGACACCCTCGGTCACACGACCACAGTAGCCCGCTCGGTCACGCTGGACACCGAGGCGCCGGCGGTGACCGTCACGGTCGTCGAGACCGGCGCGCCGCTGACCGACGGTCTCCTGGTCAACCAGCCGTTGACCCTCCAGATCGCCGCCACCGACGCCACCGAGGCGACGACCGAGGCGACCCTCAACAGCCAGCCGTACGCCTCCGGGACAACCCTCAGCGAGGAGGGAAGCTACCTGCTGGCGGTGACCGCCACGGACGCCGCCGGTAACCACACGACCGTCGAGCGGAGCTTTACCATCGACACGAGCCCGCCGGCGATCGCCGGTATCCAGCCCGTCGACGGCACGGTCACCGCCACCGCCGAGCAGACGATCACCGGCGGCTCGGACGACGCCGACTCGGTCGCCGTCAACGGGGCTGCGGCCACCGTCACCGCCGGGGCGTTCACCTCGGCGCCGCTGACCCTGTCGGAGGGCAGCAACGCCATCACCATCGAGGCCACCGACCGGGCGGGCAACTCCGCCAGCCGGACCATCACCCTCGTGCTCGACACCACGGCGCCGGAGATCGCGATCAGCGAGCCCGCGGACGGCGAGCTGGTGGGCGCCAGCGAGGTGCTGGTGCGCGGCACGGCGGTGGATGCGCATCTCGACGCCGTGACGGTCGCGGGCGCGGTCGCCGCACTGTCGGGTTCAAGCTTCCAGGCCACGACGCCGCTGACCTCCGACGGCAGCCACACCGTGACGGTGGTGGCCACCGACACCGCCGGCAACAGCGCCAGCAGCACGGTCACCGTCGAGCGCGATACGTCGCCGCCGGACCTTCGGGTCGACGAGCCCGGCCCGACCACCATTGTGGCGACCACGACGGTGGCGGTCTCCGGCCAGGCCACCGATCCGCATCTGGATCGCGTCGAGGTGGCCGGCGAGCCGGTGAGCGTGACCGCAGACGGCGCGTTCGCGACGACCGTGACCCTTCCGGAAGGCCGCCACACCGTGACCATCGCGGCATGGGACGCCAGCGGCCAGACCACGCGCGTGGAGCGCGAGGTGACCGTCGACCGGACCGCGCCGCAGGTGCGGATCGCCGCGCCCCGGTCCGGCGACGCCGTCCGCAGCAGCATCATCGCCGTCACCGGTACCGCCACCGACGAGGAGGGGATCGACCGGGTCACCGTCAACGGTCGCGAGGCGGTGCTGACCGACGACAGCTTCGAGCTGACCGACCTCGAGGTCGCCGACGGCGAGCTCGACATCGTCGCTCGCGCCTGGGACCTTGCGGACAACACCGGCGCCGCGTCGGTCACCGTCACCATCGACACCGCGGCGCCGCAGGTGGCGAGCGTCGTGCCCGCCGACGGAACCACCGGCGTGCCGATCGGCGTGACGCTGCGCCTCCGGTTCTCGGAGCCCATCGACCCCGCCACCCTCGACGGCGCGATCACTCTGACCGCCGCCGGCAGCCCGCTCGACGTCGAGCTCACGCCGGAGGCCGGCGACACCGCCGTGCGGGTGGACGCCCAGCTCGCCGGCGACGCCGAGCACGTGCTCAGCGTGCTCGAGACCGTGACGGATGCGGCCGGCAACCCGCTGGCGGCGCCGTTCACCGCCACCTTCGCCACCGCGGACACCGAGCCCCCGGCGACGCCACAGGTGGATCCGCCAGCCTCCCCGGCGTGCTTCTCCACCCTCGCGCTCGCGGGTACGGCAGAGCCCGAGGTCACCATCGAGGTGACCGGCGACGTCCAGCCCACGACCGCAGCCGCCGACGGCGATGGCGCGTGGTCGATCTCGGCCACCCCCACCGCCGCCTCTGGCGCGGTGCACACCACCGTGACCGCCGTCGACGCCTCCGGCAACCGCTCCGCCGGCGTCCCCGTGACCGTCGAGCTCGACTGCACCCGGCCGTGGGTGGTGGCGAGCGACTACGACGGCGCGACGAGCGTCACCGTGAGCCTCTCCGAGCCTGTGCTCGAGAGCACCGTCGTCGACGGCGGCAGCCTGCTGCTGGCGGACAGCGCGGGCCCGCTGGCCTTCACCCACGAGCTCGCCGGCGCCCAGCTTGCCGTGACGCTGGCCACCGCTCCGGCCGCCGACGCGCTGCCGCTCGACCTCGAGCTCACCGAGGAGATCACCGACCCCGCCGGCAACCCGCTGGTGGCCTTCCAGCGCCTGCTCGTCGGCGCCGCCGGCGCCACCATGGTCGCCGGCGAGGCGTACGACGACGGCGCCACACTGCCAGTGGCGGGCGCCACGGTGGAGCTGGAGGTGGACGGCAGCGTCCTCGCCGGCGACCGGCCGCAGGCGACCACCGACGGCCGTGGCCGCTTCTGGATGCCGGTGTCGAGCTCGCCGGTGCGGGTGCGGATCGAGGCCGACGGCTACCTCCCGGCGTGGCGCCGGGTGGCGCCCGTGGCCGATGCCAGCACCATTCTGTTTGACGTTCGTTTGACCGAGCAGGCGCCGGTCGAGGCCCTCGCCGGCGGCGTGCAGCGCACCGTCGCTGGCGCCGAGCTCACCGTGCCGGCGGATGCCGTGCCCGCAGACGGGACCGACCTGAGCCTGACGCGGGTCACCGAGCAAGGGCTGCCGGCGCTGCTGCCGACGGGCTGGCGGCCGCTGGCGAGCGCCCACGTCGGGCTGTCAGCGCCGCTGGAGGCCTCCGCGACCCTTCGCCTGATGCCGGTCGACCCGTCGGAGACCGTGCCCTCGACGGCGGTCACGGCAGCCTTCGACACCACCACCGGCCGCTGGGTCGCCGCCGCCGACGGCGCCACCGTAGAGCTTACAGCCTCCGGCTGGTGGGCGCTGGTGGCGCCAGACGATGGCGCGACCGCCCCGGGCGCCCCGGTGCTCGGCGAGCCGCTGCCGGCGGCGGCCACCGTCGACCCGGGGGAGCTCACTGCGCTGCTCCAGCTCGACCCGCCGGTGATCCTGCCGATGGAGCGGGCCGCGGCCGCCGTGTCGGTGCTGGCCGCCAACGACGTGCCGTCGGGCCTGCCGGTGGAGGCGGTCCTCGACGAGGTGCTCCACCTCGTCGGCGGCCAGACCGTGGCGCAGCCGCCAGTGGCCACCGATCTGGTCCTCTACCAGCGGCCGGACGGCCTCGAGGCCGCGTTCGGGATCGGCGCCTCCGATGTCGCCCGGCAGGTGGCGCTCGATGAGGGCGTCAAGCAGGTCCATATCCGCGCGCTGCCGACCGAGGTGCGCACGGAGAGCCTGCTCGGTCCAGCCGGCGGCAGCATCCTCACCAATGACGGTCTCGGCCTCGAGGTGGCGCCGGGGGCCCTCGACCGCCTCGTCGGCGTCGAGCTCCACCCGCACGCCCTCGATGCCCTGCCGATCGACCTGCCCGACGGCCTGACGGCGGTCGATGCAGCCCGCCTCGAGCTCGGCGGCGTCCAGCTGGCCTCGCCGGCGGCGCTGACCTTCCCGGCGGACGGCGCCGACGACGTCCAGCACCTGCTGCTGAGCGCAGTGGAGGTGGACGGCGTGACCCGCTGGCGGCTCGTGGGGACCGCAGCGCTCGATGGCGACCGTCTCCGGGTCGCCCCGGACGTGGCGCCGGAGCTGCCAGCGCCGTGGGTCGTCGGCGACGGCGTGTACGTGCTCGTGCGCCCCGAGCCCGAGCCGTGGATGCTGCTGTCGGGCGCCGTGCTCGACGTCGGCGGCTCGCCGATCGCCCGCGCCTGCCAGGTGACGGTCGCCGGCGGGCTGGTCCAGCTCACCGCTGCCGACGGGACCTGGGCCACCGCGGCCCCCGCCCCGGCTGCAGACCTCCTCGCCGAGGACCTCGAGCTCCGAAACGTCGGCGGGACCTCGGTCGCCGCCGTCGCGGGCGAGCACCTCGCCGGCATCGACATCCAGCTCCTCGTGGTCGCGCCGGAGGTGGTGGGCACGTCGCCGGAGGCCGGCGCCAACGGCCAGGCCGCCACCGTGCCGATCGCAATCGACCTTTCCGAGCCGCTCAACCCGGCCACGGTGGACGCGGACAGCGTGACCGTCGAGGTCATCGTCGGCACGGCCGCGCCCGAGGCGTGGCCCGGCGCCCTCCAGCTGTCCGGCGACGGCACGCGGATCGCCTGGCGCCCGCAGGCGCCGTTCCCGCCGGCCGCGCAGGTGGAGGCGACCCTCGACGGCAGCGTGCGCGACCTCCAGGGCTACACCCTCGTGGGGGGCGAGCACACGTTCCTGTTTGGGATCGAGCGGTTCCTGCTGCCCGGCGAGGTGGACCCGTCCAAGATCCGCCTGTACGCCCCGGGCCACGACCCGGCCCAGCCCGATCTCGCCGTGGTCGAGGGCCTGGCCGGCGCGGCGCCCGGCGACATCTGGATGTACGTCGAGGACATCGACCACCAGACCGACACCGCCACCATCCAGGCCAGCCCCGACGGCTCGTTCGTCATCACCCTCGAGCCGTGGGACCCGGCGGTCCAGCGCGGCGTGGAGGTCGGCGACCGCCTGCTCCTCCACCTCCTCGACCCGGACGACCTCGACGAGGACCTCGGCGTCGTCCCGCTCCGCCCGTGGCGCCTGCCCGACGGCCGCGGCGCCTGGTTTACCACCGAAGGCG
>CAZHOH010000029.1:5330-7624 GCA_964534185.1 Candidatus Woesearchaeota archaeon | reverse complement strand
AATACGGGCGCGGCATCCGCCGGAGGCTTCGGCATCTCCCTGGCCTCTTCGGAAGCGACGATAAGCTCGAGCACGGTGACGAATCATTCGGGAAGCGCATCCTCTTCTTATGCGACGGGTATAGTCATCGATGCGAACAGCGTCGCATCCATATCCGACAGCGAAATTTCAAACAACGTATCGCTTTCGACGGGTAATCACGGCACGGCCTGTTACGGCGGCGGGATATACTGCCAGGGCATATTGAATCTTGATCAATGCCTGTTGTCCGGCAACCAGGCGCAGGCATCCGGCACGCAAAGTTACAACGGAAACATGGAAAAGATGTCTTACGGCGGGGCGATATATTGCGGGGGAAGCGGAGCCGTTACGCTGTCGGACAACACGTTCGACTCCAATACGGCCTATACCTGGGTGAAAAACACCTATTCATCCAGAAGAGGCTACGGTTACAGTTACGGCGGAGCGATATACGGGGCCGGCGGATCGATTACTGAAGCGACCGGCGATATTTTTACGGGTTGTCATTCCTATGCTTACGGACAGGATACGGCCAGCAACGGTTACGGTTACGCCTGGTCTTACGGGGGAGCCGTCGCTTTTGCAGACGGAGCGACCGCGGTGATCGGCAGAGGCGTCAAAATCGATTCCTGCATAACCGAAGCGGTAGGCAACGGTCATTCGAGCCGCGATTACGCCTATTGTTACGGGGCGGTATCGTTTCTGGGGAGTTCGGGAAATTACGACATGGACGGAGCGGAACTGATCGGCTGCAGGGCGATAGCTTCTCCGGCCGATTTGACGATAGCGGGAGCATACGTCAACGGCGCTCCGGCAGACGTTTACAATTGCATCATAGCGGAAAGCGAAGGTCACGGCCTTTATCTGAACGGAGCGTCCGCTTACGTGATAAACGACACCATAGCGTTCAACGACGGCGTGGGGATATACGCCGACGGCGGAGCGCCCATCGTCCGCAACTGCATTTTATGGGGCAATACGGACGATCTGGAAGGCGTTTCCGCGACTTTCAGCGACATACAAAGCGGCGATGCGGGCGAAGGCAACATATATCCGCCCTGCGAACCCTTTTTCCGGGGAGGAGGCGATTACCGCATCATGCCATCCTCGTGCTGCGTCGACCGCGGCAGCATAGAAGACATCAGGCTTCACGACATAGACGGCGAACCGAGGCCCTTCAACAACGGCATACCGGACATAGGAGCGGACGAAACGCAGTCCGACAATCCGTCGCCGACGCCTTACGGAACGCCTTCAGGCACGGTGACGCCGGTTCCGACCCCGACGAATGATTTTTACGTCGACGGACTGACGGGAAGCGATGCAAACGACGGAACGAGCTGGGCGACGGCCCGTGAAACCATCCAGTCGGCCCTGGATTCGGCTTCGGCAGCAGGCGGGGCGAACGTGCACGCAGCGGCCTGGACTTACGATGAAAACCTTATAATCGACCACAACACTCGTTTATTCGGCGGATATCCCAACGGCGGCGGCGTACGCGATCCTTCGACCTACGTGACGGTAATCGACGGAAACGAGGCTGATGCCGCTGTGCGCATCTCCGGCGTCTCGGACGTAATCGTCGACGGGTTCGTAATAATGAACGGCCGGGGCAACTACGGAGGCGGCGTTCATGTGGGCAGCGCCCTGAACGTGACTGTTTCAAACAATACCATAACCTCAAACGAATGTTCCGGCAGTCCCGGCGACAGGAACCTGGCCCTGGGCGGCGGAATTTACGTGTACGGACATAATATAACGGTAAGCGGCAATCAGATCACGGAAAATCATGTGGGCGGCGACGGCGCATACGGCGGCGGCGTTTACTGCGGAGGCGGCGGCATGATTTACATCCAGGACAATGCGATCAACGACAATTCTTCCGATTACGCAGGAGGCGCTCTTGCCGCAGGGAATCCCGACGGACTCGTCATCGCGTCGAATAATGCGATGAGAAGGAACGAATGCGCAGGAACCTCGGCCCGCGGCGGCGCTGTCTATGTGGGCGGAACAGCCACAGTCGAAATGACCGATAACGTCATTACCGACAATTCGGCAAGCATATCAGGCGCACGTGACCTGACCATGCGCGGCGGCGCGGTCTATTGCGCGGGAACGCTGCATCTTTCCGGATGCGTCATAGATCGGAATCAGACTTATAATTATTACAGTTCGAGTTACAACGGAAACGTTTACGGCTATTCCTACGGCGGAGCTTTGTATTGTGCGGACGGATGCGAGATTACGACTTCCTCCAATATTTTCAGGGAAAA
>CAZHOH010000029.1:2008-5230 GCA_964534185.1 Candidatus Woesearchaeota archaeon | reverse complement strand
TACAGGTTCGGGAGGCGGAGGAGCATACATAAACGAAACGCCCGTCCTTTTCATCAACAGCATGGTAGTGGAAAACCGGGACGGCGGCATATATTTGAACGACACGAATACGGAGGTGATCAACGACACGATCGCTTACAACGTCGGCGCCGGCATAGCCGCATCGGGCGGAGCGTCGGTCGTGCGCAACTGCATTCTGTGGGGCAATACCGACGACCTGGACGGGATAAACGCCACGTATTCAGACATTCAGGGAGGCGATCCGGGAGAGGGCAACCTGGACCCGCCCTGCGATCCGTTTTTCGCCGGCGGCGGCGATTATCACATTCAATCGACTTCCTGCTGCATCGACAGGGGCAGCTTCGAGGATGTGCCGAACCATGATTTCGACGGCGAATACCGTCCGCATGCCTACGGAATCCCCGACATCGGAGCCGACGAAACCGCATCATCCAATCCTACGCCTTCTCCGTACATGACGCCGATGGGCACGCCCACTCCCGGCCCCAGCCCCACCCCGGGTCTCGATTATTACGTCGACGGCCTCAACGGAGACGATGCGAACGACGGACTGAGCTGGTCGACGGCCAAAGCATCCATAGGCGCCGCCGTGGACCCGGCGACAGCCGCAGGCGGAGGAACCGTGCACGTCGCGGAATTCGTCTATCCGGAAAAAGTGTTTTTCACTCACAATTTGTCGCTGCTGGGCGGATATCCGCCGGGCGGAGGCGAACGCGATCCCGAAAGCTACAGCACGGTCATCGATGCGGCTTACGAGGGTCTCGGCGTGATCATCACCGGCGTTTACAACGCACAAATGGACGGATTCATCGTTACACACGGCAAAGGCGAATACGGCGGCGGATTCTACGTCAGTCATTCCCGCGACATACGCATATCCGGATGCCGCATCCTTGACAACGAATGCGTCAGCAGTCCCGGATCGAAAAACCTGGCCCTGGGAGGCGGACTCTATCTTCACGGAACGAACATCGAAATCGCAGACAACGTCATCTCGACCAACAGCATAGCGGGCGACGGAGCTGCCGGAGGCGGCGTATACTGCGCCGGCGGCAGGGGAATAGTCATACGTAACAACGTCATCAGCCATAATTTCTCGGAATTCGGCGGGGCCGCCGCAGCGGTCGGCGAAACCGAAGGAGCCGTCTTATTCGAAAACAACGTGATAGAATTCAACGTATGCGCCGGCGATGCTCCCAGGGGCGGAGCGATTTATATTGATGCGCCGGGTTCTGCGGTCATGACCGGCAACTCGATTACGGACAACGCCGTGGAAATTACGGGTTTGATGGATAAAACGGCCAGGGGCGGCGCAATATACAGTCTGGGCGAACTGACGCTTCAAAACAACGACATTGCGAACAACGAAGCTTACATCTATTACAACGCAAGCTACAACGGAAACGTCTACGATTACGCTGCAGGCGGAGCGGTCTATTGCGAAAACGGAAGCGTTCTTTACTCCGCCGGCAACGCCTACGACGACAATCGGGCTTACTGCTACGTCAGGAATACCTATAACGAAAGACGCGGATACGCCTACGGCTACGGCGGAGCCGTCTACTGCAAAGCGGGGTCTTCAGCGACTTTCGCAGCGGACACGATTTCAAACAATACGGCTTACGCCTACGGCAGGGACGACGCCTATAACGGTTACGGCCACGGATATGCATACGGCGGAGGACTTTACGGCGAATCTGGAGTCGAACTCCATTTTACTTACGGAACCGTCGTCGAAAACAACCTGGCGACATCTTACGGCGTCGGTTACAGCAGCCGTGATTACGCTTATTCTTACGGCGGCGGGCTGGCGATATACGGATCGAATTCCACCGTGGACATGAACGGCATCACGGTCAGAGGCAACCGTTTGAGCGCAAGTCCTGCGAGCGCGCTGCAGGGTTACGGCATGTATATAAATGAAGTTCCGGTGGAAATGTACAATTCTTTCGTGGTGGGCAATATGGGCACGGGGGTTTACCTTCACGCGTCCGGTCCGCAGATCGTCAACGACACGATAGCCGACAACCAGGGCTACGGAGTGCATGCGACAGAGGGAAGCGTTCCCGTCATTCGCAACTGCATCCTTTGGGGAAACAGCGATGATCTTGTCGGCGCTTCGGCGACTTACAGCAACATTCAAAGCGGCGATTCGGGAGAAGGCAATATCCGGCCTCCCTGCAATCCGCTGTTCGTCGGCGACGGCGATTATCACCTGCTGTCGCTTTCCTGCTGCATCGACAGGGGACGCAACGTTTTCGCTCCCGACACCGATTTCGACGGCGACGTCAGACCCTATGCCGATCTTATCGTGGACATAGGAGCAGACGAAACGCAATACGTCAACCCGACGCCCGTTCCCGAAATGACGCCTTATACGCCGACTCCCACCGGTTCGCCCACTGCGACGCCGGCGGGCGAAATTTACGTGGATAAAACCAACGGGGACGATTCCAACGACGGCTTAAGCTGGGGCGCGGCCAAACAGAGCATCGAAGGGGCCCTGGCATCCGCGGCTCCCGATTCGGTCATCCACGTGGCCGCAGCGGTCTATCGGGAAAACCTGGAGATTCACGGCGACGTCAGACTGCTCGGCGGCTACCCCGCAGGCGGCGGACCCCGCGATCCCGACTCCAACGTCACCATCATAGACGGCGATTACAGAAATACCGTCATCATGATCGGCGGCGGCGAAAACATCATAATCGACGGATTCGCGGTAATGAACGGCCGGCAGAATTACGGCGCGGGCATCTTCTGTTACTACGGCAATCACATCGAAATTGCGAATTGCGTCTTCGATCAGAACGTCGCAGGCGCCTACGGAAACGTGGTCAAAGGAGGCGGCGCCTGTTTCGCCGTCTGTTCCGACGTCTGGATTCACGATTGCGTTTTCATGCAGAATGAAGTCGTCGGCTCCTCTTCAGGTTACGGCGGCGCTCTGCAGATTCAGGACTCCTCGCTGGTCCTGGTCGAGAATTGCCTGTTCCAGGATAACGTCTCATCGCACGCCGGAGGCGCTCTCGCATGCTCGAAAACCGACGACACAGTCATAATTTCGGATTGCCGGTTTGCGAACAACAGGGCTTACAGCACGGTCGACGGTTCGACGGTCAAGGGCGGCGCGCTCTACTGCGATTCGACCGCTTCGCCGGTAATATCGTCGAATGTATTTTACAACAACAGGGCTTACGCGGACGC
>CAZHOH010000029.1:0-1908 GCA_964534185.1 Candidatus Woesearchaeota archaeon | reverse complement strand
CATTGCACTGTCGTAGACAATACAGCTTATACCTACGGCAGAGACAACGCTTACCGGGGCAGAGGCTACGCCTACGGATACGGCGGCGGAATTTACGTCGCAGCGGATGCCGAACTGCTGGTTCGCTCCGAGAGCCTCATAGAGAAAAATAAAGTCAGTTCAAACGCGGTCGGAAACAGTTCCAAAAACGCCTATGCATTCGGCGGGGGCATATATGCCGCCGACGGCATGGATTCCATGACCCTGGACCGCGTCCGCATCGAATGGAACGAAGTCTACGCCAATCCCGATTCAGGCTCAAACGGCGACGGCATGTATGTCAGCGCCGCCGATCCCATTCTCGTGACCAACGTCTTCATCGCTAGAAACCACGGTCCCGGAATATACTTCAACGCCGCAGACTCCGACGCGCGCATCATGCACGCCACAGTGGCCGACAACGTCGATTACGGCATTTACTGCGCTTCAGGCTCTTTGAACGTCGTAAACTCTATACTGTGGAACAACGGCGACGACCTTTACGGCGCCTCAGCGACATATTCCAATATAGACGACGGCGATTCGGGAACCGGCAACATATCTCAGGACCCGCTCTTCGTCGGCTCAGGCGATTATCACATTACGGAATTATCCCCCTGCATCGATGCCGCCTTCTACCTGCTCGAACCCGACCTGGTCGACAGAGATTACGACGACGACGCCAGACCGCAGGACATCGAATTCGATATGGGCGCGGACGAATACGCAGGCTCACCTATGCTCAACATGACACTACTGCTGGACGGACTCTATTCAGGCGGAACCATGACCCCGGCACAGGTCGACATAGAACTCCGCTACGGCAGCACTCCCGGCACGGCTTCATACGTCATGGCCTCCTACGAAAACGTAACGCTTGATGAGAACGGCAATACCGGCGATATCGAACTCACGGGATGCCCTGCCGGAGACCTCTACCTGTTCGTCGATCACCTCAATCATCTGAAAATAATCACCGAAGAAAGAATATCTCTGGATTACTCCGATACCGCAATCGTAAACCTTTCCGATACCGGTGACCCGAATTACATGCCCTGCCTGGGGTACGAACCCCTGGGAACCGAAGTCGACGATGCCCTCTCCATGCGGGCGGGAGACGCAAACCGCGACGGATACGTAAACGCCTCAGGCGATTTCGTCCTATGGCTGGCAGCCAACGGCTCCGTCCCCGTCGATCCCAACTGGGACCCCAGAACCGACTTCAACGACGACGATGCCGTAAACTCCGCCGACCACTCGCTATGGCTCAATCAGAACAGCCGCATGTCGTTCACCCCCGGTATGCCCTCCCCATTCAAAAATGAAACCGGAAAATCAAACCTGAAATGCAAGGGACTGGAACTCAGATTCATAAAAGCCGCCGAACATGACGGCAAGCTCTATGCCGAAGCCGAACTGATGCTGCACGCAAAAACGAATGAAGTCCTGAAAGCCGTAGATGCCGCTGTAAAATTCGATCCCAGATACCTGGGCGCACCCGAAATCGTAAAGGATTATGCGAAAAATATGACTGATTTCTCATTACTGAATGAAATCAATCACGTGAAAAACGCCTGGCATTACTGCAAAGCCGCCATGCCCGGACAGACAGGCATGCCGGTAAGCGAGGGAGAAAACGTTATCCTAAAATTAAAATTCCCCATAAACGAAAACATGGTCCAGGCCGCCCTGACCGGAAACGACGATATCCCGGCAGGACTGATGCCGGGCCTGACCGGCGCGGCATATGAATCACAAATCCGATTCGTTAAGGCAGAGAAGTCTTCAATGGCAGAACAGCAGTAAAAGAAAGAAGACCAAAACCGGGAATAACGAAAAAGGAGAACGATACAGAGCGAAATCCGTAAACCAGCGTCGGTAAGCCATATA
>CAZHOH010000028.1:2073-7779 GCA_964534185.1 Candidatus Woesearchaeota archaeon | reverse complement strand
AAGATATGCTTCAGGTCATGGTCAAGGACGGCACCCTGATTAAAGTAATTCTTCTAATTTTTCATAAGCACTTAGCCCAGTTATATCTTTAATTATTTCAGGTATAGTAAATTTATCTTTTATTGCTTTAATATTTACATCTATACTTTTAAGTGTACCATCCATAGACTCTACAACAGTTTTACGCTTTTCTTCAAATTGTTTCTGAAGTTTTTCTCTAGCTTTCTCACCTAAAGGTTGCCCTTTATACTTATGCCATGTCCCAAGAAAATTTATCGCTTGATCTAATTCCCCCCCCTTAGCACCAGGCAAATATGCCTGCATAGCTCCTCTCATTACTTTTCCTGACCTGTTTTCTCCTTTTGCGCCAAAAACAGTTTCGTAAATAGCTTGCATACTTGCTTGCCCTGCACCTGGCCCACCTAACCCTAATCCTGTTAAATAATTTTTATACCTTTCTGGAAGATTTTTATATTGTTGTAAATTTGGAGCAGCTAACCCATAACTTGTAATTGTTTCTATATCAAAAGCGCCAGCAGCTCCTCTAAATTGCGGCTGTTTCATTACAGCAGGAGCTAATAAACCAAATAAATTGCCACCTCTACCTTGGGAAGTATATCCTTCGCTTATTTTTTGTATTGTTGTTGCAGTTGCACTTGGATTAAAACGAGCAAATTCCCCACCTTCTTTGGTTAATGTAGATAATAACGTACTGAAAAAACCTAAATTAGTCGGGCCTGCTTGTAAAACTCCAGTTAATAATTGAGATTGTGCTTGTAAATATTCAGGTACCTTAGCTGTTTCTAATCCAATTGAAACTCCTGCTGCTAACATATCTATAAAAGTTTTTTTCTGATCTCCCCCGCCTTTCCTAGCTAAACCGCCCATACCCGCAATTTGCCCGAAATCTAAATTAAAAGCTCTGCCAAGTGCAGTCGCTTCTCCAAATCCGGCAGCTCCTCCTGTTTCTCTTGCCCATTGCATCCCTAACTCTAACGCTTCCTTTTTGCTATATAAATTCTCTCGTGCTGGCTGAATAAATCCTCTTTTTAATTCTCCAGGGCCATACCCTAACGCTCTAAAGCCTAATTGCTGTTCTGCATATCCTAAAGACCTTCCGTAAGACCAACGAGCCCCCATGCCAGCTGCGGCTAAAGCCCCCGCCCCAGTTAGCATCCCGCCTAATCCGCCCAATCCTAATTTTCCTAATAAACCGCCAACTCCTCCAACCCCTCCGCTAGTTGTTCCTATTGTGCCGCCTGAAACTTTAACAGAAGAAATATCCTTTAATTCTTTTTTTAACTTTGTTAATGCACTAGCAGTTTTATCTATTTGATTGGCTCCTTTGCCTGTTTGTAAAAATTGTTTGTTTAATTTTTGTAAATGAGTTTCTACAGTTTGAATTTTTCTATTTAATCCAGAAATTACTTTACCTCGTTTTTCTGAAAAAAAATCTTCTGTCTCTTTACTAACTTTAATTTTAAAATCTTTGCTTTGTAAGCTAGTTAATTCCCTCTTAATCGAAAGAAATCCTTTTTTAATTTCGTTAAAATTAGCTCCAAATTTTATAACATTATCTTGAGGCATATTTTTTTATTCCTTAAAATTTATCTTGAAACCCCAACCCCTCGTTATCAATTTTACTTTGTATCTCTTCCTCCTGTTTTTTATACCATTCTTCGTCCGACATACCTTCTAAATTAATTAACCAAGTATTCTTTATTTCATTATACCTTTCATCATTATTTATTAAATTTTGTTCAAAATATTCTAATAATAATCCTTCAAAAGTATATTGAGACAAAAGTGGGTCTAAAGCAGGTCTTTTATAATAATTACACCACCATATTTTTAAATAACGAGTTAATTTTTCTTCTGAATTTACTTCGTAAATATTCTTAAAAGCTTGCTTTTCTATATTTTCTATATTTTCTTTATTTTTTTTCATATCCTTTTATTTTAGGCTTTTTAGGTTCTTCCGACCAAACTTGATCATGCCAATCTTCTTCAAATTTATTTATCTTTTCGTAAATTTTAAAAATAATATCATCGTCATAAAGTTTTAACCCAAAATCGCTTTCCTCCCACCAATCTGGAAACTTAATTAATCCAAATTTTAAAATGCCCAACATAAAATTAGTGTCCTTAGCGCCTACAGCTAAAGTCTCTAAATCCCCGTTTAATCTGGCAGTGAGTTTAGCTGCTTCGTTTTTCGCCGCATAATTTAATCTTTTATATACAAAATCGCCTGAATATAAACATCCAGTGTCTTGCCCTTTTTCACTAACACTAAAAGAAAATTCCATCAAAGGTAGGCCTGTGAAATCCATATAACTCTCCTTTTTTGTTTTTTGTATTTTAATTCATAAGGAGAAAGGATAAATCTCTCTCCTTATTTGTTCTAAAAATTATACGCCAGATTCGTCAGTTTCCTTACGAGCTACAAATGTTAATGTCATATTAAAAATATCCCTGGCGTTTACATTACCAGATTTTCCCGTAAGTTTAACACCTTCAAAACGATGCAACGTTTTATTAGTAATTCTGTCATAAATTTCAGCTTCAAGTTCCGGACGTACAAGTAAATTTTCTAAAGAAGGTTCAATTCCTAGTTGCTTTAAAGATTTATCAGGAACTCTAAACTTAGTAGCACTAAAAGTAATATCGTAACCTGTTTCTACATGCTCTATAACATCCGGTTGATCTAAAACTTGGGCTGGCGCAGTCCCGTAAGAAACATCAAAAGAAACCCCAGTTGCAAAAGCAACTTTTAATCCATTAATTTTAAATGCTATCCTAGAACCTGAAGGTATTAAAGTTGAAGCCATTATTAATCTCCTTTCTTTTTAATTATTCAATAATTGCTTTTACTGTATCTATTGTTAAGGTTGTTAAAACAAAATCAATTCCAGGAACAGGAGTTATGGTTATATCAACATAAATAATATTACCGTCCACCCGAACTGATAAACCTTTATATCCCAATCCATTATTAGTGTCGTCACCTATAATAATATCGTCATCTCTAAATTTAGTCATTAAAGCAATTACACTTGTTTTTACAGACTCCGCACTAGCGTCAACATTATTAAGTTTATTCCCGATATATAAAGACTCAATTTGTTGACGTAAATTGTAAGCAACATAATGAGCAGCTTCCATAACACTAATACGATTATAAACACCGTTAGCATCTTTAATATAAGTAGTATTCCCTACCACAAATCTAAAACCACCAACGTCAGGTTCTTCTGCTACTAACAACCCAGATTTAATTGCAAAACTAATATCACTAGGATCATTACAATCAAAATCATCATGCCTAATCCCTAAAATATTTGGCTGCTTAAATGTAATTGGCATTCCTATCGCCGTTCCTAATTGCGTTCCTGCCCCCATACATGACAAAATATAGGGCTGCTTCCAAATTACAGTTCCGTCTAAATCATAATCCTTAACTTCTTGAATTGACATACTAGTATACTCAGAATTTAATGTTTCAGAAGCTAATCTACACGCAGCAAAACTATTGCTTAAATAAGATACATAACAATTCCTCTCGCTTCTATTAATAGTATTAGAAGCTGTTCGGCAATGTGTGTCAGCCATTAAGTTTACGGATTCAATAGTATAAGTAGAACTTGCATCTGTTACTCCATCTGTAATATCATTACTAGCATCTTGAGAAATTAATGGAATAACTGTATTGCAACGTTCTTGCAATAAAGCGTCAAATCCATTTTGAAAATTAGTATTTGTGCTAGCACCTCTTACCGCTCCAGATAAAAATTCCTTCGCTGTAGAAGCTATTGTTTCAAGTTGACCATAAATATTTGTCTGTAATTCAATTTCAATTAATTGAGATTGATTATTTGCTATATTTATAATTTCCCAATTTATAGCTTTTACATCTAAAGGCATTGTTTTAATATCAATAGTGTTATAATAATCTAAAATTTCTGCTGTTTGACCTGCTTTATTCCCATAAACTGGATAAACTTGATATACTCCACTTGCTTGATTTCCTATATAATCTGTTAATTCTTGAATTGTATAATTCCTTAAAATAATACTTAAATCTTCTCCCCCTGGGCCCCCTGCTACAGTAGTTGTTAATGTTCTTACACCTGCAACATCTTGAATTGTCATAGTGCATGCCGTGCCTGTTCCTAAATAAAAAACTCTAAACATTACATCGTTATCATTTTCTTCTAATGTTTCTAATTCTGTATTTCTGCCAACTGTCCAAATTCTTGTGCCTCTATGTCCTCTTGTCGGACCGCCTGTGCCTTCTGTAATTTCTAATGTATCTAAATCCATTATAGAACCATCTGTATAAACCTGAGCTAAAACGCCAGGAGCGGTAGTATAAGCACTTAAATCAATATTGCCGTAATTTAATTGAATCACATAATTCGGAGCCGAACCAGAAATGTCAGTAATAACCCCGTCTATCGGGCCGCTATTATTATCGTCAACAGTAACTAACATTCCCATAGATAACTCAGTAACATCAGCAACACCAAAAGTACCATCTACCGTACCGTCAGCATTAAATTGAACTCTATCTATAAAAAATAACTTTTCTCCTAAATTTATTGCCCAATCTGCTAACGTTGGACCTACCCCAATTCTTTGACAAACTGAATATTCATGCATTGCATTATATTCATCTAATGCCGCATTACTGCTATCCATAGTTAAAACAATAGTATTAGCAACCGTACCCGCTGAAGCTATAATAGGTCTTGAAGGAGCCCATTCGCCATCTGTATTAAGAGAATCCACTACATCAGCAACTGTATTTTTTACTCCAGCAGTTACATTTGTCGTAAAAGTATAAACAGCTCCGTTAATTGTTAAAACTAAAGTATCTCCAGCTACAAACGTTACTGGAAAAGTAATTGGAGAAGAAGTTAGTAAACAATCTCTATCCGTAGTTGTTCCTTCTGAAATATAATAATAAATTAAATTTTCTTCTAATCCATAATTCTTTGAATTTATATTATATAAATCAGAAGTTGTTGCTGATTCGTTTTGCACTGTTCCTTCTGCTTGTGTGCTTTGATTAGTTTTATAAATTCTAATATAATCTGCTCCCCCTGGCACTCTTGCATCTCTCGCAGGATTAATTAAAGCCCGACAAGCTTCAACTATCGGCCCTTCTTTATATTTATCGACAATATCTGACATTTGCGAACTGCCATATGTTTGAACACCTTCGCCTGTTCCCGATCCAGGAGCCCCGCCAACAGCCTCCCCAACAATGCCAACTATACTAGCTCCCAAAAGAGGGAACCCACCAGCTTGTTTGATAATAGACTTGCTATATACCCCAGGCTTGCGAATAGTAGAACCCGCAAAATTAATTTCAATAGTCATTAAATTCTCCTTTCTTAATATTTCTTTAATATTTCTTCAAATTTTTCCATAGTAGTTAATAATCCACAATTTCTCTTAAAAAATAACTCCATAGGTTTTTTATGATGTGGCTTAATTTTTTTATATTTTTTCATAGCAACACTAAAAAAAACATCAAAAGAAACTAAATCTTTTTTTCTTTCTGAAATAGATAATTTGCCAGGAGTAGCTTTGTATTCAACTTTTTTCTTTTCTTCTTTTTTTGGTTCTGGTTTTCTAGCTTCTTCTGGTTTTTTAGCTTCAACCTTTTTAGCTTCTTCTGATTTTTTAGCTTCAACCTTTTTA
>CAZHOH010000028.1:0-1973 GCA_964534185.1 Candidatus Woesearchaeota archaeon | reverse complement strand
CTTCTTCTGATTTTTTAGCTTCAACCTTTTTAACTTCTTCTGATTTTTTAGCTTCAACCTTTTTAACCTCTGCTTTTTTTGGTTGTTCTTTCTTTATCTCCTCTTCTTTTTTAATTTCTTCTGGCATATCTATCTCCTCTTATATTAATCTTCTGTCGTTATAACAGATTTTAACGAATCTTCTGTAACCTCAACCACATCTTTTTCTACCCTTACCACATTATAAGCATTATCTGCTGCTTGTTGAGTTTCACCTCGCCAACTTAATTGCGTTAGAAAATTAATATTTATAAATCTGGTAAAAACTCCTTCCGGTAAATATTCTAACGCCCTATTAAAATCTGTTGCTGTTGTAGTATGTATCTGCAAACCTTTCCTTTCAAAAGAAAGTCTGTTTTTAGCTAATAAATACATTATTACATAATACCAATATTTACACTCAATTGGATTATCTTTTGCGTGTATTCCTAAAATTAACCTCTCTTGTACCGGCATCTGATGTTTGTCGTATGTTATTTTATCTATTAATCCTCTTATATAACTATTTGGGCCAATCGTTATATCTTCTCCTCTACCAATTCCTATTTTTTTATTCCCTGTTTCATTCACTATAGTAATAATAGCAAATTCATCACCGTTCGAATCTACAAAAACACTCCCCTGACTTACATTATTTAAATTTACTGTATCAGGAACTTCAATAAATCCATTATTATAATCTATAGGAGTTATCCCATCTACAATAACAGTTGGATCTATATCTTCTTGAATATAACCTGCATAATCTTCTAATAAATCCCTAGGTATATTTTCATCTGTAGAAAGTAAATTAATAGAGCAACAAGGCAAGCGAGTTTCTTGCAAGGGCCAACTTTGAACAATATGTAATTCTTTTGTTTGTACATAATTCACTACTTTTTGTAGACTATCATCTCCATAAACTTTAACTAGATAATCATCCATAAAATCTTCAAAAAGTCTTTGAATTGCAGGCTTATCAGCCCTTAATTTTTGCAAGCCTTCTCTTAAGATAAATTCTAAAAAAAACTCAGTTAAAGGTGCTCCCATATATCTCAATTATAATATATTTTTATTTTTTTTTATATTAAGGTAAGAAAAGAAAATAAAAAAAAGACAAAGAATCTATCTTCTTTGCCTTTAATTTATCTCAAGTAAAGTGAAAGAATTTATGATACTGTCGCAGAAAACCCCCTCACTTGTGGTGGGGGATGAATGCGACACAATAAAAAAACTTGATATTTGTTTTAATTTAGAATATAATATACTTAGTTCTTTGACAACTAGGTATGTGGTTGTCTTCAAAAACTCCTTTGAAGACGTAAAACCTAAACATAGGTCTAGTTTAGGGGTTCTAAAGGTTCCGTTAAGATAGTTGAAAATACTTCTTAACATTATAATTAAACCCCCTAAACCTAAAAAACAAAATCCTTGAAAAACGTAACTGTAGGGACATACAGTTTCAGGTGAAACTCCTGTAGAATCCCCCAGCCTTGTACTGGGGGAGTGTTCACTCTAATTTAATGTTTCTCCTTCTATTAATTCAATTTTATCTTGCGTAACACCCATTATTCCTTGTTGATTATCAAATTCTAAAGGTATTTCATCTTCCGATAATACCCCGTAAGTTGATTTTTTAGATAAAATAGCTACCTCTCCTGGATTATGAATTATTCCATCATAATCCGTAAATTTTTTAATTACTCTATATTTTGTCATAATAATCCTCCTAGCTCATATCCTAATGTCTCTCTGCCAATAGATACATCTCTTGCTTTTCTTAAAAACAATTGTTCATATTCAAATTGGGACATTTCTTCCTTTTCTCGACATAACTGAATTTTAATAAATCCCAATTTAATAGCATCATTTATTTTTTTTCCCGTTCTGTTGATTTTATTAGATATTTCTAATAAATAATTTTTAAAATTAGTCCAAGACAAAAGAAACGCATA
>CAZHOH010000027.1:0-8472 GCA_964534185.1 Candidatus Woesearchaeota archaeon | reverse complement strand
ATAAATTTATAAGATTTGTCGAAGCTCGTCCGGATCAGGATCAGCTTCGCCAATCTAATTTAGTTTAAAAAAATTTTTTTCACTTTAAATACAGGTTATGAATCCGAAATTAATAAACGAACGCTTACAAGCCGTTGCAGTTGATAAACGACTTCCGATCCCTTTAATTAAGCAGGATCTTAGCAATATTAAGGAAGTCCGCGACTTTCTAAATACAGCAAAATATGTCAAAGGATTAACAGTCGATATTGCGACAGGCGACAATACTATAAATAATATAAAATTGACGGGAACCGCTAAATTTTTGTTAGGTATAAAATTTTACATTACGCAAAAAGGCGAAGAAACAAACTGGAATTTTTCAACTTTCCGGTGGATCCAAAACAATGAGGTAATTATCGACGATGTTCCGCTGGTATTATATACATCAATCCCAAGCTTTACAATTTATTGCGAAGAATTTTATACGTTGTTCCGCCCGTTGTCAGGTTCCGACACGTTCAAACTTGAAGTAAACAACCCGAACGACGCGTTTAAATTGTACGCCGTTTTATATTATATATAGTATGATAACAGAACGAATTGAAAAATTGATTATGTCCGGTCGCGCACGATGGCGTAATATACCCGTCGGCGCGTCCGGAAATAATATGATACCCGTTCAGGATGACGGTTATTCAATAATAATTGGAGTAACAATTTACGACTTTATAAACGGCGGAAATAATTCTATACCGATACATTTAACCGAAATTTTTAAAAGATTAAATTTACAGGTTGAAATCAAAAGCGGTAACGAAAAAAATCATTTCGTTACCCGTCCGCAAATTGCACCATTTTTCAGCGGAAAAGATTATGAAGGTTCGCCAGTATCAGAAGCGCCCGAAGATCTAAATTTATGCGGCATGCCAACAGGAAAAAGCCATTTTGAAACCTATATGGTATGTCGTAAAAATATAGTGATAAACACCGTTGTACAACCGCCGTCGAATTTAATTAACGACTTAAATTATTCAGCCGTTGCGGACGGCGCTTCCGACGATGACGCTCCATCTGGATATGCAGATTTAGCCGCTTCACAATATACCAATATAAACGACTTTGGATATATAGAACTGACACGCGAGGGAAACAGATCAGAACCGATTACAACGCGAAATTATTTAGAAAAATTAAAATTTCCGGTAAACAATAACACAAAACTACGACAAAATGACGATCCGTTGTATCTGGAAGATCTTTATATGTCCGTTGCTTATCCTATTATTAATGTACAACTAATTGAAATAAACGAACCCACGTCGCAAGCTGCAAATTAACTGCATATTGCTACGGATCCAAAAACCCCCCTATACAATGAGTAATTATAACGTACAACAAATTGATGCTATTGTAAACGCCGGAAATCACGCGCGTATATGTCTTTATGACGAAAACAACCGTAAAATTTTAGGCTGGAACACTTCCAAAGCAAAGTTATCTGATTGGTGGAAACGGATCCGCGCACAATTAACGGATGCGAATCTGGAAAAAGGTAATTATCAGGTAATAATGAAACGAAGCGCAAGTAACGACGCTGTGCAGGAAGTTTTTACCGTTCCGGCTGGTCAAAAAATTACAGGAACCCGCGTTCAAATGTCCGAAGGGATTCAGCAGCAGCAACCCCCCCCCCCTTCGACAGGAAACGACTTTATGCAACTTTTGACGCTGCAAACCGATAAAGTCAGAGTGGAAACCGAAAACAGCTTTTTAAAGCGCGAAAATGAAGATTTAAAGCGGCAAATTAGCGATCTAAACGCGCGCAATAGCTTATTAAGTGAAGATATGGACGAATATCGCGAAGAAATCCGATTGATGGCGGATCAGGCGAAACCGTCGCAATTTACTACGCTTGCAACGTCCGCTATCCCGTTTATTGAAAAGTATTTGGATATGCAGGAAAAGAAGCTGGAAATCGCGAAAAACGAAGCGAAGGACAAAGAAACCGCCGCCGCTATTAAAGAGGTTCCGGAACATATTAAAAGGTTGGTACAACTTGAAATCGGCGAATATTTCGACGTTCAACATTGTAATATTGAAAACTTTCTTTCCTATTTCCAAGGACTCGATGGATTTAATATTTATTTGCAACAGCTACGCGCCGAAAGCCCGTCCAATGCGGAAATCCTTACGTCGCGCGTAACTGCATTTATGCAATCTCAAACCCCTGAAACCAATGAAAAACAAGATTAAAGAACTTGAAAAAGCCGGATCGTTGGCGGAAATGATCGCGATCGTTGGCAAATATTACGATATTGATTTTCAGCTTCCGGAAATCAGAAAAAAAATTGTCGCTTCACAGATACCGAACATAGTGGAAATGTTACGACTACCAAATAAACAGTAATATGCAAAAAAACAACTATAATAAGTATTACGACTGGATCCCGATGCCAGTACGCGTAATTGGCGTTTTACTTGTTTCCTATTCTGGTTATAAGTGGATTAAAAAGGAAATTGCAAGCGCTGAAGCGAATAAAAGGCGGCGCCAACTGGAAGGATCGCAAGTCGATTATGTTTATCAGGATCAGCAAGGAAATGTTCAAACCGTTTCAATTGATTTGGGAACCGTCGCCGCAACCCTATACGATAGTTTAACACCAGATTGGTGGGATCCGTTCAATGAAGATGAGAAGCGCGCAATTAGAACGATTTTACAGGTTCCACGATCTGAAATACCAATGCTTGAAGATCTATATTTCAAATTATATAATAAGGTATTGAAAGAAGATTTTATCGACGGTCTGAATGAACAAGATTGGTCGAAGGTAAAACATTTATTCAGTTAATGATCTGGAACCAAAAAAATATTACAATCGCCAGGCGATCAAAAATAGTGCGGGCAATTTCTTACGGGGGCTTGAAATCCCGCGACGTTCATAAATGCAATATGCGATCCGGATCTGATTTAAAACCGAACAACCCCTTGAGGGATCGGATCCGGTTTATTTTAATCTGCATATTGCTACGGATCCAAAAACCCCCTTATATAATTAAGATATGACACCAAGTCAATTTATTAATACATATAAAGACAGCGCGCGACTTGTTGAACGAATGACAGGCGTTCCGGCTTCGCTTATATTAGCGCAATCAGCATTAGAAAGCGGCTGGAACAAAAGCAGCTTATCAAAAGCGCCGTATTTTAATTTTTTCGGAATGAAAGTCGGTTCCGGCGCTGGTCAATGGACGGGTAAAGCGGTCAATATGAAAACTGGCGAAGTTATCGACGGCGAAGCGATCCATATCCGCGACGACTTCCGGACGTACAAAAGTCCGTTTCAATCTTTTTCTGATTTAGCACTACGACACAAACGGTTTAATCTTAATTTTAACGGGCGTTCCTTCGCCGATAGTGTGCAAGCCGTCGTTAATTCTGGTTATGCCACAGCGCCGGACTACGGTTTCGCTTTAATGCAGATCCGAAAACAATACAATTTAGCACAATACGACGTCAAACAGCGCCCCGACGGTATATTACAGCAACTTCCAGCGCAAACGATCCCGACGGGATCAGAAGCAACGCCGACAGTATCCGCGCAAGTGGTTCCAGCTTCATTTTATCAAAAGAATAAAAATTGGATCCTTCCAATAGGTATTGGATCCGCTATATTAATTGGTTATGGAATTTATCAATTTAAGTGAAAGCGATAAAAGATCTTTGATCGAACGTTTAACCGGAATAGATCAGACGACTTTACCGGAAATCGAAACTGTTGTTTCTTTTGATCGCAGCGCGCAAAATACATTGATCGGCGTCGCTGGTATATTTTCAGTTTCAATAATTATTGCGGCACTCATAAAATCAAAATAATATTACTATGCAAAAACTTTATTCAACTAAAACAGATCAGCATCCGAAAGGGATCGAATATCTGAAAAAAGAAAACAGATATTTAAAAGGACAATTAACAAAAGCAAAAAAGAAGATCGACCAACTGGAAGCGCAAATTGAAGCGCTTCGGGATGATTTGCGCGAAGATTGTCAATAAAAAAAGCGGCTTGAACTTTGAAAGGGTACAGCCGCCGGAACACAAAAAACAAACTTCGCCGCAGCGCGTTTTTTAAGTACACTACAAAGCGCCGTTGTTTTCTGGTACAAATATATACAAAAGTTTATTAAATCGCTTAGAATCGCTTAAAAATAATTCACAATAGCTTGTTAAATAGATCGAACATAGTGCAACCAAAGCGCCGCGAAAATACGGATCGGATCCCTTCCCTTGATAAGATAGCACAACTTCGGAACGGTCAATTTTTAAAGGGCATACAGAACGGGCATAAATCGAACAAAGTACAAAAAGAATCAAAACAGCAACTATATAAAAAAACGAACCGTAAATTTTTTACCAGAGTATTGGCGCGGCAATTAATGAAACTGGATAGCAAGCTAAAAAACCAATACAGACACGCGTACGAATGTAACGATAGATTGTATCAGGAAGGGCAGCGACTTACTTCCAGATATTGCAACAGCCGAATTTGTACGGTGTGTAACAATATCAGGACGGCAAAACTTATAAACGGGTACGAATTAGAATTTAATAAATTTAAGCAACCTATGTTTGTAACGCTTACAATCCCGAATGTAAGCGCCGCAGATCTTCCGTCCGCTATTATCGAAATGAAACACAACTTTTCAAAGATCAAAGATTTGTATCGAAAAAAATCTGAAAAAACATGGAAGTATCTGAATTTAGATCGAACGCGCCCGATCGACGATCAGAACGAAATGTGGGCGGCGTATATGTTTAAGGAAATAACAGAACCGCACTATCAAAGATTTGCCGATAAACTTACAGCGAAGGAATACAGAAAAAAAGCAATCGAAAACGGGTATCAAATTTTGTTTCCAATGACAGGGATCCGCAAACTTGAATGTACATACAATCTGGATCGGCGCGACTTTCACCCGCACATTCATTTAATTGTGGACGGAAACAACGCCGCCGCTTTTATCGTTAAACATTGGCTGCGTTTATATCCAAAAGCCGAACGCCGCGCGCAAGATATAAAGAAAGCGGATCGCGGATCCTTAAAGGAACTGTTTAAATATGTAACAAAGATAATAAGCAGCAACCGACAGACAGTCCGCAAGCGCCGAAAAGTCGAACTATACGCGATTGATACGATAATGAAAGCAACTTACGGAATGAGAATTTTCCAAACTTACGGCGATATTACGAAACATTCTGAAGACGTTGACGAAATACAATCGCAGACGTTCCAGCATTTATACGACAGCGGCGACGCGCTTATAATTTGGAATTATAACGACAGCGCGGCAAGCTGGATAAATTACGACAGCGGCGAAATTTTATCGAAATACGATCCGAAAACGTGGATCCGCGATCTTTACAAGGCAACCGGAACTGATCCGGCGTTTACAGATCAAAGAAAAATTATAAAGCGCTGGAAGGATCCGCCAGCGATCGCGATCGGCGCCGCTTCGCCGCCGTTCAAATTTATACGCGAATATTTGCGGTCAATATACGACGATATGAAAACAGATCCGCGATCCCGCGACGGAACCGAATTAAATCGGCGGCGAAGATCTTCGCCGTTCGACACCAGATCTGCCGAAAAAATTTGCGTTGTTTTGGATGACAAACCGCAAGAAATTACGATCGAATATCGCGGATTAGGTAAATTTCGCGATCCGGAACCGCCGACGTTCAATCCGCTAAATATCTGGAATGAGATCGCACCAAAAGAATTTAGAAACGAAATATTTTAAAAAATGGAACACACAAAGCAAAAACCAGAAAAAACTTATAAACGTATGTATATATGTTTCGTCCGTTGGCGCGGATCCGGATCCAAATTTGAACGGATCCAGATCGACAGCAGTCGCCCGAAAAAAGATTTAATCAAATTTTTAAAAAAGCGCTGTAATTACGAATTGGCTTGTAGTCCGACAATAAAAACAGATTTGATCTAAAAAAAAAGAAAGTCGATAAGTATATTTATAACTTTTTTTTTCATAATTTTATCGAGTTCAACGGCGAAGGGAACGAATAAAAGCGACAGAAAGCCGATCAAATTTTTTTGTATGGAATTGCGCAAACCTTACAAAGATCTACGCGAAACAATCGCGTATATGAAGCAACAAATAATAGAATCAATCCCGTTTGCAACGGAAACGGTTCCGCCGTATCTGGATCGGGATCCGCGCGGATTGTGGGCATATTTAAAGCCGAAAATAAAATACGTAAACGATCCGCCCCGTGTTGAACTGCTTCAAAAAATGCAAACTTTATTTTCAAATCGCGGATCTGGCATATATGGCGGCGGGGATTGCGACTGCTTTGTAATTACGGTTACTGCTTGCTGTAATGTTTTATGTATCCCTTCAAAAATTGCACTTGTCGGAAGATCAAAGCGCGCGCCCGTTCATATATACAATTACGTTCGATGCCCGTTCGGGCGCTGGTACGCGTTCGACTTAACGCAACCCCTTTTCGGAAGTGAACGCGAATATCCTTATAAACAGGAAATAGGATCGAATTTAACCTTTAATTAATTAATATGGCTTATTTAGAACTTGCAGAAAACAACCCGTACAACTATATGTCTGAATATAGATTGTCGCAGGGCGGCGGCGTTACAACCCGCGAATTATACGAATATTACGTTCCGATCGAAGATACTTCGACAGGTTCCGTTCAATGGATCCGCGAAGATTTTTTCGACGATCTTCCAGAAATGGAATATCAAAAATTAATGTCAGAAAGTCAAAACACGCTAATTAAAGCGGCTGAATTTGGACTTGCAGACCCGGAACTATTGTCGTCTATTTTTGGAATCGGTAAAAAAGCAAAAGAAAGGAGAAGAGAAAGGAGAAGACAACGCAGAGAACGAAGACAACAAAGAAAAGATATGCGAATGCAACGAAAGGAAGCAAGAACACAGCGCCAAATAAGCGGTGATACTGGTTTTAATCGTTTGATTGGTACTGTTGGTGATATTTTTAAAAAACCGGAACCGATGCAAATCGAACCAGCCGAACGCGGAACGCAGGCGCTTGAATTTTCTTATTCAGATCTTCCGGAAGGCGCTGAAGATGTAAAGCAAAAAAAATGGTATCAAAACCCCGTTGTAATTATTGGCGGCGTCGCGATTGCTGGACTTACGATCTTTGCACTTACAAGAAATAAGTAATAATCACTAAAAAAGTAAAATAATGGCAACAAGAAAAAGCCCGAAGCGCGTCGCCGCTGGTAAAAAAGCCGCAGCAACCCGCAAAAAAAACGCTGGTAAAACCAGAACTACGCGAACAACGCGAACCACTACGAAAAAAACTTTTTTGTCCGAAGTAACCAGCCGTTCAAATATGAGAGCAGGCGGCGAAATGATACTACAAGCCGCCGCCGGTGGCGCGATCGCGAACGAAGTAAACAAAAACTTACAGAATCAAAGCAAAATGCAGCGCGTCGGGATCTTAGTCGGACTTTCATACCTTGCCGCCGTCGGCGCAAAGATGCCGAATATCGGCGCGGGTGTGGCAGCAGTCGCAGCAATCGAATTTATGAAACCGGAGCCAACAATGCAGGAAAACGGATCCGCCGATTATCTGGAAGAAAACGAACTGGATCAACTTCCGGATGTTATCAATATGGACGAAAACAACCCATTTGCATATATGAGTGAAGAAGAAAACAATCAGTACGCGTATATGTCTGAAAGTCCCTACGACTTATATAACCTATACCAGTAAATTGAAGTTAAACCAAAATATAAATAAAGATGAAAAACAGAGTTATCGGCGGAGTTAATCCCGCAACGCAAAAACTTTCAATGATGAATCAGCGCTTCGGATTATCGAACGCTAATAAAATGCAAGCAACAAGCCGCGAATTATATGACAGTTTACCATTGAATGACGGTACAACGCAATTTACATTTTTCCGCGAATGTTCGTCGCGCGTATTTCCTGATACAAATTTGACAGAGAACGGAAATAAACTACCGGTAGGCGACAGTTTCGCTATGCAGGGATTTTATTTAGCGATCACAAAAATAGACACGATTGAAGATCCAAAAACAGTTGAAACGTTGGTCGATTTTATCGCGTCCGATAAATACCAGCACTTCCGTAAAGCTGAACTGGATTTTTATATAGGCAATCAGCGCGTTATAAAGAATTTACCTTTGACAGGATCACTTTCCTTTTGCAATCGCTTTTCGCAATCCGACAAGATCGTTTATTTGCTTGATTCGCCGTTAATAATCCCGCAGGAAGTCTTATTTTACGCTGTTTTGCGCGTTCCAACTTTCACAATACCAGAAGAAGAAACGATCAGCGATCGTAAACTTTCCCTGTATTTAACCGGAATGGGCGGCTTGCTGGATCTCAAAACACCAGTATAAAAACTGAAATAAATTTATAAGATTTGTCGAAGCTCGTCCGGATCAGGATCAGCTTCGCCAATC
>CAZHOH010000026.1:0-9143 GCA_964534185.1 Candidatus Woesearchaeota archaeon | reverse complement strand
GAGTTGAAGAAGAAAATGAAGATAAAATTTGTAGGTTGTTTTAGATGAAAAGAGGGCAGTTGAAAAATAGGTTAGGCAAAGAGGGGCAGTTGAAAATTCAGCAAATGGCATTTATGTTAATTGCAGTTTTTGTTTTTTTTATTCTTGTGTTTTTGTTCTATGGTGCTGTTAGAGTTTCTAATTTAGAATCAGATAGACAGGAGATTGAAGCTGAAAGGGCGGTTGGTATGGGGTTTAAGATTGCGTCAAGTCCAGAGTTTGTTTTTGAAGGAAAGACAAATGCTATTGATGCTGATAAAATTATGCTGATAAAAGGAGATAATGAGTTTAGGGATTTTTGGGATGTTGATGAGATTGTGATTCATAAATTGTATCCTGAAGGTGAGGAAGTTGAATGCAGATTATCTAATTATCCTGAATGTAATAAGATTGTAGTTTTAGGGGGGCGGGGTGAAGGACAAACTGTTTCTCCGACTTATGTTTCTTTATGTAGGAAAGAAAAAGCTATAGAGGGAGCTTATGATAAATGTGAATTGGGGCTAATATCAATTAAGACAAAATGATGAAAAAAAAAGCACAAGAAGAAATGGTGGGATTTGTTTTGATAATTGTATTGGTTGCGGTGATTGCTCTGATTTTTTTGGGTATTTCATTGAGAAGCAATACGACAGTAGAAGCTCAGCAAAGTAAGGAGATTGATAGTTTGTTGACAGGAATCGCACAGTATACTACTGACTGTGAGAAACCAAGAGATAGACAGCATGATGTTGAAGATGTAATTGTCATGTGTTATAATAATGATGTTTGTGAAGATGGTAGGGCTGCTTGCGAGGTTTTGATAGAGGATTTAAGAGGGATTGTTGAGAGTGTTTATTCTGTTGAGCAAGGAAGTAGAGTTAGTTATTATTCGCTTTCTGTGCAGGATTCTGAAAAGATTTTGGTAATTCAGAATATTACTCAGGGAGAGGAGTGTGTTGGAAATTTGAAGTATAATGAAAGGAATTTTAATGTAGGGTTGGGGGGGTTTTTGGGTATGAGGTTGGATGTTTGTTTTAGGAATTAAATTCTTATTGCGACGTTGATGGTAGAAGCAGTTATTACTGGTTTGTGAGTTATTCTATTACCTGATTTTGCGGCTATTAAATCTATGAATCCAAATTTTTTTAGTAAAAGGACGTCTCCTCTTACAGTTTTAAAATCGCGTTCTAAAAACTTTGCTAGTGCATATAAAGAATTTGGTTCTTTCATTTTTATTACATTTAGAAGGCGGGCTTTTTCATTGCTGAGCAATTGTCTTAAGATTGCCAAGTCTTTTGTGTTATAGTCTTTTTTTTGTCCGCTGAATCTTCTAAATACTGAAGTAAATGTTCCGCCTTTTTCATATACGTCGATAATTCTTGATTTTTCTGCCATTTTTTAGTATATATGGTTTTTTTAGTAATATAACTGCAATATATATTTTATTGATATAGGTTAGTTTATTACATATATGTAGGATTAAACCATATATGTTAATAAATGTTTCGATTGGTTGTTTTTGTTAATCTTTCTATAACCTTAGTGGTAACGCAAACCTTATAAAAGAAATGCTAAAAAGAGTTAATTTTGGGTTGAAATTGAAAAATTGTATGGAAAACTTTATAAAACACCTAAAACTAAATACAATATCAAAAACCTTGCCGACGACAATGACTATGTCATTGTTGATTACCTTGAATAATCAAAAGAAAAAAATAGGATTATTCAGGGTGTGCCGACCAATGTCGAAAAATGAGAAAAATGAATAAAAGGAGGTTGAAATAATGAATTTTAATTTTAAAAAAGTCGCTTCACTTGTAGCAAGTGCAGCTATGATGGGTTCAACTATCGGTATTGCAGCAGCAGCTTCTTATCCTAATCCTTTTGTATCAGGAGCTAGTTCTGATGTTGCAGTAGTTGTTGGAGCTAATGCTGCTAGTTCAGATTTTACTGCAGCTACAGATATTGGAGCTAACTTAAACCAAGCTGTGGCCTCTGGTGCTATAGTTGGTGGTGATGTTACTGTTGACGGTGAAGCATATCCACTATTTACTAGCTCTTCACCTCTTGAGTTGAATAAAAGTATAGGTTCTGTAAGAGGTTCTGTAAGTGAGGTTAACTTGCCTGCAGTTCTATCTGAACAAACTTTTTCAGGAGATGTAGATGCTAAAGCAACATTCAGAATCTATCCAGGTTCTGATCCGAGAGTAATCTTTGCTAAGCAACCTACATCAAGTGATGATCCTGTTACAGGGATTAAGCTAAGTACCACTCAAGCTAATTACTTGTATAATGCAACAATTAACTTCAATAAAGCGGTTAATTTTTCAAATTCCAAGTCTGAGGGTAAAAGCATAAATCTTTTTGGACAGGACTTTACAGTAGGTTCTGCTACAGATGATGATGACATCATATTATTGAAAGAATCTTACAAAGTTTCGTTTTCATCAGATGGATCTATGGTTGAAACTGTAGAGGTTGATGGAGAAGAATACACTATTGAATTGATGGGAGCAACTGACTCAACCGCTACAATTAGAATAACTGATTCAAGTGGAGAGAGTGATTTCTCAGAACTTGATGAAAATGACTCTGAAACAATTAATGGTGTTGAGGTTGCAGTAACTTATGCAAATGAAGATACTGCTCTAAACAAACTTCAAGCTGAAGTAATTGTTGGAACTTCAAAAATGACTTTAACTAATGGAAACGAGGTTAAAGTTGGAAAAGATGATGATGTTGTCGAAGGAACTTATGTAGACTTACATAATGACTATACAGGAAATATTACAAAAATAACAATACAAGTCTATGCTGCTGATGGAGATACTGATTCAATCACTCCAGGTAATGCATTTTTAGACCCTGTATTTGGTTCATTCAAAGTGGATTTCCCAGGATTGACAATTGGAGATTCAAGCGATGATAGGGAAAACATAGAAGTTAAGGCTTCTGGAAATGACAAAATGACAGTTTCATTTACAAACTGGCAAGGCAAGGAATTGTCAAACTTTGATTGGCTAAATAATGAGTCAGGAAAAGGAAAGGCTTTCTTAGGAGATAGTTCTGAGTGGAAGATTTTCACTTATGAAATGGCTAAGATTAATAAGTCAGCATATGCAGTGGTAGGAAATGAAGATGAAGGGTATATTGTTAAACTTCAAACTTTGACAAATACTACTACTGGTTTTGATAGTGATGCTGTAAGGTTCCAAAATGCATTTGATACAACTCAAACATGGGATGCTATAATTGATTCTGAAGGTGCTGGTACAATTAGTATTGGAGGTAAAGAATATACTGTATCTTATGTTGATCCTAAAGATGGAACTGAGGGTGCTTATGTAAAGTTAAACTATCCTGATAGTTCAAGTAATGATATGATAGTATATCCAACTATCCAGACATCAAAAGGAGCGAAATTGTTCTTTTATGAGCCATTAACAATCTCATTAGATGATTGGAATGGGGATGGTGGTGATGCTACAGGACTTAAATTGCCTGATGGAGATGGATATTCTACAATTACTATCGGAGGAATTGGTGCAGATGCAAATGGAACTGCATTTAACGTGACATTCCCAGGAGGAAGTGCTTTACAAGTTGATAGTGGAGATAACCTTGCAACTGGAGAAGTTTCATCAAGTTCTGGAACAATCGGACAGCTTACATATAATGTAACTTCTGATTCAGCAAATACTACAAAGATTTACTTGTTGGATCCAGCTGATGGTAGTACAAAAGTTACTAATCCTGCAATTGTATTGTTTGAGGAGCAAGATGAATCAAACAATTATGAAGCAACTATTATTAACACAGGTGGAGGTGGTGATTCTAACAATGGAGTTGGAGTTACTGATGTAATGTTCACCTGGAACAAAGATGCTGATATGGAAGGTAGTGCATATAACGCTGGACTTCAGAGAGAAAGTGATGATGACTTCTATGATAAAATGGACCAGTGGGGAACACTTTCAACTATTGACCAATCAACTTCAGACCAGTATACAGTAACAATAAGCTATCCTGATACTCAGGTATTTGGACAAGTATATGTTGCAGATGCTACAGCTTCATTATCTACAGGCGGGAAAACAAATGTTGTCCCTGTATATGATAATGAGACTGGCAAATTTTCTGGAAAGAACTTGATAGTTATTGGAGGTAGTTGTATTAATAGTGTTTCTGCAGACCTTTTAGGAAGTCCATTGTGTGGAGCAGACTTTACTTCAGAAACTGGAGTAGATTCTGGTGAATACTTGATTGAGACTTTCTCAAGATCTGGTGGAAAAATAGCTACATTAGTTGCAGGTTATAATGCAGCTGATACAACAAATGCTGCAAAGGCTTTGACAACTAATACAATTACAACTGATGTTGGAGCTAAGTACACTGGAACTACAGCAAGCGATATTTCCAAAGTATAAGCAAACCTATTTTATTTTTTTATTTTTTTTCTCTTTTATTTTTATTTTTGAAAAGATTTATTAATGGTATTTTTTTGTAGATATAATGCGAAGGATTAAATCCCAGGAAGAAATTCAAAAACGCGATAAGAGGAATAAAGTTATTATTGGCTTAATTCTTGCTTTTGCTATGCTTTCTAGTACTCTTGGTTATGCTTTTCTTAATGCAGGATATGGTGAAAGTATCCAGGAAAAGGAAGAGTATAATGAGATTGAATTTACTCGAAATGAAAATGGTTTTTGGGAGTTTGAATTAGAAGGACAGGCTTTTCAAACGACTTATTTGCCTTCAGATGTCTTAGAATTAGAGAGTGCGGGAGTTTCTTTGCAAGATATTCATGGCAAACCGCTTTATTTTATTTATGATAATGAGTATGTATTAAGTGAGATAGTTAATAATGTTGGAAGATATGCTTCAAGAGTTCAGCACGAGGATGTTTGTTTAGAGGGAGATTGTGATGAGGATGATGTTGTAAAAACTTGCAAAGATAATGTAGTGATTATTAGAGATATGGAGGAAACAAAAATTTATAAAGAGGATAATTGTCTTTTTATTGAAGGTTCTTATTATGAGCAAATAAGGGCTGCTGATAAAATTATCTTTGAAATTTTGGGCATTGAATAATGGTTAAAAAAAAGACAAAAAAAAGTGTGAAGAAGATTTCTAAAAAGGTGAAACAAGAAAGAGAGCTTAAAACATTTTTGATAGTTTTGGGGTTGATTTTATTTTTTACTATTGTGACTTTTTGGGTTATTAATGAATCAAGGAAATTTGATTATATTGGTTTGGAGTGGCAGAAAGAAAAATTTGGAGATGATTTTTATATTTATACAACACAAGTGGATATGGAAGGAGCTAAAAACAGGCCAATTATGTTTAAAGTGAATATGAGGAATAATCCTCGGCATAATGAGGTGTCTATTGAAGAGACAGTTTCATATATTCGTGGCAAACCTGTTTATCTTTCTCTTGATTTAGAATCAGGAGTTGACCAGTGTGGAAGCATTGCGCTAATTAGTTTTGGACAAGTAATGTCTGGTTTGGATTTTGATTTGATTACAGGTATTTCAGATGAAAAAAATGCTGAAGATTACTCCCGCCCGTATGTAACTTGTGAAACAAATCCGCAGAATACTGTTCTTTTTTTAACAAAAGGAAATGAAAGTTCTATTTCTAAAGTTGAAGGTTATGATAATTGTTATGAATTAAGTGTTGGAGGAGATGGGAAGCAAGAGTGTCAGATGGAGATTGTTAAAGTTATTGAGAAATTTGAAACTGGAACTTTAGCTTATTTTACTGGTTATGAACTTTAAGTCTGTATAAATTGGGAGGTTTTTTATTTTGAATATTCTAATTGTCAAAAACCAAATTCCGACTACAAAAATTATGCTTAATAAAAACCAAAATATTGAGTGGGTTATGTCAAAATAAGAAGAGTTTTTTAAGAAAAGTATTGAGAGGATGAAAATTCTCAGGATGTTTAGGAGAAATAGTGCAAAGAGGGAGAATACAATTGAATAAAGTCTTGTTTTTGGTTTAATTGGAGTTGAGAGATTTAAGATTAGTAAAAGATAGTATGCTGAAGTGGCGATACAGGCATTTATTATTTCGATTATATTGTTATTGATTATTATTGAATGGCCTGCGAGGGTTGTGTTGAAAAAAATTGAGAGAAGAAAGTGAGAGGTGTAAATTGTTAAAGGAGTGAAGAGTTTTGAGATGAGAAAAAGATTTCCTAATCCTAAGAGTAAGATTATGAAATATCTTGCGAAGAGGTTTAGTGTTTTATTCATTAAAGAAAATAGGAAAAGAGTTTAATAAATTATTCTCTTCTCATTAATCGTACTGCAGCGACAATTATAAGGATTACTAAGATTATGTTTACTAATACAATTAACCAAATAAACCAGTTTTCTTTTATGTTGTCTGCAATTGAAAATCCTGTTAATGAAGGAAAGAATGATTCTTTTGGTGCTACTGGAATGATTACTTTTGTTTCAGTAACTTGTCCGTTGTAAACTGCCTGAATTGTGAATTCTTGTTCTCCTTCTATATTTGAATTTGGAGTTAGTCTGATTGTTACATCCTGAGATTCGTCTGCACTTAATGTGAATGTTCCTGGAGTAATTGAGTTTAATGTAGCCCATGAATTGTGTCCGTTTAAAAACATTTGGTAAGATGTTTGTGATAGTCCTGTGTTTGTTATTGTAGCTCTTATTGTCATTTCCTGTCCTGCTATTGAATCTGATTCTGGAGTTGCTGTTATTGCTGCTGATTCTGAATCGCAGTTTCCTTCAACTCTTATTATTCTTGTAATCCTTGATTCGTCATCTTCGTCATTTTCAAATACATTATCATCTTCATCTAAAACCTGGATAGTTATCCTATAATTTCCTTCTTCTAAGTCTTCTGGAACTTGGTATTCGAATGTGAAAGAGTCGTCATCTAAAACATCCATGTCTCCGATTTCTATTTTTTCTTCAATGTTAAAGTCTGAGCTTGTTATTAATACTGATACTTCGTCTTCGTCATCATCTCCGATGTTCCATACATCTCCTCTTATTGATAGTGTTTCTTTACATTGTACTGTTTCTGGAATTTGAAGATTAGAGAATATTACAAAATGATCGTCTCTTATAATTCTTATATCTGTTTGGTCTGATTTACAGTCCATATCTTCATTGTCTTCGCTGTATGCTCTTACAAGGAATGTGAAATCATCTTCATTATCTGATTCATCAAATTCATCTGCGTCTACTATGAATGTAAAGTCGATTGTTTCTTCATCGCCGTCATCTAAGTCTCTTAAATCGTCTTCGTCATCGAATAAAAGTTCTCCTGTTCTTTGGTTGTAAAGTCCCCATTCTACTATTACATCTTCAATATCATCATTTCCTCTGTTTTCTACATCAATAGTTACTTCGATTTCATCAAAGAGATACCATTCGTCATCGTCTTGTCCAAATCCTTCTATGTTCTGGATATCTGTTTTTAATCTTAAATCTCCTTGATTTCCTGCTTCACAGAAATCTTGTTCATATTCTACTGGAACATTTATTGAGTCTCCTGTAGCTGAAATTGTTAGGTCTTTTGAGTATGTTCCGAAATTGAAGTTTGAATCAACAGAGTCTAAGTCTAGTTTAAGAGTTGTTGAAGTTACGTTTATTGCAGAAGTTATGTTTGTTATCTTTAATAAAACTTGATGGTTGTCCTTGTCTGTTATTATTAGTGTTGAAGGGAATGTGAAATCTGTATTGTTATCTGCGTTTATTTTTAATGTAGTAGAATTGTTTGAGCCTGAAAGTGTTGCAGGAGATGTGCCTATTGAAAGTGTTAAAGCTCCTACAAAAGCTACTAAGAATAATGCTATGAATGTTAATGAAAGTATTTTTGATTTCATTTTGTTGTAATTTCTCAGTTACATCTATTTATAAACTTTTCGATAGTGTCAAATTTGCTTGAGTCTGTTAGATCAAATATGGCAAGTTTTATAATCTTGAGTGTGTTGTGGAATATATGAGGTCGAAGGAAAATTTGGCAGGTGCATGGGCAGTTCTTGCAGGAGTTATTATTGCAATTATACTTGGAATATTTCAGGCGAGTTTTTTTGTTTCGCGGCGTGACTGGATTTATGCTTTGCTTGCAATACTTGGTTTTATTGTTGGAATGGTTAGTGTGAGTAATGATTCGCGGGAGGCGACTACTTTTCTTCTGGCTATTATGTCTTTGGTTGTTGTAAGCTATATGGGGCAGACTGCGCTTGCTTTGGTTGGGAATGTTGGAATTAATATTGTGACTGTTTTGAATGCTTTATTGACAATGTTTATACCTGCGACAATTGTTGTTGCTTTGAAGACGGTTTTTTCTGTGACTAGTATAAGGTAATATTTTAAGTTTAATTGATTAATTGGAAATAGTTTTAAATAATTCCTTATTTTTATCTGGATAATATAAAGATGGTTCAATATAATTATTCTCATTTTAAAGCGGGATATTATGCTCATGACAGATTTAGTGCTCCAAACATAGGAGACTCTGCACCGGATTTTACAGCATATACTCTTGAAGGTAAGAAAGTAAAACTCTCTGATTATTTCGGTGCACCTTTGGTTTTGGAAATGGGGAGTATAACCTGTCCAGTATTTGTAGGGGTAATGTCTTCAATGAAAAAGTTGCAAGAGAAATTTCCTCAAGTAAAATTCTTGGTTTTATACGTACGGGAGGCACATCCTGGGGAAAAAAGGGGGGCGCATCATTCAAACAAGGTAAAACAAAAACGCGCAAAAGAGTGCAAAACACTACATAACGACCCACGCACAGTATTGGTGGATGATGTTTCTGGCAGGGCGCACAAAATATACGGGCTTTTTCCTAATTCAACATATATTATTGATGGAGGGGGGAAAATTTTTTGGCGTGCTAAGTGGAATCATCCCAAGGAATTACAAAAAAATCTACAGAGGTTATTTGCAAAAAAGAAAGCGACAAAGGAGTCTTCTTCTGAACTTCCAGGAGCACTTAGTCCGGGGGCATTTCTTAAAGGAGGATGGATTGCATTGTGGGATTTTGTCAAGGGATTTCCAAAGTTAGTCTGGTTAAAGTTTATTAAACCAAGATAGGGAAAAGCAAAGAAAGAGTTAACCTCTCTTCAAGGGTTT
>CAZHOH010000025.1:0-10307 GCA_964534185.1 Candidatus Woesearchaeota archaeon | reverse complement strand
GCACAAATTCAAAAGGATACCCTCTTTGATAAAGGCTTTTTCCTTTTGCTTCAGCCAACTTAATTTCTTTTTCTCTGCTTAAGGCTCGCTTTTTACCCAAGTGATTTACATGCAAATTAAAAAAGGTCCTTGTTTTCCAACCACGATACATTGCCTGATATTCATCGAGACCATCCCATCCATAAATAGGTTTAATTCCTCCCATTTGTTCAAAACATTCCCTTCTGTATACTTTCATAGCTCCACCGGTTCGCCAATATGGCCTTCCTTTTGTTAATTTTTTTTCACCGGTGTAGGTTGAGTACGTTAAACCGCTACAAATGCCAAGTTGAGGCCATTCTACCATTTTGTTTAACTGAAATTCAAAAAAGTCTTCACGGTCAATATCCAAATCCGCATCTAATTTTACAATCACGTCCCATGTATCATTGGATATTCTTGAAAAACCTTTATAAAAATTTACATACACATGTTCTCCAAATGGTACAGCCTCTTTTTTATATGAGTATAGCTTTATCCAATTATAATCTTGAGTATATTTATTTACGATTTCTGCTGTTTTATCCGTAGAACCATCATCTACAATAATCCATTCTTCAGGTAAAACGGTTTGTTTAATTACTGATTGTAAAGTTCGATCAATATGCTCTTCTTCATTGAAAGCGGGCGTAATAATAATATATTTCATTTGTTTATAATCATAATGTGATAAAAACTTTTTCAAAATTTCCGAATTAGGAATTGTTATAGCAATTGTTAATAGTTTTAATATGCGCAGCTTTTTCTAAATTCTTATGATTTCATAAAGAAGTAGTACAAGGCATAAGTCATTAAAAACTAAAGTACTCAAAAGATTTTTTTTCTAAAGTTTTAAAAAGAAAAAGAATAGAATCAATTGATGTCAATATTCTGTTAAAATCATTTTGAGTAATCGCACCTTTCGTTGTAAGAACAAATAAATATTCAAGATTTATGTATGGTAATATCAAAGATATGTATTTATAATTTTTTAAATAAACCTGCACATACTTGTAAAATTCCACTTTGTCTTTAAATTGCACCATTTTATTTGATCTCTGCATCAAAATTTTAAGAACATATTTTGATAAATACTTACTTGCAAATAAAGTTAAATCAGCTCTAGGATAATTATTTAAAGGAAGTTTCTTAAAAGCCTTGTTATTATAATATCCTAAGTATATATGGTAACGTTGATAGTACTTTTTATTATTAGGCAAAGATAAGTAGTAATCAATTATTTGCTTATCGTGATAAAAGTAAATACTGGGTGAATTAATTTTACTGCCAATTGAAAAATCATAAATTCTATGAAAATTTCGCTCATTTTTAAAATGATAAAATAATTGATCTGTTGCTGGTAAATCTTTCAGAACATCAAATGTCTGCAGATAATCACTTTCTAAATTACTTTCATAGTTAAATAATAAATCAAATATTTTTGGCAAAAATTTAAATTGATAGCATTTTTTAAAAGATTGCTGAACTGCTGATAAAGGATGACTGATATGCGCTAATTCAGATATTTTATCGCCTGAGAAGCCCCAATAAGTTAGATAACTATCATCAAATGAATTAAGAAAATATGAAAACGCTCCGCGAGTTGATCCATTAGAAAGTAAAACGGATAACTCATTATTAAAATTTAATGAGGCCTGTAAAGACAGCGAATTCTTATAGTTTAAAACATTAATAGAAAGATCCTTTATTTTTGCAATTTTTTTACATGCTTTTACATCTTTCTCAGAACTGCTACTTATAGCTAAAGATGTAAGTGAAGGCTTAATATTATTATTAAGCATTGAGTTAAGTATTACTCTGCTATCTTTACCCGCTGTGCATGTCAAACAAATATTATGGGTTTTAAAATTATCCTTAATATATTTTAAATGCCTATTTGCTATTGAAAAAAATGTTGCAACATTTAAAGAAGCATAAAAGTTTGAAATTTTAATTGGGAAAAATCTTTCAGATAATCTATTTTCGTTAGAATAAAATGTTACAATTGTATCTGGTTGTACCAATTTCACATTAGAAAGAAAAGTTTGATTAGAACTTGCTCGGCCTAATGCTATTTTATCTCTAATCCACTGCTTATTAATCTCACTAATCGGCTTAGTCATTTTAGAAAACGCAAAGGGCCAAATAAAAGAGCTTATAAGTAAGGCGCCGTTCTTTTTTGCATAATGCATATGATTAAAAGCCCAAAAATCTGTTCGTAAGCTAACGGTTTTTTCCTTAATATTAATAATTATCGCATTAAAGTTACCGTTTATTGCATCAATTTGCGATACAATTTCACCAAAACTATTAAGAGGATTTATTTTAACATCTTCATAGAACTCTCCTATTAAGATTAACAAATAAACATCTCCTTTTTTGATAATCATTTTACTTAAAGGGTGATCAGACGTATACCAGAAAAGTGTGAAATGTTCATTTTGTATTTCTTGCAATTCTTTACAATTCAAATTAGGAAGAGTTGCTTTTATCTCTAATTTTGTTTCTTTACTTGATTTATTATTAAATTCAAAATAATATGAAATAATATTCTGCTTTATCATTTTTTTTCTATTATACATTTTATCAAAATTTAAAGTTCAAATATTGAGGCAATAATGGTAATATTTCTTATTGTTAGTTTATTAATATAAAATTTCAGCAGACAGACAAATTGATCCGTCATCAACAATGATCCAGTCAACCGGCATTACAGTTTGCTTGATTACTGACTTTAGTGTGCATTCAATATGCTCTTCTTCATTGAAAGCGGGGGTAATTATTGTATACTTCATTTCTGCGTAAATTTATCATAAAGAAATTCCTGAGTTACAAATTCAATATTAGGTATCGTTTTTAGCCATCTGACATAATCCTCAAGTAATTGAATTTTCTCAGTTGAATTATGATACCTGTGATGCAGTACTATTCCAACTGTAGGGGCATTACTTAAGTAATCTAAAGTTTTTGACTTAATTTCTTCCAACGTATAAAATGACGCATTGGTTCCTTCATCTATATACTTTTTTATTATACTTAATGAGGTGTCGATCTGAAATAAATTTGTTCCTTTTTTAAATCTTAAATTATAAGAAACTTTCCTATTATTAATCATTTCGCGATTTAATAATCGTCCAATAAAATAAAATATCCTATGCTGATGTGTTATTCCCATACTACCGTTAACTGCTTTAAACCCGGCATCGTTTATTGCTTTGATTGTAGCCTTATTACGAGCACCATAAGGAAAGGTAAAAAGAGGAAACCATTTATCTCCAAAATACTTATCTAAAATATCTTTCCCTTTTTTAATCTCTTGAAATTGTTCCTCATAGGTTCTGTCACCACCAAACTCACCTTTCTTCAGTTTACCGCCAATTTTATTGGTGTAATTTAGTTTGTGACTATAACCATGCTGTACAATTTCAATAAGTTCAGGGTGTTTGGTTTTTAAATCCAGTAACCAATCAACTACTTCTTTTGAAACATTAGCTGGTTCAACTGTATGGGAAATTGGGATATTGTTTTTTATGCAAAGATTTGTTATCACTACAAGTTCACTATCCAAAGTTTCCCGAACGTCATCGTTGCGAAAGAATATGTATTTTGACATAAATAATTTAATTATTAGGTGTTTTGTTCAGAAGTGCTAATAAATCTCTCTGAATATAGCTTTTTTCATGTTTAGCGATAGCTAATTTATAAGCATTATTTACAACAGATGAAAAATCATAATTTCTATTTACAAATTGTATCAATTTATTTTTTAATTCATTTGTTTTACATACAATAAAAGCTGCGTTGTTTTTATTTAAATATTCTGTAACTGCAATATTATCTGGTGCATAAAGAAAAATTGGATTGCCTGAAACCATATACTCAGTCATTTTAGTCGGCATTGATAATCTTGTGTATTTGATATTCCTATTATTAAAAGATAATGGTAATAATAAACCGTCAGCATTTTTTATGATATTAGGAATCTCAGTACGGTTTACTGAACCAAAATTATATTTGTCTATTTTATTTCCGAAAAAACTGTATAGCTTTTCATGTTCTGTTGTAGTATATATCTTAAATTCCACTTTTGCTATTGACTTAAGCTCTTCAATTGAGTCTATAAAATCATTAATAGGTTCATAAGTATCACGATTAATTTTTCCCGTAAAAATAAAAACAAAATTACTGTTTTTTTTATTAGATGTCATTGGTTTATCCCATTCTTTCAAATCTATTGGATTATGAAATACATAAAACTTTTTTTTATATTTTTTATTGTATTCCTGAGCCATCTTTTCGCTAATTGCAATATTAATATCAGAAAAAGTCAATAGATAAGCAAATGATTTTTTTAATTTCTTTTTCCAAAATTCCTTGAAAATAGTTAGATAATAAATTGAATGAAACCAATCATCCATAACATGTATTGCTATTTTAGCATTAGTTTTCTCTTTAATTGATTTTAAAAAACTAATTGTATTAATGTCCTCTATACTACAATATACAATATCAGGATTAAGTTTGACTAACCAGTCTTCAAATTGATTTGAAAGTTTTATTTTTCTTTTAACTAAAAATAATCCTGATTTATTAACAAACAATTGCGTGATCCAATTATAAAAAATTTTTAATGGCTGTAGTTTTGTTTTCTCAGCGGGTGTCGTTTTCTCGCTATAGTTTAAATTGCTGTATACTTTACTATCATTTACTTTGAATAATAAATTGAAAGGAAAAATGTATTTAATTTCTTTTTTTCCAAAAAGATAATAATCACTGATATTAGGAGTATAGGCTATAGAAATATTAGAAAAAGCAGCCACTGCTAATTTATTTTTAGGCCAACAGCTAAAAAGGTTATTAATTGTAATACCAGTAGGTTTAGTTTGATTAAAAGGCCCAAGAATTAGCACTTTAGGATATAAATTATCACTCATTTTTGTATGTTTTTTTTGTTAATCCCCCACCAATTATTACTCAGTTTTGTATTTCCAAGAATTAGTTTTAAGACGCGCCAGGAGGTGTTCGTAATTGTGTAATCCTGCGGTGTTATATTTTCCGTGTTCGTTGTTCGTTGTTGGAACTCGTCTATAGTTGTGGCAACAGCATTCAAAACGATATCAGGTTCGAAGCCTGTCAATATGATGCTGCCGGTATCTTGTGCTTCGGGGCGCTCCATTGATTGGCGGAGGCTGATTGCAGGGAAGTTTAGGATTGAGGATTCTTCGCTTATGGTGCCTGAGTCGGAGATGGTGCAGAGGGCGTTTTTTTGAAGGTGGATGTAGTCTAGGAAGCCGAAGGGTTTCATGAAGTGGATACGTTGATCCAAATAGAACGCAGATGACCCTTCGACTCCGCTCAGGACAGGCGCGGATTTAACAGATGACCACAGATTTTCTATTCTTTTTTTTGTTCTTGGGTGTGTTGAGACTATAACTGGTAAATTGTAGTTTTCTGCTAGATTGTTTAGGATTGTTAGGATTTTTTTTAGGTTTTCGGGGTTGTCGACGTTTTCTTCGCGGTGGACGGAGACTAGGAAGTATTTTTTGGGTTCACAGTGTTGCACGGTGTTGGACACAGTGTTGCTCAGAGTATTATCTTCACTGTGTTCCTCTGTTTTTAACTCTGTGCTACTCTGTGATCCCCTTAACTGCAAGTTTAGTCTATCTAAAACATCTGATTTATTAATTTTATCCATGTTTTGTTCTAGGACTTCTTTCATTGGGGAGCCTGTTAGGTAGATGCGGCGGTGTTGTAGGCCTTCTGATAGAAGATGTCTTCTTGCGTGCTCGGTATAGACTAGGTTGAAGTCGGCTATGTGGTCGATTATTCTTCTGTTTATTTCTTCGGGTACGTTGAAATCGAAGCTTCGGTTTCCTGCTTCCATATGGAAGATAGGGATGTGCTTACGCTTTGCCATATAGGCTGATAAGCATGAGTTTGTATCACCAAGAACTAATAATGCATCTGGTTTTTCTAGGTCTAAGATTTCTTCTGTCTTTTTGAAAATGTCTCCAATTGCTGCACCAAGTGAATCACGACTTACATTCATGAAATGGTCTGGTTTGCGTAGTCCGAGGTCTTCGAAGAATATTTCGTTTAGCTCGTAGTCGTAGTTTTGACCTGTGTGGACAAATATCTGATTGGTGTATTTGTCTAAGAGCTTGATGGTAGCGGATAGGCGGATTATTTCGGGCCTGGTGCCGACTACTGTCATTATTTTTAGTTTTTGCATATAAATATTTTTGGGTCCACAGTGTAACTCAGTGTTTGACACAGTGTAACATAGTGAAACTTTTAAACTTTTTCGAAATAAGTATCCCCATCTTCTGCATTATAATGTTCGTTTATCCAAAAGATAGTATATAAATCTTCATCACCAATGTTGGTGATATTATGTGTAAACCAAATTGGCATATCTACGAATGATGGATTTTCTCCATTGAGTTCGAAGTTTAATACTTTATCTGTTCCGATTTTGCGAAGTTGGATGCGGGCTTTTCCTTTGATTACTGCGAAGCGTTCGGCTTTTCTTGTATGATAGTGGTTGCCTCTGATAATTCCGGGGACAGTGGTTGAGAATGAAATTTGTCCGCCGCTATTTAGTTTTACTGTTTCAACGAAGCTTCCTCTGTCATCGGTATTGAGTTTTAAGTGGAAAGGGAAGAATTCTTTGTGGTTGATATAGCAAAGAAAAGTGTTGAAGAGGTTCTTTTCAAATTCATTGTCGAGATTTGGAATGATTCCTTTATTGAAGTAGTTTTCTTTGTAGGACTCTAGTAAATTTAGAACTTTGGATACTTTTATTTCAATTGAATGAGGTAACTTAATAGAACGCTGATGACGCGGATTTAACAGATTTTCACTGATTTGGTTCCAGATTATTTTAACTAGCTCACCAACATAAATTAGCTTTACTTCTCCGTCTACGTCTATTTTTGGTTGTTCATTGTGGGTAAGTTGGTGACAGAATGTTGCTATAAATGAGTTATAATATGGATTTCCGAATGGACCAAAGACGTTTGGTATTATAAAGCCTGTAAATTGAGCTTCGTTCTTTAATGCCCATTCTTCCAATAATTTCCTTCCATCTTTCTTTGATTTTCCATATAGATTATCCCTTTCCTCTTGAGTTGAGGAGGAAAAAAGAATATGAGGAGTTGAATTAGATGATTCACAAGCTAAGATAAGTTTCTTAACTAAGTCAATATTTGTATCGTAAATCACTTGTGGGTCTCCGTGGCGGTTCATTGCTGCAAGGTGGACTATAGTGTCGCATTTTGATACCCAATTTTGGAGAGATTTTTCGTCTTGAAAATATTCGTCTTTGAAGTCTATTCGCTCTACGTTTTCTTGTAGTCCAAGATAGTTGTAGAGGTGAGTTCCCATAAATCCTGACTGTCCTGTAATTCCTATTGTCATATTTTTAAGTTTCACAGTGTAACACAGTGTTTGACACAGTGGTACTCTGTGTAATTATTATAAAACTAATCTTTTTATTCCGTTTTTTAGACTCTTTGTATAGAAGTTCAACAAAAGACCCACATGATTTTTAGATAATTTTAGGTAAGTTAAAACTTGCGCAGTATGAACATCAGTAAACGCTTCAACAGTCTTTAATTCAACGACAACCTGACGCTCAACTAATATATCAATTCTGTATCCACATTCCATCTTAACTTCTTCATAAATTAAAGGAAGAGGCTTTTCTTCTTCGACAAAAAGTCCTTTTTTACGTAATTCATAAACCAAACAGGTTCGATATGCCGATTCCAATAAGCCTGGGCCCAAAGCTGTATGAACCTTATAGGCTGAATCTAAAATTTCGTGAGTTATTTCATTTATTTCCATATTAATTTGATAGTTTCACTGTGTTACACTGTGTCCTACACTGAGTTACACTGTGAACCCCAAATCCGACCTAATCTCCGTCAACTTCAACAATAACCTCTTCATCCCCTCCAAGTCCAACTGATGCGTATTATGCGAGTGGTATTCATCTGTAATATTGATTTTGCCTTCGCCTTCGTTATAGTATTTATTATAATTTAGGTCGCGGTTGTCGGCAGGGATGCGGTAGTAGTTATCGAGGTCTTCGGCTTTGAGCATATCTTCTCTGTTGACGAGGGATTCATAGAGCTTTTCACCATGGCGTGTGCCAATGTATTTTATTTCTGAATCAGATTTATATAAATCGATTAGAGCTTTTGCGAGAATATCTATAGTTGCGGCGGGAGCTTTTTGGACGAAGATATCGCCCGGGTTTGCATTATTAAAAGCATAGAGGACAAGATCCACAGCATCATCGAGAGTCATCATAAATCTTGTCATATCAGGGTCGGTGATGGTGAGGGCTTTGTTTTCTTTAATTTGCTGGATGAATAATGGTATTACACTACCTCTTGACGCCATAACATTACCATAGCGAGTACCGCAGATTACTGTATTTTCAGCATTACGACTTTTAGCAATCATTACTTTCTCCATCATAGCTTTGGATATTCCCATAGCGTTTATAGGATAAACAGCTTTATCAGTAGAAAGCACCACAACATTTTTAACCCCATATTGAATTGCAGAATCAAGAACATTTTCAGTTCCCAGCACATTAGTTCTAACAGCTTGCATAGGGAAAAACTCACAAGAAGGCACTTGCTTTAGGGCAGCAGCATGGAAGATATAATCAACTCCACGCACAACATTATCCACAGACCTTTTATCTCTTACATCGCCGAGATAAAACTTGACTCTGGAATCATTAAGCTGTTTTCTTAAATCATCTTGCTTTTTCTCATCACGACTAAAAATTCTTATTTCTGAGAATTTATCAGTTTTGAGAAAACGGTTTAGGACGGCTTTACCAAATGAGCCAGTGCCGCCGGTTATTAGGAGGGTTTTATTTATGATCATCTAAAGATAAAATAGTTATATTAAAATTAAAATTCTTTTTTTGTTACTACTCATCAGGAATTAATTTTTGATTAGCCAGGCACGATAGGGCATAAAAAACATTTTTTGAATTTTTGATTGTTGTATCAATAACCGACCTAATAGTTGCATAATGATTTGCAAAATCCGTTGATTTGAATTGGTTCGAGATTTTCATTTTTACCTTTGCATTCCTAATTGCCCTTTCCGAGACATTGTTGTCAGGAGGGACTTCCAAATGGTATAGAAAAGTTAGGATTGCGTCCCGGTTTTTTATCAACCTTTTTATAAATGCCCTAAGTTTTTTTGTTTACCCGAATACTCTATCAGCAACAACTCTGTTAATCGGTTCTAAAATTCCTTTACTTTTGGGGTTTTCTTGAAATAATCTTCAGATGTCATTTGCTTTTTGTAAGAAATGGCATCTTTGAAAAATTGCTTTAACTTTGGCAACCAAGTGCAATTGAAAGCACTTTCAAAACTTTTGAGTTCCCTCATTAGGTGGGTAAGGCACAATTGTTTTGCGTTTGTATCCATTTTCAATTGCGCCGGCAGGCTAACAGATAAATATATTGACATTGGGAAACCATTGGAAAATGTTTCGGTAATGGAATTATAACCCTTACTGTAAGCCACTTTAATGAAAGTATATAACGAGTTTTTAAAGACCCAAAACCAAGCTTTGCTGCCATTGATTTTTAAATCTGACTCATCGCCCCCTACTATCTTGGATAAAGCTACTTTTTCTTTGATAATCTCATAAACCAGTGTTAATTTATTACCAATTGATTCTATGATATTATAAATAGGCCTTCGCTCATTGATATGCCCATAATATCTTTCATATAACTCTTTATCCTGTTTGAAGGCATATATACTGACAAATATTTTATCAGGGCTTGGATGCGTTTCCCATATTGTAATGTTGGCTTTTAAGTGTGCCAGCAAATAAGTTATTGTTTGCGTATTGCATTTACTGAAGGTACAACGATACGATTGATGTTCTATAAATCTGGGCTTTAATGGAGGAAGAACAACTTCTTGCTTACGTTGGTGCAGTTCAAAAACTGTATCGGCACCAAACTCTCCCACAAATTGTTTAAAGTATCCTGGAGTATGTTTTTGGATTTCATACGGGTTTTCAACCATTTTTAACGAACTTCCTTTATTCCCAGTTTGCCCACCACTTTTTCTATTCTATTTTTCACGCAGATTATATTTGTTGTTACTACCATAATCTTGTGAATTTGGAGTGGAATTTGTGTCGCTTTTGCGGCCATTTTTAAGAAATTGAATTTCTATTTGCAAATCCTTTATTAAGGATAGTGCCTCCGATAATTGTTGCTTTAACTCAGCGTTCTCTT
>CAZHOH010000024.1:1757-10321 GCA_964534185.1 Candidatus Woesearchaeota archaeon | reverse complement strand
CAGGACGAGCATCAGGATAAGGAACCCGCTTCTTGAGAATGCGGGAATGGGAGCCATTGTGGGGGTGGTTGTAGGGGTGAAAGTGACTTCCAGCGTCGGCGTGATTGTGGGAATTTCTGTGGGTTCGGTCGTGGGGGACAGCGTGGGCGAGATTGTAGCGGTCATTGTGGGCGAAAGGGTCGGCGTTGTGGTCAGCGTCGGGCTGATTGTGGGGGAAGAGGTAGGTGTCCAGGTTGGACCTGTTGGGGTATTGGTGATGGTGGGGGTCAGAGTGACGGTGGGCGAAAGAGTGACTGTGGGCGAGAGCGTGGGGGTGGCGGAGAGCGTGGGCGTTGAGGAAAGCGTGGGAGTGGGCGATACGGTGGGAGTATTGGTGGGCGTTCCTGTCGGAGTGTATGAAGGCGTGGCGGTAGGTGAAGCGGTGGGAATAGCGGTGGCGAATTTACAGATTTCTGCGTTATCGATGTAGACGGTGGCATCTCCGTCCCATCCTGCGGATTCGTCGTACATTCTGATCCAGAAGTTGCAGTAAACGGCTTCTTCCGGGGCTTGTTGTTCCAGCGCCTCGAAGAGCTGCCATTTTTCGTCGTCAACCGAGTATCCGCCGTCGACGACGCCCAGGAAGGTTCCTTCGGCATCTTCCCAACGCGCCCAGAGTCTGATGGAGCCGGCGGGATCAAAGTCGTAGTAGGCGATTCTGAAGTCGTAGATATCGCCGGCGTCTACTTCGACGGTCTGATGAATCTGACTGGTGTTGGTATCCGTCCAGGTCAGCCGGCAGGAATAAGCTTCGTCGTAGACGTTAGCGTCTTCCCTTTCAGCGGAGAAAAAGGCGGGATCGTCGACGCCCCAGAAGTCCGGAGGTCCGCCGGGGCCGTTGTCGTTCCAATCCTCGAAGCCTGCATTCTGCATCAGGTTGTCGAGACACATGGTGGGAATGACTGTCGGCGTGGCGCTAGGCTGCGGCGGCCAGGTCGGCGTAGGCGGGGCTTCTCCGCAGGCTTCGACGTTGTCGATAAAGACTTCGGCATCGCCGTCCCAGTATTGGGGAACGTCGTACATTCTGACCTGCAGATTGCAGAAGGCCGCTTCTATGGGGGCCGTTTCCAGAGGCGCCTCAAGATACTGCCAGAGCGGCGAATTTGAGGAATAGCCTCCGTCGACGAAATCGATGACCTGACCCTCGGAATCGATCCAGAGCGTCCAGAACTGTATCCGGCCTGCCGGATCATTATCGTAATAATGAACCTTGAAGTCATAAACTTCGCCGGGAATAATCGGGAACACCTGGAAAATCTCATTGGTGCTCGTTTCGGTCCAGGTGAGTTTGCAGGTGTAGAGTCCGTCGTAGAGCTCCACGAGTTCCCGGGAAGCTGAACCGTCTTCGGGATAGCTTACGTCCCAGAAGTCCGGAGGTCCTTCGGGTCCGTTGTCGTCCCAGTATTCGAAGCCGGGATTCCTTACCACATTATCCAGGCACATGGTGGGTATGGGGGTGAAGGTTGGGGTATTGGTGGGAGTCGAGGTGGAAGTGGGCGAGGGCGAATATGTCGGCGAACGTGTGGGCGTCGAAGTCGGAGAATTGGTCGGAGAAGGCGAGAAAGTCGGGGTTCGCGTCGGAGTGGGAGTTCCGCAATTGAAGGTGAAAACGCCCGTGTCCATGCCCCATCCCACGAAGTCGTCCTGCAGGTTGTTGAAGTAAATTTCGCATTGATCGCCGTACAGACATGTGGGGCAGGTCACCAGGAACCTCACGTTGACCAGGCTGCCGTAGCTGCCCGCGGGAATCGTTTCAGGATGCGAGAATCCCGTCACTCTTATCTGCCCGGATTCCGGTTCGTTGCATCCGAACATAACCCATTCGGGATCCAGATCGCCTGCGCTGCAGTCGACGAATTGAAGCATATCCGGACAGTAGTTCAGATAAAAAACGAACGCATCGACCTCGGTATCGGGATTGGAAATCATCACCCGCGTTTCGACGATGTCGTCGGTGCAGCCGGCGAAATCCTGAAGCCATATTTCATCATCCGTCGCAGGCGTCGGAGCCGGCGTCGGGTAACAATTGTAGGTGAATGTTCCGGATTGACTCCGCCATCCGTTCATATCGTCGAGGAGATTGGAGAAGAACAATTCGCATTGATCGCCGTAGTCGCATGAATTGCAGGTAATTTCAAACGTGAGGGTGACGATGGTTCCCGAACTGCCTGCAGGAATCTGGTCCGAGTCGTCTGTTCCCGTAACGCGTATGCGTCCGGGAAGGGTTTCGGTGCAACTGAACTGGTCCCATCCGGGATTCAGCACGCCTTCCGTGCATCCCACGTAATTCATCATGTTCTCGCAGTATTGCAGGTAGAACCCGAACTCATCGACGGCCGTTTCAGGATTGTCGATCATGATGTCCACGTCGATCATATCGCCGGTGCACCCGGAGAATGATTCGATCCATATTATGTCGGAGGGAGTGGGTTCAGGCGATGGAGTGACGGTCGGCAATTCGGGGGTTGAAGTGGGAATGAAGGTCGCCGTAGGAACAGGCGTAGGAGCCAGACCGCACATCTCGGTTCTGTCGATATAGACTACAGCGTCGCCGTCCCAGTAGTTGGAAACGTCGTACATGCTGACCTGTATCTTGCAGTAGGCCGCATCGTTGGGCGCTTCAACCTGGTTCAACTCAAGCGACTGCCAGTAATCCGAGTCCGAAGAATACCCGGCATCGGCGAAGCCGACCGGACTGCCGCCTTCGTCTTCCCAGAGTATCCACAACCGTACTCGACCCGCAGGGTCCGCGTCAAAGTAGTACAGACGGATGTCGTAGGTCTCTCCGGCATAAACCGGAACGACCTGGAAAAGAGATCGGGTCAAAGTGCTGGTCCAGGTCAGATTACACGAACTGTCGCCGTAAAACACGTTGATGATCTCTTCTGAAGCGGAAAAGCCGCTCACCCAGTCGCTGTTCCAGAAATCAGGCGGACCCGATGCTCCGTAATGTTCCCAATCCTCAAAGTCGGAATTCAGCAGGTTGTTGTCTATGCAGATCGTAGGAATCGGCGTTATGGAAGGCGTCAGCGTCGGTATTTCAGTCGGCGTAGAGCTTGCCGTGGGCGTGGGCGAAAGCGTGGAGGTGGGCGAAAGCGTCGCAGTGGGCGTATCGGTTACCGTCGGAGACAACGTTACGGTAGGCGTCAGGGTCGCCGTGGGGGATAAAGTGGGCGTGCGAGTCGGCGTCGGCGTTCCGCAGTAATAAGTGAATATGCCCGTATCCATTCCCCAGCCGGTCAGGTCGTCGGTCAGGTCAGTAAAATGAAGCTCGCATTCCTCGTAGGTCAGGCAATCATCGCATGTCACCTCAAAAACCAGTTGAATCAGGCTTCCGCTGCTTCCCGCAGGTATGTCGTCGGGGTAGGAGAATCCCGTCGCCCTCACCTTGCCCGGTTCGATTGCGTTGCAGCCGAACATTTCCCAGCCGGGATCGAGGGTTCCCATGTTGCATTCGACGAAAGACAACATATCAGGGCAGTAAACCAGGTCGAATCCGAATGCGTCCAACGCCGTGTCGGGATTCTCGATGGAGACGTCGACCGTTACGACGTCGTTGATGCAACCTTCCGAATCCTGAATCGCTATCACGTCGTCGGTCACAGGCGTAGGCAAAGGCGTTGCCGGACAGACGTATGTGAATTCTCCGGAATCGGTCCTCCATCCGGTCATGTCGTCCGATAAATCCGAAACCGTCAGTTCGCAGGAATCGCCTATCTGACATGTATCGCATATCACGTTGAACGTGAAAATCACGAGACTGCCCGTGCTGCCCGACGGTATCGTTTCAGGAAAACAGAAACCCGTCGCCCTTACCTGGCCGGTTTCCGCTTCATTGCACCCGAACATCTGCCAGGCGGGATCAAGGTCTCCCTCGCCGCATTCCACAAACTCCAGCATATCCGTGCAGTAATTCAGGTAGAACCCGAAAGCATCCAGCTCAGTTTCGGAATTGGCGATATTGACCGCGACATCAACCGTATCTCCGTAACAGCCTGTAAAGTCGCTCACCCATACCGCATCGGCAGGCGTCGGAATAACCGAAGGGGTCACTATCGGCGAAACGGTCGCGGTAGGAATTTCAGTCGGTTCAAAAGTAGGCGTGGGAAGCGGCGTCGGCGCCAGTCCGCACATTTCAGCGTTGTCGATGTAAACCACCGCGTCGCCGTCCCAGTTTTCCTGAAAATCGTACATTCTGATTTGAACGTCGCAAAACACGGCCAGATTCGGCGCCTGTGCGTCAAGAATCTCAAAAAGCCGCCATTCTTCAGAATCCGTCGAATAACCGCCGTCGACCAGATCGATGAAATTGCCCTGCGCATCCTCCCATTGTATCCAGAACCGGATATGACCGGCGGGATCGTCATCCAGATAATTCAACCGGAAATCGTACCTCTGTCCTGAGTAGACTCTGCGTCGCTGGTGAAGATGCTTGGTCAATGTGCTTATCCATTCCAGGCGACAGGCGCTTACCCCGTCGTAAACGCGTTCCGTCTCCTGAGATGCGGAATAGCCCACCGTGGAATTGAGATGCCAGTAATCGGGCGGTCCTGAAGGACCGTTCCCGTTCCAGTCCTCGAAACCAGGATTTATCAGGACGTTATCGCTGCACATCTCAGGAACGGGAGTTCCCGTGAGCGTAGCGGTGGGAGACGGCGTAGGCGTCCGGGTCGAAGTCGACGAAGGCGGTAAGGTTGATGTGGGAGGAACAGTCGGCATCTCTGTCGGGGTATACGTCGGGGTCATCGTCATGGTTGAAGTGTGCGTCACCGTCGGAGACATCGTGCTCGTTTTCGTCGGAACAGGCGTTCGAGAATCGGTCGCGGTCGGCTCCGGCGTATTCGTCGAAGTGGGCGCAGGCGACGGCGTGATGCAAAGATAGGTAAACAATCCGTTGTCTATGCTCCATCCCGTCAGATCGTCGCTCAGTTCCGTAAAATATACGTCGCATACATCGTCGTTCTCGCATCCGTCGCATGCCGCTTTGAACCTCATCACGGCCAGACTGCCCGAACTGCCTGCCGGAATCGTTCCGGGATAGGAGAATCCGGCGACTCGTATCTGACCGCTTACCGGTTCGTTGCAACCGAACATCTGCCAGTCCGGATCGAGATCGCCTTCCAGGCAGTCTATGAATTCAAGCATCGCCGTGCAATAGTTGAGGTTGAATCCGAAAGCATCCAGTTCAGTATCAGGATTCGCAATCAGAACCTCAACGTCGATAAAATCACCGTCGCAGCCGGAAAAGTCTTCGAGAATAAGTTCGTCGCCCGTGGCCGGAGTCGGCATGGGAGTGGGCGCACAGTAATAAGCGAACGTTCCCGGTTCGTTCTGCCATCCGGCCAGATCGTCGGTCAGATTGCTGAAGTTTATTACGCATTGGCTGCCGTTCATGCAGTCGGCGCACGTTATTTCAAACGTCAGCGTCGCCAGACTGCCGCTGCTGCCGGCGGGAATGCTCCCGGGATAGGAAAACCCGGAAACGCGAATTTCCCCGCTTGCAGGCTCGTTGCAGCCGAACATCTGCCAGCCCGGATTCAGATCGCCTTCCGTGCAGCCGATAAAGTCCATCATTTCATCGTCATAATGCAGGTAGAAACCGAAAGAGTCCAACGGCGCGCTGGGATTGGCGATCAGAACGTCTGCCTGTACCGTTTCTCCCCCGCACCCCTGAAAATCCTCCAGCTCAATCACATCAGGCGGAGTCGGCGTTGAAGTGGGAGAAAAGGTCGGCGATGGCGTAGGCATGGGAATGCAATTATAGGTGAAAATTCCCCCGGCGCTCATCCAGCCGGCCAGATCGTCAGATAAATCGGAAAACTCCAACGGGCTCTCTTCTCCATTAAAGCATGTATCGCAGACCACGTTGAATGTGATCGTCACGAGACTTCCGCTGCTGCCCGCAGGGATGAATTCCGGATAGGAGAATCCCGTTATCCGCAATTGTCCCGTATCCGCTTCATTGCAGCCGAACATCTGCCAGCCGGGGTCAAGATCGCCCTCGGCACAACTGACGAATTGCAGCATCTCTGCATCATATTCCAGGCGGAATCCGAACGCATCCACAGGCGTTTCAGGATTAGTTATCAGAACGTCGACATCCAGGGCATCGCCCAGGCAGCCGCTGAAATCTTCGATTATGATCGCATCGGCGGGCGTCGGCGTGGCTGTGGGGATTCCTGAAGGCGTCGCTGTCGGCGGAATTTCAAATGTGAATATTCCGCGCTCGACGCTCCATCCCGTCAGATCATCCGTCAAACGGGAAAAGCAGAAATCTCCGGCAGCGCCGTCCGGGCAATCCTCGCACGTCACCTCAAAGGTCAGCACAGCGATAACGCCGCTGCTGCCGACGGGAATGCCGTCAGGATAGGCGAATCCGGTCGCTCTTACCTGTCCCGGACCCGGTTCGTTGCAACCGAACATCTGCCAGCCCGGATTCAGTTCCCCGGGAACGCAGTCGACGTATTCCAGCATATCATCAGGATATTCCAGATGAAAACCGAAAGCATCCACGGCGGTCTGAGCATTGTCGATCCGTATCGGCAAATCCACATACTCGCCGGAGAAACCCGATATGTCGTCTATCGTGATCGTATCGGAAGTCGTCGGCGTAGGAGTCGGCGGACAGTAATAAGCGAAAACGCCCGAATCGGCATCGAAACCCGCTATGTCGTCTTTCAGCTCAGTAAAAAGCAGCTCGCATTCATCGTCGTTGAAACAACAAGGACAGGAAACGCTGAAAGTCAGTCGGACAAGACTTCCCGAACTCCCGGCGGGAATACCCACCGGGTAGGCGAAGCCCGTCGCTTTGATTGCTCCCGGTTCCGGTTCGTTGCAGCCGAACATGACCCATCCGGGATCAAGTTCGCCGATCTCGCATCCCTCATACTCCAGAAAATCACGGCAATACGACAACGAAAAGCCGAACGCATCAATCGATGAATCCGTGTTGGAAACCAACACATCCACTTGAAGCGTATCGCCCGTACATCCTGAAAAATCTTCCAACCATATCTGATCTCCCCTGGATGGTCCTGATGCTTGTCTTTTGACGTCTGTTTCCGCGGCGTTATGATCTGCTGCAAAACTTCGGGCCGTACATGCCGTTAAAATCACTATCATCGTCACCAGAAGCTTTGACGTCATTTTTTTCAAATCCATCTCCTTTCTCCTTACGGCTTCTTCAGCGTCGTATGCCGGCCGACCCCTCCGCTGAACGACCTTAAATCATTCCGCAGAAAGATCAGCCGGCCCGTTTTCATGTCGTTCAACGCCTCTGAAGCCGTTGACCGCTTTCGCCAGGGTTACTCCATTTCTTGTTCAGGTCTTTCATTGACGGGCAACCATAAGGTGCGGCCTTCCAGGTGATGTTCCGGCGTGTCGGCCGGTTTGAGTTCACAGTAACTGAAGCTTCCGCTCATACCCCTCCATTCGGCTAAATCGTCCGTTAATTCGGCAAAACGGATGTCGCATCCGTCGCCGATCATTACTTCGTCAAGTTTAACCTTGAAACGCAACTGCACCAGGACTCCGTTGCTGTTCGCCGGTATTCCCTCTTCGGGCAATACGAACCCGGCGGCCCTTATCTCGCCCGCCCACGGTTCGTTGCAGCCGAACATGATCCAGCCCTGATCGAATTCGCCGGCTTCATAACCGGCGTAAGTCAGCATCTCCGAATCATACTGCAGCGTGAAGCCGAATGCATCCAATGCCGTTGAAGGATTGGATATCCTGACGTTTACCGTGAACTCCTCACGCTTGCAGACGTCCGCGTCGTCGATCCAGATGAGGTCGGTTTCCGTCAGCGCTTCAACTATTTTCTCTTCAGAACTTCGAACATCCTGCAGCCTGATTGATGCGGCTTCTATTTTCTGTTTCAGTTCCTGAGCGTTATCGGCCTCATTTCTTCCGCCGGGTATCTCGTCCGCGCAGTCGCAGTCGAGTCCCAGGTAGTTCATGTACATGCACTGGGCATCGCCGATGGTGACGCCGTTCAATCCGTTGCAGTCGGCCGAACATTCCTCTTCTGCAGTGGGCGTGTAAGCGCCGAGCACTATCATGTAGGTGTACTGAGCGTCGCTGATGGTGATCTCGCCGTCGTTGTTCACGTCGCCGTCGTTAAGACAGGGCAGCGGCGTGGGAGAAGGCGGCAGCGGCGTAGGCTCGGCCGTCGGGATGTAGGTGGGCGTTACGGTGAGCGCCGGCGTCGGCGTTATGCCGTTATCCACCCAGTTGCCGTAATCAACGTCTTCACTGACTTTTTCCGCCGTCGGATTGTCGTTGCCGTCGTCCATGCAGCCGTCGTTGCCGAATCCGGTATCGTACGGGCCTCCGGCAGCGCCCCAGAAATTGTACTGAGCGTCGACGCAGGTGGACGTCGTGCTGTTGTAGACAGCGTAGCTGTAATGACCGTCAAAGGAATTGTATTCGGCAGGTCCTCCGATCACCGGCATGGCGTAGTTCGTCACGTATATGCCGTAGCCCGACAATCCCGAGTTGTTGTCGTGTATCATGCAGTTCGTGAT
>CAZHOH010000024.1:0-1657 GCA_964534185.1 Candidatus Woesearchaeota archaeon | reverse complement strand
CCGTATTCGACGATGCAGTTGTCCATCAGAGTGATGTTGTCGTCCGTATACCTGGCGAAGTATATGCCGTACCAGTCGCCGGGATTCGGCACGTTGTGGTTGGAGGTGAAAACGATCGGTTCAGCGGGAGTTCCGTCCGCGATAAGCGCGCCCGGAAGGTTCGAATTGCTGTTGTGACCGATGTACAGATAGACGTTGTCGATCTCCAGAACCGTTCCCTTCTCGATGGTCCAGGAAGTGACGTTGTCGACGCCGCTGATGCCCTGGACATTTATGTGTGCGCTGCTGCTGATTCGATAAGGAATGCCGTGATCTTCCCAGACGCTGTCCTGGCCAATGGTGTCGCCGTAAACGTATATTTTCTGGTGATTGTTGTCCACGAACGTGCAGTTCTTCAATCCCGAAACTTCCGATGCGTAAATATGTATCGGATAACTCGCATTGCGATAGAACAGACAATCTTGTATGTCTCCAGAATCATTTGTCGAATTGAAGTACAAGCCGTAGTCGTTGTTGTCCTGAACGGTCGATTCCGTCATGTCGAGATGAGAATTATTGACGATGTATATTCCATAACTGCTATTGTCGTGAATGTTGCAGTCAGTCAGATGAGCCTTGGCGTTTGAATTGACGTAAAGGCCGTAGTTGGACGAATAGGCGAGCTCGCAATCTTCCAGAATGGGTTCGGCATAGTTGTAGGCGTAGAAACTGGGGCCGTCGCCGTAGAACATGCGGCAATGTTTGAAAGTAGGTGAGCAGTAATTGCAGTGCACATTTTCATAGGAGCTGTAGCCGCCGTATTTCACGTCGCAATAGTGGAGCCGGCATTTGGTGTCGTTCGAGTATCGGCAGAAATAGAGTCCGTCCCAGTATCCGGGATACGGGTAATCCGTTTTCGCCGTGAAAACGATCCTCTGAGAAGGCGTGCCGAGAGCCGTCAACGCGCCGGGATAATTGCTGTTGCTGTCGTGTCCGATCTGCAGGCGAACCTGGGAAGCGAACCGCAGGGTAGAACCTTCCTGGAGCGTTAAAGTCGTAACGCCGTCTCCGCCGTCGGTGCCCTGGACGTAAACGTCGCCGGAGATATAATATTCGATCGGATTCTCCCAGTAGCTGTCGTAGTTTATCGTATCAGCCACGACGTATATCCAGGGATTCCTTCCGCTGGGGCACTGACATCCCGTTATGTTTCTTATGTGTCGGGCATACATTCTGATGGGATAACTCCAGTTGTCCTTGAATATGCAACCGTTGATGATGGCGGTGTCGCTGACAGAATTGCAGTATATTCCCCAGTCGTTTTCCGCTATCGTCGTATCCGTCACTACCGCGTTGGAGGAATTGTAAACGTAAATTCCGTAGCTTGAGTTGTCGTAAATGTAACAATCCGTCACCTGAACGTCGGAATAGGAATTGACGTAAATGCCCTGGCTGGTTCCATGCGCAATTTCACAATCCTCCAGCACGGGATTGGCTCCGGAATTGCACCATAAATTCGGTCCGCTTCCGTAAAGCAGGCGGCAATGCCTGAAGGTCGGCGATGAATCATTGCAGTGTACGTTTTCATTGACGTCGTATCCGCCGTACCAGACTTCGCAGTATTCCATCAGGCAGAGATCATCGTCGGAATACCTGGAGAAATAAAGGCCGTCCCAGT
>CAZHOH010000023.1:0-11481 GCA_964534185.1 Candidatus Woesearchaeota archaeon | reverse complement strand
AATTGTTATATTTGATAGCGAGTTAAGAAATCCAATGGGATTTTGGAAAAATAGCTAAATATGAAGATTTAAAAACTAATCCTGAAAATGAATTGAGACGAATTCTTAATTATCTGGGTTTTCCCAAACCCTTTGAACAGATTATTCAAGCTATTGAAAACCAATCAATTACTAAGGTGAAGCAAAAGGAAAAAAGCAATGATGAAAGATCTCATTTTGCAAGAAAAGGTATAGTAGGCGATTGGAAAAACAATTTCAACGAAAATGCTATACAGTTAATTAAGAAAGAATTGGGAGATATGCTGATAGAAATGAAATACGAAAAAGACCATAATTGGTAAACCCAATCAATAAACATAACATGACACATAAAATACCTCTTTTCGATCTTAACTTCGACGAAAAGGAAGAACAGGCTGTACTTGAAACAATTCAATCCAAATGGATATCAACGGGGCCTAAAACTGCAGCATTTGAGGGTAAATTTGCTGAAATGCTACATGTTGATCATGCAATTGCTTTGACAAATTGCACAGTAAGCCTGCACCTGGCGTTAAAAATTGCCGGAGTTAAAACAGGTGACGAAGTAATTTGCCCCTCATTAACTTTCGTGGCTACAGTTAATTCAATACGATATGTGTGTGCCATTCCGGTATTTGCTGATGTTACAAGTTATGAAAACCCGACCATTGAACCAAAAGATATTAAAAGAAAAATCACCTCTAAAACAAAAGCAATAGTCGTGATGCATTATGGTGGTTTTGCCTGCGATATGGATAGCATCATGAGAATTGCTAATGATTATGGGATTAAGGTTATTGAAGATGCTTGTCATGGTCCCTTAAGTGAATATAAGGGTAAAAAATTAGGTACAATCGGTGATATTGGATGTTTCAGCTTTTTCAGCAACAAAAACATTAGTATAGGCGAAGGAGGCATGTTAATTACCAACAATGAGGATTATGCGGCTCGTACTAAGCTATTGCGCTCACATGGCATGACAACTATGTCGTATGAAAGGGCAAAAGGCCATTCCACAGCTTATGATGTGGTAGAATTGGGTTATAATTACCGAATGGACGATATTCATGCAGCTATAGGCTTAGTTCAGTTGGATAAAATTGAAGCAGACCTTGCCCAAAGAGCTTTAATACGGAAATGGTATCTTGAAAAACTTAAATATATTGAAGGGATTATTATACCATTTGAAGATTATAACGAGTTTTCATCTAACTACATTTTTCCTGTAGTCTTGAAAAACTCAACTTCCGAAAAGAGGGATAAGGTACGTAATCAATTAGCTAAAGCAGGTATCCAAACCAGTGTCCATTACCCAGCAGTGCATCAGTTTTCAGTTTATAATAAATATAAAGAACAACTTCCGATTACGGAATATGTGTCTTATAATGAGGTGACATTACCAATGTATTCTTCATTGAGCTATAAGGAAGTTAATTATATTGCTGAAGTACTAGATAACATATTAAAACATATAGATTAATAATATATTAAATAATTTATGGAAGCATCAAAGTTAGGACACTATTTCGAAGAGTTCATTGTAGATGAAATAATTAGTCACTCGTTATCTAAAACGCTTTTCGAAAGTGACAACAATTTGTTTTCGTTACTTACAATGAATCATCATCCTATTCATACTAATTGTCATTATGCAGAACAAACCCAACATAGCAGAATACTCGCGGTAGGAACATTAGTTTTTTCCATTGTTGTTGGTATGACCGTGCCTGATATTAGTGGAAAAGCTATAGCAAACTTAGGATATGAAAACATTGAACATCTGGCTCCCGTTTTTATTGGTGATACTCTGTATGCAAAGACTAAAATATTATCGAAAAGAGAGTCAAAAACAAAAAATGACAGAGGTATTATTTATGTAGAAACAATAGGATACAATCAGGAAAATAAAGAAGTAATAAAATTCAGGCGTAATGTATTAATAAAAAAAGAAAGCATATGAAAGATTATTCAAAATACTTAATGCGTAGTTTAATGTTCGTGCCGGCTCATAATAATCGTTTAATGGATAGTGCTGCACGAAGTGAAGCTGATGTTTTGCTTCTTGATATAGAAGATTCAGTTCAGCCAACTTCAAACAAATCAATTGCAAGAAAAAATATTAATGAATACATCAAAGAAGGAAAATTTGATAAATATTTGGTATTTCCTCGTATCAACGATAGGGAAAGCGGTCAGTTGCTTAAAGATTTAGCAGAATTGACCATTAAGGGGATAACAGGATTTATGTATCCCAAGTCTTATACTGGAGAAGATGTATATTTTATTGATAAACTGCTCGATGCCATTGAATATGAAAAAGGAATTCCTGTTGGAACATTTAAACTAATACCATTAATTGAAACATCTGCTGCTGTGCTTAATGCTCAGGAGATCTGCAAAGCTTCAAAAAGAGTTGTTGCGATAGCTTTTGGTTGTGAAGATTTCATTACCGACCTAAAAGGAATTCATGATCCTGAAGGGAAAAGTATTTATTCTCCACGTGCTATCATAGCAATGGCCGCAAGAGCTAATAATGTGATTCCAATTGATACCGTGCATATTAAAGTCCATGATTTAGAAGATTTAGAGCGCAATTTAATTGTTGCAAAGAATTTAGGATTCGAGGGTATGTTAGTCTTAAGTCCCAAAGAACTTCCCTTAGTCCATAAGTATTTTTCACCAACTGAATTAGAAATTGAATCTGCAAATGAGATGTTACAATTAGCAAAAGAAGCAGAAGAAACTGGAAAGGGAGTAGCAGTAATAAAAAATAGATTTATAGGCCCACCCATGGTAAAAATGGCTAAAGAGACTTTACGAAAAGTAGAATTGATAAATAATAAAAATAAGTAGTTAATGAGTCAAAAGGTTATTATCATTGGTGGTATTGGCAGTGGAACAGTAATTGCACAAGCAATTATTGATTCGAAAAAGAATCATGATACCTCATTATCAATTGCTGGCTTTATGAGTCATGATAAAGCGATTGGTGAGTTGATTGAGGGCATTCCTGTTGTTGCAAAACAATCCAATAAGAATATAAAATTATTATTTGAAAAGGGGTACAAATTTATCTTCGCACTACATAGAACAGATGGTGGAGAAAAGTTTGTGAATTTATTTTATGAATTAGGTTTACAACCAGAAATGTTAGCAACATTTATCCATCCCACCGCATATGTTGCTCCTGATGTGTTGATCGCTAATGGTTCTGTTATAATGCCTTATGTAATGATTTCTGCACAGGCAAAAATTGAAATGAATTCGCTTATAATGGTAGGAGCTACAATTGGTCACAATACCATTTTAAGGAAGTTTAGTCATGTTGCTTCGCAAGCAGTACTAGGTGCTCATATTACTATGGATGAGGGGGCTCATATTGGATTGAATGCAACTGTACGTGAGTACATCTCTATTGGTAAGTTTTCAACCCTTGGCATGGGTGCTGTTTTAACCAAGAATGTCAATGAGCATGAGATATGGGCAGGAAATCCGGCCAAATTCTTACGAAAGACAAAATAAAGATAGAATGAGTATTTTGACAAATAGAGAAAAATACAGTTTCGATTTTTTCACAATTGAGAACTATAAGACTTTAATTCAATTGGCAATAGACAGAGGTTTCGAATTTATACTTCATAAAGATGAGTACATAAAAGATAGAAAAGATGTGATTTGGCGCCATGATGTCGAGTTTTCAACAAAAGTTGCACTAGAAATGGCAAGAATAGAAAATCAGGCAGGCATCAAAACTACCTATTTCTTTCAATTACATACCGATTACTATAATACTTTATCGAAATACCACTCAAATATTTTACACGAAATAAAAAACCTTGGCCATCACATCGGATTACATTTTGATTCACATTATTATCAAGTTTATTCAGAAAAAAGCCTTGATAAATATATAATGTTAGATAAAGAATATTTCGAAAATGTATTTGATCTTAAGCTTGATACGTTTTCTTTTCATAATACTAATCCTTTCACCTTGAGTTGTGAAAAAGAAAAGTATGGAGAGTTAATTAATGTATACTCTTCATTTTTTAAGACGAAATTCAATTATTGTTCTGATAGCAATGGCTATTGGCGCTTTGAGCAGTTAGATGACTTACTAATTGACCCTTCTATTAAACATCTTCATGTTCTTATACATGATGGTATGTGGTCAAAACAGGTTCTGTCTCCAAAAAAGCGTATTATCAAATGTATCATGGATAATGCAAAAAGAATGATTGTAGATCGTGATGAAATTCTCCTAAGTAAAGGAATTGTAAATATTGATGATTAACTAACCCTAGCCCGACTTTCCGGGTTATGCTATGCTCCTTAATACAAATTACTAGTATACAAGTGTTTACCGATAAATAAACCTGCTCCCTAAATATAATGTTGATAAAATGTTGATAAAAATCCTTGATATAGCTTGTTTAGTTGCTGTATATTTTGTAATATGCACCCTAAATAATAAAAAAAGCTATTATGGCCTATATCATGCATAAGAAAATCAACGGCAAGACCTATTATTATGCTGAACAGAGAGTTTGGCGCAATGGTAAATCTACAAGAGCCTGGCAAAAATATCTGGGCAGCATTGACAAGATTATCAAGGCAGTTGAAGGTAATAATCTGATACCTGAATATGCTGTATTATTTGAATTAGGGGGAGTAGCCGCTTATTTAAATATTGCTGAAAAAATTGACCTGGTAAAGACCATTAATAAAATGCTCCCTAAACGAAATCAAGGTTTAAGTATCGGTGATTATATCATGATAGCCTCCATTAACAGGGGATTGGATGTAGCCAGTAAACGGTCCATGTGGGATTGGTTTCAAAATACTATATTACTAAATTATTACCCGGGAATTAAAAAAGAACAATTAAGTTCTCAACGCTTCTGGGATCATATGGATAAGATACCGGAAAATCAAATCTCCAAAATATGGAATAATGTATTACAAACTGCCTGCCAGGGCAAAGGCTTGGATTTATCCCAGGTATCCTATAATGAGACGAACTATTACAGTTTTATAAGCACTTTTAATACTCACTGCAGCCTTGCCCGGCGGGGCAAAAATAAACAAGGCCGCTCCAACCTGCGGCAGATAAATTATGCACTGTTTTGTTCAAGAAAAAATCATATTCCTTTGTATTTTGATGTTTATCAAGGAAATAAACACGATTCTAAGGAATTTAATCAAATCGTACCAAGATTTAAAGAGGCGTTTAAAAATCAGATCACGGCTAATAGCCAAATTACTTTAGTCTTTGATAAAGGGAACAATTCTCCAGATAATATTAAAGAAATACAAGAATACGGATTTCATTACGTGGGTTCATTAAAATTAAATGAACACCCCCGGCTTGCTGAGTTATCCAACAGCGATGAAAGGTTTACAGGTTTTGATTGTCCCAAATTAACCGGAATAAAGGCTTATCGATTAAAGAAACAGGTCTATGGTGGGGAAAAGACCCTGATAGTTACCTTTAATAATAATCTTTATCATGATCAGATTAAAACCATTAACAATGATATAGAAAAATGTCAGTTACAACTCGCCGGTCTAAGCCAGCGTTTACAAGACCGGGCAGAAGGGCTGATAAGTAAGGGAAAAAAGCCAACCCGAAGTTCAGTAGAAAAAAATATTCAGGATATCTTAAAGAGACAGTTTATGAAAAAGATCTTTACGATTGAATACCATGAGAAAAACCATATTCCGTTAATTTCCTATCAGGTAGACACAGAAGCTTATAGTCATCTGCTGGATACCTACCTGGGTAAAAAAATACTTTTTACCAATAATCATCATTGGAGCAGTGAAGATATCATACTGGCCTATCACAGTCAGTATATTATTGAAAACATCTTTAAAGAATCAAAAGACCGGGAGACAGGATATTGGTGGCCTTTAAATCATTGGACTGATCAGAAAATAAAGGTACATGCATTGTATTGTACGATTACTTTACTATTGCGATCTTTGTTAAACATGAAAGCCCATCAGGCTTCGATAAATTTATCAACAAGAAGGATGCACCGGGAACTGACTGGAATAAAGCAGGTCATTAATGTCTACTCAAAGCAAAAAGGGAAAGGAAACAAAAAACAAAGAAAAGCCCGAACGATCACGAATATGAATGAAGTTCAGGAGAAACTTTTTGATACATATCAAATGAATAAATATTTATCAGTTTAGGGTGCAGAAATTATTTTTATATGCAACTAATAATAAGGGGATTACACACCTAATTTCAAATAAGTAGGAAAGTCGGGCTAGGTAAGAATATGTAAACATATGCAAAAACTTAAAGTAGCATGGATTTGTCATTTTTCTAACACGAATGTTAGAGCCAGGTTAACTTTGTCTTCAAAACCGATTGAAAGCTTATATAGATCAATTTTCAAGAAGCCCAAATTGACCTATCATGATTTCGCAAACTGGGTTTCAAACGGCATTACTGAATTTGAAAAGTTTAAAGATATCGAACTGCATATTGTCTCCCCACACTATGGTATGAAACACAAAAACGAAAAATTCATTATCAATGGTATTAACTATTGGTTTTTCCGACCTGATGATAATTCGATTTTTAGACGATGGTATAAAATCTTGACAAACAGCGTTGCCAGTAAATATAATAAAAACAGAAAGGTTGTTAAAAAATTTATTAAATTAATCAAACCGGATATTATCCACATGTATGGTGCTGAAAACCCTTATTATTCAATAACAGCTCTAGATATCAATATGGTGAAATATCCATTTTTAATTTCATTACAAACATTGATGAACGATCCTGAGTTTAAGCTGAAATACAAGAGTTCTTCATCAAAATCATACGAGTTCCGGGCAAGTATTGAAAAAGAAGTCATTAGTCAATCCAAGTATATCGGGTCTTCCAATAATAAGTATCGTGATGTGATATGGAATAATATTAATGCTAAAGCAATATTTACAAAGACTTTTTTAGCTACGGTTCCTCATATTCAAATGATAGAAAGTAAAAAGATTTATGACTTTGTTTATTTTGCAGTTTCCATATCCAAAGCTGCTGATTTTGCTGTTGAGGCTTTTGCCTTGGCATGTCAAAACTACCCTGATCTGACATTAAACATTGTTGGCGCTACCCCTAATCCATTTACGGAAAAATTGAAAAGACGCATTAAAGAACTTGGTATTGAAAAGAATGTTGTTTTTAGTGGAAAGCTTAAAACACATGATGATGTTTATAAGCAAATCAAATTATCAAGATTTGCTTTGCTGCCACAAAAAATCAACAATGCACCCGGCACAATTCGTGAGGCATTGTTCAACGGTCTGCCTGTTATTGCCAAAGCAACACCGGGTACAACCGTTTTAAATCAAATAAGAGAAAGCATATTATTGTCGGAGCCCGATGATCATCAGGCAATGGCAAACAATATGATAAAACTCATTGAATCACCAGAATTTGCCAGGAAGATTGGAGAAAATGGCCTCATAACTGCAAAAGAGAACTGGAACAACAATACAATCATGATGGAACTCGTTGACGCTTACAGAGCCCTTTTAGATCACCATAGAAATGATACACCAATTCCACAAGAAATTGGAAATATTAATCCAAATCTTAATATTTAAATTTATAGTTTCAATTGATGATGGAATTTTCTCATTGTAAAGAAAGTATGTACCATTTTAGCAATTTAACATTTTCATTTTTGGAGTTCTTGATTTTTAAAACGAAAGAAGCATGCAAAAAAAAATTCCTTTAGTTGACTTAATCAAATTTCTAGGAAATTCAGTAATTGGAATTATTGGAGATGCTACTGCTGTTTATATACATTACCTAAGAGAACCGACATCTGTTGATAAATTCACCCTTGATTGGGTGAATCACAATAGGACAGATAAACAACATATGGCTGAAAACTCTTTAGCCAGAGCAATAATTACAGACAGTTCAGTACAATATACAGATAAGTTAAAAATGCAGAAAAAAGTTTTGATATGTGTGGAGAATCCAAAATTGGCTATTGCAAAAATCGGAAATCAATTCTTTGTATCAAAACCTGAAACAGGTATTCATCCTACTGCAATCATTCATCCGGATGCGAAAATTGGTAGTAATGTATATATTGGCCCTTATGCCATCCTTGGAACTTGTAATATTGGAAATCATGTGCAAATACATGAAAATGTGTTAATTGGTGATAAGGTGATTGTTAATGATCATGTCATTCTACACTCAAATGTTACTGTAGGTGCGGAGGGGCTTGGATGTGAGCGCGAAAAGGACGGTTCTTTGGTTAAGTTCCCGCATATGGGAGGGGTTGTTTTGGAAGAACGTGTAGAGTTGGGTGCAAACACAGTTATTGCTAAAGGTGCCTTATCTGATACGATTATTGGCCGGGGATCCAAAGTAAATGCAGATTGTTATGTGGCGCATAATGTTAAAATCGGTGAGAATGTATGGATTTCCCCTAAAGCTATCATTGCCGGTTCAGTAAATATAGGAAAAAACACAACTATTTTCAGCGGAGTAATTATTCGTGATCAGCAGAAAATTGGACAAGATGTTATTATTGGAATGGGAGCCGTTGTTACAACTAATATTCCAAACGGCGAAACCTGGATTGGAAATCCTGCCCGCAAACTAACAAAAAATAATGAAACAAAAAATTAAAGATATTTGCATACCTGCTACAGCTACAATCGCTGAGGCCCTCAAACAAATGGATGCTGTAAACCGCAAACTATTGCTTGTGGTTTATGATGACCTTAGCTTTTTTAGTTTATTAAGCATCGGCGATATACAGCGCGCTATCATTAAGAATCAAGCTTTAACTGAAAGTGTTAACCAAATTGTAAGGCAAGATGTAATCATTGCTAAAACAAGCGATGATTTATCACTTGTAAAAGAAAGAATGAAAGAACGGCGCAATGAATTAATGCCGGTACTCGATGAAAACAATCAAATTGCAGACGTCATTTTTTGGGAGGATTTGTTCAAAGAAAAACGCATCAGGCACCAACTCAATTTACCTGTTGTTATTATGGCCGGTGGCAGAGGAAGCCGATTAAAGCCTTTAACCAATGTAATCCCCAAGCCCTTGATCCCCATCAACGAAAAAACAATCATCGAAGATATCATGGATCGTTTTGTGGATCATGGCTGCAACACATTCCATATTTCGGTAAATTACAAAGCTGATATGATTCGCTATTATTTTCGCGCCCTTAACAATGGCGATTACAATATCAGCTATTTTCAGGAAGACAAACCCTTAGGCACAGCCGGGAGTTTATCCTTACTAAAGGGGAAAATCAATGATACTTTTTTTGTGAGCAATTGCGATATACTGATTGATGAAGACTATGCTGAAATTCTCAACTATCACAAATCCAATCACAATGAAATTACATTGGTAGCTGCATTAAAGCACTATCCCATACCCTATGGCACACTCGAAACTTCTGAAGATGGTATTTTAACCGCCATAACAGAAAAACCAGAGCTGAACTTTAAGATCAACAGCGGCATGTACATCATTGAGCCCGGTGTATTGGATGAAATACCGGAAGATACCTTTTTTCATATCACAACCTTGATTGATAACATTATGCAAAGAGGTGGCAAAGTAGGCGTGTTTCCTGTTTCCGAAAACTCCTGGCAGGATATAGGAGAATGGAACGAGTATTTACAGTATATTAAATAATTAAACGATTAAAAATCACAGAATTGGTTAGTTAGAATAAACACTAAGAATTCATTATTTACTTATGACAGAAAACCTGAAAAGTATAATCAGCAATGACTCAACAAGCATAAAGCGCATTGTCTTCATAGCACTACCGGCACTTTTTTTGGCGGAGATTGCGCAGACCTCCAACATTGTGCTTTTTGCTATGGCCATTGTGTTAATTACAGCCTTGATTTATACAACAACCTTGAATAAAAAACACATGTTTGATTACATCATGGTTATGTATATATGTTGCTTGTTTCCTGCCATGCTTCTACTTGGAGGAACATTTCCTTTGGTTGCAGCGCTGGTCTTTTTTGTTCAGTTATTTTCAACCCGTAAGATTGGAGAGGTCAATACTACAGATATCTACTTTAAGCCTCTTATCGTTATTTTATTTACAGGCTCCTTACTGGGATGGATTTTTATTAATAGAAGTCCTACGCGTGACTTCGTGATGGGCATAATCTCTTTCATTGGTATCCTCTCTTTATTTTATATCTCCGGAAAAATAATTCTAACGCCGGCACGAATTGTTAAATTTATTAAGATTAATGTCTTTTTGGCGATCTATGCATTAATCGCATCTTTGAATACAATGGTGAAAATTATTCCAAAAATGGTTTTATTGCCACAATGGATAGGGGATCGGATTAACACAGAAACCTTATTTGATGCCGGTGCCGGGGGAATTGTTGGGATATCACCATACAATGGACAACATAATCTATTGTTAGCAATTCTCTTTTTTTCATTTTATTTTTATTCCTTAGCTAATAAGCGATTAAGCATCAATAAAAAAATCTTAATCACAGGTATAATTATCGCTATTATTAATATTTTCACTGCAGGTTCTAAAGCAGTTTTTACCGCTATGATTCTACTTGTCCCCTTAGTTTATTTTTTGCAGGGAAAGCTTTCTTCAAGCATAAATTTTGGGAAAAGGCTTTATCAGGGGATAGCCCTTATTGTTGTTTCAGTTGTCATTTTTTATATTGTTTCTGCTTTAGGTTTTGATAATGTATTTAGAAGATATGAAGAGCAAATTGATCGGAACGAAAAGAATACTGGACAAGCGTTTACAATTGAGGGTGCTCTCGATGGTACAGTATTAAATAGATCATTTGCATTTGAAGCAGCATTTGCAAATTATGATAGGCGGGGCTGGTTTATAGGCTATGGCTGGAGCACTCAGAAGAATATGGTGGATGCATTTTATGGCGATACCGTTTATAGATATACAAGGGGTGGTGGTGCACACTCTCAATATTTTGCTACACTATTTCTATTTGGGTGGATTGGTTTTTTTGCATTTTGGTTATTACACATACGCTGTATTACAAAATCATCTAGATATTTAACACAAAAGAAGATTCCAATCGAAAACAGAGTTTTTGCCTTAGCATGCATGGGTATGGTACTTGCTTTAATAATACATGGTGTTACCGCTGGTAATTCATACTTTGCCGGATACTTTGCTTCTACTTTGATTATTATTGGGCTAGGGTATTCTAACGAGAATATTATAAAATTGGTTACTACTCAGTAGCGATATTACCAATAAAATGTTCATTTCTTTTTAATAATTGCAAAAACCCTATTGATTCTAATTATTTCTTTTAAGCATCAAAGATACAATAACCATATCGAGAAAGGAATACGATAATCTCAAGCAAGAGAACGCTGAGTTAAAGCAACAATTATCGGAGGCACTATCCTTAATAAAGGA
>CAZHOH010000022.1:0-11965 GCA_964534185.1 Candidatus Woesearchaeota archaeon | reverse complement strand
TTAAATACCTAAATCACCATTAAAAAATAACAACAAAATGGCAAACAAAAATCAAGACGGATTTATACCCGCAAAATCATGGAGCGATAAAGGAAACACTAATTTGAATCCTCAATTAAATCCAGAAACAAACGAATTTGAGATAGATTCACCAGTTTATAATCCTCAAACTGATTCTTTCGAAAGAGCTAACACTCCAAGCCAATTAGAAGAATCAAGTCAATACGCATTCTGGAGAAAAGAAAAAACACCTGCACAAGCAAGTACTTACACAGGAACATACTCCCCGCACACTACCCCTAAAAACCAACCAACAGAAAGACAAGAACAAGACGGCGGTTTGGAAGAAGGAGCAAAACAACCTTCATTACTACAAACATTACGTTCTTACTTACCCCAAACTAACAGCGCAAACCCTGAAATTCCCCTAAAAGAAATTGGAAAAGCGGCATTATATGGAGCAACAGCAGTAGCTATTGCATTTGGAGGACTAGCAAGCGCCATATATCAAAAAACAATTCCTGAAAATACTATATACAATACTTTAAGCAAACTTAAGGTAGATCCAAAAAATAGAGTTATCAATCCTATGGACCATAATCAAGATGGATTGGGTCCAGACTATTCAATTAGGTTAGAAGGAGTCAATGGAGAAAAATTACCTCAAATTGTTTTTTTACAAACAAAAGTAATAGATCCAATAACAGGCGAACCTATGAGAAATAACAAAGACCAATTAATTTGTGAACTTCAAGGATGGGCAGACTTAGGAGCAGGACAATGGAGGAATCTAAAAACTGGAGAAGTAATAACTGGTCTTGAACAAACACAAAGAGATATAAGTCCCAAAGATTGGCAAAGTTCTGCTGCACAAAATTTACTAGCTCCAGGAGATGAAAATTATCCTGATTTAAAACCGTCATTATTCTAATAATCTCTAACTAAGTCTTACCAAATCTTTCAAAAATTAAAAAACAAAAAAATTTAAATAATATGGTTCATAAATAATCCATATGGTGCAAAGTAAAAACAACCTAGAATTAGAAATAATCTTAGTTTTATTAAAAAATAAAACACATTTAAGAGAAATAGCAAGAATTCTTAAGGAATCTCATTCCACAATACTAAGAAAAACTAATGAACTAATAAAAGAAAATATTTTAGATTATAAAAAAGAAGGCAAAAATAAAATATTTTTTATTAAAGATAATCTAAAGGCTAAAAACTATGTCCATTCAGCTGAAATCCATAAACTAAACAAATTATTAAAAAAACATCCAGAACTATCAATAGTTTTTGAAGATATTAAAAAAAATTTTTCAAAAGGCATGATAATTTTATTTGGAAGTTATGCAAAAGGAAATCCTAAATCAAATAGTGATATAGACATATATTTAGAAACTAACAATAATAAAATAAAAAAGAAAATTCAAGAAATCAACTCAAGATTAAACATAAAAATAGGTATATTTGATACTAAATCTTTATTAGTTAAAGAAATTATAAAAAACCACATAATAATAAGAGGCTTAGAAAATTTTTATGAAAGAATTAATATTTTTGAAGAAGCTTAAAAGAAAGAGGATTATTGAATTAGTTGAATCTTCTGAAGAAATGAAAATATCCTACTTAACTAAAGCAGAAAACTGCCTAAAATCTGCCAAAATATTATTTCAAAACAATCTTTATGAAAATTCTACTTCTGAAGCTTATTATTGCATATATAATTCTCTTTTATCATTATTATTCAAAATAGGAATAAAATCCGAGAATCATTCAGCTTCCATAATTTTATTTGACAAATTATTCGAAAATAAAGAATTGACAAAAATAATCTCTTGGGCTAAAAATGAACGAATAGATAAACAATATTACATTGAAACTCAACAAATAATTAAAGCAAATAAAGAATCATGTAATAAAATGACACAAAAAGCCGGGGATTTTTTAATTAAAATAAAACTTCTAATGACTAATTTAAACAATGAAAAAATTAATTCAATAAGAAAAAATTTTAATATTTTATTAGATTAATAAAGTCCCAAGTCTTCCAAAAATCAACTCTGAAAGCGTAGAATAATAATCTATCACCCATAAATATTCTTACGATGTCCAACCTCCAGAATATAGATAATTAAATCTTTTACATTAATTCAAGTGAAATAATTTTTCCTTCTTTTATCTCTTTTTCTGATTTTGTAATATTACTCTTTGTAATTTCTGAAAATTCCAATCTATCTTCAATTAAATCCCAAATTATGTTTTCATAACTTTCTTTATTATGTGCCTTCATATTTCTTAATCTTTCTAAAAGCTCATTACTTATTTGAATTGTTGTATCCATAGTTAAGTATATAACTTACTATACATAAATTTTTGGGTTAAAATCCTAAGCCTTAAACTATTAAAATAACTCAATCCCCTCTTCAACAGCAGTTTTAACAAGACCAATTCTTTCCTTTAATTTATTAAACTCTTTACGAGTATAACATATAACCTCTAAATCAACATCACCCTCCCAAAATCCAATTACTTCTGCCATCCTTTTTCTAAAAGGAATATCAGAAAAATCATCTGAAACAATAATCAAATCAACATCGCTTATATCTAAAGAATCCCCTCTTGCTCTGCTACCAAATAAAATCGCCTCATTTATATTAAATCTTTCATTTACTTTAATTAAAAAATTTTTCAATTCTTTTTTTATTTTATTTTGGGTATTATCCATTTTAAAAAACCTCCTGTTTCATTTAAAATTCTTTCTACTTCTTCCTTATCATAAAGAGTATAAGGAACTTCTCCACTAACATCAGGATACCTTGAAATATAATATTCAGCAGATAAATTCCTCAAAAAATTATTAAATCTCTCTGGAATTCCTGCAATCTTACTCAACTTTATTAAAGCATGAATATTCAAAGGGGATTTACCTTTAGACAAAATATAAGACTTAATTGCCTTCTCAACAGTTTGCTGACAATAAAAAACACAAGAATCAAAAAAGCCGCCCTCAAAATTATGTTTTGCTATTTCAAACTCATGTTTTGCCTGTTCAAATAAAAGTCTAGTTTCCTCTCTCATAAATAACAAAATAAAAGATTCTATAAAAACTTTCCTATATTAAGTCTTACCAAACCCAGCAGTATCATAAAGATTTATCTCTCCACCACTATAAACATAAATATTACTGTTCGGAGCACTAAAACTAATATTAGTCGTTCCAGTCAAATTCAAAATGCACGCATCATATATTTCTAAATCACCACTAACAATAGTATATTGTTGATTATTAACATTACAAGTCTGATTACATTGCCAACTCCCACTTCCAGGCGGAGAACAAGTCCCTGTAAACTCCCCGCCTCCAGAAGTATAAGTTACAATTAACTTCGGACGATTAGAAGCTGTTGAATCATCAGAAGAATAAATTTCAGCAAGAGTTGTGCTAGCAGTTTTCATACCAACAGAAAACCAATTAGCACTCAAATGATTTTCTAAAGTACTATCTGCAGTTGCTCCTAAATCAAGTCTCTTTTCACCAGTAGAAGTACAGAAATTATTATTAGCAAGATAATCTACATTATTGTTACGAATATCGTCATATAAAGCGGCATTTCCGCTAGCATCATCAGTATAATCTACAACCTCATCAGACATATTTGTGACATCACAATTCGTTCCACCAGTACTTGTTGCAACATTAACTAATAAATCAACATCATCAATAGTAGAAGTATCTGATATAGAAGAAGTATCAAAATCAATAAACCCAACATAAATCCTACTATTCACTGAATCATCACCCATAGTAATACTAGTAGAAGATACATCCCTAGTATATGTATCTAAAGGACCATCATAATTCAAATCACCATCATACCCCGCCGACAAATTAGTCTGCGGGTCCACCACCACCGGATAATCCGCCCCCGCCAACCAATCACTATCCACCTCCACCAACACCCTCATCGTCCTCTCCATCCCCCCCGCCGAAACCCCATCATCCCCACCAACTTCTCCACCACCAGATAATCCGCCGCCGCCAACCACTCCCTGCTCCATCCCCCCCACCGCATAACCTTCACCCTTACCAGCCAAATCCACCCCTTGCAAAACATAATCATTATAAATCAAATCCCCAGACGCATCAAAAGAATACGGACGCGCCAAAGTCTTCATCACCTTATCATTCGCATCTCTCAAAACAAGTTCATCATCCTCAACACTCGCACTCACACCCTTATGCAGCCTAAAACTCCCAAAATCAAAAACATTATCATCTGGAATCTCCTTCAAAATCTTAATACTCTTAGAAAGTTCAGGCGTCGTCAGCTCAGCAACATCAACATAATCCTCCCCATCATAAAAAAACAAATCAGGCCCTGCATAAATCTCAGTCGTAAAACTCCCGTCGTCATTCGCATAAGTCACCGAATTATAATTCTTAGAATGAACCTCTTTCTCACTCAAATCCCGCACAACCTCCCCGCTCAACCCATTAAAATAATACAACCCAAACAAAGACAAAACTAACAATCCAACAATTCCAAAAAACATAATCTCCCTCTTCATAAATAAACCCAGTAAAGAGAGTTTATATTTTTTATGATATCTTAAAATCCTCAACCAATTCTTGAGTTGAAAAAATTTTAACTTCAACCTGTTTTTTTAATTCTTTATCCTCAGACCAAATAGGACAATTAAACTTCAAAGCCAAAGCAAAATAATCTACATCATTTGCATCAGGAGAAACCTTTTTAGCCTTTTCAAAAAACTCTTTATATTCCTCAAAAGGATAAAATTTAATTTTCGAAGAAATTAAAGTCAGAAAATAAAGAAAATCGTCCTCATCCAATCCAGACTTATTTTTTATCTCATCTAAATATTTATCTACCTCATTTAACACAAAAACAGGAGAAATAATTTCCAAATTCTTGTTAAAAAACAATTCCAAAGTTTTAGTTCTTGAAATTAATGCTGCAAAAACCTCATTTGCATCAGAAACAATTATCATTTAAGCTCAAACTCTTTAGCCCTATTAGACTTTAATCTCCTCCCTAATTCAATAGCCTCTTCTTCACTTAATTTACTTTTTTCAGACAAAATCTTCAAAGCAATAAACTTAACAATTTCTTCTTTCACAGACTCAGCTACAATTTTTGAAACATCAATATTCAACTTTTCTATTTCCTTTTTCAATTCATTGGGAATACTAACACTTATTTCTGCCATAATAAATCAAAAGCTTAAGAATTTATAAATTTATCTAACCCCAAAATCAAAACCTCTTTTTCATACAAAATCCAATAGAAGAAATAACCACAAAATTAATAAGAATATTAAACCTTGAAAAAACAACCAGATAAAATGCATGAAATAGAAGTTAAATTAAAATTCCAAGACAAAGAAAAAGTAATATCAAGACTTAAAGAAATAGGTGCAAAATTCAAAGAAAAATACGAACTCGAAGACTCATATTTTAATTTAACTCACAAGGACATGAAAAACACCCATGATTTACTAAGAGTAAGAAAAAAGGGAAACAAATCAGAATTAACATTTAAAGGCAAAGTAGAAAATAACTCGGACACTTGGAAAAGAATAGAAATTAACACAGAAATAAAAGACCCAGAAGCAAGGATAAAAATTCTTGATTACCTAAAATTTACCAAAATAATGGAAAATAAAACAACCAGAGAATACTGGGAATTAAATGACACAGAAATTGCAATAATATCTATAAAAAAACCTGCAGAAATAGATTTTATAGAAATAGAAGGCAAAAACGAAGAAATAATAAATGGCGTTTTAGATAAACTTAAGCCACTTGTAGAAGTTATTGGCGAAGATTATTTCAAAAAAATAGACGATGCACAAAAAAACAATTAACAGAAAAATACCTTAATTTGCCTCAAAAGCCAATTTTTATAAAACATCAATCAATTAAATATTCAATGAAAAAAGAATACTCAAAGATAAGTCCAACTGCAATATTTTGTGCAAGAATGAGAACAAAACAAAAAATTCCTTTCTCTAAAGAAATCATTAACCTTCTAGATAATAAGTTCAAAAATTTAATAGAAGATTTGCCAGATTATGGAAATACCCTAAATTCAACATCTAACTTTATACCTTTTATTGAAGGCAGATATTATTCACTTAACAATTCTCTCAAAAAATTCAACAACGCATTTATAGTAGAGATAGCATCAGGACTATCTCCAAGAAGTCTTGAATTTGTCAATCAAAAAGACACAATTTATATTGAAACTGAATTAAAAGGATTAATTGAAATAAAAGAAAAAATAATAAAAGAAATTGCAAATCAAAAAAGAATAAACCTAAAAAATATATTATTCTTAGAAATAAACCCTCTTGAAAAAAAAGATATGGACAAAATTGGGAAATTATACCTCAATAAAGGAAAAAATAAAAGATTAATTATTATACACGAGGGATTATTAATGTATTTCAACAAAAAAGAAAAAGAAATTTTTAGAAACAATATAAAATATTTATTTGAAAAATATACCAGAAATGCTTTATGGTTAACTTCAGATTTATCAAGATTAAAAAGAAAAGAAAATGAACCAATAGGAAAAGAAAACATCAGAGAGAAAATTTCAAAAATAACAAAAAGAGAATTTGATTATTTCACTTCTGAAAAAGAAGTAAAAGACTTCTTAAAAGAAGAAAGATTCAAATCAAAAATAATTCCAAATAAAGAAGTTATAAAAAAATTAATTAAAGAAAAAAATCTCACTTCAAATCAAAAAGACATATTAGATTCTTCAAAAAATTACAGAGTCTGGGAAATAGAATTAGCTTAAACCAGTCTTATTAGTTAAAAATAATGGATTAATCCTTTCAATTGGAAAACCCCAAAGACTTCCTAAATTATTTTGATAAACTGGCTCGCCGTGTTCTTCTTCAAAAGCCTTTCTCATCACACAAAGATATCCCACAGGATCTTCAATAAATTCCACGTCTTTCAATTCCTCCTGTTCTTTTTCAGTCGGTCTAAATATAGATAAGTGGGGTCTAGCTAACTTTGAAAATCGCGGCATCCACTCGTTAAAATCATCAAGAGAATCTATCCCAGGCATATAAGAATATTCTAAATTACTTATACCTGCACCTCTCAATCCACTCAAAACAGACAAGGATTCTTCCAGAGGGATATTTTTTTGCATATGCATCTTATCTCTCAAACTAAAAGTCTCAAGAGTGTAAGCATATTTAAAGTCCGTGCCTTCTAATCCTTCAATTAATCTATCAGCCAAATCAGGACTTTGAATCTGAGAGCCTATATATAATACTCTCCCACTAAAACCCTCTCTTTTAACTAAACCAACAGTTCTTAAGATATTATCTACAACTTCTTCTTCATCTCTATACATTCCAGTAACAAAAGTCATTTTATCAATATTGGAAAAATTTACATGTTCCTTTTTCATAATTTGGACACCCTGTTCTGGAGAAATATCTGCATTCATATTAAAAAATTCTGATAAAACCCAAGTTTTCATTAACGAAAAAAGTCCGCATCTCAAGCATCATCTTCACAAATACTTAGAATCAATCTCAAAAAAAAGATCCATTTTTTTATTAAAAGATTATAAAAAAATAAAAATCCCAAAAACAGATTTAATAATTAGTGGAATATTCTACGGAGAAATTCCTTATTTAATAAAAGAAAAAGGCGAAGAATTGAAAAAAAGTCTAAGTAAAAAAGGATTATTAGTAATTCAAAGTGGCATGCCAGAAAATCTCTTTGCATTATCTGTCATTGATAATTCTATTTTTCCAAGTATCAAGAAATGGGCATGGTATAATGAAAAATATGATTTAAGAAGATTATTTAAAAATGTCAAAACAATATTTTTAGATGGAGAAATTATAACTATTGCATCACAAAGTAAGGAAAGTATAAGAAAGGTAATAGAAAATTTAAAAGAAGCTAAAGAATTCAAACTTCCAAAATGAAAAATAAAATAAACGAAATATACGATGATATAAGAGGAAGAATAGTCCACAATCCTAACTTATTCACTAACGACCCAAAAGAAAACACTAAAAGACTTTCTCAAATAATAAAAACAGTCAATATAACAAAATGCGATTTAGCAGAGTTAGACTTAGAAATTGAAAATGGCTCTTTATATCTTATGTATCTCCTTCAAACAAAAAACAAAATCAATTTCGGAATTTGTCCCCATTGTAAAATTATTCCATCAAGAGAAAGGATAAAAATAATATGCAAAAAAGGCTCAAAAAAATCCTGCACTGGATTTGCTACAACATGCCAATTAAACAAGAAAAAACCAAAAATTATTGAAACAGAAACTTATTGGTAAACTCAAAAATAGACCATTTATATTTTTTTCCTAAAAAGATTATTTAGAAAAATCAATTTCAAGAGGAAAAGATAAATTAAACCTATTTAGTATTTCTCTTAAAACACCAACCCTCTTCTTAAAATCTAACACTCCAATATTTTTTATTTCTCCTGTTGTCACATCTCTTGTAATAAAAATCCCTTGCTCCACTTCCTCAGTAGTCCCTTCTTTAGCAAACCCACCAAAAGAAACCTCTAAGAAATCTGCTTCTTTATCATAATAAATATCATAAGTCTGTTCTTCTACCATTTTATTCTTTGCTCTAAATAAGCTGTTATAACAAATCCTTCACCATTTAAATATCTAACTATAACAAGAATAAAACGATTGGGATGTTTAAGATACTTGTAATTTCTATAATAATATCCTTTATCTAAAGAATAATCAACCAACTTATCCGGCAACCTCAAAATTTCTTTAATTTCATCCAAATATTTTTCTATATACTGATGCTTTTTTACCATATGACCCCATTGCCTATCAGTCAATCTTATCTTCCTGCCTGTTTTATCAATCATCTCAAAAATATTGTCCATAAAAGTATAAAACCCCTTAGAATTTATATAATTAACTCAATAACAATCCGACAATTCCAAAAAACATAATCTCCCTCTTCATAAATAAACCCAGTAAAGAGAGTTTATATTTTTTACGTTATCAATCCAAATCCAAACTAACTTTAATCGCCGAATCTACTTTTCTCATTAATCCACTATTCAGAGAACTCACCTTTCTAACAATCCTTTGCTTATCAATTGTTCTTATCTGATTTAATAAAACCATTGAATCTTTTTTCAACTTTGAATCTTCTTTTGAAACAAAAACATTAGTCAAGTATTTTCTTTTCATAATATTTGCAGTCAAAGGAGCAACAATAGTAGTTGTGATGTATTTATTTCCAAAATCATTTTGAATAATCAAAGCAGGCCTAATACCTCTCTGTTCACTTCCTTTAACAAATCCAAAATTTGCAACTACAATATCTCCTCTTAAAAATCGTTCCATTCTTCATTCTTATCTAAACCATCCATTAACACACCTTCCCCTTCTTTTGCCAATATTAAACTTTCTTCAGCCATCTCTTTATAACCTTCAATTAATAACTTTTCTCTCTCTTCTTTCTGATTTCCAACATCCTTCATAAGACGAACAATAACATCTTCATAAGTTTCTCTGGACTCTTTCATACTATCTAAAACTTTTTTAACACTTTCATTAAGTTGAATTGTTGTTACCATAATTCTATAGTAGAACTATAGTATTTAAAATTTTCCAAAACTGGTTTTGGTGAAACCATCTTAATTTTAATTCATTACGCAATTCCATAAATTCTCCAATATTCGGGAGGGAGGGTTGGGGGATGGTGGAGGGAGATGGGATTGCGTTCAAAAACAAGGATTTCACCAAAGCCTCAAAATTAAGTATCCTTAATCACTAACCTACCATTCGTATTATCCCAATAAATCTGCCCGTCATTTTCTATATTTAACTAAAAACTTATTAACCTCTTTTTCAACAATCTCAAAATCAGAAAGCCCGTCTTTAATATCTTTATATGCTTGTTTATCATTTATATCTCCATACTTATGAACTAAAACATTCCTAAAACTTTTCATATGTCTAATTATCTCAACAAATTTCTTGGAAAATATTTTTTTCTTTTCTAAATTATCCAAAATATCTTCTTCACTTTCAGGAATTCCCAAGTCTAAATCAGCATTTATAATCGAAAAAATATCTAATACAGACTCAATAGCATACTCTAATTTCTTATACAAACCATCTTTTATTAATCCTAATGAGCTAAATTCTTTAAAACTAGAAGGTAAATTATCACTAACTAAATTAACTGCATCAATCATATCTGCAAGTTTCTTTTCTATTAATTCAGTCCTCATTTAACTCTCAAAGAACGAGTTTTAATGTAATCATAATAATGTCTTTTAAATAATTCAATCTCTTTTAATGTTTGATAAACAACATCATAAACAAAACGAATATCCTTACAATAAATAACTCTACCTTTCAAAATCTCTTTTTTAATAAATAAAGGAATATCCTGAAATACTTTAACATCAAATCTTTTATCAAAATTAGCATTTATCAAAAAATTATATCTCTCCTTCTTATTACCATTAAAATAAATCGCCAAATCATAATCAGAATTTTTATTATACTTACCAATAGCCCGCGAACCATAAAAAATAATAAATTCAACTTTATCAAAATTAGAAATATCCATTAGCCTTTTAATAAAATTTTTCAGTCCTTTATCTTTAATTTCTTCTTTCATTTTATAATACACAAAATAAACATCTAAGGTTTTTATATTTTTATCAAATAAGAATTAAGTAGCCTTAATCACCAGCCGACTATTCGTATTATCCCAATAAATTTGCCCATCATTCGAATCCCCAAAATTATGAGTATCGCCATCACCTTGATAAATATGTTGATTAACATTCAAATCAGTTGTAATTCTAGCATCACCCGCAACATCTAAACTATAAGAAGGAGTATCGTCATTTATTCCAACCCTCTGCGCACTTACATCCATAAACAACAAACTAGTCCAAGTAACCTCTCCAGTCCCAGAACCAGCATAATTAAACCCTATATCTCCATCATCTTCAAATATCAATTGAGCAGCTTCATCACCCCCATCATCCACATATTGATATGTATTATCAGAAGTTCTAAATAAAGCATTTCTTGATAAATGAAAACCTGCATCTGTCCCACTACCTCCTTCATTAGATTGGATATAAAACTCTGGGTCTACTCCATAACCCCCAGTAGAAGTTGAAATAATAAACGCAGGGTTATTAGATTCATCTCTTACTAAAACCCTACCAGCAACTTCTAACATCTCGTTTGCATCATTTGTCCCAACACTCAAATTTCCAAAAGCAAAAATATCATTATTAACAACAATATCATTAGGAGGAGATAACTTCCTATTTGAGACCATCTGCAATCCATCAATATTAATCTCATAAGCAGGATTACTTCCACTACCTTTAAAATACATCCTAAAATGGTCAACCCCAGAACTCCAATCAACAGAATCTTGCGCAGCCTCCCCCATTCTTAAGGATAACTTATTCCACCCATCAACCAAGGTAGGCAAATCATTTGCATCCCAGACATACTCTAAAGTATCTTGAGTATTTCCAAACTCTATCTGCCCTAAAATAAATTCAGAAGAATCATTAATATATAACCAAAACTCCAAGTAATCATTATCTGTAGAATAATCACTTAAATCACCAAAATCATTCGAAGAAGTAAAAGAATAATAGGTGCTCGTTGAAGCAGGATAAGTTAGTCCCAAACTATTAGGTCCAACTTTGGAAACACTCGATTCTAAACCTCCTCCACCACTAATACTCCACCCAGAAGTGCTCTCAACAACGTCAAGAACATAAACCGCTTGATGAGCACCATAATAAGCACTTTCCTGTCCAACACTTATATTTCCACTAAAATCAAAACTTCCAAGATAAGCAGTTCCTGTAATATTCGCATCTCCAACAACATTTAAAGTATGCGTCGGTGCACCAGTC
>CAZHOH010000021.1:1467-13001 GCA_964534185.1 Candidatus Woesearchaeota archaeon | reverse complement strand
TTGATTTTTGTTTGCCATTTTGTTGTTATTTTTTAATGGTGATTTAGGTATTTAAAGTTTGTGGTGATTTAGTTAATAGTTGTTTTTAATTCTCTTTTTTTTACTTATTTTAATAGTGATTGGAATATTTATATTTTGTGTATTTTTTGGTGTTGGGGGTTTTTGGTTTAATCAAAAAGATTATAAATCAGGCTTTTGGGTTAGTTTAATGATAAGAAAGGATATATTTTTGGTTGAAAGAAATAATGAAGATACTAAAAAGTATAAAATTATTCATCCTTTTGATGGAAGGTTGATACCTCTTAAGGCAGGGGTTCTTAGTGAAAATTCTCAAATATTGGCAGATAAATTAAATTGGGGAAAAGCGAATTATGTTGTTGGATTTGCAGAGGGAGGAATTTTATCGGCTTATGGTGTTGCTGAAGCTATTGGCATCCCTTTGATAGGTTCATATAGGGTTAGATTAAAAGCTTCTAATGAGCTACATTTTAAAGAGCCACACTCGGCAAGATCGGACCATTATATTTATGGATTAAAGAAGGGAGATAGGATTATTATTGTAGAAGACGAGATTACTACGGGTTCAACTTTACTTAATGCTTTAAGAGAGTTTAAGAAAAATGGGATTGTTGTTGACGACGTTGGAGCATTTATTTTAGGAGGGGAAGTTAAGAATTTAGACAAGATTTGTGCAGAGGGATTTCAATTAAAATATCTTTTTGGACAAAATGACTTTTGATGAATCTGAGTTAGTCAATCATTTATTTTATAATCCTTTTCAAAATAAGGGTGTAATTAAATTGGAACATTTATTGCCTGAATTAGAGTCTGTATTAGAAGTTAATAAAGAGAATATTCTGCCATTACAATTTGGAGATAATGAAACTAAAAATTATATTGTTAGTCCTCGTGTTTTTAGAGTAAATCTTGGGGGTGATATGGTGAAAATTCGTTATAGTGAAACTGAGGATGAAGCTGAGAAATTGTTTTTAAGATCTAATTTTGCTTTTTCATTAGGTATTCCAGTATCATCTCCTTTAGCAAGGCTTGGAAAATTTACTTTATTTGAATATTTGGAAGGTAATTTAATTAACCCTAATTTTTCCGAAAATTATATTGGGCAAATTTCTGAAATTCAGGCAATTATGAATTCTCAACTTTTTAAATCACAAGAAAATTATATTAAATCTTTATTGGAGGAAATGGTTGAAAAAGGTTTATCTTATCTATCTTTTAAAGGAGTTGATTTAATTAGTTTGAAGAAACTTGAAAGAAATTTATTTGATTTTGGTTTTATTAGGGCAGTTTTTGATCATCAAGATTATGGGATTCATAATCTCTTGGTTGATAGTGAGAACCATATTAAAGTGATAGATGAAGAAGCCTTTGGAATTGTTCCTTTAGGCTATGGAGTTATTAGGCCTATTTATGGGAGAGATAATTATCGGGTTGTTCGTGATAAAGATCCTGCGAAATATTTAGATCAATTTGGTTATTCTCAAAGAAAATATATTGAACAAAATTTTAGTTTACTTAGGTCTTTGTTTATTTTTAGAAATTCTGTTAGGAGATTTTTAGTCGGTAATGATAAAGGAGCTTTTGAACTTTTGAAGGAAGTAAATGAGTTAAAATGAAGCGGTATAAGGAGCGTTTTGAAAATATGTTTTTGTATCTTTCAGTAGGAGATGCATTGGGCAAAATTTGTTCTAAGTATAATAAAGAAGAAATCAATAGAATTTATGGAGGTTCAGTGTCTAAGCTTATTAAACCTATTAGGACTAATAGTAAAAGAGATTGGCAAAAGGCAGATGTTACAGATGATACTATTTTAACATTGTTGGTGGCAGATTCTTTGATTGAAAATAGAGAATTTGATAGAAGAGATATTGCTAGAAAATTAATTGCAGTTGATCCTAGAGGGGGTAGGCAAATAGAATTCCTTAAAAGAAGTAATGATGTTGATTATATTGCTACTACAGGGGATACAAATGGTGCAGCTATTAGGGTATCACCATTATCTGCAGTTTACTCTGATTTAGAAAAATTAACTAGAAATGTTTTTTCTTTGAGTAATTTAACTCATGGATCAAATGAATCTATCTCTGCTGCTTTGGCTGTTGCTTACTCTTTACATTTTAATTTAAAATATCCAATTTACTCTCCCATTAAAATTCAAGATTTTATTATTGGATCATTATTGGATCATTTTCCAGAATCGCAAGATACAAAATTTTTATGTAATCTGGTTGAAGCTTTTAATATTTCTCAAGAAGTACGCTCATATGACCTCCCAGATATATTGGAAGGGTCTATCGGGTATGGAAAAGAATCTTGGAGTTCGGTTCCCACAGGCATTGTTTTGGGCTCCAAATTAGATGACCCTTATAATGCTTTTATAAGTATAATTCATAGAAATAACAGTGGATGGGATTTAGATTCTGTAGCTAGTATTGCAGGTAGTTTACTTGGATTAAGAGTTAAGGATAAGAGAGTTGTGGACATGGGGAGGGAAGTTGAATATCATAATAATTATAACTTTGGATTTTATGCTCAAAAATTGGAGGAATTAAGATTGAAAAATGGATATTAATTGTGTTGTTTTTGATTTGTGGGATACATTAATCTATTTTCCTAATGGTTGGAGAGCTTTTAATTATTTAAAGGATGAATTTGATATTGATGCTAATTTTTGGAGATCGTTTGTTAAGCCTACTTTTTTATGTCGGCACCATGAAACTGTGGATTCTTTTTTATCTGATTTTGTTAAAGTTACTGGAATTGATTTTAATCAATCTTTGCAATCTGAACTTATGCAATCTAGGTTATCTGATGATATTGATTCTTGCCAAATTTATGAAGATTCTTTAAATGTTTTAAAAAGTCTTAAGGGGAAAGGATATAACCTAGGAGTGATATCAAATCAAGCAAGTTTTTATGAACCTTGTTTTGTCAATCAGGGATTGGATCAGCTTATTGATTACAGAGTTTTTTCAAATAGGCTTGGATTTAGAAAACCATCTCCAAAAATTTATGAACATCTTCTTGCAGTAGCAAATAAAGCTCCTAAGAAATTTATTATGGTTGGGAATAATTATGGGCAAGACTTTTTAGTCCCGAGATTCTTTGGTATGAAATCTTTGTGGCTTAGGAGAGATGTTGAGGTTTCCATAAAAAACCAAATATCAAATCTATTTGAATTGGAAGACTATCTAGGTACTTAATCTATGTTTCTGGTTTTATGAAATCATTCCAATGATCTGATTTTAAGTATTTTTTAGGTAATTTTTTAAATTTCTTTGTTTTTAATGAAATACTATCAATTAATTTTATTTCTCCAGTATTTGTATTAATCATTATTATATGATTTTCTATTCCTATTCCATTTAAACTTTCATTGGCTTTCGGTGCAAGAACTTTAATTCCTTCTAAATAATATTTATATGATTCTTTTGGATGAACGTGGCCATGGATATATGTAAAACTTTTTCCATAACTTTCTTTTATTTGTTTTATTGCTTGATAATGATTCTCGTAATACTTTTTATGATGATTCTTAAATGCAGGGCAATGGGCAATTACAAAAAGTGGGTATTCTTTCTTTAAATTTTTTATTATTTTCTTTATTTTGTATCTGTTATCTTTATAGGGTAATATTATTATCCGGATTTTATTAAATTTTTTTAAAGTAGGCTTTTTTATGATAGCAAAATTCTTCTTTTGCTTTTGACATTCTTTAAAAAATTCCAACATTCTTAAATCACTATTTCCCAAACATAGTGTGAAGTTTTTTCCTGAATTATTTATTTGATTGATTTGTTTTTTCCATCCTTCTATGCTTAATTTTGAAAACCATTGAGCATCTAATTTGTTTGTTATTTTATTTTTAGAAACTTCTCTCCATGCCCTAGAATATTTTGTGATATTGTTGAAGTATTCTTTTTTATCTACCGCCGCAATATCTCCTAAAGATATTATGTTATTGAATTTGGATAAAACTATTTTTAGTGAATCAAAATTATGTGTGTCTCCTACAATATTTATATTATCCATTTGGAAGATATTCTGTTGGAAATTTAATTATTCCTATTAACACTAAGGATACTATGATTAAGGTATATAAAATAGATATTAAAATCATTTTTCTTATTTCTTCTTTTGTTGTTTTCTTTTTTATATCCTTTGCAAATAATCTTTTTACTCCATGGTGCATTAAGATCAAGCCTATTACGTTAGTAATCCAATATCCAACTATAAAGGATGGAAGAAATAACGCCTTATTTATTGCTCCAAAGGGAATAGCAAATAGGTAACTTAGAGGAATATTAACTAATAAGTCATTCCACCACGATATTGGAGACAAAATAAATCCTATTGTTGCTAAAGTTCCAGCATATATTTTAATTAATTTTTCTTTTAGATTCATTTATAATTTAATTTGTTTGAGTATTTAAAATTATTTTTCAATTCCATCTTTTTTGTTACTTATTTTAATAGTGATTGGAATATTTATATTTTGTGTATTTTTTAGTGTTGAACGATATTTTTATATAGCTGTTTTATTATTGTTTTTTAATGGATTTGGAATCTGATTTATTAGATTTACGAGTTAGAGATTTATTTGATTTTTCTAATTATTTTTATGATAATTTATTAGGATATAAGCCTGAACAAACTTCTTTGGAATTAGTACCAGAATTTAGATGGGGAGAATTTATTGAATTAAGGGGATTAAATTCTGATTCTTTTGGAATTTATTTACCAAGAAACCAAACTGCAGTTATAAGAGATGAAAATCCATTAAGTTTATTTCATGAATATTTTGGACATGGTTTGTATTGCGAGCAATCTATTGCGGGTAGAAAATTGGTTGAATTGGAAAAAGGATTACTTGAAGAAGAGAGGCGAGAGTTTGAGGGTAAGAGTTTTACATTAGAAGATATTAGAAGATTTCGAGAAGGTAGTGGAAGATTCCAAAGATTGAATGAATTTAGAAAAGATAATTTGATGAAGTATGAATTGTTTGCAATTTGGACAGAGTATTTGCTTTCAAGAGAAAATGGTTTAATGGACGAGTTTGAAAGAAAGTATGATTTTTTATCTGAAGAAGAAAAAGAAGTTGTTGATTCAGTCATTAATTTTTCTGAGCAATATGGGGATTTAGCGTCAATGTATTCTCAAGGAATGGCGAGGAGGACAACGGCTGAGAGGGTTACGGGGTTGTTGGAAAAGTTATGTAGGAAAAAATTAGATTCAATTAAGTTTGGAGTTTTATTCGGATCAGAAAAAGAATTTTCCGATATAGATATTTATCTTATTTCTGATGAAATTGAGCCTTTTCATGCAGATTGGATTGATGTAAGGGTTCATTTTCAAAGATGTTTTGAAGAAGGTATAAGAAATTTTGATGTAAGGGTGACAGATCCTATTTTTTCTGGAGAATTTGTTTTTGGTAGTAGAGATTATTTTGAAGAACAAAAACAAATATTAAGAGAGCAACCAATAACTGAAGAGGCAATTAGATATAATTTTCAAAAGTCAGAAAATTATAAAAATTTAGAAGAAGAAGATTTTAAATTGTGTGACCAAGTTAAAAATCCATTATCTTACTCTCAAACTTATTTGGCGAATGCTTTGGCTTTAAAAGAAGGGAAAAAATTATTTACTAAAAAGGATTTACTTTTATACTCTTTAAGAGCGTCAGCAGAGGACGATAAACTGCTGCAATTGCAAGGAGGTAGAAAAAATGCAACTTGAACAAACCTTAGGAATGTATCAACCACAAGTAACTCAAGAACGGCAGACAACTTATTTCGTCGTTGGAGATTTAGAAAACTTGAGCGCTAGTGTTTTGTATGGTGGAAAAGATTCTGGAAAAGAGTATAGGAAACATGTCTCTGAAACTTGGAGAGAAGATAGCGATGAAGAAGTTGGAGATCATATCAATTATGAAGTCTGGATGAAAAAGATTGGCTCAAAAACAGGAAGGAATCTAAATCTCTCAAACACACACATCCCATTATCAGGCAGTAGTAGTTAAAATGGAAAAGTTCAAAATAGAAGAAATATCAAGTAAAGATTATGAATTGGGAAGAATCGATAAATTTTCTATTTACAAAAGAATAGATATACACAATCAGCTAATCTCTTTTCTAAGAAGCCTAGGTTTTTCTGAGGAAAAACTAGAAGATTTAGATTTTGTTACTTCGGAAGTAGGAGGTTATTTTTTTGTTTTTGATGGAAATGTAAGATTCCATATGTTTATATCTGTAGAAGAAATAACTTTTGTTTTGGATACAAATTTGCCAAGGGAAGAAATAATTTCTAAATTAGAAAAATATTTCTATGTTTTAGGATAATTTATTTACGGCTCTTTTGGAGTCTTTTTATTTTTTTAAAAAATATTTAATCTTTAATTTCTATAGATTACAAGGAGGTAGAAAAAATGCAACTTGAACAAACTTTGGAAATGTATCAATCGCCGTCGATGCAAAGATTGCAAGAAAGGCAAAGAGTTTATACGGCTTTTGATTTAGAATCTTTGAGTGCTACAGCATTATATGCTTCAGATTATATTAGGGATGACGGAACATTTGATGCTAGTGGTAATGCTGGGAGTGGAGGATCTAGGGCAGGATTTAGTACTAATTTTACTTGGCTTACAAGTCCTCAACCTGTTCTTGATTCTAGAGATTTATGTCTTGGTATTCCTTCATCTGTTAATAGTATAAACTATTTTGATGCATCAGGCAAACCTTTAGGTGGTTTGTCGGAGTTAAGTATGGAAGAGATGATGGTATTGTTAGAGAAATATACTAAGAAATATCCTAAAAAATAAAACAAAATGGCTGGAGGAGATTATTATACGTGGTTTGATAGCAAAGATTCAGAATCTAGGAAGAAATTATATTTTCTTGAAAATTATGGTTTAGTGAGACATGAAATTCAAGACTTAGTTACATTAAAATTTCCTATAAAAAAATTGAATTTATCTAAAGAAGAAGAGGAAAGTATTGAGAATGATAAAAGATTGGGAAAACTTTGGAAAAAGATAAATAGGTTTTTGGAAAGAGGAGAAGTAATTAGTCATAAAGGAAGATGGGTTTTAACTAGTAAAGGGAAAGAACTTGTTAAGCAAAATAAAGATCTCCAAGAGCTTTGGCAACAAGGGAGAATTCTTGAATTTTATGAAGAAGTAAAAAATTCCTTGAAAAAATAAATGGTTTTTTACATTCTTTTTCTTTTTTTACACAAATATTTTAAACAGGGTTTGTTTAGGAAAAATATGAGATTACAAGAACAAAGAGATAAGAAATATTGAATTTCTCAATTTATTTTATATATTTATCATACTTTTTCAGAACTTGTTCCATTGCTTCGTTTAAGTCGAGATTGTATTCGTTTGCTAGGAGGATTAATGTGAACAAGGCGTCTCCGAATTCGTCTTTTAATTTGCTAACTTCTTTTTTCTGATAACCTTCTTTCACATTCATGCATTTTCCAACCTCGCCTATTTCTTCAACTAGTCTTGCGAAGATTACGAATTTTGGCCATTTTTCAGCTCCTGATTTTTCAAACCATTCGTTTACTTTTTCCTGTGCTTGTTTTAAGTCCATAAATATTTAGAGAACTTTGGGTTTAAGTAATTTTGGAGGATTATAAGAAAAGTTTAAATAGAATTGAAGGTTAAATTTGTTATGGCAAGTTTTAATATTTTGATAGAGCAAGGAGAAGATGGATATTTTATATCTGAAGTAATTGAAATTCCTGGATGTCATACTCAGGCAAAAACTTTAGATGAATTAATAAAAAGAACAAAAGAAGTTATTTCTTTATGTTTGAAATCTCAGAAAGATATTGAGCTTAATGATAGGTTTGTTGGAGTGCAGAAAATAGAGGTTTATTAAACAAGATTATAAAAAAAGACTTGCAAATTTCGAGAGAGGAGTTTGAAAAATATTTGTAATTTTATTAAATTAATTAATTTTGTGTATTTTACTTTAATCGTCTCCTATTAGTTTTTTTGGTAGATGGCTGTCATTGTTCCAGTATTTTAGTCTCCAGTTTTGGAATTTTTCTATCCAGTAAATTTCACTAATTCCTGTTTCTCTTGTTCTAAATGTTGCTAATTTTTTCAAATTTAGTTTTAAGAAGTGGGCTAAGATTATTCTATTGGTTATTCCGTGACTTATTATTAGGATTCTTTTTTTTTGATTTTCATTTTTTGAGATTCTTTTTAGGAAGGAGATTAGATTGTTGTAATGGGTTCTTGTTTCTTTGTCCCATTTGTTTTTGTTTTGTTTTAATATTTCGGATTTGAATTCGTTTAATGATTCTTCAATTTTTGGTTTTATTTTAAGCTTTTTTGATATAATTTTGGATGTTTGTTTTGTTCTGGTTAGGTTGCTACAATAAAATTCATTGAACTTCTCTAATTTTTTCAATTTTTTAGCAAGGTATTTTGCTTGTTTTAATCCTTTTTTAGTTAGATAAGGGTCTTCTCCTATTTTTTCTTTTTCAGCGTGTCTAACAAATATTATTTCCATTTTTATTAATAAGAATTGTTGTTAATAAAGTTTTTTGGAGATTTGTTCTTTGAGTAGGAATAAATTTAAATATCTTGGAATTTTGATTTTTGTATTATGGACAGGGAAAATCATAGTTCGCTTGTTTCTAAAATTGGGAAAGGAATTAAGAAAGGGATTGCTGTTGGGGCTATTGGGCTTGCGAGTTATCTTCCTATGAATTCGGCTTATGGAGATATGGTTGATGGAGAAATTGATGAGACTTGGACAATTAGGAGTCAGGCAGATTTTGATAGAGTTTGGAGCATGGTAGAAGATGGCTGGAAGAAACGTTCTTATGACGCTTTTGTTGCTGGTAATAATACTCCTGTTTTAGGTGTTGCTTTTTCTGATGGAAGTAGCTATAATATTCCTCACTTGGAGAATAGTTCTTTTCCTCCGATAAATACGATTCCTGAGTGGATGGCTGTTAAGATGGCAGGGAATTTGGATAGGGAAGGGAATCAATTGAATACTATTTATCAAGGAGTTAGTGTTAAAGGACATTTAGTTATGGAAGATATTGTTGTTGGAGGTTATTCGAATAAAGTTGGAACTGATGATGATTTAGTTGGTTCTATTAATTTTACTAATAGCACTTCTTCTGGAGGTTTGTATAATTGTGTTGTTTTAGATAGGATGGCTTTTAATAGAGGAGGTAGTGCTGAACTTGTTGGAAATGATTTTTCACTTCCTGAAGATAGAGATTCTAATAAGTGGGAGCCTGTTTCGATTTATCTACGAGGGGAAAGTAGTTCTGAACCTTTGGTTTATAGAGGGGGAGATGTTTTAGCAGGAGATAGTAGTGTGGGGAATCAAACAAAGATGAGATTTAATACTTTTAGAGATATTCCTATTGTCTTTTCTTTAAGTAATGAGGGGATTGATGCTGGTGATTTAGAAAAAGGAAATAATGTTTTTGATAATTGCGGTATTGTTGCTAAAGTGCTTGCAGGTGAGAAGGTTCAGAAGTTGGCAGGAAATGCTTGGGTTGAGAGGACAGGTAATACTCAAGAGGCTTGGACTTATAATCCGGGTGTTGGAAGTAATTCTAGTTATCTTTTGAATTCTGGTTTAAGATTTGTGACTGATGAAAATGAGATTAAAGATAAATTTGTTGATAATAAGGGGACAGGAGAGGTTATTGTAACAGGTGCTTTGAGCCATATTCCTTTGAATCCTTTAGGTGATGAAGATGGGGATGGTTTGAGCAATGGGTTGGAAGAGACAATTGGAACTGATCCTCATAATATTGATACTGATGGGGATAATTTAGGTGATGGCGATGAGTTTAATCTAGGGTTTGATCCTAATAATCCAGATATTGACGAGGATGGAATTCCTGATGGTTTTGAAGAATTCAACCGCGAGTTAGGTTTGGACCCTGAGGTTTATAATGATCCTAATGATCCTAATGCTCCTAAATTGCCTGCGAGTAGTGGTGTTAAACTTGGTTTGATGGCTTTGATTTTTGGAGGGGCTGGTGTTTGGGGCGCTTATGGTTTGCGGGATAAGGATAAGAAAAGAAAGAAGGCAGCATGAGTTCTGATGGTAAAATTTAAATAAGTGATGACACTTATTTTTTTATGACTAATATAACACTTTCAATTGATGATGAAACTTATGAAAAAATGAAACAGTTTTCTGAAATTAAATGGAGTTCTTTTGTAAGAGAGCTTATTTCAAAGAGGATTAAAGAATTAGAAAGTATTAAGTCGAACATTTATGCAGATGAAGGTTTGTTGAGTGAGAATTGGTTAAGTGAGGAGGATAATATTGCATGGAAGAATTTGTAAAAGGAGAGATTGTTGTAACTCCATTTCCTTTTTCAGATTTAACTTCTTTAATCAAAAGACCTGCATTGGTAATAGCAAAATTAAAAGGAAATGATTTAATTCTTTGTCAGATAACTTCTAAAGAACATTTATCAGATCCTTATCAAATTTCTTTGAATTCTACAGATTTGACAAAAGGGAACTTAAACATTGACAGTTTTATAAAACCATCTATACTTTTCACTTTAAGGAAATCTATTATTGGTTATTCTGTTGGTAAGATCTCTAAAGAAAAAATAAAAGAAGTTGAAGATAAAATTTGCGAGATTGTTAAGAGTTAAATGAGCGATAGAATAAGTTTGGAAAAATTGAAAAAATATTTTAGTTTGACTTCGCGGGCTTTAATTGAAGTTAAGAAAAATATTGTTGAGGGGCGGGAAGATGATGCTGAGGAGATAATTAAAATGGTTGAGAATTATTTGTCAGATGCGCAATTTTTTGAAGATAAAGGGGAGGTTGTTAATTCTTTTGCTGCTTTGAATTACGCGCATGGGTGGCTGGATTGTGGGGTTCGTCTTGGGGTTTTTGATGTGGATGATGATAGTTTGTTTACTGTTAAGTGAGAGTTGTGGGAAGGTTTAAATAGTATAATTATATTGTTTATACATGATAGAAATAAAATCTAAATTAAGAAAATGGGGAAATTCTTTTGGTATAGTTTTGCCTCGGGAATTTATTAATAATGAAGGGGTTAAGGAAGGAGAGGAAGTTATTGTTTTACTTAAGAAAGAAGGAGAGAATGTTCTAAAAGAAACATTTGGATTGTTTAGGTTTAAGAAATCAACTCAGGAATTGTTAGATGAAGTTGATAAAGAACTTTGGGACTTATAATGGAATTTGTATTTGATACTTATGCTATAATAGAAGTGATTAAAGGAAATGAAAATTATACGCCCTATCTTAATAGTAGAATTATAATAAACAATTTCATTTTTGCTGAACTTTGTTATATTCTTATAAGAAATAATTTTCCTAATCCAGAAAAATATTTAAAGAAATATGGTAGGTTTGTAATTAATTCTAGTCCACAAATTATTAGTGAAGCTATGAAATTTAGATATGAAAATAAAAAGAAGAGATTATCAATTACAGGTTGTATTTCTTATTTTCAAGCAAGAGATTTAGGAATCAAATTTTT
>CAZHOH010000021.1:0-1367 GCA_964534185.1 Candidatus Woesearchaeota archaeon | reverse complement strand
AAATTATTTTTAATTAATGTTTTTACAATTGTTCCATATGTTTTATGATGATGTACACCTTCTATCTTTGCTTCTTTAGTTTCTTTCCAGGTTCTATGTTTCCATTTTTCTTCAAAATAATTTTCAATTATTCTAAATTTTTTAAAGAACCATTTTTTCCTTTCACTAGTTTCAGTTACTGGATTGTAAGTTGAAAATATAAAAATTCCATCTTTTTTCAAAACTTTTTTAACTTCTTTTAATACTTTATTCCATGATTTTAAATGTCCTAGAACTAAAGATGCAAAAACAATGTCAAATTCTTCATTTTTGTATGGCAGGTTTTCTATATCTCCTAATTTTATTTCTATTTTTGGATTATTTATTCTTGCAATTTTAACTTCTTCTTTTGAAATGTCAATCCCTTTGATTTCTTTACATTTGTTTTTTAATTTTTCAATATATAATCCTGGTCCACAACCTAAATCAAGAATTTTTTTATTTTTTATTTTTCCCAACATTTTTATTGTTGTGGGAGTTTCTAAAAGTTCATTATAGAAGTAACTTGAATTTGTTTTATTTTTTCTTGAATTGTAGTATTCTTGTCCTAAGATGTTATAGGCTCTTTTTACTTTATTTTTCATTTATATTTAATTGGTTAAGGTTTTATAAAAATTGTCTTTTGAGTAAAAGTTATAAATCCTGATTTATTGTTTTTATTATGAAGAAGGCGAGAAAAAAAGAGGTGATTGTTATTAGTCTTGGTGGAAGCCAGATAATTGTTGATGGGTATATTAATGTTGGTTTTCTTAGGGAGTTTCGGCGGGTTTTGAATTTTCATTCTGGTAGGTATAAATTTGTGGTGGTTTGCGGGGGCGGGAGTGTTGCGCGAATGTATATTTCGGGGTTGAAGGAAATTGGCGCAAGTGTGAAATTGCAAAGTTATTCTGGGATTTCTGCGACGAGAACAAATGCGCGTTTTATGAATTATTTTTTTGGTTATGATAATCCAGAAGGTATTCCGCATAAGATGGATGAATTGAAAGAAATGCTGGTAAAAAGAAATGTTGTTTTTACAGGTGCTTTGGAGTATAAGCCGAACCAGACTTCTGATTCTACTGCTGCTGAAATTGCTGGTGAGTTTGGGAGTAATTTTATTAATATTACAAATGTTGATGGTTTGTTTGATAAGAATCCTAAAGAGTATAAAAGTGCGAAGTTTATTGGTGAGGTGACTTGGAGTGAATTTGATAAGATGGCGTCGAAGATGAAGTTTAAACCAGGACAGCATTTTGTTTTGGATCAAAAAGCTGCGAAGCTGATTAAGAAAAATAAGACGATGACTTATATTATTGGAAATGAGCTTAAGAATTTGGATAAGATTTTGA
>CAZHOH010000020.1:0-15491 GCA_964534185.1 Candidatus Woesearchaeota archaeon | reverse complement strand
ATTGTTCCCATAGATTTGTGGTTGATGATGGATTTTTCAGAATGAGAAACCATCCAAAGAAAATAACTTGTGCTTTGGATTTGTTTTACAGAGGAGTTTCAACAAGAAAAGTTCGGGAGCATTTCAAAGCATTTTATCCTCATAATTCCTCGCATAAATCTATCTATCGTTGGGTTGTAAAATATGCCGATATGATTTCTAATTTCACGGACAAATTAAAGATTAATGCAGGTCAAGAAGTTCAGGTTGATGAAATGGAATATCACAGAAGAACAAACCAAACTAAAAAAGGAGTTTCAAAAGAATGGTTTATTGACTCTGTTGATTGTAAAACTCGCTACATGGTTGGCTCAAAATATTTCAAATCAAGAGGACAAAAAGAAATTAGAAAAGTTATGAATAAAGTAAAATACAAAACTGAAGGATATGTAACAACAATTACAACAGATGGCTATACTGCTTATGAAAATGTTATTAAGAAAACTTTTGGTTGGAGTAATAAAAAGCAAGGATATTCTATAAGACACAATAAAGTTACAGCATCAAAAGGTGAGGGCTTTAACATTATGATTGAAAGGTTGCATAATTCAATTAGAGAAAGAACAAAAACTTTCAGAGGTTTTCACGGAAGTGTAGAAAGTGCAGAGGCGATAATGAAAGGTTATGAAATATTCTATAACTTCATAAGAAAACATCAAGCGATTAAGAAATGCCCTTATGAATTGGCAATCCCTAATTTAACATTAGCTTCTGAAAATAAATGGTTGGAGTTAATTAGGTTGAGTAAACCACATTATAATTATTAAAAACTAACTCTTTTTTACCCAACCTATAGTCTCTAATTTCGTTTCCAATTATATTAGAAATATTTTCCCATTTTTAGTAATTAAAGAGCTGTTTAAAGATTTTATTAAAAAAGTAAAATAAGACTAATTTAGTTTAAAGATAGATACTTCTCCAAAGTAAGTCTCTTTTTTTCCATCAATAATAATTCCAGATCCTTCGGGGAGCGCTATAATCCCTTGTGCTTTTTTTAAATGTGATACAATTAATTTGTCTTGAGTTGAACTGTAATGTGGCCATATGTTTTTATGGCCTAACAGATTTAAGGATTTAAGATCAATTAAATCCACAACATTTTCATCACCTGCGTCCTTTGCTATAGATACATCTTTGCCAAAAATTACGGCTCCCGCACTTGCCCCATAGACAACCCCCATGTCCTTTCTTATATACTGATTTAATAAATTCAAAAATCCTTTATCTTTTAAGTCTTTTAGTAAGCTAAATGTATTGCCCCCTCCAATAAAAATCCCCCCAAATTCTTTTAAATTATGTAAGGATTTTTTGCTTAAATCTGTCCACATCACTATTTCTCCCTTAAATCCTACATTGGAAAACACTTTTTGTGTCCAAGAATAACATTCTTCAAAAGGGCGAGTTTTTTTAGCGATTGGAATATAAAGTATTTTTTTATTGCTGATCAGTTTTACAAATGTCTCGTCTGCTTTTTTTGTTTTTTCAGGTTCACCCCCCCCAGATAATATTAATCTCATAAATAGGACAAGGTAATTATGTTTTAAAAAGTATTCTATATAATTCTTTCATAACTATATAGGGGTAAAACTTAAAAACTGTTTGATCTATTAAATTTTATGGAATATTTAATAACTTGGCCATTTGGTACTAAAGGACATTATCACCTTCCTAGTGGAATTTCCCCTATTTTTATGGATTTTTTAGCAAGAGAAAAAAAGAAAAAAGGCGAAGATTTTGTTTTGGTAAATGATTCATGGAATATTCAAGGAAAATATACTGATTATAAATCAATTCAGCAATTAACGGGATTATCAGAAGAAGAAATTAATGCCAACTACAAAACAATTTTAAGGAAGCACCTGCCAGGAATTATGATTTCCGGAAAAGAAATTGCAGACGATAATATAAAAAAATCAAATAATATTAAAAATAGATTGAGTTTATTACCTAGTGGAATTTATTTTGGCGGACAATTAAAGAGTCCTATCGAATTTAGAGATGACTCTATGTCATCATGGAAAGTTTCCCAACAAAGATTTTTGCAATTATTTCGAGATGGTTTAATATATTGGAATAAAGATCCTCAAAATCCAGATTTCTTCCTAAACATGAAGGAACTTATGAGAAGGGTCCCACTTGAAAAAGCAGTAGAAGATGCAGAATTCCCTGATTTTATTTTAAAACAATTTAAAAATACTTACTCAGTTTATGTTAAAGATATGCCTTTATCTACAGTTAGGGGGTACGGTACTCCTGTTCCGCTGATTATAATGGGGGATAAATTAAAGGTTCCCCTTATAGAAGAGTTACCTATTGAAACAAGATACGAAGGAAGAAAGATTGATGGACCTATAGCAACAATAAAGCCTTTATTTAATTGTTATTTTACTCAAGAGGTGGTACAAGAGCAAACAGGAATTACGGCGGAGAGAATGTTTACTTGTAATGATCAAAGTCTTGTAACAAGGTTTAATTTTCCTCAGGCGATATTAACTGCTTATTTCGGAAGAGATTACCGTCAAGTATCTTTTTTTAATGATTTGCTTGTGGATAGTAATGGAAATAGATACAGTTTCAAGGGAGATGTTCTTCTCTCTTTAGAAGAATTAACAGAAAATGGGTCTTCTTTGGCTAGATTTTTAATAGCCAGGAATACTCGTTTTACAGGATCCAAATTAAGTTTTGAAGATGCTAGAACTACATTTAAAAATTTAAAAAAGACTCTATCCAAAATTAAAAAAGAAAAAAATTTTTCACAGGGCGATAAAAGACAAATTTATTCAAATATGTTTAGAAAAAGAATAGATGAGTTTGATACATCTTATGAAAAATTAGTTAAATCTGGAGAAATTCGTATAGCTTTAAATTTTCTAACAGATTATATTATGCAAGCATCAAGATTAGATGGAAATACTTTACCCTCTTCAGTTGAAAGTGCTATAGGAAATCTAGAATCAATTATCCTTATTGATCAAAATTAATTTTATTGACCTCATTAAGAAATTCCTTCTTGTTCAAATTTCCATTTATTACATACGCTTTTTTTGGTGCCTGAAGAGATCTTTTGAACTTAACCAGTTTTTGGTAAATCTTTTTGGAATACTTAATATTTTTTCTTTTTATAATTCTTTCATAGGCCTTGTCTAAATCAACCTTAATATAGATAACTATTGGAGTGTACCCAAAATTTCTAGCTAACTTTTTCAGTCTACTACGATATTTAACCGAATCACTATTGCTATCTGAAATTATATTAATCTTATTCCTCATAAAAATCTTAAAAATTTCTTTTTGTATAAAAAAGAGATCATTTAATGAAAACTCTTTTTTGTTTTTAACTAAATACTCTTTAATCTTATCTGTAGAAACCTTAAGAAAATTAAATTTCCTTTCCAATTTAAATGAAAGGGTGGTTTTCCCCCCTCCAGGGATACCGACTAAAACAATAAAATAATTCTTTCTAAGTCTGTTTTCTTTATTGACAACATTTTTAATAATGTCTTCAGCCATTTTTTCTGCTATTAAATGCGAATCAATTTTTTTCATTTTTATTTTCAATGTAATCATTTAAAATCTCTTCAGAAAGTCTTTCGATAAAGTTAATTGCCCTTTCAAAAATGTTCGTTGTTATTGTTTTATTTTCTTTTTTCAACTTAAAACAGATTTTAACAATATCCAAATCCTTTAAATTTTTGAATTCTTGTAAGAATCTCTTTTCAACTTCAGCATCTCGGTAAATAAATATTCCCTTATGTATTAAAGCAAATTTGCATGAATAAGTTACAAATTTGGTGGCTTGTTTTTTCGCCTCATATAAAGAACCGGTGGCAAGATATATTTTTCTAATCCTATACCCGAGTGTCAATAATAATTTCAGTGCTTCTTCAGGTAAATTCTTGTAATTTATTTTTATATATTTTAAAATATCTTTCCCATAAAGCAGACAATTATAATACTTTATTTCAAATAAGAGTAATGAATGTCTATATTTATGAGGGAACATTATACTCTCAATAACTTCTTTTTTCATTTCTTTTTCTGAAACAATATTTGTGTCTATCTTCCTCCTAAATCTTTTTTCAGTATTCTTTATAGCTTTTTTTAGAATATACAAATCTTGATATTCTGCTCTTTTTACAAATATGTTAAGGTCTATATCGCTGTCTTTATTTACTGTATTTTCAGCAAAAGAGCCCATGGTATATATTGCTACAACATTGTTTTGTAGCCTATGTTTCTCAACGAGATATTTCGTTAATTTTATACCTTCTTTAATAGATTTGTTTAACATTTTAATTTATATGCTTCTGCATTTTTTATTTTTGTTTCTTCAATTGATGATTGGATATCTTTACCTTCTAAATATCCTTTAATTATTTTAATGAATGTTCCGTGAGATATAACTAATACTCTTTCTTTATTATACCTTGTTTTCATAATTGCTAGAAATTTTTTAACCCTTGATAGAACCTCTCTTAAACTTTCTCCATCCGGCGCCCTTCTTTCTTCATATGACTCTGGAATTTTGTCCCAACTGACCAGCTTTGATGGTTTTCCTGTAAAGAGACCATTATTCTTCTCTCTAAGCAATCTAAAATATTCTACTTTTAATCCAAGATTTTTAGAGATTATCTCAGAAGTTTCCTTTGCCCTGTTTAGATCACTTGAAAGTATAACTGATATATGATCTCTTTTTAATTTCCAAATAATATTTTTTATTTGTAATACCCCCTTTTTGTTAAGAGATTCATTTGTCTGACCTTGAACTAACTTTTTTTTGTTCGCATTCGTTTCACCGTGTCTCATTATATAAAATTCCATCTCAATCAAATATTAATTAAACCCAATATTTTATAAACTTATTCAAATAAAATTCTTTATGGTGAAAATATCTGCTTCATTATGGTCGGCTGATTTGACAAATTTAGCTCACGAGATAAAGAAAATTGAGAAACATGTCGACTCTTTTCATTTTGATGTTGGAGATGGTCATTATGTATATAATTTATTATTTTTCCCAGATTTAATAAAATCATTGAGAAAAAAGACAAAACACCCCTTTGAGATACACTTAATGGTAAAAGATCCAGAGAAATATATAAGAGAATTTAAAGATGTTGCAAATATTATATTATTTCATCCAGAATCATCAAATGGGGCAAAATTATTAATTAAGAATTTGAAGGAATATAAAATAAAGAGGGGTATAGTTATCAAAATAAATGAAAAAATAGAATCATTTGAAGATTTATTTTACGATGTTGATAAAGTTCTATTGATGGGAACCAAGCTAGGAGTAAAAGGGAAAGAGTTTGATAGAAGAACATTGATTAAGATAAAAAAATTAAAGGAATACTTGAGAAAAATTGAGAGGCCAGAAGTAATTGTGGAGATTGACGGAGGAATAAGAAAATATAGCGTTCCACTTATATCAAAGGCAGGAGCAGATTCTGTTGTTGCTGGTTCTTTAATTTTTAATAAAAACTATAAAAAGATATCTAAATGGATACATTCTTTATAACATCTTTTACGTCTCTAAATTAGAAAGAGAGGTATCATTCTCAATAGAATATAAAATCCCTTTCAATTTTTCATGATTATCCCTATCTATAATTAATGCTATAAGTTTTTGATCTATTTTCTTGCCTGATTTTGGAAGCACAAAAAGAATTATTTTCTTCTATTTTTAAAAGTGCCCCTTTCTAAAACTAAATCGGTATCCAAGTCCCGCTTAGGTAACAATGCACTAATACAATACATTGTAACGTTAAAGGGAGTTTTGAAACCAAAGATTTTATAATGCTCTCTTTGTATTAAAAATTATGAAAATTTTAGGAATAAATGGATGTGGCTGGCTAAATGTAGCTCATGATGCTTCAGCGGTTTTTTTAGATAATGGAAAACTAAAGTGGGCAGTTGAAGAAGAAAGATTCATTAGGCAGAAAAGAGCATATGATAAAAAACCTTTTAATGCAATCAAATTCTGTTTAGAACAGGAAGAGATAAATTTGGATGATGTAGACATAATTGCTTTCAGCTGGGATTGGTCTAAACATCTTCCAAGAAAGTCGCAAAAATATGAATCTGATGAAGAACTTTTATCTAATTTTTTTCCAAAGAAATTTTTTTATTATGATAAAAAACCCAAAATTATAAAAATAGAACACCATCTTGCTCATGCTTCTAGTACTTTTAGATGTTCTGGCTTTGAAAACGCTGCAATTTTAGTCGTTGATGGTCAAGGAGAATATTGTTCTTCTTCTATCTGGAGCGGTAAAAAATATGAACCAATCTCAAAGGAATGGTCTAACAATATCAAAGACTCTTTAGGTTTTCTCTATAGTGCCGCATGCAGGTACATTGGTATGAGGAATGGGGACGAGGGAAAAATGATGGGGCTTGCACCTTATGGAAAACCACAAGAGGAGATCATAGCAAAAATATCTAAATTTAAACCCAAAATGACTAAAGATGATTTAAACAGACATGATGGTCAAATGAGACCGATTATAGGGCAATGGATTAGATTTTTTGAAAGAGAGTTTGGGGCAAAAGACTCCACTCCCGTTTCGTTTAATAATATGGAAGGTACTATAACCAAAGATATTAAGTTTACAAAATTTCAAAAAGATTTTGCTGCCTCTTTACAAGAATATCTTGAGAGAGAAATCATAAAATTAGCTAAGAAGGCAGTAGAATTAACTGGATTTGATAGGCTATGCTTAGCAGGAGGGGTAGCCTTAAATTGTATTGCTAACTCAAAGATACTTGAAAATGAAATCGTAAAAGAAATTTATGTTCAACCAGCGTCTAATGATGCTGGTACAGCAATAGGAGCGGCTATAGAAGCGAGTTTTATGTTTGATAAAAAACTCTCATTTGATAGGATAGGTCATACCTATTTTGGACCAGAATATTCTAACGAAGAGATAAAGAAAGTTTTAGATTCATATGAAATAAATTATAAAAGATTTAGAAACATCTCTAAAAAATGTGCCGAGTTACTTCACAAAGGGGAAATAGTTGCATGGTTTCAAGGTAAGATGGAACTTGGTCCGAGAGCTTTAGGCAACAGATCTATTTTAGCAAATCCCACAAAAAAAGATATGTGGATAAAGGTAAACAAGATAAAAAATAGAGAGTTGTGGAGACCCTTTGCTCCAAGCATTTTATCTGAGAAAACAAAAGACTATTTTGAAATTAAAGATAATTTTTATTTTATGATTGTTGCATCAAAAGTCAAAAAAAGTAAAATTGAAAAAATTCCGGCAGTAGTACATAATGATGAGACTTCTCGTCCCCATGCAGTTAATCGAAATTATAATAAAAGATACTATAATCTAATTAAAAGTTTTGAAAAATTAAGCGGAATTCCTTTGGTCCTTAATACTTCCTTTAATGATAAAGGGGAGCCATTAGTTTGCACACCGAAAGATGCTATAAGAACTTTTTTTGCTTCTAGATTAAAATATTTTGCAATTGGAGATTTTTTAGTAGAAAAATTTAATTAATCTTTAAAGATAATCTCTAATCTTTCTATAACCTGGGGAGTTAATTTTAACTTTTTTGCTTCTTCAAAAGTGAACCATTTGACTTCTTCTGTTTCATCCAAGGCTTGTGGCTCACCCGAAATAATATCTGCCACAAAACACATATTTATTATCTGTTTTTCATGGGAATGGCTTTCAACATACTTAATATTATCTATTTCTACACCCACCTCTTCAAGAATTTCTCTTTTTAATTCCTTCTCAATTATGTCTTGTATATTTCCTATTGTGGTTAGGTTTCCCCCTGGTAGACCCCAGTAACCCGGCAAGACATCTTCGTCTTCACTTCTCTTGCCCAATAAAACTTTCCCACCTTTAATAAGAGCACATGCAAGCACAATCCTAAATGTTAGTTTTTCTGCCATAAGAATATCAAAAGTGCAACGCTTATAAAACTTTCTTTTGACCTTAAGAATCTGAAATTAAATCATACTTTCTTGCTAGATTCAAAACTATTTTTAATGGGTCTTTCCCTTTGATAATTTGTTCTTCAGTTTCTACTGTAAAATATTTTGATAAGTTAATCACCTTTTTAGGAATGGGAAGGGGAACTAATTCTTTTTTTAGCCACCATTTTTTCTTGGGCAACCTGTATCTATCTAACGCATCTGCACACTTCAAAATAGAATTAAGTTTTAATTTGCCTTTTCTGCCTTCAACAGCTAAACAAATCTCTTTTATTTCTTCATTAGAAAAATTCTCCTTTATTTTTATATTGCTTTTATAAAACCAATCAGATGCTCTCTTACAATGATTTATATCCTCTCTGTCATTTAATCTTTTTACATCATGGATAGAAGCTGCTAACAAAAAAGGTTCAAACCTATTTATTTTGTGTATTTTACACAAAATGTATGAATAAATCATAACACGCAATGCATGACTAATGCCATGAATTGTTTTAATTCTACCTGAATTGAACCAGTTTTCTTTTGGAGCATATTGCAATAAACATTTTTTCTTCATCGGATCTATATTTAAGGGGATGATTTTGGTTTTTAGATTCAATTTTCTCTTTAACCACAATATGGATTCCTTGTCAAGTATTTGATCTTTTTCATATTTTCTTTCTTTTAACTTAATGTAAAGTGGCTTCATCTTACTGTAGCCTCTTCTTTTTTTATCATATCTGGAGAGATTTTCAGATTTAGCTTTTTACAAAGTTTAACTTTATTATGTATAAATTTTATCTCATAAATAGAATATTTTATCTTTAATTCGTCCAAATTAGGATTTACTCCCATTTCTCCTTTAGCTATAATTGGATATATTGGTATAATCAATTTATTCTTTTTCCAAATTTTATATAAATATTTTGATCTTGATACTTCAAATAGATGTTTATCATAAAATGCCCTATACAGAATTTGACCAATTAAATAAGGATGCTTCTTTAAAAGAACATCAAAATTAATAGGATTTTTTATTGATTTTCTTCCAATTTTTAGAAAATAATAAGATGCTCTCCATTTAATCCAGTTATAAAATGAATTTTTATCAAAGTTTAAGATTATTTCTTTTTTATTTAAGTAGATAGATAATTCGTCTAATGGAATAAAAAATTCTTTCATATTAAATTTTTTTAACATTGTTGGGCATAAATCCCAAATAAGTTTCTTGTGGTTTTGGTTAAAAAATTCTCCTTTGGAAGCATACCCAAAAGATTGATTATCATTTTGATTCAATAAAATATATTCTGCTATGACTTCATATAGAATAAATCTAAGTTCTGGAAATTCCATAAATATTTTTCTATAAAGATTTTTAAATTCATCAAGACCTACCTTTTCCATTTTATAGCTTATCAACTTATTTAAATCTCCTATATTTTTCTTAATCCTATTAAGAACATCTTCTTCTACATTTTGAAAATATTTTTTATCCTCTGATTTAAGTTTAATATCTTTCCAAACATTACAATGTATTTTTCCAAATAAAGTATAATCAACTCCCCATGAGGAAAGTTTATCGATATTTGGTTTTGAGTTTATTTCTATACAAATTGCTCCAATTTTATTCTTCTTTATTTTTTTGGGTAACTGAAATTCTGAATATAGGTTAAATAAATTATGGGACTTAAAATCTTTATGTAGAGGCGAACAATATATAACAGACCCTAATCCCCCACCACTAGGATTTATTTTTCCAGATTTCCTTAATTTATCAATAGAAGGAGTGACATGCAATAACCTAATTTTCCCCCCCGTAAGATCATCAGTATATGTATTTTTATTAAAAAGAAAACCAAGAGAAGTATTGTCTTTCATAAAATATAACCAGGAAGTTGAAAGATTATCAATGAAACTTTTATTAATTTTATCTGGAGCATCATTGAATATCTTTACCCTATTTTTACAAACAGGCATTTTAATCCATGGTAAATCCATCCTAAATTCCCTCATATGTCAATATTTTTTTGTGTATCTTCTCAGGGGAATCTTTCCCTTCAATAATTCTTATCTCGTTTCCATAAAAAATTTCTGGGAGTTCTTCAATTAATCTCTCAAAATCGTTAAAATATTTAGTCAAGTTATCTAATCTAAATTGTTTCTTTTCCGGAGAATCGTTTGAACCTTCTACTCTTTTTAACAATTCATTAAGTTGAACATGCATAATATAAGTTCTTTTTGGTATTAAAGGGCTTATCATTTCATGGGTATCTGGGTCCAGCACAGACACGGCATCTTCAAGAGATATACAAGTTTCTTGTTGTCTTTTTACAAACCATCTTGAAACAAATGTTCTGTCCATTAACAATACTCCGCCAATATAGTCCCTTTCGAGTCTGTGCATCGCAGATTTGGCTTCTCTCGTTAACCTACAGTAAACAAGATCAGAAAGATACCTATTTTCTTCAGGAGTTCTATTATCCCTAAAAAAGGATTCATAACGATCTTGCCACCAAGCAGAATATGGATCTTCTTGAGATACTCCTGATCCCTTCCTCGTTCCATCTCCCCTCACAATAACAGAATTTACGCCCTTACTTTGTAAATAATCCTTTAATAATAAAATTTGAGTCCCTTTACCACATCTATGCAATCCATCAAATCCAATAGATCTAATTTTTTTAGCTTTCATATTTTTATCTCTACATTGGAATTTAAATTATTAAAATCTAATGCGGCAGACTTGTATATGCCTGCAATTAGTCTAACAGTATTCTCGTGGTCTAAAAAGTCAGAGGCATATTTTTCTTTTGTTTTTCCATTTAAGAATTCTAAAAATTCATTAGTTGCAATCATCCTTGCATCTTCTTGATGACCTCTTGACTTTCCTTGCATCTCATTTGATTGAATATCCTTTATGGAGATTTTTTCAAATCTTTTCCATTTTTTTATCAGGTTGTTATTTCTAAAGACATAAATATCAAAATGGTACTCTCCTCCAGTCCTATAATTTGGTCTTTTTTCTTTGGTAACTTCTTTACTTTGGAAAGAAATTATCTGTATGCATTGAAAAGGTCCCTGTTCAATAGTATAGGATTCATGTCTTACTCTTCCATTTCCTTTGTAAAGGTTTTTATTCGGAATTAAATTTCCACGCAAAGAGAAAGAATTGTGGATTAAGTTAACGCTTCCAAGAAGAGCGATTCTATCTCCTTTCTTAAATGCCAAAGTTATGAACGCATCAATTTCCCCAAAGTTTTTCATTCTCTCATTTAATAGATTTATATCATATTTGTTAGTTTTTGAAAATTTTTCTCCAAATATTTTCTTGTAATCTTCAATTGTTATTTGAGAAATAAAATCCAAAGGTCTAAGAAATTTAGAATTTATATCAACATTATCAGCCTTCTTATCGTCTTTCACAAAATCTGTAAGAAAATTAATTATGTCTATAAAATGATATCCTGAGTGAGAAACTTTACCAAATCCATAATTATAGGAGTGATAATCAATATCCACTATTTCGTGAGGTAAACGCCATTGCCCATCTGAATGGCTAATTTGAATTGAAGTCAGCGGGCAATTTGTTTTTTCATAAACTTCTTGGAGTAACTCTTTAACTTTTTTAAACCCATTATGGAATCTCCTTTGCGATACTATAGAAAAAAGCGTTTTTCTCTTTTTATTATTAATTCTTTTATATAAATTCTTCAGTTCAATATAGTGTTCATTTAATTTGTTGGATAAATCTGGATTAGTCGAAATATTCTTAGTAATTGTTATTGGTTTGTCCATCAAAATAGACAACTCCTTTTTTAGTGCCCATTTTGCATATTGATGATGATAAAGAGGGTCGGTTGAAATTATAACTCCCTTGATAGAATATTTTTTTATTTGCTCATTTAGTTTTTCTTCAATTTCTGATGGAAGGGAATCATTTTCATCTGAGAATTTTTCTATATATATCTCCTCTAAAGGTTTAAGTTTCATTTTTGAAATGTACTTTTTAATTTTCTCTTTTTCTGAAGAGGTGTCTACAATTACGAGATTATAATTTCTAATCTTTTCAAAAATTGGATAATAGATCCTCCTACAATGATGTCCAACTCCAATTATCATTATGTTTTTCATGATAATTGATTGTTGAAGAGGTTTAAAAGATTTGTTATTTGTGAGAGACAAAACTTATAAATATAAGGTTATTTTAATTTTTATGAAAGAACAAACTATAATAGAATCTAAAGGTTTTCCAAAAATTATTGTAAATGAAAATTTATTTCAGAAAAGATTTTTTTCCAATATCTTTTTGCCATTAACAAGAATATTTAACGAAGAGAGAATTTTAAAAGTTTCTTTGCCAAGGTTTAAAGACCCAATTTATATGAGGGCTCAGACATCTGATGTACTAAATGCAGAAGAAATTTTTGTTAATGGAGATTATAATCTTAATTTTCCAAAGAACATAACTAGAATAATTGATGCAGGAGCAAATATAGGCTTTGCCTCAATCTATTTTTCTAAGATTTTTAAAAACGCAGAAATACTTGCATTAGAACCAGAGAGATCAAATTTTTCTATACTAAAGAAGAACTCAGCTTCTTACAAAAATATTAAAATACTCAATAAAGCGTTATGGGTAAAAGAAGCAAATCTTAAAATAAGTAATAGGGGAGAAACAGAACATTGGGGGTTTATGGTTGAAGAAGTAAAAAGAGAATCTGATTGTGAAGTTAGAGGGGTTCCTATTGAATCATGTATGAAAATAATGGGTTGGGATAAAATAGATTTGCTGAAGTTGGACGTTGAAGGTTCAGAGAAAGAATTATTTTCTGAAGGTTATGAAAAATGGCTTAGCAAGGTAAAAGTAATTATTTTAGAACTTCATGAAAAAATGAGGGCTGGTGCAACTGAGTCTTTTTATAACGCTATAAAAAGTTATAATTTTAAGGAGATTAAAATTCGAGGTAAATATGCTAAACATATGAGATTTCTTGTAAACAAAGATTATGCTAAATAAATCTGGTTTTGAAAGAATTCTATATTTTACTCAACTTAATCAAATCCAACCACTTATTAACTCCTAACTCTAATTGAGGTATTGCAACTTCTGCGGGTGTCTTTTTACCTAAAGACATATGTTTTCTGTTGAAATTATAATTAATCTCTAAACCTTTCATTATTGCATGAGCACTTTCTATGCAACCATGAAAACCCCTCATTACTTTCGTCCTTTCTCTAATTGTATTGTGCAATCTTTCAATAGGATAATTAAAACCTCTTTCATCAGCTATTACAACATTATGAATTATCTTGCTCTTGGTTCTTGAAGAAGCATGATAAGGAGATTGTAAGCTGAAAGTTTTTCTTAATACTTTTGGATAACCTCTTAATCCATCTGTTGTAACAATCTCAACTTGTTCTCCTGTTTTGAATTTTGCTCTTTTCATAACTTTAATTAAATTGTCATTAGTTCTGCTTTTCATATATTCACCTGAAACCATAAACTTAGTTTCTACATCAAAAGTATCAACAAACCAATTCTGTTCTCTACCTCTCTGATATTTACTTTTTCTTCTATAATATTCCATCTCATCGCTTTGCATTTCTTTTCCGCATTTTATTGGAATATTATCAATTAAGTTTCCAACCATTTCAGCATACCTAACTATCCATCTATAAACGGACATATGGCTAGAATTTTTAGGATAAAAAGATTGAAAATGCTCTTGCACTTTTCTTAATGAAACGCCTTTGTAATATAAATCAATTCCAGCAGTAATTTTATTTGGATGGTTTCTCATTCTGTAAAAACCCTCATCAATAACAAACCTAAAATTACATTCCTTACATCTACGCCTTTGTATCTTTCCTCTGTTATGGGTTTTTCTCCTTCCATCTTTTTTAATCTGATTAGAATTACATTTAGGACAAGTTACATTTTTATACTTCTGTTTAATTATCTCTTTGGATTTCATTTTGGTTGGTAGCCGATTTGGAGTCTAGGGGGCTTCACGCCCTCTTTATATTTACTTAACTAATTGGTAATTACATAAGTAAGTTAAACTATATAAATGTTTCGTTAGTTAATTAGTAACTATATAGTTAATACTTTAAGAAGTAAGTTTTATAAAGAATGAATCTCCATATTTAGATATGGCAGAAATAAAAATAGAAGTTAAAGGATACAAATGCGAAAGATGTGGGCATGAATGGATTCCTAGAAAAAAAGAATATCCTGTTTTATGTCCAAATTGTAAATCTGCTTATTGGGATAAGCCTGCGAGAAAGAAGAAATAATTTTTTTAAGTCAAATAACTCCCGCTTAGGTAACAATGCACTAATACAAAAAGATTTATAAACTTCGACCATAATAAAATATTATGGTAAAAACACTTGAACCTTTAGTAGAAGAACTTCCAAAGATGGATTTATCTGATCAAGAAGGGTTTTTGGCATACCAAAGAGAACAACAAGAGTTAAAGTCTGAAGCGTGTTATTCTTCAGGAACTGGTTGTTACTCTAGTGGATGCTATAGTCCTTCAAGTTGTATAGATTGCTATTCTGTGGATTAAGATAAAATGGATTGCATTGAAGATACTCTAAGCAATCTATTTAGAGGTGTGCCTAATTTTATTTCTAAGATTGAATGTTATAATCGTAATTCAATTTCAGTTTATTCTGTAGGTGATAAGAAAATTCTCCTCAAACAATATAATGAAAAAAAAATTTGCAGAAAGAGAAAAATTTTTCTATGGATTGTTAAAAGATGTTTGCAGAATCCCAAAAGTTTATGGTTCTGGAGAAGATTATCTTGTTACAGAATATATAGAATCCTCAAATCCAGACCTGAAAATGGCAGTAGAAGAGTGGGCTAAAGTCCATTCCACTTTTTTAGGAAGTGAAATTTTGAAAAATCCAGATATTCCTAGGCACAAACTAAGAAGTTTATCTAATTATGTTTTAAACCATAAAAGGCTTTTTGGAGAAATCTCCGACAAGCTTAGTAAAAGATTATCTGATAAATCGGAAATTGTAGATTATGATACGATTATTCATGGAGATTTGTTTGGAAGAAATATCCTCTCACGAAACGGAGAAAATTATTATATTGATTTTGAATTCTCTGGAGTCGGACATCCTACAAAGGATTTATCTCTTTTGTTATTAAATCATCCAGATATGGAAAGAGAACTAATTGAAGCTTATAGAAAAAATATTTCTTTTGATTATGAAGGAATTGAAGAAGATATTGATAACGAATTATTGAACAAAGGGGTGCAGCTAATTGCAGGATTAGGAAATCTTAAAATGCCCTCTGAAGGAAAGAAGAAAATTCACAGAAAATTCACAGAAGTGTTAAAAAAACATTTAGATTAATTTCTTCTTTTAGAAAAAAAAGCAAAAGCGAGTCTCCCCACCTAAAAATTTATTTTCTTTTTAGAAAAAAGAAACAAAAAGGAAAGCACACATCTCTTATTTAATGGGTTTTACGAACGGAACCCGCCGTCCTAAA
>CAZHOH010000019.1:0-17664 GCA_964534185.1 Candidatus Woesearchaeota archaeon | reverse complement strand
CAAAACTGGATTACATTCATTATTTTAACAGCAAGGAGTTAGTTTAGTTAAAATGGAAAAAGAAATTAACTTCAATCAAAAATTTGAACCTCCTGCAGGAAAAGTTTTACATGGAGCAGGGCAAAGCCCGGAACAATTCAAAAAATATTGGAGAGCAGTTGAAGAATATAAACCCATTATTTACATGGTGTATATAAGAATAAATGAAATCAAAGATAAATCCCAAAGCAAAGTAAATGAAGCAAAGAAAATCTCCCCAAATTTAATGCTACAAATTGGTTTGAATCTTAAAGCAAGAGAAATTGGTGAACAATGCAAACAGATTATTAAAGGAAAACATGATGAAAATTTATTAGAGTTAATTAAATCAATAAAAAGTTACAAAAATCCTGTTTTCCTAAGAATTGGTTATGAATTCAATAATCCAACCCATAACTATAAACCAAAAGAATTTATTTCTGCATGGAGATATATTGTAGATTTATTTAGAAAAAAGGATGTTAAAAATATTGCATTTGTTTGGAATTGTTGTACTGCTTTTACTAGGGAAAAAGATGAAATAATGAAATTCTATCCTGGGGATGATTATGTTGATTGGTTTTCGGATAACCTTTTTGGTGCAAGACATTTTACTGAATTAAACAACCCTAAAATAATAACGAGTGATTTTTTACAGGAAGCAGAGAAACATAAAAAGCCAGTAATTATCGGAGAGTCAAGTCCTGCAAAAACAGGAGTTGATAATGGAAAAGAAAGCTGGAACGAGTGGTTTAAACCATATTTCAGGTGGATTGAAGATCATCCAATAATTAAAGCGTTTTGTTATATTAATTGGGATTGGGGAAAAGACTGGAAAAAGTCAGAATGGTTAAATGGAAGAATAGAAGAAAATGAAACAGTTAGAAAATTATATGTAAAAGAGTTATCTAATAAAAAGTATGTTCACCTCAAGGAAAATAAAAAAGCAACAAAGAAGCCAATAACAGTTAAAGAAGAGCAAGAGGAAATATTCTCTGGCTTAAAGAAAGAGATCAAAGAACCCATCTCCCAGATGGATGATATTATTGATGAGAATGATTAAATCTAAAAGGTAGAACCAACTTATTCAAACATGAAACCTATAAAACCTAAGAAGTTAAAAGAAGGAGACACTATAGCAGTGCTATCTCCATCTTGGGGAGGACCATCAGTATTTCCACACATTTATGAAAATGGATTAAAAGTACTAAAAGAAAAGTTTGGTTTAAAGATAAAGGAATATCCCACTGCAACAATGGACGCAGACAAGATATATAAAAATCCTAAGATGAGGGCAGAAGATATCAACAAAGCCTTTGCAGATAAAGAAGTAAGTGCGATAATTGCTTCTATTGGCGGAGACGATTCTATAAGAATTTTGAAATATTTAGATAAAAAGATTATTAAAGCTAACCCAAAAATATTTATGGGTTATTCTGATACAACCACTCTGAATACTTTTCTTAATCAATTAGGATTAGTAACTTATAATGGTCCAGCAATTATGTGTGGTTTTTCTCAAATGGTTAACTTTCCAGAATATGAGAAACATGTAAGAGAAATTTTGTTTGGAAATTTTAATTCATATAATTACAAACCTTATACTGAATGGACAATGAAATATCCTGACTGGTCAAAAAAAGAAAATACAGGAAGAATAGATGTAAAAAGAAAGAGTGAAGGATGGCATTGGATACAAGGAAATTCAAAAGTTAAGGGAGAATTGTATGGTGGATGTATTGATGTTTTAGAAATGATTAGAGGTACAGAATATTGGCTTAAACCTAAATTGTGGAAAGGGAAAATACTTTTCTTTGAAACATCTGAAGATAAACCCTCTCCTGATTTTGTTAAGTATGCTCTTAGAAATTATGGTATTCAAGGAATCTTAACCAATATTAAGGGGATAGTCGTTGGAAGAGCCAGAGATTATTCAGAAGAAGAAACAAAAAAATTAGAAGAAAATATAATTAAAGTCGTATCTATTGAGTTTAACCATCCAGAAATGCCAATTATTACAAATGTCGATTTTGGACATACTGACCCCCAGATAATTTTACCTTTAGGAGTAAAAGCAGAAATTGATTGCAAAAATAAAATTTTTAAATTGATTGAAAATCCAGTGGAAGGTTAAAAATGAAACTATTCCTATCCGGCGGAAGTAAAAGAGCATTCAATCTAGACAAAAAATTCCTGGAATTTGTAGACAAAGAAAAACCAATGCTCTATATTCCTATAGCTATGGACTCAAAAAAACATCCTTATTCAGAATGTCTAGAATGGATTAAAAGATATTTTTCAGAATTTAATTTCAAAAATATAATAATGATTACAAACCTAAGAGAACTAACTGAAAAAGATTTAGAAAAATTCGGAAGTGTTTATATCGGCGGCGGAAACACTCCCTATTTATTAAAAGAAATAAAAGAATCAAGATTTGACAAATTCCTTGAACATTTAATAAAAAAAGATATTCCGATTGCAGGAGGAAGTGCAGGCGCAATAATTTTTGCCAAAACAATTATCCCATCTTTAAGCGCAGATGAAAATAAAGTAGGACTAACAGATTTTTCAGCATTAAACAAATTACAAGAATATGAATTAGACGCACATTATGAACCTTCAACAGATGAAGATATAGCAAGATATATGGAAGAATTCAACTTGCAAAAAGTAATTGCACTGCCAGAATATTGCGGAGTTTTCGCAAATAATAACAAGCTAACAATAATTGGAGAACACTCTGCATGGATTTTTGATTCAAATGGAAAAAGAGAAGTAAAGAATGGAGAAGAGTTTGAATAACCTCACTTCAAAACATAAGCCCTAACAATAACAACATCTTCCAAAGGTTTATCCCCCGCCCCAGTTCCCACCCCGCCAATCTCATCCACAACATCCACCCCTTCCACAACTTTACCAAACGCAGGATGTTTACTTGTAAAAGGCTCTTTATCCCAATCTAAAAAAGTATTATCAACTAAATTAATAAAAAACTGACTTCCTCCAGAATTCGGCTGTCCTGTATTTGCCATACTTATTGTCCCGCGAACATTCGAACTTCCCTCAACAAACTCATCTTGTATTGTATATCCAGGTCCACCCATCCCAGTCCCCTCAGGATCCCCGCCCTGTATCATAAAATTAGGAATAACGCGATGAAAAATAACTCCGTCGTAAAAACCTTCATTAACAAGTTTAACAAAATTCCCAGTTGTAATCGGCATATTATCAGCCAATTCAATTACAAAATTTCCTTTATTAGTTTCAAACATTACTCTCTCTGCCCCATTACTTCCAAAAACCATAAAACCAAATAACAAAATAACTATTAAAAATATTCCCCCAATCAAAAACAAATTCTTTTTATTCATAAAATAATTTAGAAACTACCATTTAATAAATTTATCAATTTAAATAAAATAACCACTATCTTCTTTTTCTTCAACAAACCCTTTTCTTTGCAGTTCATACAACTCGTTAGTAAAATTAACTCCGTCATTAAATCCTTTAAAATAAACTTCGTCAACAGCATTAATAATTTTATCATACGCAAGATAACAAGACACAACTGCCAATATCCCAATTCCTGTTTTAACACAAGTCTGACTCAAATCCATAAAATAATCTTATCCTAAATTATTTAAAAATTTAGATACTACAATAATTACAAATAAAAACATTTATATATCAAATGATATATCTGGTATTATGGAAACAGAAACAATAAATCCAATAGCAAGAAGTCCGACTTTAGAAACTGTCTTAATGATAGAAAAAGTTATTGAAGAATATAGTGGAGAGTTTAATCGGACAGAAGTCTGGAAAAAACTACCGAAGAAAGTAATGTGGCAGACATATTTGGTCGTCTTAAATTATTTACAAAGCATAAATAAAATAGCCATAAGCAAAGAAGGGATTTTAGTTTATATCTGGAGTCCAAAATCAGCAAGAAAATTTGCGAATAAAACAAGATATTAATATGAGATTTTTAAAACCTTCTGAAGTTGTTTTTGCAGAAGAAAAAATTGAAAAAGAGTTTATTAGGTTATCAGAAAACGATGAAATTAAAAAATATATTAAACGGGCGATAAAAGACATAAAACAAAACGCTTTTTGCGGAATTCCTATTCCGAGGAGACTATTCCCCAAAGAATATATACAAAAATACCAGATAAATAATCTTTGGAAATATGATTTGCCTGATGGCTGGAGATTAATTTACACCCTTAAAACTCCAAATAAAATTCAGATATTATCTGTTATCCTTGAATGGTTCAATCACAAAAATTATGAAAGAAAGTTTCATTACTAAAAGAATAAAACACTCCTTAATTAAAAAATGTGTAAGACCATCATATTATATCATGAGAAATCATACTTACAAATACCCTAACAATCTTTAAATATTGTTTATTTATGTAATTTTATGAATCAAGAATCCAGATTAGAAAATTTAAGTAATTTAAGAAACATTTTAACTGAAACAGAAAAGGTAAAAAAATCAATTATGGAATGTGCAGGATATGGGGATAGATTTGATAAATATAACTGGACAGAAGTTGGCGAATATGAAACAACTGAACTTAGGTATAATCAGGAAAAAAGAAGGCAGGCATACGATGAATTAAAAAGATTATCCAAATCTCACGAAGATAAAATAATAAGAAAACAAGCAAGAAAACATTTAAGAGGCATCTCAAAACCACGAACACCTCAAGAAGAAGATAACCGTTTCATCACAGTATGGACAACAGGATGCCTTATCCCATTGTTAATAATTAAAGGACTTGTAGCATATACAGTAATTACTGAAAAAAATCCATACTAAACTTTATAAATCCCAAATTATTAATTTAATTATGGTATGGACATGGGTTCTTGGAATAGGTGCAATCGCAATTATAGCAATAGCGTTCATTTACTACTACAACAAATTCATAGTTCAGGGAAACAGAATAGACAATTCATTAGCACAAATTGACGTCCAGCTCAAAAAAAGAGCAGACTTAGTTCCTAATTTAATCGAAACAGTAAAAGGTTATGCAAAGCACGAAAAAAGCATAATGAACGAAGTTACAAAAGCAAGAAAAGAAATGCTCTCTGCGCAATCACTCCCAGAAAAAGTAAGAGCAGGAGACCAACTCCAAAACGCACTAAAATCAATTTTCGCAATCGCAGAAAACTACCCGCAATTAAGAGCAAATGAAAATTTCTTACATCTACAAAAAGAATTATCAGCAATAGAAGACAAAGTAGCATACGCAAGACAATACTACAACGACGCAATCCTAGACTTCAACAACTCAATCCAAGTTTTCCCAGGAAAAATGTTCGCATCTTTATACAACGTAAAACAACGTCCTTACATAGAAATCCAAGAAGCAGAACGAAAACCTGTTAAGGTTAATTTTTAATCATTTCTTATAATCCTGTTTTTCCATTTTTCAAATCTCTTTTCAGGAACAATTGAAACAGGCTGAAAATCAGCAAACTTATGTCCTTTTCTAATATTTCTAACACTTCCAAAAACATAATCACTTATTTCTAAATTTCTTCCTTCAACTTTTCTCGGCATGAAAATTCTATACTTCAAAAATCTCCCACACACTTCATCATCAGGATTTTTATAGTTTTCACCTGAAACTTTAATATGAATCATATTATCTTCTTCTAATCTTTGCTCAAGTATTACATGTGTGCTTCTTTCTAAATCTTCACTAGCCCATCCAACACCCCTTACAATAATTTTGTAAGTTTCACCTAAATTAACATCTTTAGGATTAAGATTATAAATCAAACCAGTATAAAACCTTCCTTCATTATCTCCGATATAAATCCCTGGTTTTGGAGGAATAGGTTTTCCATTATAAGATTTTGCAGGTTTACCTTCAGCTATAAAATCCGGAGATGCATCAAAAGTAACACCTAAAGAAACTTCATCCAATTCAATTCTTCTATATTCTTTTCTCTGAACACCCATAAAATTCAACTATTCCCAATATTTTTAAACTTAACTCTTCTCAAATAATAATGGACAGAGTAATTTTCCACGACCAAATCTCAAGAAACAAAAGAAATTCAGTTTTCCTCATAATAATCGTGATGGCAGTCCTAATAATTTTCGGGCTTGTAATTGGATTTGCAATGGGCCCCGACTATTTTACAATCGTAATGATAATCACAATAATAATTTCCGTAGCATATGTCTGGACAGGATTTTACAACTCTGACAAAATCGCTTTATCATCAGTAAATGCAAAAAAAGCAAATCCCACAGAACACAAAGATTTATACAATAGCGTCGAATCAATGGCTCTTGCATCAGGACTTCCAACACCTGCAGTTTACATAATGCCCGGAAACCAAATAAACGCTTTTGCAACAGGAAGAGACCCACAACACGCAGTCATCTGTGTAACACAAGGAGCACTAGAAAAATTAGACAAACAAGAATTAGAAGGAGTAATCGCCCACGAAATGGGGCACATTGCAAACTACGACATAAGATTCATGACACTCACAGCAATTCTCGTCGGAATGATAGCAATTTTATCACAAATTTTCCTAAGAAGTTTATGGTTTTCAGGTGGAAACGATAAAGACAAAAGCCAGCTAATTTTCATGTTAATCGGAATAGCATTAGCAATCTTAGCTCCAATAGTAACCTACTTTGTCCAGATGGCAATTTCAAGAAAACGCGAATTCACAGCAGACGCAACAGCAGTAAAATTCACAAGAACCCCCACAGGATTAATAGGTGCACTTAAAAAAATCCAATCAGACCACCAACCAGCAAATACAAAAAGAGTCAACAAAGCAATCGCACCTTTATTTATCAGCGACCCATTCAAAAAAGACTTATCAAATTTAGCGTCAACTCACCCCCCTCTCAAAAAAAGAATCGACATTTTAGAGCGGATGTAATTAATTTTTCTGCCTTTTATTAAAAGGAAAATCTCTTAACCAGTTATTTATTCGCCCTTGATTATACCAACTTCTTTCTCCAGGATTTTCACTTCTAGCAAAACTTCTTTGACTTTGTCCATCATAATGGTGGTCTTTCCCATACAAACTCCATTCCCCTTCACTTGAGAAATGATATTCTTCAGCTCTGCCAGGAAATGGAAAATCTCCTGTCCAATGTTCTCTATGTCCTTTAGTCAACCAACTCCTCTCACCCTTATCCCCACTTTTCTGAAAACTTCCTGGATTTCTTTTATCAAACCCATTATCAATTCCATACTCTCTCCAATTTTCTTCAGTCCTCCAACGTCCTTCTCCTTGTGTTCTTCTAGAAAAAGAAAAATTTCCCAACCAATTATTATCTGGAGTTTGTGCCTGTTCCATATTAAAAAGATAACTTCAAACTTTAAAAATATTTGGATACTTTGGAAATATACTAAATTTCCTCCCCCAACTCCAAAACCTCCCCATAATACCTTTCCAAACCCCCATAAATCTCTTTCATCTTCCCTTCACTCTCACTAACTCTCTTTTCAATTTCAGACAAAGTCTCATAAGGATTTGAATTAAACCTCGGACTATACTGATTCCTCAAAATTCGAACCAATCTTTCCTCAAGAGAAGCATTAACTTTATTCTCAGGCAAAGACATAACTGCCTCACCCAAAAGAACAGGAACAATACTTCTATCACCTAATGCATATTCTCCAATATACTCTCCAAGATTCGTAATTCCCTCTTCAATTAAATCATAAATCTCACGCGCATTCGCTTCTAACAATTTATGCAGATTCCCTTGATTATCAAATTTACTGTCGTACATATCAATCATCATCTGTTCAATATCATACGCTTCTCCATTCAACATCGTCGCAGCAACTGCTAAATTCCGTGCAGTTGTATCTTGTTTCAGAAAATTAATTAATTGTTGAGAATTTTTAATATGTTGACTTCTAATTATTTCAAAATCAAATCCTTTTGTCCAACCCTCCCTATACCCCTTTCTATACCAACTCCTCTCTTCATTATCTTCACTCTGAGATAAGCTGCTAGAATTCCTTTCATCAAATCCATTATCAAATCCATACTTCCTCCACTCCTCCTCATTTTGCCACGGAACTCTATTCTTCATTTTAAATTCAAATCTTTTTCTCCAGCCTTTCTTATATCCTTTAATATACCACCCCCTCTCATCCTCATCCTCACTTTTTTGTAGACTATGTGGGTTCCTTTCATCAAATCCATTATCAAATCCATACTTCCTCCATTCTTTTTCATTCTTCCAACGTACCACTATTTTGTTAAATCCAAATCTTTTATCCCAACCCTCCCTATACCCCTTTCTATACCAACGTCTCTCTTCTTTATTTTTACTTTTCTGAAAACTTGTTACATTCCTTTCGTCATACTCTCTTTCAAATCCATACTTCCTCCACTCCTCCTCATTTTGCGGAATTTTCTTTCTTAGTCTTTCAAAATCGAATCTGTTATCCCACCTTTGATTTTGCCCTCGATAATACCAACTCCTCTCATCCTTATCATCACTTTCACGCAGGCTTTTAGGATTCCTCTTATCATATCCCTTATCAACCCCATACTTCCTCCACTCTTCTTCACTAGGCCATCGACTTTTACCTGCCATCACCCCAACTCCCCCCTTAACTCCAAAACTTCCTGATAATATCCTAACAATCCTTGATAAATATCTCTAACCTTACCCTCACTTTCATTAACTTTCTTTTCAATTTCAGAGAAAGTCTCATCAGGATTTGAATTAAACCTCGGACTATATTGATTCCTCAAAATCCGAACCAATCTTTCCTCAAGACTTTGTGTAACTCTTTCCGACGGTAGATTAGCAATCGCTTCTCCAATCAAAATCGGAACAATACTCCTATCTCCTAAAGAATATTCTCCAATATAACTTCCTAAATTTGTCAAACCATCATCCATCAAACCCTGAATCTCCCCCTGACTTTCTTCCAACAATCTATGCAACTCTCCTTCATCAGAAAATTTACCAGAATAACTTTCTATAATTATTTTCTCAATATCATACGCTTCTCCATTTAACATAGTCGCAGCAACTGCAAGGTTTCGAGCAGTTGTATCCTGCTGCAAAAAGGAAATTAATTGTTTTGAATTTCTGATATAACACTTATTTATTCTTTCAAAATCAAATTCCCCCAACCATTTTTTATGATTTCCTCTAGCATACCAAATCCTTTCCTCTTTATCTTCACTATTAGACAAACTACTAGGATTTCTCTTATCATATCCTCTCTCAATTCCATACTTAATCCATTCCTCTTTATCTCCCCAATTACTTTCTTTTCTTTTAAAATTAAATCCACCCACCCATTTCTCTCTTAAACCTTTACCATACCAACTTCTCTCTTCTTTATCCTCACTTTTTTGAAAACTCCATGGATTCCTCTTATCATATCCCATCTCAATCCCATACTTCCTCCACTCCTCCCAAGTCTGCCAACGTCTTTGTACTTTTCCAAAATCAAATTCCCCCAACCAACCTTCTCTTTGTCCTTTACCAATCCAACCTCTCTCGTCCTTATCCTCACTAGTCTCCAAACTTTTATAGTTTCTATTTTCATATCTTTGTTCAACTCCATGTCTAATCCAATCTTTTTTCTTCTTCCAATTAATTCTACTAACACTTTTTCTTTCAAAATCAAATTTCTTTAACCATTCTTTTCGTTCTCCTTTTTTATACCAACTCCTTTCCTCTTTATCATCACTATTTTTTAAACTCACAGAATTCCTTCCATCATATCCCATTTCAATTCCATGTTCTCTCCAATCTTCAAGACTTTTCCAAAGATCTCTCATTCTATCAAAGGAAAAATTTTTAGCCCATCGCATATTATTTCCTTTATTATACCATTTTCTTTCCTTTTCATCTTCACTAAGTCTTAAACTTTTTGCATTCTTCCCATCATATCTCCTCTCAATCCCGTGTTTAGCCCACTCTTCCTCACTTAGCCAATTACCACTCATTCTATCAAAGGAAAAATTTTTATCCCAATGTTCTCTATGTCCCTTCTTATACCAACTCCTTTCCTCTTTATCATCACTATCAGACAAACTACTTGGGTTTCTTTCATTAAATCCATGTTCAACCCCATACTTCCTCCACTCCTCCTCACTCTGCCAAGGAACTCTTCTCCCAACCATCACAATCCCTCCGCCACCACCTGCTCCAACGGTTTCCTTGTCCTCGTCGGATAAAACTCTGTCACAAACTCAGGTTTAACAGGCGGCTTTTCTTCAATAACATGTTTCTTTTTTTTACTTGAGGAAGTTCTGCTCGTAGGTTTCATATCCATCTTCCACAAAAGTTCATCATCAAGTTCTTCTTCCTGCGGTTCTCTTTCTTTTCTTAATCCTGCAAGATAAACTCTAAAATCAGAATCTTCAGGCCCACGATAAAATCCAGAAAAAGGCATAACCTTAAACCCAAGAGACTCCAATCCAGGATGAAACATTTTCAAATCATCTTCAGTAAGAACACTATGTGGCAGAGTAATCAAACCAAAACCTCCAACTCTCAAAACCCGATTCATCTCTCTCAACGTAAGTTCCCTATCACTCATAGGTTCATCTTTATTTGTCCTGTTACTCGACATATGCAATGACAAAGAATTCAAAGCTAAATCAAAACTCTCCTCAGCAAAAGGAAGATAAGAAAAATTTCCTTTAATCGCAGGATTACCCTCGACAATTTCTCCTTCTTCCTGCAACAACCTTCCTGCCTGAAGCATATGTCCATTCAAATCAAGATTCACAACACTTTCACCCAAAGTCCTGGAAAGAGAAAACGGTCCTGAAGCAATATCAATTTTCCTTCCCAAATCCTGAGTCTGACTCAAAATATCAATAACTCTTTTATAAAGATTAGCAGTATTCCCTCCATAATAACCTGCCCAATGAGAAGAATAAAGATTCGCAACATGCTCTGCTTCAATAGGATATTTATCATAATGATTTTTAATCTTCCTCCCACCTTTTCCTTTCAACTGCCCAAAATGCGAAAGCAAAGATTTCGAAGGACTCGCAATCAAAGGAGAAAGATGTTTCGACTTATGAGCATCTCCATTTTTAATTTCATCCAAATCTCTTTTTGTAACAGAAAAAGGCTGCTTCATAATATAAGTCACAATTCTTCTCTTATCATCAACTAATTGTTCAATACCTTCAGTTATCACAATAGTATTTCTATCAATTTTCGGCCTTACCATATGAACAGTCAATTCATCTTTCTCAATCTCTCCAATCCTTTGCGAACGCCTGTTTCTTTGATCAATATCTGCAGGAGTATATGGCCATGTAAGATGAACAATATCTGTCGCAGCAGTTAAATCAACCCCCTCTCCCATAACCTTGGTTGAAATCAAAACTTTGTTATCAGGGTTTCCTTGAAACTGCTTTCTCAATCTTTCTCTTTCAGCCCTACCTTTTGCAGTATTAGACTTCCCAACATCTCCATCAATTAACAAAGCACCATATCTTTCCCATCTATCAAGAAGCTTTCTTGTAACTCCCTCTTTCAAATCAGAAAAAATCAAAACTTTCCCATCACTGTCTGCAACTCTTTCTATTAAATCATCTAAACAAGAATAAACACTTGACTCCATTCTTCCAATTCTATTTTCTCTTCCTTCAAGTAATGCAGGAGAAACTAAATTCGGATCAACAGAAGCATTAATCAATTGTCTCAATTTTACATCAGGTTCAATATTATCATTTTCATAAACTTGCTTGTAAACATCGCGATGCTCATCTTCCAACTGCACATCAAGACTATTCCTGTTTAACCTCGGAACTTGTCCTTCAAGATAATCTCCAATTTCTCTCCTCATCATCCTGTCATTCAAAACTCTTCGCACAAATTCAGGATCCTGTTTGAACAAATGATAGAAACTTGACAAAATCGCTCTGGGATTTTCACTAGTAATAGGAAATTGTTCTTTATCCAACAAACTTAATAACATATAAATATCAATAACAGTGTTCGGAATCGGCGTCCCTGTCAAAATCGCAAGATACTCAGTAGAATCAAGAATTCTTTTAACTCCTTTGCTTCTCAAGGATTGAGGATTCTTCGCATTATGCGCTTCATCAATAACCCCATAATGAAATCCCTCTAACTGGGCCAATCTCCTAGAACTAGAATCTTCATCTCCCAACCTTGAAAGAGTAGGATAACCAACAAGAGCAAAATCAGACTCTCTAGCATCTTTCACATCTTCTTCATAAGTTTTAGTTCTAATTACCTTCACACTCGGATTTTCCTTAAACTTATACCATTTTTTAATTTCTCTCTCCCAATGAGGAATTACATCAGCAGGAGAAATAATTAAAGTTCCTCCTTGATAACCATTCCTTTTATCCATAACAGATTTTGCACTAATTGCTTCAGAACATTTTCCAAGCCCCATGTCATCAGCTATCAAAACTCGTTTCTTGTCTAAAATTTCTTTAACAGCTTCAACCTGATAAAGTCGAACCTGATATTTTGAATCTCTCATTCTAATTCCCCCTCCAATTCAAGAACTTCCCCATAATACCTTTCCAAACCCCCATAAATCTCTTTCATCTTCCCTTCACTCTCACTAACTCTCTTTTCAATTTCAGACAAAGTCTCATAAGGATTTGAATTAAACCTCGGACTATACTGATTCCTCAAAATTCGAACCAATCTTTCCTCAAGAGAAGCATTAACTTTATTCTCAGGCAAAGACATAACTGCCTCACCCAAAAGAACAGGAACAATACTTCTATCACCTAATGCATATTCTCCAATATACTCTCCAAGATTCGTAATTCCCTCTTCAATTAAATCATAAATCTCACGCGCATTCGCTTCTAACAATTTATGCAGATTCCCTTGATTATCAAATTTACTGTCGTACATATCAATCATCATCTGTTCAATATCATACGCTTCTCCATTCAACATCGTCGCAGCAACAGCAAGATTCCGCGCTGTTGTATCTTGCTGCAAAAAGGAAATTAATTGTTTAGAATTTCTAATATAGTGATTTCTTAATCTATTAAATTTAAATCTTTCTGTCCACCCTTCTCTATATCCTTTATTTACCCAACCCCTTTCTTCTTTATTTTCACTTTTCTGTAAACTCTGTGGATTTTTCTCATTAAATCCATTATCAGTCCCATACTTCTTCCACTTATCTTCAGTAGCCCAACGATTTTTCTTCGTTGCAAAATCAAATCTTTCAATCCATCCCTCTCTTTTACCTTTATCTACCCACACTCTCTCTTCTTTATTTTCACTTTGCTTAAGACTCATCACATTCCCCTCATTATACCCTCTCCCAATTCCATGTCTAACCCACTCTTCTTCATTTTTCCAACGACCCAGATTATGTTTTTTTTCAAAATCAAATCTTTCAGTCCATCCCACTATATACCCTTGATTATACCAAATCCTCCCTTTTTTATCATCACCCTTAATTAATCCTGTTGGATTTATTTTATCATAACTTTTATTTATTCCATACTTCCTCCACTCCTCTTCTGTTTGCCATAGACCTTTTTTTATCTTAATATTATTCTCTCTTAACCATTTTTTAATCGTGGGACTAGAAACTCCAATCTTTTCTGCCATTTCAGTAATTGTAAAATATTCTTCATTATGCATTCTATCCAAAACTCTCTTTGAAGGTTTCTTAACTCCTACAGGTAACATCAATTCAGACATATTTTTTCTTTTGATTTCATATTCTTCTAACCAACTTCTAACAGTAGAGATATCAACCCCGAATTTCTTACTAATTCCTGTCATAGATTGTCCTTCAATATTATACTCCCTCTTCAAATAAACCTCAATATCCTCTCCAATTCTTTCTTCAACTTCCAACATCTTAGGAGTTTTTTTCATACTATCTCCTCAAAGTAAAATACCCAAGACAATTGTCAACAGGTGCTCTCAGTTTTTTAATTTGTGAAGCATCAACACCCTCACCGATTATTTCCAAGTCACCTCCTAACAGAACTCCCTCATAAGTTTCATCAAGTTCAAAATAATTTGTAACCGCGCCCGAACCTTTTACATCCCCGTCGTGAAAACTCAGTCTCCGAACTTCAACACAAGAAGCAATTCCTTCTTTGCCTGCCGCAATATTAAATAATAGGCTTCCTCTAAAAGGCATAAAAAATATTTTCCCAGGCGAATATTTCATTCCTGCTCTTGAAGCAATTTCTTTACCCCTCTCATAAGCTCCAACTTCAGTTATTCTTCCTCCAGTCGTCCCCCCAGCAAGGTTCCTAACCAAAAGCCTTCCAACTAAATCTCTCGCAACTTCGTCTGCATCTCGCCCAAAAAACCTCGAATAATTCATAATCCAAATATAATCTTAGACTTTATAAGCTTTACTTTTGTAATTACTATTTAGTTATTACTAAACAATACAACAACTGAAAAACTTAAAAACTTAAAAACCCATCCCCCCAAACAATTATATGGTATTTAAAATATTAGAAGAAAGAACAATTGAATTTCAAGGAAAACAAAGAAACTATCAGGTTACATCAAGAGATGTAGATTCTCCAGCACCTCCTTGTTTTATAACTTACAACAACGGAACTCCAATAATTTCAGAAGAAGTTAGAGCAAACAATCCAAGATACGAAGAGCCAATGGTTGTCCATGAATTAGCTGAATTTGAAAAATACAAAGGACAAAAAGACCCTTGCCTAAATGCATTAAAATTAGAATTAGAAAGAGTTGATTTAAAAGACTTAGATGATTATGTTGAATTTAGATTAGAAGTCCTAAAATCTCTAAAAGACTTCTTATTAGAACACACTCCTGACAGCGAATTTTTGCCAGAATTAGAAAAAAGTATCGGATTATTAAAAAAGTTATATTCTTAAAATTTTAAAAACCTAAAACCCCCCTAATTAAGAATGAAACTCGCACTTCTATTCAGCAGCGGCAAAGACTCAACTTTCGCAGGCTTCTTGGCAAAAAAATACCATCACGAATTAACTTGCCTAATAACAATGAAATCTGAAAACCCTGAATCCTATATGTTCCACACCCCCTCCATCCCCCAAACCCCTTCGCAAGCAAAAGCAATGCAAATCCCCCTAATAATCAAAAAAACAAAAGGAAAAAAAGAACAAGAACTAAAAGACTTAGAACAAGCAATAAAACAGGCAATAAAAGAATACAAAATTGAAGGAATAATAACTGGCGCAGTAGAATCAATTTACCAATCTTCACGGATACAAAAAATATGCAATAAACTAAAAATCGAATGCTTCAATCCATTATGGCAGAAAAACCAAATAGAACTTTTAGAAGACTTGTTAAAAAATAAATTTAAAATAATAATAACTGGCGTTGCAGCCTACCCTCTAACAAAAGACTACATAGGAAAACAAATAAACAAATCTTTCATAAAAGAAGTAAAAGAACTAAACAAAAAATATCAAATAAATCCTGCAGGCGAAGGCGGAGAATTCGAAACATTTGTCTTAAACTGCCCGCTTTTTAAACACGAACTAAAAATCAAAAACCTAAACATCCAAGGAGAAAAAAACAACTTCTCAGCCGAAATAGAATTAAAATGATACTAATAATCTCAACCTGCGACCACAAATTCCACGAACTCGAATTCGTAAAACCAATAGAAGATATTTTAAGAAACAACAAAACAAAATTCATAACATTCCATTACAAAAACCTCAACAAAAACAAAATTCAAAAAGCAGAAAAAATCATAATCTGTGGAACCTCTCTCCAAGACAACCAAATAGTAGCAGACTTAAATTACTTCAAATTTTTAAAAACAACAAACAAACCAGTCTTAGGAATCTGTGCAGGCATGCAGCTCATAGGACTAATCAACAATGCAGGACTAAAATCAAAAATAGAAATCGGACTTATCCCAGAAGAATTCAAAAAACCTTTCCTAGGACTAAAAGGAAAAAAACCAGTATACCACATTCACAGAAAATATGTCGAATTCCAAAAGCTAAAAGACTTTGAAATATACACAACAACAAAAATCCCAGAAGCAGTCAAACACAAAACAAAACCAATTTATGGAGTTCTTTTCCACCCTGAAGTTAGAAACAAACAGGTAATAACAAACTTCCTAAACCAATAAATTCTTAAACAGCTAGTTTCTCAGAAAATTATGAATATTTTAAAATCTCCAAGACAAAGACTAGAACATTTATTAGAACAAGCAGGAATAACAATAAATGGAAAGGCTCCTCAAGATATAATCCTCAATGATGAAAGCATATTTAAAGATATTCAGAAAAGAGGTTCTTTAGGTTTAGGAGAAGCATACATGGCAGGAAAATGGACTGCAAACGACTTAAGCGAATTCTTCAACCATGTAATAAAAGCAAAAACAAAAGGAAAATTAAATTCGACATTCACAGATAAAATAACTCTTTTAACATCAAGATTATTCAACCTCCAGTCAAAATCAAGAGCATTCCAAGTCGGGCAAGAACACTATGATATAGGTGATGACATCTATAAAGCAATGCTTGACCCCACATTAACTTACACCTGCGCATACTGGAAAAACGCAGACAATTTAAATCAAGCCCAGTTAGATAAATTAGATTTATCCGCAAGAAAATTAAAACTCCAGCCAGGACAAAGAGTTCTAGACATCGGTTGCGGCTGGGGAAGTATGACAAAATATTTAGCAGAAAACCACAATGTCGAAGTCGTAGGATTAACAATTTCAGAAAATCAGGCAGAATACGCACAAGAGCAAACACCCCATCTACCAGTAGAAATAAGACTTCAAGATTACAGAGAAATCGATGAACAATTTGACAGGATAGTCTCTTTAGGAATGTTCGAACATGTCGGCCCAAAAAATTACAGAGAATTCTTCAAAGTCGTTGAAAGAAACCTAAAACAAGAAGGAATTTTCCTCTTGCACACAATCGGAAACGACAACTCAAAAAATTCAGGAGAACCTTGGATAAACAAATACATTTTCCCAAACGGAGTAATACCCTCACAAGCACAAATAGCAAAAGCAGCAGATAGTTTACTAAAACTTCAAGACGTCCAAAACTTCGGGCGCGATTATGATAAAACCCTAACAGCATGGAACAATAACTTTCAAAAAGCATGGCAGGAATCAGAAGAACTAAAAGAAAAGTATAGCAGACAATTCAAAAGAATGTGGGAATACTATCTCCAATCATGCGCAGGCGCGTTCAGAGCAGGTTCATTAAACCTTTTCCAAAATGTATACTCAAAAGGAGACATAAACCAAGTCTATGAATCAGAAAGATAAAAAGAAAAAGAAAATAAAAGAAAGAATAAAATTATTCTTTGAATAACATATAAATCATGTAAAGTCCTGCAAGTCCTACTAATCCATAAACAATCTGACTTGCATATGAAATACTTCCAACAAGCATTTCAACTACATTCCAATCCATGTTTATAGCCATAAGTCCCCAATTAAGAGCACCTACAATTACCAGAACATAAACAACCCAATCAAGTACACTTTTCTGCATTTTCAATCACCTCCTTTCACCCCTCTTTAACATATTAAACTAACTAAAAACATATTTATAAATATTCCTAATTTATCGAATATTAAAAAACTTTAAATAAACAAAGAACCTCAAACAACTATGGAAAAAAAT
>CAZHOH010000018.1:0-23886 GCA_964534185.1 Candidatus Woesearchaeota archaeon | reverse complement strand
CTTTCTTGTTCTTCTTGATTTAAAATTCTTGCTACAGGCCAATTTGCTTCTCTTACTTCTCTCGGTATTAATTTAAGATAGTTATTTTCCATAATTTTTTAAAAACTTCTGCTTTTTTAAACTTTTCCATATTGTAACTTCTTTGAAGAAGTTACAACCTTTAACCCTCATACTCTAAAAAAGGATCTTCAATAGTTATCTCATAAGCCTCAGCATCACCAACCCCTGCATAAAGTTTCGCACTCCCATCAGTATTCCTCAAAATGCCTCCAGGATAAATAACATTATACAAATCCTCTCTCTTAGCCTCGCCATCTGGCAAATCAGCCCGCCGTGCAATTATCTTAATCCCTCCAAACTCTCGAGTCTCAGCATCAAACCAAAAAGTAATTGGAAAATAATGCCTTTCTTTTTTATCTTTAGAAAATCTCGCAACATGTCCCAAAACTCCAAGCTTCCCATTTTTCAAAATCTTAACCTGATTAACCCCTCCCCACTCCCCCTTAGCAAACATCCCTTTCAAAACTCCCGCCTTTCTCAAAGTCTGCGGTTTAATTTTTGAAACAGAATCCAAAATCTCAAAACCAATCCTTCCACGCCGCCCCTTCTTCCCCTGCGGACGAGTAAACAACCCAACCTTGCCACCAGGCAGTCGAACAAACCTAATACCTTTCATTCCCCAAGGCCCATAAGCAAACCTCCTTAAATTATGAATATCACTCCCACGATAAAAAACAGTTCTCCACATCAAACCCTCGCTAACAGAAACCCTATTCACCTCAACGCCTCCAAAAACAACCATCTTCCCAAATCTAAAAATAAAAGGATCCTGCAAATTAAAAACAGGACAATGCTTATCAGCAATCCAAACCCTCTCACCTTTCTTCATCCTAAAAAACATAACAAGAGAACCAACTTCAAAATCCCGCAGTTCAGCTCTTCCAAGCAAATACCTATAATTCTTAATCTTAATAGGCGAAGTTATATTATAAACATCCATACCTTCAACACCACTAAACTTAAGCTTCTTAATCTTCTTCACACTCTTAGAATCAAACCCTTTCAGCAACGACGTAATACTCCTCGCCTTTTCCATAAAAGGAAAAATCAACAATAGTAAATAAAAGTTTCGCATTTTAACCCCGCCCTAATAACAAAAAACCTTAACAAACTTTAAAAACCAAATTCAATTATCTATAATATGAAAAAAACGACTGTAGGTGCTGTAGAAACTGTTGAAATAAATGCACAAAAATTCAAGGCAAGAATAGACACAGGCGCTGAAAGAAATTCAATAGATAAAAAATTAATAGAAAAATACAATCTTGGCAAACCAACAGGCGAAACAACAGTACGCTCTGCATCCGGAAGTGGAAAAAGAAAACTAATCAAACTAAAAGTAAAAATAAAAAACAGAACAATAAACGCAACTTTTACAATTGCAGATAGAAAAGATATGAAATACAGAATTTTAATCGGCAGAAACATACTAAAAAAAGATTTCTTAGTTGATTGTTCAAAATGAAAATAGCAATAATTAGCTTAGGTGGCAAGAGTAGCATGAACATCGCAAAAGCATGCAAAAAATACTTTCGTAAAGTTGACGCAATAAATATAAAAGACTTAGATGTTCACCTAACAAAGCAAGGAGTAAAAGTAGAACACAAACAAAAACCTCTGGAAAAATACGACTGCATTTTCATAAGGGGAAGTTACAAATATGCACTACTCCAAAGAGCAATAACAAGAGCATTTGACAGAGAAATCTATATGCCAATGCACAGAAAAGCATTTGCAATAGGACACGACAAATTCCTGACTTTAGTAGAACTCCACGACTGTGAAATAGAAGTTCCAATAACATACTACTCAGCAACAACAGAACTCGCAAAAAAAATTCTAGAAAAAGAAGTCCAATACCCCGTAATAATGAAAGTTCCAAGAGGAACACACGGAAAAGGAGTAATGATAGCAGATACACTACAATCAGCAAAAACAATTCTCGACATGCTCGAAGGTTTCAAAGAACCATATATCATTCAAGAATTTGTAAAAACACATCACACTTCAGACATAAGAGCAATCGTCATTGGCGAAAAAGTTGTCGCAGCATACCGAAGAGAGGCAGCAGACGGAGAGATAAGAGCAAATGTTCACTCAGGAGGAAAAAGAGTAAAGCACAAACTAACAAAAGAACAGGAAGAAATGGCAATCAAATCAGCAAATGCAATAGGTGCAAAAATTTGCGGAGTTGACATATTAAACGCAGAAAAACCTTCAGTAATTGAAATAAATCTAAGCCCAAGCACACATGCAATAGGAGAAGTTACAGGAATAAACATTGAGGATGAAATAGCAAAATACCTCCACGAACAAACATTAAAATTCAAATCAAAATTGAAAAAGCAAAAGCGACGAAAAACAAGATCCTACGAAGAGTATTAATTCTTCTTCCTAAAATTCCTTCTTCTTCCACCACCATCTCTTGGATTATTTCGCCTACTATCACTTCTTTGATTATCTCTTCTGCCACCGCGACTATCATCACGTCCTCGCCCACCACCAGAACCCCTCCGATTATCCCGACGACTTCCACCCCCTCTATAAAAATTCTCTGAACCAGAATCTCTTCTACCACCAAAATCTCGCCCGCCACCAGAACCCCTACGTCCACCCTTAAAACCTCCACGCCCAGAATCTCTTCCACGATTTCCCCCTCTACTAAAATCACGTCCACCACGCCCGCCAAAACGCCCCCTACCAGCATCCTTAAATTTAGGAGTCAGTCTTTCAATATTTGTAGGAACCTCCATCTCTTCCATTTTCAAAGAATCATCCTCGCGAACTTTTCTAAAATTATCATAATCCCTCATACAAACAATACTCACAGCCATACCCTCTTCACCAGCCCGTGCAGTCCTTCCAATTCTATGAATATACTCTTCACTTGTCGGCGGAATATCATAATTATAAACATGGCTAACACCTTTAATATCTAATCCACGTGCAGCAACATCAGTACAAACTAAAACATCAACCTCATTATTGTGCATCTTCTCAATAATCTTGCTTCTTTTATTCTGTTGCAACCCTCCATGAATCGCAATCGCATGAACACCATAGCTCTTCAGATTAGACGCAACCAAATCAACATTCCTCCGAGTATTACAAAAAACCATAATAATACCAGAACTCTCATTCTTCAAAAGATGAACAAGCAAAGAAAATTTCATCTCATTAGGAGTATCATAAAAATACTGCTTTAACTTAGAAGCATCAACATACTTTTCAACACTAAAAATCTTAGGTGACTTCATATACTTCTTTTCTAAATACTCAACATCAGCAGAATTAGTCGCAGAAAACAAAAGCGTCTGCTTTTCTTTAGGGCAATTTCTCAAGATAGTTTCAACACTAGGCAGAAAGCCCATATCAACCATCCTATCTGCCTCATCCAAAATGAGAATCTTCAGATTAGAAAAATCAATAGTCTCTCTTTCAATATGATCAATAATCCTTCCAGGAGTTCCGACAACAACCTCGGCACTTTTCAAATTCCTTATCTGCCTGTCAATTGAAACACCTCCAAAAACATCTTCAACAACCAAGCCAGATTTTCGTGAAAAAACCCGAATAACTTTTGAAACCTGTTCAGCCAGCTCACGAGTCGGAGTCAAAACAAGTGCCTGAACTCCCTTTCCATGAACCACTTTCTCAAAAATACCGCATGCAAAAGCAAAAGTCTTTCCAGAACCTGTCGCAGAAGTCCCTATAACGTCCTCACCTTTCAAAATCGTAGGAATAGTCTTATTCTGAATCTCAGTAGGAATTGAAAAATTCATACTATCCAGTACATCAAGTATTTCCTTACTCAGTCCAAGTTTCTTAAATTCATTTTCCATATTATCTAAAATAAGACAAAAAATAATCGAAAAGTAGCTTTTTAAAACTGTGCTTTTCCAAAATAAAACAAAAAGTAATAAGTTATAAAGTCCTAAAACTTTCTATGCTTAGCAAAACAATCTTTGCAATAAACCGGTCTGCCTTCAGTAGGCTTGAACGGCACTTCGCATTCTTTCTTACATTCTGCACAAACTGCTTTATGCATTTGTCTAGGTCCGCCAAAACTTCGTCCTTTGAATCCTCGTTTGTCTCCAGAAAACCTTTCCATTTTACCTCCACTCATTTAAAAATTTAATTAAAATCCAAGAAGCCGTTAACTCAATTTCATCCATTTACCTTATACCTTACTTTTACCAAAAATCATCACTATAAAAACCTTTGTATTGTACCCTAAGAAAAACGTTCATCATAATGAGCTTGAAGACTCTCTACAACAGGACCCCTATTAACCCTTACTCCCAAAGTTCTACCATCACTTCGTCTTGTAACAAACTCCTCTTTACCAGGAATACTTGGATGTTTCCTTGTCACCAGTCTATAAACAGAACCCACAATTTGCCTATCTCTCTCATCAAAACTCAACTCCGCAACATAAACTTCCATAGGTTTTGAACCTGGGTGAGGCCTATAGCCTTGAGTAACATCAGGACTATTCAAATCAATATACTCAAACCCATTTTTTCTTGTGTTCATTCTTTCCTCCTTCACAAATCATTTCTAAATATATTTAAAGTTTTCGAAAACGCCTGCGCCAGGAATCGAACCTGGGCGTCCCAAAGGACTGGCAGTTCCAGTGCCATGCAATACCACTATGCGACGCAGGCATAAAATCGGCGTCGTATTATTAGCGAAGCGATGAAGTTTACTTCCCTATGCCCGACGCAGGCTATAAATAAAGCAGAAAAACCCCTATTAAAACCTTGCCCAATACCTATCCTCTTGAACAACAATAATTAAAAATACTTGCTTCTTTTTCAATAAATGGAAAAAAGACCTCAATGCTCCAAATGCAAAGACACAGGAATAATCAAAGATGAAAATGGAACCCATACTTGCTGGGACTGTCTCCAAGCAGGCAGACTCGACGTCCACTCAAAAAAACTCCCAGACAACAACATAAAACTATAAACCAACCCTCTCTAAAAGAGCATTACCATATTTCCCTTGATAAACCTCATCAACTACTCTAGATATCTTATGGTGAACTTCATGCTCAGGCCCACCAGCACTAACAACTGCAATATTTCCAAACAAATCAGGATTTTCATGATATAACTTTCGAAATTCCCTATGAACTCTCACAGATTCAGATAAAGAATCAGGATTAATTGCCCCAAAAGAATAACCTCTCTGCTCTGCACACTCTAAAAAAATATTCGGATCAACTCTGTCAAGCAAAATAGTCAAATCAGGTTTAATAAAACCTTTTTGCATTTGTCTTAAAGCTGATAAATCAACTCCCTGATTCCACTGAGAAATTTCAAAGGGCATTTTATACCTATCAGCAACAACCAACTTACCTCTTTCAAGAGAACCAGCAATCTCACGATTCAAAACATCCCACGAACTTAAAGGATTAAAATTACCAACAATTTCAGGATCTGAAAAAGAATTATATCCCCTTTCCTTAAGACTCTCCTTCCAAGGCTCTATCAAAACACCTCCACCATCCTTTAATCTCTGATAAAGAAGTTTTGACTGAGTACTAGTCCCGCTAAATCTTGGCCCTTCAACTGAAACAAAAAATCCATTCATACCCCACCCACTAAACCTCCATTTAAAAATAAATATATACTACAGAACAACTATTCCTTCATCTCAATTTTAATATTAACACTCTTTGGAATAGAAAGTCGCATAATTGAATGCAAAACCTTATCATTAGAAGGCAAATCAATCAACCTTTTATGTATCCTCATTTCAAATCTGTCAAAAGTCGCAGTCCCATCACCGCAAGGAGATTTCCGAGTAGTAATTTTCATTCTTTTATTCGGCAAAGGAATTGGACCTCTGGCTGCAACTCCTGCTTTATCTGCAATACCTTTAATTGTATCTGAAACATCATTAAGCTGCCCTATATCAACTCCACTTAATTTTATTCTTACAATTGCCATGATAAATTACATAAAACTTGATTTAAAAAACCTTCTATAGAGAGCAGTCCGCGCCGCGTGCGAACTGCCCAGCCACCACAGCCAAGTGTGATGACATTCCTACAAAAACCCCCTCCCTTAAAAAACTTTATATATCTCTTCAAACATTAAATAAAATGCTCGACATAAACCTAATAAGAGAATCTCCAGAAATAGTAAAACAAAACCAGAAAAAACTAAACCAAGACCCAAAACAAGTAGATAAAATCCTAGAACTCGACAAAAAATGGCGTGAAAAAAAGAAACAAGCTGATAACCTCCGCTCAAAAAGAAATTCTATTTCTCAACAAATAAATCAGGCAAAAAAATCAAAAAACGAATCAGAAGCAAAAAAACTAATGCAGGAAGCAAAAACAATCCCTAACAAAATAAAAAAAACAGAAGAAGAGCTAAACAAATTAATAAAACAAAGAAACACTGAACTGGCAAAACTCCCAAATATAATCTCAGAAAAAACTCCTCAAGGAAAAGACGACTCAGAAAATCCAGAAATAAAAAAAGTCGGCAAGCCAAAAAAATTCTCATTTCCAGTAAAAAACCACGTTGAAATTTGCGAAGAACTTGACTTGGCAGACTTCGACGCCTCAGCAAAAACATCAGGAAACGGATTCTACTATCTAAAAAACGAACTGGCAATTTTAAACCAATCTTTAATCAGATTTGCAATAGAATTCATGAAAAAAAGAAAATACGAATACATTGAAACTCCTTTAATGATAAAAAGAGAAATCCTAGGAACATCAGAAGGAAACGAAGCCTTTGCAAATTCAATTTACGAAATAAAAGACACAGACCTGGCATTAATAGGGACAGCAGAACACGCACTAATGGCAATGCATAAAGACGCAGTTTTCAGAAAAGAAGAACTTCCAAAAAAATACTTCTCATACTCAATGTGTTTTAGAAAAGAAATCGGCTCTCACGGAATAAATGAAAAAGGATTATGGAGAACACATCAATTCAATAAAGTCGAACAATTCATCTTCTGCAAACCAGAAGAATCAGAAAAATTATACGATGAACTAATGAAAAACTCAGAAGAAATATTAAAACAATTAGAACTGCCTTACAGAGTAATTGAAATCTGCACAGGAGATTTAGCAAAGTGGAAATTCCGAAGCGCAGATTTAGAAGTCTGGCGCCCAACCACAAAATCATACGGCGAAGTAATGTCATTATCAAACATTAAAGATTACCAAGCAAGAGACCATAACATAAAATTCATAGACAAAGAAAACAAACGCCAAGTCGTTCACACACTAAATAACACCGCACTCGCAACATCAAGAATTATCGTCGCTATTTTAGAAAACAACCAAAACAAAGACGGCACTATTGACATTCCAAAAGCATTGCAAAAATTCACAGGCTTTAAAAAAATATCAAAAAAATAATTATTTCTTCCACCTATCATATAAATTAAATCTCAACATAGCAGAAAAAACATCCAGATTCATCCACCATCTTAAAAAAGTCCCTTTCCAAAACCCATATTTCTTTTCTTTCAAAGTTTGATAATAAGACATAACCTCGTAACCCAATCCCTTTTTACTAAATATTCTAACAAAAGAATTTAACCCATATTCAATTCTATAACGATGTTTGTAAAAATCAGGAAGAGAATACCATACTCTTTTCCTTAAAGCCCTTTCACCAGAATTAAGAGCAACAAGCTTCCAAGTCTTCTGCATTTTGTTATTCCTAACACCAATAAACATATCATAATCTCCTTCTAAAATAGGCAAAATGATATTCTCAATTGCTTTTTTATCTAAATTTCTTATATCAGCATCGCAAAAGAAAACAACATCAAACTTACTCCTTTCAACTCCCAAATTCATAGAATATGCCTTACCCATATTAGTTTTATTTCTAATAAGCTTAACCTTTTCAAATTTTTTAACAACTTCCGAGGTATTATCAGAAGAACCATCATCAACCACAATTATTTCTTTAATCAAATCAGAGGAAGAAAGGACATCAAGAACACAACCGATTCTAACCTCTTCATTATAAGCAGGAACAATTGCTGAAACACCTTCATAAACAATACCTTTATTTACAAATAATTTATGGTCTTTAATAAAATTCACAATCTTCTTCTCCAATTCTTTGCCTTCACTATGATAAAAAGGATTATGCCTGGCTTTTTTCATAATAAAAAATTCTTGTTTCTTTGAACCAACCTTACTGAGTAAATCAACTATACTCTTATGAGGAATCCACTTATCAAAACTAGAATTTGCAACAAAAATCGGGACTCTTACATTTGGCAACAGAGGTTTAAGTTTCTTGTTAAGAGAATTAATAATTTTTAAAAAATATCCAGGCATTGAATCATAATAAAAAGAACCTTCCCGATTTTTTACTTCCTCTTCAGATAAAGGCTTTTTCCAATTTTTCTTAATTCTAAATAAATTAACCACAAATCTTGTAGAAAGAAAAAATGAAAGCCTGTAAGGAATAGCTACTAAAATAACTGCCTCCACAGGATACTTAGCAGAAAAATACAACGCAAGTTGTGCGCCAAAACTAAATCCAACAAGAACCACCTTCTTACCCTTTTCCAATTCCTCTTTCAAAATATTCTCCATCTGAAAAACATAATCCTCAAGAGAGTAATTATCCAAATCCTTAATAGAAGTACCATGCCCAAGTAACCTTGGAGCTCTAACAGAAGCATTAAACCTATCACTCAATTTTTTAGGCAAACCATCAAACCCACTAGGACTCCCAGTATAACCGTGGATAAATAAAAACTCTTTATCAGAATCTTTATTTATATTTATTTCTTCAGCTCTTTTATTAATCTTTTTTCCGCCCATTTTTTCCCAATATAAACCAAAAACGCAAGCAAAATAATAAAAAACAAGGCAATTTGAACACTCTTAAAAACATTAACAATAATCTTAAAACTACTTCCAGCAAACCAGCCCAAGCCAACAACCACAATACTCCAGACAAGCACAACAAACAAATCTGCTTTTAAGAACTCAGAAAATTTTATATTTCTAAATCCAAGAATAACTAATGTTAAAAGCCGGGTTCCAAAGATAAATTTTGTATAGAGCAAAGTCCTGAAAATACTATCTCTACTAAATTTAATTATAAAAGAATCAAGCTTGCCATAAATATGCGCAATTTTTTCAAATCTATTTAAACTCCTAACAATACGCAGTTTCCCGACTAAAAAGAAAAAAGAATCACATACAAGAACCCCGACAAAAGAAAAAACAAAAACAACCCATAAAGGCAAAATATCATTAGCAACCATAAATGCCAAAGCCATTACAACCTCTTCTCCAGCCAACAACCCTCCAAAAAAAGCAACAGCATAACTATTTTGAGAAATAAAAGGAATCAAAAATCCAATCACCTGTTCTAAATTCATAAAACAACAAAGAAAAAACCTTTTATAAGTTATTCTTTTTTACCATAAATCCTGTCAAGAACCCCATACAAATCATTAAAACCTAACGGCTTTGCAACAGTATATCCAACACCTCTTTGTCTCGCCCTACTTAAAAAAACCTCATCTGTACATTCACTACTAACTAAAATAAAATTTAGATTAGGCTCAATCTCAATTAATTTATCATATAAAACCAAACCATCCATTCCAGAAGAACCATCATGTAAGGGCATATTAAAATCACTAGTAACTATCTCAAATCCTTCACCAGAATTGTAGGCATCAATAAACTCCTCAAGTGCCTTTTTTCCATTAACAGCAGTTTTAACTTCGTAATTTTTTCTTTCAAAAGCTATCTTCAAACTTTCTCTAAAAATATCTTCATCATCTACAACTAAAGCCCTGCGTTTCATCCCTGCCAAAAATCCTGCCCCTTTTAAAATTTTCCAAAAATATCAATAAAATATTTAAACCCTAATGAATTAAAAAATCCCATGACACCACAAAAACAATATGAACTAGATGTAGAAAGGGACATGTGGTTGAACGAAGCTGAAAGAACAGTTAGAGAAAGCAAACATACAACAATGACTTCGCCAACTTACGACCCAGCCCATAACTTAACCCAAACCCAATTAAATGACATTTACACTGATTAACTTCACCAACTAAAAAATATTTTTTACTTTTTCTTAATCTTTATTCTCTTCAACAATATCCACTTTACTCTCTTCAGGCAACCGTGCAACATCACTAACTCTATCCCCTTGTTTCAAATTAATCACCCGAACACCTTGAGCAGCCCGCCCCATCACCCGCATATTTTTAACCTGCGTCCTAATCGCAATACCTTTCTTTGTTGTCACAACAATACCATCACCGTCATGCACCTCAATAGTCCTCACAACATCACCTGTCCTATCATTAATCTTAATATTAATAACTCCCTTACCAGCCCTACCAGTCAGCCTATAATCATCAATCCTTGTCCTCTTGCCATAACCTTTTTCTGTAATAGTCAAAATAGATTTCCCTTCTTTAGATTTAGGAACAACTTCCAAACTAACAACCTCATCACCCTTTCCAAGTTTAATTCCAGCAACACCATAACTCGCCCTCCCCATATTACGAACATCATCTGACTTAAACCTAATCGCCTGTCCTTTCGCACTCATCAACATAACTTCCTGCCCATCTTCAATCCTCCTAACATTAACAACACTATCGCTATTATCCGCAGGCAGATTAATTATCCTAACTCCAGTATTTCTCGGTCTTAAAAACAAATCAAGACTAATTTTCTTAACCTGTCCTTTCTTAGTTGCAATAAACAAATAATCTTTCTTAAAATCCTTAACAGCCATAACACTTGAAATCCCGTCATCCTTAATATTCAACAAATTAACAATCGCCTGCCCTTTTCCTACTCTCTGCATCTCAGGAACTTTATGTGTCTTCAGCCAGAATAACCTTCCCCTTTTAGTAAACAACAACAAATCATCATGAGTAGAACAAGGAATAAGCTGAGTAACAAAATCATCTGTAGACAAACCTGTCCCAATAACTCCCTTTCCCCCGCGTTTCTGTTCATTATATGACTTAAACGGCATCCTCTTAATATAACCTTTATCAGTAACAGTCACAACAACATCTTCCTTTCTAACTAAATCCGCCTCTCCAATATCTTTAATACTCTTTATAATGTTACTTCGACGACTATCTCCATAACTCTTTTTCAACTCAATCAATTCATTCTTAATAATCTTGTAAATCTCTTTTTCATCTCCTAAAATCTTCTTTAACTTTTCAATCAACTCGGCAAGTTCTTTTGCCTCTTTCTCCAACCTTTCCCTTTCCAAAGCAGTCAGACTCTTCAAAGTAATTTCCAAAATCGCCTCTGCCTGTTTCTTAGTCAGCTTAAACTTTTTCTGCAAATTCTCAGATGCTTCAGCAGTTGTCTTGCTTTTCTTAATCGTCTCAATAACTGCATCAATATTTTTCTGTGCAATCAAAAGCCCCTGAACAATATGCTGCCTATCTTCTGCTTTTTTCAAATCAAATTCTGTCCTTTTTCTAACAATCTTTTTTCGATAATTAACATAAGCTTCAAGTATCTGTTTCAAATTTAACTGCCTCGGAACACCATTAACAAGAGCAACCAAAATTGCATTAAATCTCGTCTGCAAATTCGTAGATTTATACAATCTATTAATCGTAAACTTGGGATCAGCACCTTTTTTCAGTTCAATAACCACTCTTACCTTTCCTTTAGCAGACTCATCCCGTACATCAGAAACATCTGGCAGTTTTTTATCACGTGCCAAAGTAGCAACCTGCTTTATCATTTCTGCCTTATTAACTTGATAAGGAATCTCTGTAATAACAATAGAAGTCTTATCTTTTTTACTCTCTGTACCTACCTTACCTCGAATAGTAACTCCTCCTCGCCCCCCAAGATACATCTCATCCATACCTTCAGAAACAATAGTACCTCCTGTCGGGAAATCAGGACCTTTAACAATTTTCATCAGCTCACCAATCGAAACATTAGGACTATCAATAACTTTTGCAATAGCATCACAAACCTCCACCAAATTATGCGGCGGAATATTCGTTGTCATACCTACAGCAATTCCATTCGCACCATTAATCAAAAGATTAGGTAACTTCCCAGGCAAAATAGTAGGCTCTTTCAGAGAATTATCAAAATTAGGAATAAAAGGAACAGTCTCTTTATCAATATCCTGCAAAAGCTCAGTTGAAATCTTAGAAAGCTTTGCTTCAGTATATCTCATCGCAGCAGCAGAATCTCCATCAAGACTCCCAAAATTCCCCTGTCCTTTAATAAGAGGATACCTCAAAGAAAAATCCTGTGCAAGACGAACAAGTGCATCATAAACAGCAATATCTCCGTGAGGGTGAAATTTACCAATAACATCCCCTACAATCCTCGCAGACTTTTTAGTCATACCCTTTTCCAAACCAATCTGCTTCATAGCATACAAAATCCTTCTATGAACAGGTTTCAAACCATCCTCAACAGACGGCAAAGCACGCGAAACAATAACACTCATCGCATAATTAATATAAGACTTCTGCATTTCAGTAGAAATATCACTATTAATAGTCCTATCATCTCCCAAATCCTTCAGATTAACCTCTGTATTTTCCAGAGTTTCAATATTTTCTTCAATATCCTTTCCATTAACTTCTTCAGTTTCTTCAACTTCTTCTATTTCATCAATCTTCTCTTCTTTTTCCATTTTATATTTTCTCTCCCTTCTCCATTTTCTCTTTTAGTTTTTCTTTATGCGACTTTTTTTCTTCAACAGTCTGTGGCTCACCCAAATCAAATTCCAACCCGCCCTTTTTCTCTTCATATTCTAAAAATTCATCTTCATCCATTTCTTTCTCAATAAAACTCGGCCCCTGAAAACCGCATTTGTGACACTCCCACATTCCCGTAGCCCCGCCAACCATAACCCCCACATCATCAGACTTACACTTAGGACACATTCGCACTGTAAACTTTTTCGCCTTTTTCGCCACACTTTTCTTTTTCATTTTAAATGTCCACCTCTGCAATATTAGCATTCCTTTCAATAAATCTCCTCCTCGGCCCAACAACATCCCCCATCAGCATTGAAAAAATTTCATCAGCCCTAATCGCATCTTCAATCCTTATCCTTTTCAAAATCCTTGTCTTAGGATTCATCGTCGTATCCCACAACTGCGCAGAATCCATCTCTCCAAGTCCCTTAAACCTTTGAACATCCCCTTTACCTCCAAGCTTTTTCATTTCTTTCTCAAGCTCTTCATCACTATAAACATAAACATCTTTACCTGATTTCCTAATACGATAAAGCGGAGATAAAGCCACAAAAACATTCCCATTCTCAATTAACTCTGGAACATACCTAAAGAAAAAAGTCAAAAGCAAAGTACTAATATGTTGTCCATCAACATCTGCATCAGACATAATTATAACTTTATTATATCGAAGTTTCTTAATATCAAAATTCTCCTTAACCCCGGTTCCAAGAGCAGTAATCAAATTTGTAATCTCTTCACTCGACAAAGCACGAACAGGATTCGCCTTTTCAACATTCAAAATCTTTCCCCTCAAAGGCAGAATCGCCTGTGTTTCTCTATCACGCGCATTCTTTGCAGTCCCGCCAGCAGAATCCCCCTCAACAATATAAAGTTCAGTCTTTTCAAATTTCTTAGAAGAGCAATCAGCAAGCTTCCCAGGCAAGCCTCCTGAAAAATTCATAACATTTTTCCTCCTTACCAAATCCCGCGCTTTCTTAGCAGCACTACGAGCTTTAGCAGCTGCAACAACCTTACCCACCACCTTATTCGCAACATCTGGATGCTCTTCAAAATACTCAGTCAAAGCAACACTCACCATTGAATCAACATAACTCTTAACTTCAGAATTACCCAACTTTGTCTTAGTCTGTCCTTCAAACTGGGGATTACCCATCCTCACACTAATAACTGCAGTCAAACCCTCACGCACATCATCACCAGACAACTTCTCATTCTTCAAAAGATTTTTCTTAGAAGCATAATCATTAATAACACGCGTCAAAGCAGTCTTAAAGCCAGAAATATGCGTCCCTCCCTCAATAGTATTAATTGTATTAACAAAACCAAAAAGATTATCTTTATATGTATCAACATACTGAATCCCAACTTCAATAATAGTATGGTCCATCCCTTTTTTAAAATAAATCGGCTTATGCAAAACACTCTTAGAACGATTTATCCACTTAACAAACTCTCCAATACCTCCATCAAACTTAAAACTCTCTTTCAAAACCTTATCACTTCTTTCATCTTTAACATTAATCTTAACACCAGGATTCAAAAAAGCCAACTCTCTAACTCGATTAACAATAACACTAAAATCAAAATTAGTCGTAGAAAAAATTTCCTCATCAGGCCAAAAAGTCACCTTTGTCCCACTATCATTATTATCAACACTTCCAACAACCTTAAGATCTTTCTGAGGAACACCTCTCCTATAACTCTGTTCATAAACTTTCCCCCCTCTTTTAACTCTCGCAATCAGCTTAATAGATAAAGCATTAACACAACTCACACCAACACCATGCAAGCCACCTGAAATTGCATAAGCCTTATTTTCAAATTTCCCTCCAGCATGAAGTTTAGTCATAACAACTTCTAAAGCAGAAGTCCCTGATGAGTGTTTTTCAACAGGAATACCTCTTCCATTATCTTCAATACTAATAGAACTATCTTTATTCAAAGTAATGTCAACTTTATCAGCCTCACCTGCCTGAACCTCATCAATCGCATTATCAACAACCTCATAAACACAATGATGCAAACCATCCTTGCTAGTGCTACCAATATACATTGCCGGTCTTTTCCGAACAGCCTCCAAACCTTCCAAAACCTTAATAGATTCTGCACTATATTTCTCTGCCATCATAAATCAAGAGAGAATTAGTATATTCCTTCTCTCATTTGCAACAAGAAAAAGCCGTTTTACTTTTTAAACCTTTCCATCCAAAATCAGCAATTTATCGTCGGTAAATCACTTCCCACTCTTCTTAACAACTTTCCCAGAACTCTTTCCACTCATCTCTTTTTTACCTTTCCTCACCCAATCAACCTTCTCACTTTTCCGCCCCATTTTATAATTCTTAACACACTTTGAAGAGCACAAATAAACCAAGTCCCCACTAGGCAAAACATAAGTCAAACCGCGAGGATTCCCATACTGCTTTTTACAAAACGAACATTCAGGCATTTTCATCCTCCTTTCTATAAAATGCAAACTCGTAAAGACCCTTAGCAACACGAGTTACTTCAACCCTATAATCTTCCTCTAACCTATCCTCAATCACGCCAATTCCCTCAGAATCAGATTCAAGAAGAAAACTCCCCCGCACTACTTTCGATTTAACTCCATCCAACAATAATGTTTGTGTCAAAGATGTAACCGGCATTTTAAGTATAAGCCCCCTTTGTAACTTTTGATTTAATCTTTCTAGCTTCAATTTCAGTTTCTCTCAACATTAAAACATCATTAATTCTTACAGGCCCTTTAACATTTCGCCTCATACTTCTTCCTTCATTTCGCCCGCCAAGAACCTTTGCCTTAACCTGTGTAACCTCTCCCCTAAAACCAGTCCGCCCAATTATATCCTCGACAACAGCAGGAATAGCAATACCTTCTCCAATAGTCATTCTCTCTTTCTTCTGAGATTTCTGCCCTTTCTGTTCTTTTTTATCTGCCATTTAAAACTCCAGCCAAATATTCTTCAGGAACCTCCTCAAGAAATTCACAATTAGATTCTTCTGTACGGCAATAACCTGTGGTTACCAAACATCCGTCATCTCCATCAGTAACCCGTTCGCAATATTTACAACTACCATTTCCTACCTCTGTACTAATTCCTTCTCGATTATTTTCTGGTCCCATTTTAAATTACTTTAAATTTACAATATCTTTCTCAGCTTCACCTGCTTCGACAATCGCAATTGAACTACATCCAACTGGAAGTCCTGCTGAAATACCGAGCTTTTTCTTGCTGTCAACTTCGCCATACTTTACACCTTTTTCTTTGCAAAGTATACTCAAATGAAGAACAATTTCTTTTGGTTCAACATCGCCGGCAACAACTATAAGCTTGGCAGTTCCTCTCTCAATTGCTTTTGTAACTTCATTAGTTCCCTTTTCAATTTTTCCTGATTTTTTTGCTTTTTCAACAATTGTATAGAAGTCCATTTGGCCTCCGTATAATTTAATACCTCATCGGTTTAATTGAATGAAAATTCGGCTTTATAAACTTTTGCAAATCAATTCTCAAAATAAATAGTTTCACTAAAATCCTTTAAATGATAATCAGAAGTCAAAATTTTTGACTTCAAATTTCTAGCACTAACTAAAATTAAAGCATCAGTCAAACCAAAATTTCTAAATTTTCTTTTCATTTCTGCATGAATCAAACCAGCTTCTTTTGATACCTTCGGAGTTAATTCAAAAAGCTTAGAATTAGAAATAATAGCTTCATAAGCCAAATTAGAATTTTTTTTCTCCCTGCTAACCTTGCTAACAACCTCTGCAATTATTAAGCTAATAGTAAAAACTTCATTATCTTCAGATAAAACCTTGCTCACTTTCTCCCCTAATTTTCCACCACGCAAATAATCAATCCAAGCAGAAGAATCTATCAAATACCTCATTCTAATCTCTATCTCTTGTCCTATCTTTTTCAGAAAACTCACTTAAATCCGGAAGCAAACCAAAAAAATTCTTGCTCTTTCTCCTAATTTCTATTTCAACAAATTCATTATTCGTCAATTTTTCTTTTTTAACAATCTCCGACGGAATAGTCACTATAAGTGAGCCTCCAACAGAACGGATTTTAGTTAAACTTTTCATACAAAAAGTATAACTCCAGATTATATAAATTTTTCTATTTCCACCCAACCTCGACATCATCAGTCCTCTGCCTCGGCATAATATCTACCTTATCAAAATCTTTTTCAACAATTCCTGCATTAAACATAATTTCCCCAAGATAAGCAATCATTGCTCCATTATCAACAAGCAAAGAATTTACAGGAGCAAAAAATTTCGCCCCGCGTTCAGAACACATCAACTTACACATTTCTTGCAAACGAGTATTACACCCAACCCCTCCTGCTATCAACAACTCCCTCTTCCCAGTATGCGCCAACGCCCTTTCAGAAGCCTCAACCAGCATCGGAAAAATAGTCTCCTGCAAACTAAAACTAAGCTCCTCAATCTTCTCCCCCTTATCCAACAAATTCCTCAACTTAGTCAAAACACCAGAAAAACTAACATCCATTCCTTTAATAGAATAAGGTAATTCAATATACTTATCACTTTTTTCAGCAAGCTCAGCAATCTTCGGCCCGCCAGGAAAACCCAACCCAGCATAACGTGCAAAAGTGTCAATAAAATTCCCAACACCAATATCCAAAGTCTCGCCAAAAACCCTATACTTTCCAGAAGCATAAGCAATTATCTGAGTATTCGCACCAGAAGCATACAACATAACAGGATCTTTACACCCAACCAATTTCCCAATTTCCAAATGCGCAACACAATGATTAACACAAACCAACCCAACTCCCAATTCCAAAGCAACCTTTTTAGCAAACCTCATCCCTTCCAAAAGACAAGGTGCCAAACCCGGCCCTTGCGAAAAAGCAATCGCATCAATATCTCCAACAGAAATCCCAGCAGAATCAATAGCATTTTGAAAAACATCCTCAGCAACAGAATTATGATGCGCCGCAACCTCAATAGGAATCAACCCTCCACTTTCAGTTGTATAACTATCTTTAACATTCGCAAGAACCTCGCCATCACGAACAACCCCAACTCCAAAAGTATGCGCCGTGCTTTCAATTCCAACAATTAATACCATAAATCAAATAAAAATAACAAACTTATAAAATTATCCAATAAATATTTAATAACCAACCTCTTTAAATTTCTATGAAAATAGGAACATGCCAAAGCCAACCAGGAACAATTCAAAACGGCTTCTTAAAAATCTCTCACAAAAACAAAAGAGTTCAAATCCCCATATCAATTCTTGAAGGAACTGAAAAAGGAAAAACAGCTTTCATAAGTGCAGGCATGCACGGAGACGAACTCAACGGAATAAACATAGTCTCAAATTTCATAAAATCAATCAACCCTCAAAAAATAAAAGGAACAATAATCTTCATCCCAGTCATAAATCCTCTTGGCTTCCACCACGGCGAAAGAAAAATAAAACACGATGACAAAGACCTCAACCGTTGCTTTGGAAAAACAGGAAATACAATCTCATACAAAATCGCCCAAACGCTTTTCAACGAAGTATTTTCAAAATGCGATTTCGGATTAGACTTTCACGACTCAAATAAAAGAAACGTCCTCCTTCCTCACACTCGAATCTTTGAAAAAGAAAATAAAAGAATAGAAGAACTAAGCCATATATTCGGAACAGAAATAGTCATGAAAAGGAAAGCATCAAAAGGGATGTTAGCATTAGAAGCAATGAACTTAAAGCAAATTCCTGTCCTGACAATTGAAACATCTGGAGGAATGAGAATATCTCCAACTTTCACAAAACAGGCAATACAGGGAATAAACAACATCCTAATCCACGAAGGTTTCATAAAAGGGACAATAAATCTTCCGAAAAAACAATTCATCCTAGACGAGAGAATCGGATATCGTTCAAATTATCGAGGCATACTAACAATCAATAAAAAACTTGGAGACCCTGTTGAAAAAGAAGAAATAGTCGCACAAATCCTAAACCCAACACAAGGAAAAACAGCAGAACTAAAAGCGCAAAACTCAGGTATACTTTTCTCAATAAAATCAAACGCGCATATAAAAGCAAATCAAAAAGCATTCTCAATACTCCACCTAAAACAGCAGAACGGAAAAATAGTCCCAATACAGGGAAAAATGATTGAAAACACAGAAGACTCAACAACAAAAACAAATATCAAAGGCTCATTCAACAAAGCACTTGAACTAATGAAAAATGAATCAAAAAATTTCTTCCAAACACTAAAAGAACAAGGCATAAGCAAAAAAATAAATCAAACATTTATGCCGTCACTAAATTAAACCCAAACAACTTTAGAATAACCCTTCTTAGTCGCAATTAATATTATATCAACTATCGACCAGATTCCTAAACCTCCAAAAGTAATAAGTTTCAAAAAACCAAGTCCGATATAACCTGTATAAAACCTATCAACTCCAAAACCTCCTAAAAATATCGCAAGCAAAAGAGCAACAACCCAGTTCTTCTCTTTCTTGCCTTGCATATCTCCTTGCACATTATTTCTCTGCATTCTCTGCTGAGACTGGACAAGCATCCTACTGCCATCACTCATCTCCATATCTCCCTCAGATTTCATTCCAGTCTGAAAATTCTTAACCGACTTTCTCTGCTGAACAGGCATTCTCTGAACACCCTGAATCTTCTGGGAATTTTGTTGAGCATTTGAAGAAGATTGCTGAACTCTCGGGGTATTCTGGACATTCTGCCTAGAACTCTGTTGAGAACCACGAACAAACCCTCGAGAAGTATAACCACTCTGATTATTTTTCACTTGCTTCTTCACTTGCTTCCTTGTATTTTGCGCCACAAAAAATCACCTCCTTTCATTAAATAAAAAATATAAAGAGAAATAAAAAAACTAAACCAAAACTATCTTCGTTTTTTCTTTTTAGTTGTTTTCTTCTTAGTAGACTTCTTCTTAACAGCTTTCTTTTTTCTACCGCCACGAGCCATTTTAGCCTCGCAAACATTACCTTGTCCATCTACATAGTACAAGTGTCCTGGCTTTCTTGAAACAGCCTTGCGAACAATTACTTTTCCCATATCTCACCTCCTTTTAATATTATGAATATCTAAGTAGTTATTTCTTTTTAAATCTTTCTCCGACGATAAATTTAACAACCTCAAAATACCGACGATTAACAGGAATTTCAACAATCTGCGAATATTTTACCGACGAATCAACAAAGAATGTCCAAGGCTTTACAATCAGATAATCCAAAACATTCCCTTCGCCATCAAGCCACAAAACAAGAAAATCAAAAAACACAAAAAAAGAATGCAGACTACTTTGAAAATTAAAAATCAAAGCAGAAGCACTTTCCCGTCGATAAAACATCAGCCCTCGAACACCAGAACTTTTACGAACATCAATTTCAAATTCTTTTCCCCTAAATTTTATTCTCACCACCACCCCTCCCCACTAAGAAGTTTATACTGTTTATGAAACTTATCAATATTTTTATCACAAACATAATCATGATGTTTAAATCCGCCACCAAAACTTTTTGGAATATGCATCAACTCATGAATTATAACTTTTGTCTTATCATCCTCGCTAAGCTTATCAAATTTCTCAGAAATAAATTCAATACCATAATGTGCTTTAACTCCAATTGTCATCTGCATCAATTTCCCAATCGTATGACATCGTGCAATAGTCCTTCGCGAAGCACTACCATAACTTCGAAAACACTTAATCCGCGAAACATCAACATGCGGAAACAATTTCAAAGAAATCTCCTCTGCCTTTTTCTGCAGTTCAACATCAAACTTATAACTTATCCCCATTTTTCACCTCAACAACTTTCTTCCGAGAACTCTTCCCGCTTTTTATCACAACATCAAAATCCCGAACATTAAAATACTTTGCTAAAACCTTCACCAATTCCAAATTTGCCTTGCCCTCCAAAGCATCATTCTTCAAATAAATTTTATACATCTCACCATCTAAAACAACTTCTTGCCTGCCACTCTTTGGAAAAACTTTAACATTCAAAATCATCTCGTCAAAATCTCCAAACCATCCCCGCTCTTCAAAACATACTCTTTCCCAACAGCCCTTTTAGTCTTCACATCAATCGCCTTTACAAAACCATTTCCAATATCTGTATGCAAACGATAAGCAAAATCAATGGCAGTACTTCCAGAAGGCATTAAAAAACAATCAGGCAAAACATTCCCATCAGAATCAACAAGCTTAGCACCTGCAGGATAAACCGCAACATAACCCAGCAACTCAAACACAACTTTATTCAAAACATTTTGCACACCAGTCCCTTCAACCAAAACATTCTCTTTAATAAAATCCAAAGCTTTCTTCTGTTTCTCATTCAACTCTCCTATAATCTCAAAATCATTTTCACCAGGAGTATAGTCAATCAAACCATCTTTAGAAGCTTCTCTCAAAGCCAGCTCAGACTCAGCAGAACAAGGAATAATAGGATAATCAAACTCTTTCTTAATCCTCTCCAAATTATCTTTAGATTTTGGCCTGTCAATTTTATTCGCAGCAATAATCATCGGTTTTGAAACCCGGCGCAACTCACGCGCAAAACCAAAAACCTCCTCGTCACTCCATTCACTTGCTTTAGAAACATTATAACCTTGTTTCAAAACAATACTTTTAACATCATCCCTATCAACTTTCAAACCAGAAAACTGCCTAGCAACAGCCTCTGCAAAATCCTCATTCCCAGCCACAACCCTCTTAGAAAAACTCTTCCAAATCTTTTTCAAAATATCAGCATACCATAAATCCAGCTCCCTCTCCAAAAACAAAATATCTTCTCCAGGATAATAATCTTTAGTCTGCTTTCCTTCAACATCGGTCTCTCCAGAAACATCAACAACATGAATAAAAGCATCAGCAGAAGTCAAATCATTCAAAAACTGATTCCCCAAACCTTTCCCCTCACTCGCCCCAGGCACCAACCCCGCCACATCAACAACTTCCACAGGAACAAACCTCCAGTCACCCTTTACAAACCCTTCCCGAGGATTTGAGTGCTTCCCAAATTCAACAGCCAAATCTTTTATCTTAACATAACCAACACCACGATTAGCTTTTATCGTCGCAAAAGGATAGTTCGCAATCAAAACCTCGGCCAAAGTCGCAGCTTTAAAAAAAGTACTTTTCCCAACATTCGGCTTTCCAACAAGTCCTATCAACATACTGCCAACACTCAGCCCCAGTTTAAATAATTTTAGAAAAATAAGAAAAGAAAAAGTTACAAAAGATTAATCAGGAATCTCATCAATCTCTACATCAAAATCCAAATCTTCTTCGCCCTCAAGAAGCTTTGTATCATCAAACTCTTCTTGGTTGTTTTCAATATCCATAAAACCTCTTTTATTTAATAAAAGTCAAAGAAGTATACTCTTTTTAAAGTTTATTATTAAAAAACACCCAAATAAAAAACAGAAAAAACTTTTTAAAGAACAAAATTTATAGAATCTATATTGCAAACTATCCTTCTAATTTCTTTTCAACTTCTTCAATCCTCTGTTCCTTTCTCTTCTTGCTAATTTTTATAATCACAACCATAATAACAATAACAATTATTGTAACAATTACCGCAGAAATAAACTGGTAAATATAAGCCTGCTGAGTAAGCCCTGCTCTTTTCAAAAATTCATTAATAGCTGCCTGAATCGCATCTCTCCAAATCAAAGCAATAATAAAACCAAAACTAGCAACAACAGGCCCAGTCACATCATTCTTAACATAATCCTTGACAATATCAACTTCTGCCTTCATCTTTGAAAGCAAAATCTCACTGCGCGCCTTAGCTCTCTCCTCTTTATTAAATTCAACCATAAACAAAAAAACCAATCAAAACTTAAAACTCTTTCGGTTAACTTCTCGGAAAATCCACTTAACAACAACCTCAACAAAGAACTTAATCTCAAAATCATCCAAAACCTTGCGACGAGAAATCCCATACCATTTTTCAATACATCCTCTACAGCAAATAGCAGTCGCATGCTGAGCAATAAAAACAGGATGTCCTTTCCAAGGAGTCTGCCTACCATCATTTTTCCCACATCGTCGAATACGAAAATCAAGCAGTTCAAAAGAATCATTACGAATCTTGTCAACACCCTTACCATAAACAAACTTCAAATCCTTTTCAGAAAGAGAAAACAAACCCCTAAACTTCGACACCTCAAACCTACTAAAAAAATCTCCCATAAAAAAACATAAACAGAACAATAAATAAACTTTATTAAATAAAAAAACATATAATAGAATGAACAACCAATTCAGCAAAGAAGAAATGAAAATAATAAAAAAACTAAACACTCCTGCAAAAATACAGGATTTCATTAATTCTTTAAAAATAAACTTCGAAGAAAAGCAAGAAACCTGTCAGTCGCCAAGAACCGTCCTAAAAACAAGAAAAGCCCATTGCACAGAAGGAGCATTCCTTGCAGCAAGTATCCTGCAATTCCACGGACACGAACCTTTAATCATGGACCTAGAAACAAACAACCATGATTTTGACCATATAATAGCCTTATTCAAAAAAGACAAACACTGGGGAGCAATAGGAAAAACAAATCACGCAGTCCTAAGATACAGAGAGCCAATCTACAAATCTCCACGGGAACTTACCATGTCTTTCTTCCACGAATACTTTCTAAACAAAAACGGGAAAAAAACGCTAAGAAAATATTCACACCCTCTAAACCTAAAAAAATTCAACAAACATAACTGGATAACAACAGATGAAGAATTATGGTTTATCCTTGAACACTTAACAAAAATAAAACATTACCCAATACTAAACAAAAAACAAATACACAACTTAAGAAAAGCAGACGACATTGAAATAAAAGCAGGAAAAATCCTAGAATACCAAGAGCCAAAAAAATAAATCCCTCTGCCCAGATTCGAACTGGGGATCTTCCGGGTTCTGCAACATTTGGCCAATCATGCTTCATCTTAATCCCAAAAGGGAACATCCACACTATTCTACAGCCAGACGCTCTAACCACTGAGCTACAGAGGGTAAATTTCAAAATACTACTTGCTTTTTAAAAGTTCTCATCGAAA
>CAZHOH010000017.1:0-25037 GCA_964534185.1 Candidatus Woesearchaeota archaeon | reverse complement strand
GGCTTTGATCTCATCCGCTTGCACTTGCTGTAAATCGAATTGCTCGCTTTCCACCCCATGCTCATGCACCGCTTGACAATGCTCGCCCGCCCGCTGCCACCATTTCTTCACCGTCCGCTCATCAAAGCCAAAGGCGGCCACAATTGCTTGCACCGGACAGCCATAGGCCAACAACGTGATCACCAACATTACTTGCACCGAATCTGTTTTCAGCCGATAGAAGATCGTGCCTTTCTTGACACTGAAGGTCTGCCCGCACACATCACAATAACAACGCTGCTCTTTTTGACTGTGAACACTGATGTTGCCGGCATTCCGGTGCCCTCTTGCCGGACAGTCAAGATTAGGGCAAAATATCTCTGCGAGGTTCATGGCTCACTCCTTTTTTGTCATGATTAAAGAGTTTGTCCATGAACCTCCTTTTTTCCAAATTTATCCCTAAATCACGCTATCGTGCAGTGCTACCAGGGGGGATTCCCTCGCTGAATTCTAGTCAATTTCTAACGTTCTTCTAGCGATATTCCGATACAAGTATGATACGGTAGAGCAATGATTCAGGAAACTAAACCAGACCCAACATTCTTTTTTCAGAGAGAGTGGGCGGAAACTCCACTAGCGGTTCAGGAGTTTGTCCTGGCATTGATCGTCCGGGTGCAGGAACTGGAGGCAGAGGTGGCAGTTCTGGGTGAGCAGCTCAATCGTAACTCGCGCAACTCCTCCAAGCCTCCTTCCAGCGACGGGCCAGATGTTCCTGCAAAGCCGGGCAAGGGTGCCAAGGGCCAACGCAAGCGAGGGGGACAACCCGGTCATCAGGGTACGAAACGGGAACTGGTGCCGATAGAGCAAGTCAAAGACAGTTACGATATTAAGCCGGAGACGTGCCGCAAGTGCGGACATAGCTTGGAAGGACAAGAGGCAGAACCATACCGGCATCAAGTCACCGAGATTCCGCCTGTGGTTGCCGAGGTGGTCGAATACCGGTTACACGTCTTACCTTGTCCGGACTGTGGGACCGAGACCTGTGCTGAGTTGCCCCTTGGTGTTCCTCAAGGGGCCTTTGGCCCGCGCCTGCAAGCGATGGTGTCTTTACTGAGTGGTCGCTATCGTCTGAGCAAGCGAGATACGCAAGAGGTTATGTCTGACTTCTTCCAGGTTGACATCAGCACAGGCTCAATCTGCGCGCTGGAACAGCGCACCAGTGAGGCCCTCAGTGAACCTGTGGCGGAAGCTCGCGCGTATGTTAAAGAGCAAGCTGTGGTGCATATGGATGAGACGGGCTGGCGTGAGTCCAATCAGAAAGCTTGGTTATGGGTGGCAGCCACGTCCCTGGTGACGGTGTTCCTCATTCAATGCAGTCGGGGTGGACAGGTTGCCAGAAAGATGCTAGGCGAAACCTTCAGCGGCATTCTGAACTCTGACCGCTGGTCAGCCTACAATTGGCTGTCCGTCGCCTTGCGTCAATTGTGTTGGTCTCATCTCTTACGTGATTTCCAGGCATTCGTCGAGCGGGGGGGAGAATCCCAGCGTATCGGCGAAGCCATCCTCGCCCAAAGCGACCAGATGTTCGAGTGGTGGCATCGGATCCGAGATGGCACGATGACGCGGGCTGACTTCCAGGCAAAAATGAAACCAGTCCAGCGGAAGGTAGGCACACTGCTCCGTCAAGGCGCTGCCTGTGCCCACCTCAAGACCGCGGGTACCTGCCGTGACATCCTCAAACGCGAGCCGGCCCTGTGGACCTTCGTGCGTGTCGAAGGCGTAGAACCCACCAACAATCTGGGCGAGCGGCAGATCCGCCATGGTGTTATCTGGCGCAAGATATGCTTTGGAACCCAGAGCGAAGCCGGAAGTCGTTTTGCTGAACGGATCATAACGGTCGTCAGTACCTTGAAACAACAGAAACGTAATGCGCTAGATTATCTCACGGAAGCCTGTGATGCGGCCAATGGAAACCGACCAGCCCCGTCTTTGCTGCCAACAGCGCCTGCCCCCTGAACGGTTACTAATTTACTTTTACTTTAAAGACTATTAATATATTTATCTTTAAATACTTTAAAGACAGAGACTTCTATAAAAACTACTATATATAGTGGTTAGGCAATGAAAGAAATACTATATATTGTGTAGCTAGCTTAAAGGCTTTACAGCATGGCATTATAGGCTCGCCATGCTGTAAGACTATAATGCCATGTGGTAAAAATGGCATAAAAAAAGGGGGGCTTGGTCCCATTGGCCAAGCCCCCCTTTTTATCTTGCACATGGCAAGATAGGATTTTTTTATTTCTTATTTTCTTTGAATGGATCGGGGCGATAATGTCCTTGCAACGTGCTTAATTCGTCAACACGGGGATCACGATCTATAAATGTCTCTGTCGTCATGGGGGTGTCATACCATTCCTCTAAATCCAATCCGAGTCTATCAGGCAGCGCGGCCGTCTTAAGCCACTGCTCATGCTCGTTCGCTTTTTTTTCCTTCAGGAAAGAAACCTGAAATGGAGTCAGAATTGGCAGACTATGCCAAATTTGGAATTTCAGTTGATGATGTTTATTTTTTCCACTCGACGCAATTCTCAAAAGCCCTTCTCGATCTAATATTTCCAGCGCACCCGGACGCCAAAAATAACAATGCATTTCGCCCGATTTCTTGCTGCGTTCGATATTGTGCTGCTGATGACGTCCGCAACATTCAAGAGGTAGCCCCAATTCCTTTTTTAGATTATATTCAACACACTGGTCCTTGCGTCCGGTAATGCCTGTCGATCCTACGCCGATTGCCTCAGCCAAATCTGCATAAGGCCCTTCAGCGATCGGAGTCCACTCGGTGAAATGTTTGCTGGTCACCTTGACCCGGTGTGCAAATCGCCGCACCAGCCAAAGATCGAACGCATTACGGCCAGGCGTACGGTAGCGGCCAAACAGGTACAGCCGGACAAATTTAACGTAATATTCAGGCACTGGGATGTAGCCCATTTTGCCCCCTATATCTTTAACATGGGGTACAAAAGCGCTACTTTTTTCTTGATCTGTTTCTTCTGTCGCCTGGCTTGTTGTCGGTACACTCCCCATCTTCTCGCCTATTTCTCGGACATGAGGTACGAAGGGGTCAGTTGGCGGAAGGGGTTGGGGCTGCGACTCAGCTGCATGATCCGGGTATTCCATATCCGGCTTGACAACAAACTGTACCTCAACCGCATGTTCAATAATGTCGGTCACTGTTCTTTGAATGGTGGACAGTAGGCGGTTTTCCAGCCAATCTTTGGCGTACGGATTCTTGGTACCAACAACAATCTGTCCATTCTCTCGTGACACGATCTGTGTCTCTTTGACCCACGTCTCAAACGTAGCGCGGGTCATTTGGTTTTGGAGCTGGCCTAATACTGCTTGCCACAGCTCCTGGTCTGAACCGCTGAATTTATGATCATTTGTTGTCATCAGGACGACACGTCCTTTTTGAGATCAATTCTGATTTATATTGCATGGTTGTGTCCCTCACTCGTGAAGTTAAAAGATTTTTGACCCTGTCTGTCAATCGCTTTCCAGACGATATACCGGCTCCAAATCTACCCTGATCGTGAACTCGTCCAGCCCGCCAAACGGATCGCGGACACAGATCCTCTCTCCGTCTCCCTCGCCATCGTACCCGGTAATGTGCAACTCGATATACTTGTGCGCCGCAGTCTCAGCATACGGGGCATTGATAACTTCAGTTTCTAATTCCTCGCCCGTGTCGGTTGGACACCACACGGTAAAATCAAACGTTTTTTCTGGCATAGGTCCCTCCTGGTTATTCAGTTAACTCGATTTTGATATGGTCTTAAGGTCCCCCAACGCCTGGATGCCGCTCCAGCCGGCCAGCGGCGCGCCGACCGCGGTGCCGATGACCGGATACGGCACGCCGGCCACCACGCCCATGACCAATCCTTTGGCCGCGGCGGTGCCCCAGTTGTCGCCGTCCACAAAATGCTGGATCAGCATGACAATGATAAAGCACAGCAGCCCCAGCGACGTGCCGGTCAATACCAGCCCAACCCCGGAGAGCGTGGCCGGCAGCTCAAACGTCAGCCACAGCCAGTCCAATATAACGGTGATGAATGCGCTAAGAAAATGAATGAGTGTAGATGTGGTTTTCATGGTATGGCTGCCTCTCTGAAATTACTCTAGTAAAAAACTATCGTCTAATGATTGAAGCGGATCGTCCTCGTCTTCATCTTCATCTGGTGAATGTTGAACAAAGGATAAGTTACTCAATTTTGAATCCAGCACCGACTCGAATATCTGCCGGATCGCTCCCAGGTCGATTTGCTGCTGTTGGGACGTCGTATCTGTGCCATACACCTGAAGGCCTGCCCGCAAAACTTCTCTGGCGAGCTTAGATCGTTCCCCCAAAGGCAGACTGTCCCACCATTCGGCAATATCTTTATCATCGTCCGGATTCAACCAGATTTTGAGATATGGCTTGCTTTTGCTCATAATAGGCCCACTTTTGGGCCTATAGGCCCACTTTTGGGCCTATAGGGTTGTAATTAACCTTGTAATCAACCTTGCAATTAACCTTGCAATTAACCTTGTTTGGCCCGAAAGGGGGCCTTTTTGCCCAAAATTACCTCTTTAAGCAGTAATACGGGGGGGGCTTTTATAGCAATGTTGATACGCAAGACGACTATCCAAAAACCTCTCGCCGGACAGCGTACTTGGAAAGCCCGATCGCGTTCGTGACGACCGGATCGGTGGGAATAAGCGCCGTCGGGTATTCTTCCACCAACCAGTTGTTCAAACTGACCACACCGCCACCGGTCAGAATGAAATATCGAAAACCGGATGAACCTAAATGACTGTCAAAGAATTCATATACTTCCGTAAATGTATTGCTGAGAGCCGACTTGACAACATTACTGAAATCCTCGCTGCCACCGGGATGGTAGAGCATGACCGGCTTGCCGGCCACAAAATCACGGATCATCTGATCGGCTTCGTACAGCGATAGCTTCACCCCGTAACCCGACGCCTCCTGGATAATGCGCCGCGCCGCCCGGTGCATGCCCAATCGACCGCCAGAGGTGAACCGGTTGATCAACTGACCGGACTTGATGCCAAACAGGTCTACCGTATTGAAACCGATATCACCGACTGCCGTCGGCGCATCCCAGTCAATTCGGCCCGTCCATTTACCCGCCTCGGACATGCCATAGGCGAAGTACGCGCCGAGCGGCTGGGCCATCGCTTTGATCTTGTCTACCTGGATGGAATAGGGAGCGCCGTCAACTGAAAATTGATGCGATCCTGTCAGCCACGAGCGCAGGGTGTAAAGCGTTTTCTGAGCTTTGCTGCGGTCCTGCATTACCTCCACCGGCAAACCAATCAACAGCGAACAGGCATACGGGCCGCCGTTAAGCTGGCGGGCCAGCGTGGTGTAAATCAACGCCTGCAATTCCGGGCCGTTGGCCAACCGCTGATAGTCCAGGCGGCTGGAGGGTTCGCGGTGTTCATGGACATTGGCTCCGACCAAAAAGTTTTGTCCTTCGATGCTTACCTGGTATGGTTTGGCCTGGCTTTTATGGCTGCGACGCATCCCGACCGATAGGAGACCCATATCGGTGAGTTGTCCCATGGCCACAACTGCCGGGATCGTATGATGTCTTACCTGACCACCAACTACTTCAGCGATCTTGAAACCGCCAAAGCCTGAATCTATCGCTGCTCGTCGCGGTATATCCATTGTATTATCTCCTGTGCATAAATTGTTTAGCATAATTGATACTGCGATTATTCATGTCGGGCAATAGAGCTGTGATCATTCATCTTCATCCAACACGTCAAACGCTCTACTCTCGATGACCTCGCCCTCGGCCGTCATCATCTGCCCGGGCTGAAGCGTGTGCGAGGCCGGCAGTTGCGGATCGCCCATTCCCTGCTCCTCCAGAAGCTGCCGCAGCGTTTTGTTCTGCTGGTTGAGTAGCCGTGTTGTGTCATATAAATCCTTCAGCTCGCTGCGAGAGCGGCCGGACGCATTGCCGGCAGTATGGCTCATTTTGGCCATCTGTCCGATAGTAAAGGCAATGATCAAGCCCACCACCAGAACCGAGGCCAGGACCCCCTCGCCGGCCAGCAGCATATAGCCCACCGGATCGCCGCTGCGCGCCATCTGGATGATCCAGATATTGGTCAACCCCGCCATGATGGCCAGCATAACGGCCAACACATGCCGGCCGCGAACGCCCTTTTTCTCTCGATATTCCATGTCATCCTCCTTGTTTGACTACCATCTCTAAATAATACGGCGAGCGTGGCGGGTTGCCGGCCCGCAGCCACTTGATCTCATCCGCCAGGGCCAGCGCCTCGTCCCGGTGCGCTTCATGCACCCGCCGTCTGATCCCGTATTTTTCCGCCGCCTGGGCAATGCTCAGGCTTCGTTCATAAAAGTAGAGCGCCATCGTCCGCATATCGATTTCTACTTGCCGGTTCCCACCCAGATCCGGTTCCGGGGGAACCAGCAGGGACGGGTCCAAAATCGCCTGGCCGCCATTGGGCATGGTCACAGCCTGTTCGGGTGCAACCTGGCTGCTGCCGTTGGGGGCCGGCGCCAATTCTGCCTCAGCCTCATCATCCACGCTGTCTGCCGGCAGCCGCGAAGGATCAAGCGCCTCCACCGACTCCACCGGCTCAGCTCTGACAAAGCGGCGGTCCAACCGGTCAAAATCCTCCCGCGTTGGCTCGGCTACCTGGAACCGGCGCAGCGAGTCCTGGCCGATCTCTACAAAATCGCCCCGTTCGGTCAGCAGATGCGCGTTGACCCCATCCCGCCCGGTCAGCGTGCGACTGGCGTTGAAATCGGTCACTTTCCCTACATACCGCAGCGTCAGGCTGCGCATCAGCATCCCCGACGTGTTGCCGATCTTGGGATCCTGCGCCCCGGCAATGACAAAAATGTTGTTCTTGACACCCTGTGATGCCACCTGGCTGATCTTGGTCAAATGATCCTGGTTGAAGCTGTCCGACTCTTTATCCCCGATCACCGCCTCATTCATCAACTCGTCAATGACCAGCACAATGGCCGGCGCATCCTGGATACCGTTGGGCATCCGATGGTAGCGCCACTCGCGATAAACATAGTTGATGGCATCATCAATCTCCTGCGGGCTGTAGGCTATCGGACGCAGCAGGTGGGCCGCATTGGTAAACGATCCGATCGTTGTGGCCTTCAGACCCTTTTTTCGGATGCCCAACGTCCGGTTGGGGTCGATAATCACCAACCCCGCCTCGCGAAGCGGCTGATACTGGGCGGCCAGAGAGAAGATCAGCCCCTCGACCGTGACCGATTTGCCGGAGCGGGTCTCACCGCCCACCAGCACATTCTTGTCGGTCAGCGTGAACTCCACCAGCTGCCGCCCGGTACCGATGCCGATGCCCTGCGGCGAAGCCAGATCGGAACGTTTGTAATATTTCCACAACTCCCGCTCAAGCTGATACTGGTAAATGATACTGTTGCGCACCTGCCAGCCGTTGACCTGATCCACCGACGCTGCCGCCTGGATGGCCTCAAATGTCGCTTTATTGAGTACCTTGCGCATGGCCAGCGGCCCCACTCGCCGCCGATCCAGGTGGATAGGGATTTCAAGGAAGCGAGCGCCGCGAGCCGGCGTACCGTGGACGGGTGTCGCCAGAGGAATATTTTCGCTGCGCAGTACCGTCAAGGTCGCTTCCAGATGTTGCAGCGCCTGCCACTTGATGGGACTCATCGGGGTTGGATCAACCGGCGCCGATGCCGGCGCTGCCCCACCGTTACGTTTTTTTGTTTTGCGATCAGGATTACCAAACGGCCAGATGTTCATTGGTCAATCTCCTTACGTGCCTGCCACGTAGTTTAGACACCCAGTACACCCCAGGCCAGCGAACGCTGCCACGACGCGCCGGCAAACAGCCCGAAAACGATCTTGTAAAAGGGCGCGATCAGCCGGGCCTGGAAATCAACCGGCCGCTTCACCATCTTCCCTTGAAATGTCAGCCGGTGCCACATCGATCTCGTTCGAACAACCCACTGAGCCTGGAGATCGGAGAGCCAGTGGCTCAGCAACCCCCACATCAGCGCCCAACTCAGCGGCACCGGTGTAATGCGGACCTGGTCGCCATCCCGGCGAACAATGATCACCGCCGGAACGGCCGAGTAGCTAACCTGCAAGGTCGTTGTCTGAGTCCCCATATGCCCTACCTTTCCGTTTTAGTGATAAAGCGTGAATTCGACTGCACGCCGCGGCGCAGCAACTTTGTTCTTTTTTACCGTTGCCCGAATGCGGCTGCCAATGATCTCGCCGTGGGCCGCCTTCACCACCTTCAGCCGGCGCAGATCAATGCGTACAGCAGCGTAAAATCGCAACGCCATCCCGCCGGTCGGTTTTTCACCCGCTCCAAACATTACGCCGTTACAATGGCGAAGCTGGTTGGTAATAATAAAAGCCGAATTATTCTTACGAATGGCGCCGACTAATTTGCGCAGCGCTTGACTCATCAAAGTGCCATGCAAACTGCCGTGATTATCACCCATATCGCTTTCCAATTCCGCCCTGGGAACCAGCGCCGCTGCGCTGTCGATGATTACAACGTCGATACCGGCCCGAACCATCGCTTCGGCAATTTCCAGGGCCTCTTCTGCCGTACTTGGTTGCGATACATACAGATCATCCGGGGTTACACCGCAATGAGCAGCGTAACTCGGGTCCAGCGCGTGTTCGGTATCAATGTAGAGACACCGGCCGCCTCGCTGTTGTGCCTGGGCGATAATATGCAAACAAAGCGTGCTTTTGCCTGAACTCTCCGGCCCGTAAATATCCGTTATCCGCCCACGGGGAACGCCGCCGATGCCCAGAGCTTTGTCCAACTCGGCAAATCCCGTTGAAATTTCCTGCGCCTGAAATCGTGAGATTTCATAACCCAGCCGCATGACCGTACCTTCGCCAAATCGCCGCGACAGATCTCTCATGGTGTACTGCAAAGCTCGTGGTGTAGCCTTCGGCGTCGGGATGACGACCGCCGCCGCGCTGCTTCCATTTCCATTTACATTCGTACCAATTGCCATTTTTTCGCTCCTGTTTATTGTTTCAAAATAGTGACGGCTGGCCGGGTTGCCGGATCGCCTTTGCCACAGCCTGGTGCAGATGATCCCAGGCTTCCAGATAGGTCGCCCATTGACCGGCGTAATCCGCCGGGCAGGATGACCAGATGGCAATGTTGCGCCGGGGCGCAATGGCCGCCATCGGGATCACAAAGGGCCAGCACTCAACCTCATCGTCATCATATGCTACAAAAATGACGATGTCGGCGGTATCGTGATGACGAATGTTGGCCTGGAAGCGCCCGCCACGGCTGCACCGGTGATACCGGCCGGCCTTGACCTCGACCTTGGCTACCCGGCCGTCATTATTCTCCACCCACAGGTCAAACGCTTTTTTGTAGGTGGTCAGATGAACCAGGTAGCCCAACTCTCGCGCGCGCTCGGCAATCCAATGTTCTGCTTTGCGTGAGAGACGCTGCGCTTCTCGTTGGCGATTGTTTTTTAAGTTGCCTTGTTCGTAATGGCGCCGCCACCATTGCTGCCGGCGTAAAAAAGCGTCGTTTGCTCGCCGCAGTTTCCAGTACATTGGATCATCCCGATCCCGGCCCGGCTCGCCGTCAAACGGTTCAACAGGTGTATGGAATATAGAGTTGACAATCTTCGGTTCTAAAGTTATCATTTAAGCACCTTTTTTATGTGAGCCGGGCCCGGCGTAGCGCGCTCGTCAAAGTTAGCTACTGCCCAGGCCCGGCTTGCCTTTACCTCTTACCCCTTCAGCTAAAGGCTCGCGGCGGGGACCTACCGCTCTAGGCCGGAGACATCCTACCCTTCTCCAACCAACAAGCCATCGTTGCCGATGACACGGCGCGGCAAACAACCATCAGCCTCATTCTGTTTGCCCACCATCAGGGGTACCGCCGACCTTGACGCCCACCGCTTCAGCCAGGGCCTCGATCCCGTGCCCGCCGGCTTGCCCGGCCCACGGCCACAACCCGGCCTCACGCAGCCGCTCGCACGCTTCATGAAAATCATCCGGTTCAGCATGGCCGGTCTGATCCCACGCTTCCAGGCACATCAACCATCCGGTCAATTGGTGAATGGCCTCCTTGGTCGCTATCATCCAGTCATCAATTACCTTGTTACTCATTGTCAAAATGTCCTCGCGTAGCTTCGATCACGATGGCCTGAAGGGTCTTTTCAAACTCCGGGTCCGGTGTGTCTATCATCGGTAAAATGGTCACCGCCTCAAAATGGACGTGATCCCGCCGGCACCGGCGAAAAAACGTTGTGTTCGGGCGGGACAGAACATATATCATCTCGCCGTCTTGCAATGTCTTGCAAGTCGCCATCAGAACCGGCCCCCGGGCCTTGATGTGAAACAGGTTTTTGTCGAATTTTACATAGAATTCATATATATTCTCTTCAGAATTAAAACGCATATTACGGACACGCCCGGTCAGCGATGCGATGTTCAGATGATGTCTCAAAAGTTTCTGCCTCTCTGGTTCAAGATGAATTCGAATGTGTTAGTCCAGGCTCGCTCAGGCTTTGCACAAACGGCATGATCTTGGCCAACGGAATACCAAATCTTTGCAGCCACGCCTGCCCTTCCTTATCCAGCAAAAACTGTCGGGCTGTTTCGCGATAATAGCTCTTGACCTGGCGGTTGGGGTTGATGTCCAGGATCACCCGCACCACCACGGCCGCCAACAGACCCCGTTCCGGATCGGTCTGGGGGCCGGTTAGGTAGGCCGGATGCCGCTGCAAATTCTCCAGCTTGATCCAAAAATCATCCTGTGCTTGTAACTTGGTCATTGGTACAATACTCCTGAATTTCAAACGATCTGTCAGCACCGGTATAACCGGCAGTAAAATGTAAGATCAATTTAGGTGAATGAATTTATACAGCTCCATTTTTTGGAGCGTGTCCTTTAATTCAATTTTTCTTTGCCCACCAGGGCGATAGAATGAATACGTCAAATCAATGCTCGTGAAATTTACGGTGTGCGCGGGGAAGTGACCGCTGCACGGAATTTTTAGATCATCGAGGTATAAATTGCCCCACAAATAGCTTGGGCGCTTGCTCATTGTTCATCCTCTTCTTTGGTTGCCATTTTTTTGATCGCATCCAGCGTGGCCAGGCAATCTCCTAAAGCGCGGTGGCCGCCATTTAACGGCTGCCATTTGTAGCTCTGGTGATAATCTGACCACTGACCCCACCACTGGGCGTACCACGCCATGGCGCAATCCAGACCGCGCCAATGGTACAAATTTTCCTCGCCCGGCTCATCGTCCAAGAATGTGGAGCCGGGATAGTAAGGCAGCCCGTGTACCCGTCTGGCCCGCTCCAGAATGCCAAAATCAAAATCCGCGTTGTAAATGATGATCCTGGAGGCGGTCTCAAAAATCCGGCAGAGCTGAGGATAGACTTCCGGGAAGGTAGGCGCCTCTTGCAGCGCCGCCTCGGTGATGCCGTGAACTCGACCGGCGTCGGGGTCAATGGGCCGGGTCGCTTGAACCAATGTGTCAAGCAGTGGTTCGCCGGTCAGGTTGATCACCGCAATCTCTACCGGTTCACCTTGCAAGTCGGTGGTTTCGGTGTCTAAAATGATAGACTGCTCGGCGGTTAGAACTTCCCGCGCCCAATCTACCGCCGCAAGATGATCCTTACACCAACGACAATGCGGCCAATGACGTAACGGCTTTGAGGCGATCAGGCCACAGCGTTGACAGGTACGCCGGCACTGCAATTCCGTTCGCGCTTTTTCCAGGGCAGCCAATTGGGCCGGGGTGGGTTTGCGCTTTTCCTGCGCCTCGTTGATATTGTACAAATCGTAATGATTGGGGCGGCTGCGTCCCCGGATGTAACTGGTGAAACAGGCCACCGGTTCCTGACCTTTGGCCGGACGCAAGCCCATTTTGCCCAACTGCGTTTTGGTTTTTAAGTGGTCGGGTACCTTATCCCAACGGGTGTAATAGTCCATCTTACCAAGCTCCCTCTGCTGAGGGGATTTCATTTTCCAATTCATCCAGCCAGGCGTCGATCTCCGCCAGCTTTTCGTCCGTCAATTTGGTCAACAAGCCGGCAAAACGGGCTTGAAGCCGGGTACGCGCCGGCGTTGACATTTGCCCGACCACCTCGACTTCGTTGAGGAATTCAGCCGCCGTGGGCCATTCCGCGCCGCAGTTCAGGCACCAGCGTTGGCTGCCGTTGACGCCCACAATCCTTTCCTGCCCGCAGCGCGGACATTCAAAATCTTGAGATTTGGGGGTGTGGTCGGGGGAGAGATCGTCGCTCTCGGAACCGTAAGGGCTGCAATTAGCGCACAGGTTGCGTTTTTGCTTGTCTCGATACCAAAACCGGGACTCCGTTGCGCCGCACTGCTCACAAACCCCGCTGCCGGTTCCGGCCGGAGCCGGCGATGATTGAGGAGCATCTGCGCGGCGCTGCTGACGTAGTTGCTCCAGTAAATTGTGGCACGCCTGCCGCAGATCCCGCTGCCGGAACCGGCCCAGGCTGTTGATGTGCTGTTGTAATTCAAAAAAGTATTGCCGGCCTTCAGAAGTGTTATCCTTGATGCCGGCCAAAATATCGTGCAAATCGTTGGCCGGATTGCGCAGCAGCGGCCAGGAAGAGACAGCGCGCTCCAATTCCCATACCGGCATATATTTGTCCTCGGCCTGATCCGTATCCTGACCGCCGGCGCCGATCTGGCCCGTGTCCTGCTCATATACCTGATCACCGCGCACCACTGTGCGTTTGTCTACCCGGTCAATCTCGCCGATCTCTTCCAACTCCTGCCGGATTTTGCCAACCGTCTTGTGATCCACGCCACAGTGGCGGGCAATCTCGCGGTTGGTGAGCGTGGCACCGTAGCTGTGCAAAAACGCTTCACGCACCACCTTTTGTTTATCGGCCCGGGTTCGTTTGAGACCGTGTTTCTGGTTGGCCGACAGGGCCAGCCACTGGGCCAGTTCCCGGCTGCCGGCCTGAACTTCCACCGCCAGCAGCGACCCCAGCCGTTTGGCCGCCTCGCCGCGATGCAGACCGTCCCAGATATAGAGGTCGCCGTTTTCATCCCGGATGGCCTGCACCGGGTCAAACTCAACCCCGTTTTGCATCATTTCCATACATTCGTTGATCCACGCCTCATCCGTGGCGGCGCGGGATTGGATGAAAATGAAATCGTTGGGGTCTGCAAAAGTTCGTTCAATGCTGCTGCGTTGGGCGCTCATACTCAAACCTCGTTTAGGCTGCTGGCTTCATTCAAAATATATGTTTTGGCTGCTTCAGCCTCGTCGGTAATGGCCACGAAGTGATTGTTGAGGGTGGCGTGGAAGGCGCAGACGGCGGTGGGAGAACAGACGCAGGCCGGGTGATGATCGTACAAACTCTGCCGCAAGGCTTCGGCCTGGTTGTGCAGGGCTTCAATTTCCGCTAGAAGTTTTTGGTCAAATACGTTCATCGCTGACACCTTTTTTGAGGTTCCGCCATTGCTATAGAGGATTAGGCAGTGAAGAGTTGGGCCTGGGTGCTGGCCAGATAGCACTTCTCGATCAGTTCGCGCATACATTGCACTCCGTAAGCCAGATCATCGGCCTGGCTGCCAAAAGCGGTGGTGGCTCCTTTTACACGGCCCGCCGCTGTAAGCGTGACCGATTGGCCGGGCACCATTGTACCGTTCTGAAATACCCCCTGGCTGACCCGGTATTCGCCCCGCCCGGTAATAATGACCAGCGGCGCCAGGCGATACCGATCCGTGCTGTCAATATGCTCGATGATGAGCATCTGATCCGGTTTCGGGAGAGATAACTTGTGCCGGTCACAAAGCATTTGGATTTGTTCACAAAGCGCGGTCGTGTCGATGTGGCTGTTGTTGGTTGTCATCACGGCTGTACTCCTGTTTTTCTAGCGAATTGTTAAACCGGCGGTGATCGAGGCCGGCAGCACTCTGACCAGCGGCGCAAGTTCCGGCTTTTGCTTGAATTGCAGGCAATTCGACGCCAGCCGCAAGCTGTGATCAATCTGCGCCAAAGGCCGGCTGGCTTCAGCCAGTTCCAGCACCGCTTGCGCCTGGGCCAGCTTCGCCTTGGCCTGGGCAATGTCGGTTAGTAATCGGGAAGAAAAATTGCGGTAGCTGGCGCTCCACTGAACAAGCACGCCAAATTGGGTGCCAATGACCTTGGCCACGCCGGTCCAATATTCCGCGTCGCGAACCTCGGTCAGCATCAGATTTCGGATATGGTCATCGGGTACGGCGCCGGCGGCCTTGGCGATTTCCACGGGGTTGGTGGTTTCGATCGCATCGAGGGCCACTTGCAAGGCGGTTATCTCGCGCGCCATATCTTCGGCTTTGAGGGCGATAGATTGTACGATCCGCACCAGATGTTCGGCGTATTGCTGCGCGTCGGCCAGGAAAACTCTCGCTTGTGTAGAGTCCTGCTCGGCTCGTTCCAAAGCAATCGCCAAATCATGCACAGTGCCGGCCGCCGCCTCCGCCCCTTCCACCAGCGACTGCTCGGCAGGGGCATCACCGGTTTCCACAAAAAGTTCGTTCCATAGTTTCACCAGGAACGATCCGGCAAATATCCAAAGGCCGGCTAAAACTATCAGGGTAATGGCAACACTGGTGAGGCCGGCCGCTGCCCGAAGGCCGATTTGGATATATTCACCGGCCGGAAGCTGGGCTGCGTAACCCAGCAGCATTCGGATGATGGATAACCCAACAATGGTGATGATGATCCCTTTGATGCGGTTGATCTTTTTCATAGCGTCCCCGGCTCTTGGATTTTAATTTTTCTATCTGGGGAATTCCCCAGATAGATTTCGTCTCTTTGGTCAAGAAGTGGCGTAATCTATAGATGTTGACTTTTACTGAAAGCCAGTGTATCATAACTCTCAATAGTTGTCAACACTTATTGAGAGTTTTTTAAGTATATCTTAAAAATAGAGCGGCACACTTAAAAATAAAGTTGTGAACTGGGGAAAATGAGGTTGTACACCAGGAATCGTGCGAGGTTTAGTTTATACGCAACATTCTGTGGGGAGGGAATTTTTCTTTGAAGATAAGAATTAACCAAAACAAAATCCCGGCGGGGCTTATGGCGGTGAGCGGGATTGTGGCCATCCTGGGGTTATGGCATAAGCCCCCTTTCAACCTGTTTATCCGTTTATTCATCTTTCTGCTCTGGCTGGCCTGTAGCGGTTTGTTTTTTTATCTCTATCCGTTGCCGCCAGGTTGGCTGGCTTCCGGCCAGCCAGAACAGCGATTTTATCTGACTATCTGGAGTATTATGGCTCTGAGTGGCCTGACAGGATTGCTTCGAGCATGGTTACAACCACTAACGGAAGAAAAACCACACCAGTAGGGCCTCACATGAACCACTGCCGACAAAGAAGCCTATAACCAGCACTGCAAGATCGGTGTGGTTATATTGCATCTTTCTGAGATCGGTCGCAAGGTCATTGGGTAAAGGTAGATGCAGTAACAAAGGAAGAATAACGCCCCCCAAGAATGTGCCTAACCAAATCAGCAATATTCCACTTATCAAGGAGACAAGGAATAAATGACAAGGATTTTGACCAGAATTCTGCTTCAGTTATTTGTACTGTTGTTGGTGGTCGGTATCGTCGGCCCAATTATCCTGGGAATTCTGTTGTTACTGGCCGGTTGGTATCCTTACGCAGTGATGGTGGCGATAGGATTGTATCTGCTCTTTGGCCTGCCGGTGGTATTGAGAGTGATCAATGATATTTTGCTTGTTATTATTTCTACGGTTTGAACTTCAAGATCAGTTCCGCAAACTGCAAAAATCGCTCAATCTCTTTACCAGGCAAGATATACTTCAAAACGGTCATCAACAAAACGACCAATATAATTATAAACAACCACAATGTTTGGTCGGCAGAAAGAGTTGTTGTTATTTTTACGATAACAAGAGCTGTCATTAGCCAGGCTAACAGAATAAGCAGTAGCGCCAGCAGAATTTTAGCTGCAATTTCTGTGATCAAATTCTTCCAGTTTGTCGGTTGGGAAGCGGTAGTTTCAAGACGTGCATCAGGTAACATCTCCCCTAACTTGCCGGATAGACATGACAATAAGTAGCCGCTAAATTTTTGCTGCAAATCCTCCAAAGTTGTGGGGAGTCCGCTCCGTGCCCACTCTTTATGTTCTAAAATCTGTTGACTAAACAACTGCCACCTCTCATGGTGACGTTTTCGGTATTGACTTGGCTCTGCCCTGTCAAGCCAAAAATTTCTAACTAATTGTACCCCCGTCCAATATTGGTGGATTTCGTCGAGAAGGCGATTGTCATTTAACGTTATACCCAGATGAGGCACATCCAACTGTTTCAAAACATGGACCGTTTTGAAAATAAGTAGAGCGCGTGCTGCCTGCTTGCGTTTGAGTTCGTGTTGTAGCAAAAATCGAAACAAGGGCAATTCGATCAGGAGTGTCATAATTGCACTGAACAAGATAAAAATGATACGATAGTTAGGATTGAAATTACCCACAGACGTGATAATGAAATAGATATACCCGCCAAACAGGAAAAAACTTACCAGAAAACCTATGAATAAACGGTTAACCTGAGTTAACCATTGCTGATACAACAAAGAAATAGCCTCGAATTCGGTTTGGTACGGCTCAAGCTGCTGGCGGGTTTCCGGGGGCAAAAAAGACAAAGATGCTACTTCTTGCCATAGATCGGGAGGTTTGGAGTCGAATAGACGCATCTTGCTCCTCTCCTTTCAGTTATAGAAAAACCCGGTTGTGTTTACGGCCGGGTTGTAAGAATTTTATTTTGTTTGACGAAAAGATTAGACCTCAAAGGTCTTCAAGACCTTTGAGGTCTAACTTATCTTGAGCCGAATTCTTGCTCCAAAACTTGGACAATCTGGCTTCGTAACAGGGGAACGTCGCGGGTGGCCGTGACCCAGACGGTGGGGAAGCTGACCGAAAAGTAGGTATGCACAGCAATATTTCTGAAGCCGACAATCTTACGCCATTCCACCTGGGGGTACCGCTGCCGGAGGTCGGCGGGGATTTGCGTGGCCGCCTCGCCAATCACAATCAGTTTTTGCAGCACCGCGCTCTGGCGCAGCTCGTCGCCCAGAAATGTGGCCAGGTCGAGGCCGGCCACAAACCGCTCGATGGCGTCGGCTGCCTCGACGATGTCGGTGAGATATAGCTTTTCAGGCCGCATAGACCACCTGGGCGCTGTGCAAAACCTCGTCTCTAATGACCGGCTTGAGCCCATCAAGCGGCACCAGGTCTACCGGCCGGCGCAGCAGGTCGACCAGATCCAACTGCATCCCGCTCAAATCCATAAAACCTATTTGGGCCTCCGGCTCAAACTTTACCAAAAAATCCACGTCGCTGTCGGGCTGAAAATCGTCGCGTAAGGCCGAGCCAAACAAAGCCAACTCGCGCACCCGGTAACGGCGGCACAGCGCGGCAATTTTGTCCATCGGTAGGTCAATTTTGGCCTGATGTTTTTTCTTCTTCACCTGTATCACCTCAAACCCTACTCGCGTCGCAGGTTACGCTGCGGCCATCTCAACCGGTGTCAAAAACAGGAGGGCGTGATCGACCAGCGCATCAGGTGGGACAAGTTCCTGCCATTCGGCAAAAGTTCCACCGGATTTTTTTAAATACTCCACTTCTATTTCAAAACCCTGTACGTTCTGCATGGTGGTTATCGCTTCTTCAATGGTTTCCACCATGCCAGGCAATTTCTCTAGAACTGTTTCGAGTTTGCCGCTACCCTTGTTTGACCAGGGGATAGTCAATTTGCTTTTGGACTTTTCCGGCACCAAGGGCAACAAGTCGGGCGGTAGCCCAGCCAACCAACCATCGGGATTAACGGCCAATTGCCACAGGCTGCCGCGCAATTTCTCAAAAACCTCGTTTTCGGTTAGGTCAGGTTGACCAAAACGCATCAACCGGGTCACCCGCTCCAGGTCAATTTGGTCCTGCAAGGCAGGGTGAAGCAACATAGCCGGATCCTCGGTTAAAAAGGTTTGGTGAAACTTCTGCACCCGTGGCTTTAGAATTTTGCCCGTTTCCGCCAGACGACGCTGGGTGGTATCTATTTCCTCCAACTCCAGATAGCACCGTGCTTCGCTTACGTAAGCCAAAAACAACGTGGCCAGATAAGGATAGGCAGCCAAAGACTGCTGTTCCATTTCTTCATCAAACAGCTTAAGAAAGAAGTTTTCAGCTTCCAGGAAAAGGGCAATGGCATTGTTGGCCGCCGTCTGCCGGCTGCTTTGTTTGGACATTCTAAAGGCGTTATCGGCCAATGTTAAACCGGCCTGGAACTTGGCGTAAATGCCCAAGTCAAACTTACGGTTAAGTTTGACCATTTCAGAGGTCAGTTTCTGCTCGATGCTGTTGAGTTTGAGCATAATCGTGGCCGGCCCCATGGTTGATACGCTGAGATCGATAGCCGGATTTACCTGGGGCAGATCTAGCACTTTCAACGTGGGGTCATCGGTTGAATTTTTGACAATTTCACCTAGTGATTGGTTGTTTTGCCGAATAAAGGCCACTACTTCGTTAGAGGTGGTTTTGAGGATAATGCCGCCAACCCGTTTGTAATTTTTGTTTGATAACTCCCGGATAATCTCCGGCCCCAGTTCCCAAGCAGTATTGATGAGCCGGTCGGCAAAACTGACTTGTGTCTGTTCCATAAATTTTAGTTACCTTTCAGGAGAATTTTTAAGACAGGTCTTTAACTTTCAGCTTTCTCTTTCTTTGCCCGCCGCTCGGCCCGCAATTGTTCGGCCACTTCCCGCCATTTGACTTGATAGGGATTGCCTTCTTCGTCAAAAATACGCACACCCATCATCTGGCCCTCATACTCATCATATTTTTCGGCATAGATTTTGGCGCAGTAGGCTACATCGGCTTCGTCCAGTTGCAAACGGTAGCCATCAGACTTTCGTTTAATATAACCTAATCGTGACCAACGGCTAAAATTAACATCTGAAATAGGCACACCATAGCGTTTGCTATACTTCCGGCTGGCTTCGGAGGCGCTAATAGGTTCGCCACGGAGGTGAGCAAACTCCTGAGCGATGATCTCTTCTTTGGTCTGGTAATCCTTACCGTTATTTTCGGCAGCCACGAGCAGGTCTCCTGAGGGTAACTGAACTGCCTGGATTTTACCAGCCCGAATCTGTTGTGTCAACACTTTTTGAGGCAGGCCATAGTGTTTGGCTGCTTGATTGAAGGGAATGTAGGTGGGAATATGGGGTTGTGAGGGCATAAAAAACCTCCTATACTACTAAAAAACTATTGGCACAAGCAAATTAAGATGTTAGAATTTTCTTCAAATCGTCATCATCAAAATCAGAAAGGGTATAACGTAATGGATTTCTTTCTTGTTGGTCTCCCGATCATCCTCTCCAGGCCGGTGCAGCGTGAGCAGCTCCACTGGCTCTCGCCTCTGGTCGTCGGCGGGTGGGGGCAATTGAAGTCAGTTCAAGTAGCTGCCTGGCTGCAAAGAATGGGTAATCCGGCTGATCCCTGGGCACTGGTTCTGAAAGCTGAAGAAGACGCCTTACCCTATTTGAAACCCTATCACGCTTTGCAGGGCGGCTGGAATTTGTTTATTAACCACGAACCTCCGGCCAATACCCCTCGTGTTTACGTTTTTGAAGATGTGTGGTACTTCAAGGGTTCTAAGGCCAATCCTCCCCAAGTTGAAGATATTCTTTCTCTGGCAAATTCCTGGCCGGTGATTATTGTGCCGGACCCGGAAGGGATGTTGCCGGATTATCTGGAGCCAACGCGTTTGATGACCCGTCACCTGACTCCTGCATTTGCTGAGATGTCCAGTGTTGTTTGGGCTCAGGCTGACCTATCGTCCACCCCGGCAAACGCGCCCGAATTGGAACGTATTTTAAGGGGAGAATACCGGCAAGATATAGAGCGCGAATGGTATGATCAAAGAGAGACATCCAGGGGGGGAACCAGACCTGTCGCCACGGAAATTGGTTCTGCCGCGCCTCACTCAAAAGTTGCCATTTTGCTCGGTAAGATATTGGATATCCTGGACTGGCTATTTCCCACCAAAGAGAATAAAGACGATCCAGGCCGGCGGCGGTTTTAACTTCGTATAATTGTTTTTGTCCGGCAAATTTAATCTTAGCCAGGCCCAGACTAATTTCGACCTGTTCTAATGTAGACAAAAGTCGGGGATAATCATACGCAAAAATCCGGGCTCCCGGCATAACCTTCAATCCACTCATCCGGGCAACAAACAAGCGATGATTCCCTTCACCAACATAACCATACCCCATAATATTACTGACGGCCACGGAAGGGATATCGCGGCCAAAATCTCCCCGGTACAAATTCTCTACCTTACCTTTTCTGGGGTAACCTCCGGAAAGCGACCTTTGGTCACGGTAAAATTCTTGTTCTAACCAGGTTTGGGAATATTCAGTGGCCCAATTGTCCCCAATAATTTGATCCAGAGGAAAATCATCAGTGCTTTCGGTGTATGGAGCACGGTGCCAACAAGGAAAAGCCTCAGATTTGTAAAAGAGCGGCCACCGAAAAGGCAAGCGAGGGTCAACGACTTCATGTTGAGAGCAGCCCCATTGAGGTAGCGGATCAGGTGAAGCGGAATGTCGAAGAACCATGATAGAACAAGCACATTCCACACAGGGGACAGTTTGTACTTCTGACCACAATTCCGGGAATAGAAGAGGGGGCACTCTTCTACTTTGTTCAGATAGGCCATAGTGTTTGGCTGCCTGATCGAAGGGGATGTAGGTGGGAATATGAGGTTGTGAGGGCATAAGGGGCCTCCTATACTACTAAAAAACTATTGGCACAAGCAAATTAAAATGTTAGAATTTTCTTCAAATCGTCATCATCAAAATCAGAAAGGGTATAACGTAATGGATTTCTTTCTTGTTGGTCTCCCGATCATCCTCTCCAGGCCGGTGCAGCGTGAGCAGCTCCACTGGCTCTCGCCTCTGGTCGTCGGCGGGTGGGGGCAATTGAAGTCAGTTCAAGTAGCTGCCTGGCTGCAAAGAATGGGTAATCCGGCTGATCCCTGGGCACTGGTTCTGAAAGCTGAAGAAGACGCCTTACCCTATTTGAAACCCTATCACGCTTTGCAGGGCGGCTGGAATTTGTTTATTAACCACGAACCTCCGGCCAATACCCCTCGTGTTTACGTTTTTGAAGATGTGTGGTACTTCAAGGGTTCTAAGGCCAATCCTCCCCAAGTTGAAGATATTCTTTCTCTGGCAAATTCCTGGCCGGTGATTATTGTGCCGGACCCGGAAGGGATGTTGCCGGATTATCTGGAGCCAACGCGTTTGATGACCCGTCACCTGACTCCTGCATTTGCTGAGATGTCCAGTGTTGTTTGGGCTCAGGCTGACCTATCGTCCACCCCGGCAAACGCGCCCGAATTGGAACGTATTTTAAGGGGAGAATACCGGCAAGATATAGAGCGCGAATGGTATGATCAAAGAGAGACATCCAGGGGGGGAACCAGACCTGTCGCCACGGAAATTGGTTCTGCCGCGCCTCACTCAAAAGTTGCCATTTTGCTCGGTAAGATATTGGATATCCTGGACTGGCTATTTCCCACCAAAGAGAATAAAGACGATCCAGGCCGGCGGCGGTTTTAACTTCGTATAATTGTTTTTGTCCGGCAAATTTAATCTTAGCCAGGCCCAGACTAATTTCGACCTGTTCTAATGTAGACAAAAGTCGGGGATAATCATACGCAAAAATCCGGGCTCCCGGCATAACCTTCAATCCACTCATCCGGGCAACAAACAAGCGATGATTCCCTTCACCAACATAACCATACCCCATAATATTACTGACGGCCACGGAAGGGATATCGCGGCCAAAATCTCCCCGGTACAAATTCTCTACCTTACCTTTTCTGGGGTAACCTCCGGAAAGCGACCTTTGGTCACGGTAAAATTCTTGTTCTAACCAGGTTTGGGAATATTCAGTGGCCCAATTGTCCCCAATAATTTGATCCAGAGGAAAATCATCAGTGCTTTCGGTGTATGGAGCACGGTGCCAACAAGGAAAAGCCTCAGATTTGTAAAAGAGCGGCCACCGAAAAGGCAAGCGAGGGTCAACGACTTCATGTTGAGAGCAGCCCCATTGAGGTAGCGGATCAGGTGAAGCGGAATGTCGAAGAACCATGATAGAACAAGCACATTCCACACAGGGGACAGTTTGTACTTCTGACCACAATTCCGGGAATAGAAGAGGGGGCACTCTTCTACTTTGTTCAGATAGGCCATAGTGTTTGGCTGCCTGATCGAAGGGGATGTAGGTGGGAATATGAGGTTGTGAGGGCATAAGGGGCCTCCTATACTACTAAAAAACTATTGGCACAAGCAAATTAAAATGTTAGAATTTTATGCAAAATCTACTGTCAGTTGGAAATAGTACAATCAAGACCTACAAAGGAGTAATAAAATGTGGTACGAACAAACACCTCCCCATCTCATTGTCGGTAAAGAAAGTGAATTGTGTCGAATTGTTACAGACCTTAACGGCAAATTTCTGGTACTGGATCAAGAACTGGAAAGCTTGGTCAATAAACCTGCTGAAAATATGATAGTAGCCAGTAATAAAATAGATTGGCTAAAGAGCCGGTTGACCAGAACTGACGAACGAATTTTTGTAGTAGTTCAGGGACCATTAGCTCCTGAAACTGAAGGGATTTGTACCTTGATTGCTAAACAGGGCCGTGCTATACAAGTTCATTTGATAGCTTTGTTCCAGTCCGGTCTCCAGATTCCCCAGGCCATTGCTGCAAATACCCAAATACCGTAATCTTTTACAAAGATTGTCCGATAAATAATTCGATTTCTTGTTTTGATAACGAAGCCCAACGGGGACGGCTGAAATACTGGCCGTCCCAATTAAATTGGACTAGCTCACATCTCGAAGCCGTTGATTTTTTTGGAGGATAATACTCAACCCAGATCAATTTTTCAGGGTCAATGTTAAACTTACGGCATACCTCGGCCACTATTTGTTCAGCCGCATTGGTTATTGAATAACCTGAGTTATCCGCTAACTCGGTTGCAACAATGACAATTCTTCCGACTTGTTCAAAAATCTGAATCCGACATTTAGCATCTCGGTTATTAGAACCTTTGTAATTAAAGATAGTATCAACCATTCTCATTTCTCCTTCACTAATAAATTAGGCGAGTCTTCAGTCTCTTACTGATTTGGCAGAACAATGTCAGCGAGTACTTGAAAATGGGATTGTGAGGGCATAAAAAACCTCCTTTACTGCTAAAAAACTATTGGCACAAGCAAATTAAAATGTTAGAATTTTCTCAAAAATCTACTGTCAGTTGGAGACCTGCAATGAAAAAAGGTGATTTTATTTTATTTATTTTTGTTATTATCATCTCGTGGCTCTATCAAGTTCTTTCCAACCTCGTTCCCTCTTATCCCATCCTTGCTTTTGGAATGTTAGGCTTTTGGATAACAGGTTTGTTGGTACCAATATTTATGGCCGTCTATTGGCCGACATCATGCAACCTATTCATCAAATTAGGGCTATTTTTATTGTGGATACTCCCTAGCAGTCTAAACCTTTATCTTGTATGGCCGGTTGATACCGTCGAAGAAAAGATTGTGGCTAACTTAGCCTTTCCTCTGATGTTATTGATTGGCGTTTTTTCACCAGAGATTGGTCCTTTCTTATTATTCAGGAAATCGAAAACAGAAGACTGCTACCTACAATATATCCAAAAAAAACAAGTAGAAACTCAAGCCAATAGCGGTCTGCCTGCCAAACGAAAACGTCAATAGCCCTTGATGAAGATGGCAATCGGGCCGATACAGGTAAGACAAGACCTCCCAAGAATATACCCAACCATATAGAGACAAGCCCTCCTGTTTGAAGAAAATTCTTTAATGCTGGAGCAAAGTCGTCGGGATATTGTGATCTTCCCCAGATTACCAGACTAAAGGCCAATAGCCCGACCAGCAAAACCATTGTCGAACGACGAGTAAATACGCTAACCAAATCATCACCACGCTGGTGAGCAAATAGCAATTTACCGGCTATTAAAACAATAATGGCTAATATCGTCCCGACAACAAAATATTCTTTGTAAGCCGTAAAAAATCCTATCCCGCACACGAAGCATATGACTACAAGCCCTATTTCGTTTCCATTTTCTGTTTTGTTGTAGTTACTCAATGGCTTTTCCACTCCTCCTAAAAAACTATTGTCACGAACAAGTTAGGATGTTAGAATTTTATGCAAAATCAACCGCCTATCATTTTGGAGCAAGACTATGGCAGCTTATGATTGGATTTGTCCCAAAGTTCCAGAAAATTTACGAGATCACCGCCGCTCCAACACCGGCGAATGTGATCATCAATTTCCCCAAGAAACAATTACTATAACTATTTTTTAGGAGCCGACTTATGAAGAAAAACAACGCACGTTCCAAATCATTGGAAACAACTATTGTTGCCCTGAAAGTTCTCGAACTCCTGGTGAAAACGCCATCGATTGAACTACCTCCCGGCCAGGTAAAGGATTGGGTAGAGAAGATGAGAGAAAATCAAGACCAGGAACAAGATATCATTTTTCAGGAGGCTTATTCTCATCAACCGACTGTTTTTTCAGATGAGATCAATCCAAACTATCGAAAAGATATGATCCAGGGAAGTTTTATGATCATTATGGCAATCATGTTACTTTTGCAGAGATACAATTATGGTATTTGACAGGTCGTGGAGAAGAAGTAGAATAGTTTCCATATAAAATCCTTTCATGTTTTATTTTTGGCCCGTGTTGGTGCGTTTTCACCAGCACGGGCATTCTTTTTATTCCAATATCCAGAACAAAAAACCCCGCCGAGTTTCGACAGGGTAATTTGGCCGCCAGACAGCCAGATATAAAGAGCCAAAACTCCAAAATTGAAACTATGGGCGGTACAAGACTCGAACTTGTGACC
>CAZHOH010000016.1:0-25387 GCA_964534185.1 Candidatus Woesearchaeota archaeon | reverse complement strand
AATCTACGATTTTTTAGGGTTTTGCCTTCGGCATCGTTGCACTAAAAATCAATCCCTCCAAGTATTCGGGAGAAACTAACAGGGCTTAAAGGGTTACTTCGCCTTGCAGGCTCATCCACCCAAATTTTTTGGTGTGGGTTGCCTCACCAAAAAACTTCCCTTAAGCCCGATGTTATGTCTAATTAAAATCACTTTTCTTTCCCACCCTATAGGACGCGCGCTAAAACCGACAAAAAACAAAAATTATTTAAACCAGTGCCCTCTTAATATTTAGAGGTGATGGCACCTCAAGATGCCGAATTCTTGAAAAACAAAAAATGGAGCAAGTTCAAACACAAGCCCCACAATCAAGAACCCTCATAGATTCTTCTAACCAATTTTATCAAGATTTATTAGGATATAAACCAGAACAAACTTCTTTACAACAAATTCAGGAAACTCAATGGAATGAATTTGCAACACAAAGAGGGTTAAATCCAATTTCATCTGGAATTTATTTGCCGAGAAACCAAACAGCAATAATTCAAGGAGAAAATCCTCTAAGTTTATTTCATGAATATTTCGGACATGGACTTTATTGCGAACAAAATTTAACGGGAAGAGAATTAGTTGATTTAGAAAAGAAATTATTGGAAGAAGAAAAACAAGAATTTTCTTCAGGAAGATTTACTTTAGAAGATGTTCAAAGGTTTAGACAACAAAGTCAAACTTTTCAAGATTTGGAAAATTTTAGACAAGAAAATTTAGGTAGATATGAATTATTTGCGATTTGGACAGAATATCTTCTTTCAGACGAGCATAGTTTAAGAGAAGATTTTGAAAGAAAATATGATTCTTTGAAGGAGCAAGAAAAAGAAGCTGTTGATTCTGTAATAAATTTTAGTGGGCAATATGGAAATTTAGCGACGATGTATGCTCAGGGAATGGCGAGGAGAACAACAGCAGAAAGGGTTAAGGGGTTGTTGGGAGATATTTATGGAAACGAAGCAGTTAATAATTCAAGGTTAGTTTTATTAACTGGAAGCAAAAAACCTTTTTCAGATATTGATTTATTTGCTTCTTCAAATTATTTACAACCTGCAAAAAATGACTGGTTAGATTTAGTAGCTTTTGATGAAGAAGATTTTGAGAAAAGAATAGGATTATTTGAAGTTCAACTTACTCTTCCAATTATGGAAGGAGAATTTGTTGCAGGAGATAAAAGTTATTTGCAACAAAAAAGGAAACAACTACAAGACCAACCTATTACAGAAGAAGCAATTAAACATAATTTTGAAAAGTCAGAAAAAGAAAGAATTGCTTCAGAAGAAACAAATGACGAAGTTTTAAGAGAGGTCTTTTCTTCTTACTCCTTGACTTATTTAGCAAATGCTTTTGGTTTGCAACAAGGAAAAAGATTATTTACAAAAGAAGATTTACTTTCATACTCTCGTAGAGAGAACTTAACACAACTGAAAGGAGGTAGAAAAAATGCAACTTGAACAAACTTTAGGAATGTATCAACCAATGCAAATGCAAAGAACTCAGCAAAGAGAAAGAGTTTACACTATTGTAGATTTGGAATCTTTGAGCGCGAGTGCTTTGTATACAGGAGATAGTGGAAGCTCTGGAGGAGGGGCTTCATGGGATAGAAGTACTGATTATGTAAAAAGTATTCCACAAGGACAACTCCATGTACATGCTCCAAACGGAAAAGTAACTGGGGCAAACCTTAATGGCGATGAGATTTCAAACTATGAGGCCGCAATATTGGATTTGCAAAGAGGAAAGGTTCATAAAGACACTGGAAACTTTTAAGATGGTATCTATGTTTGGAGGATTTGAGAGAGATTTGAAAAAGAAATTGATTGCTCTTTATGAGGATTTTATTGAAGATTCTCAAGAGAAGAATCTTGAAGGGAATGCTGCAGCAATTACTCAGAAATATGCAAATTCTGGTTCTCATATCTCTAAAATATCTAAAAAAGCTTTATTAAAAGCTTATGATTTGGAACTTGGAAATCTTTCAAAAGATGAAGCCAAAAAAATCTTAGAAGAACTTCGCAAAACCAAATAATTTATTTTTGGCTCCTTCGGGAGCCCTTTTTATTTTTTAGAAAAACAAATAAACTTCAAAATATAATAAAAAATATGAAATTCAATAAAGGACAAATAATAAAAATTGGAAAAGAAAAATTTGATGTACTTAAAATATTTCATGATATAGATTGGTGGGATTCTGATAAAAATATAATTATTGGAGAACATACTGCAATAGAATTGCATAAGATTGGAGATTTTACCTTACATCCAACGCATCTGATTAAACTTTATTATAATAAAAGAGATGAAGCAGTTTTATTTAGAGTTGAACAAGTAACATCTTCTAAGTAAATTGAAAATCCTCGGAAAAGAGGTGGAATGTTTAGTTTGAAAAATAAAATAATTATAAAAATTGGAGAAATAAAACAAGATGAAACCGAAAATTTTGGGAATGAGTAGTGAGAGCTATCCAGAAGGAAGATTGGATAATTTCAAAATAGATGAAAATGAAGGACACTGGGAGTCAATAATAGATTGCTTAATAGATTTTGGTTTTAAAGATGAGTCTATAAGAGCGAATATAGATGCGACTCTTGAAGATAGAGGATATATTTTTCTTTATCTAAACCCAAAATTAAAAGTTCATTTATCAGCAGAAGAATCAGAAGATTTTTTTACTGTAAGATTGGATACTTCTATTCCAAGAGAAGAAATTTTGAAAATCATGAATAAACATTTTCAATTTTCTAAATAATTTTTATTTCTTTCTTTTTTTATTTTTGTTTTTCAAAAACGCGCGCGTCAGATAAATTACCCACCCATAAAAGTGATTTTAACTCTACGAAATTCTTTTAGAATTTCTTGTCACGCCTTGCAGGCTCTCGGGCTAAAGCCCTCGGAAGACATAACAGCGATTATCTGGAATTTTCCTGCGAAAAATCCCCAAATTTCACTTCGTGAAACTTCAGATAATCGCGATGTTAAATCCAATCGCCAGCATTATTTATAGAAAGGGGGTCAGCTCAGCAGTGCCTTCGGCACAGATAGTCTTGACTTCGTCAAGCAAAATATTTTCCGTTTGCTGTATCAATATTAATTTCTTTTCTCCATTCTTTGTATTCTTTTTCTTTACCTAACGCTCTTGCCAATTCTTGTTCTTTATTCACTGCATATTCATGTCCTTTTGATTGGCAAAATCTTTCATGAAAAGCAACAACTTGCTCTTTCCATGTTTCGTTAGCAATATCCACAGAAACAAAATAAAGTCCACCCTCAGACCTTCCAACATTTCCTAACACAGAAGAATTTGTTACAACATATGGGAATTTTTCTCCCAATAAATCAGCCCATCTTAATTTTTTTTGCGTAATTAATTCACCATAAAAATCATACCATGTGCTATCTAATCCTGCCATTGAATTTTGAGCTGATTGACTTTTTTCATCATTGGGAATATGTAAATCAAGATTTTTTATTAATTGAGATTCTTCATTAAATCTTTTTGGGAGAGTATGCCATTTTTCTGGTTCTACTGGAATATAACCATCTTCAGATTTATCATAAACTGTCTTGTAATCAACTTCTGGTTTAAAATCAATAGGAACATTCGCTGATAACATGGATTCAAGACTTAATGAATTTGGAATAGAATGTATGAATCTCACAATTAAGCTCGCACTTAAAGGTAAAGTCTCTGAATATTTATCTATTGAGGTAAAAAATAATGGAATGGAGTTATCATAGGTTATACTAGGAAATGCTATGCCTTCCTTTGCAAATTCTTCCAACATTCTATTTAACTGTTCTTGATGTTCCATAATTTGAATAGGTATGTTTGTATTTATAAAGCTTTCCATTAATTACTACTATTTAGTTACTAATTAAAGCTGAGCTGACCCCCTAAAAACAAAAAATAGTGCTGGCGACTCCTTCGCTCCATTTCATTCCGCTCGGGCACGTTGCACTCTCCTCATTTCGTTCGTCGGCGGATTTAACAGGGCTTAAAGGGTTCGCTCGTTGCACTTCGCTCTCCCAAATTTTTTTCTCAGCTCTCACTCACTACGTTCGTGGAGGAGAAAAAAACTTCCCTTAAGCCCGATGTTCAGAGGTTTCACCCAAATTTTTTCTAGCGAAAAAACTTCTCGGAACACCGATTAAAGAGTTCGCAAAATATTCTTTTTGTTCTCCCAAATTTCTTAACAGAAACTTTCCTTAATCGCGATGTTAGTTTCAATTAAATCGGACTTTGAAACCCCCGACCACCCGCCCCTAAAAAGGAGGATTCGCCGTCGTCCTTCGGACAAATAGTCTGCTTCGCAGAAAGTAAAAACAGAAAAATACTTCTTTTATCGGACCAAAAAAACGGCTATGAAATGCTTCGCACTTCATCTAACAGACGATAAAAGGTTTCACTTCGTTACACCCAAATATTTTTCAGTTTTTTATGGGGCACTTTTAGAAAGAATAAATAAAAAAGAAAAAAAGAAAAAAATAAATTTAAGCTAATTCTGCATCAATCACTTGTTTGAATGCACTGAATGGCTGTGCTCCACTTAATGGCTTCCCATTAATTACAAAGTAAGGAGTTCCTCTTCCGCCAGCAGATTGTGCATCAGATAAGTCTTTTTGCACTTCATTTTTGAATTTTCCAGAATCAAGACAGCTTTCAATATCGTAACCAATATCCTGAGCCCATTTTTTCAATTCAATTGTTCCAAATTGGGCTGTTCCTTGAACAGGTCCAGTAATTGGGCCTCCACCATCAAGAATATTCTGCTCTGAGAATATTTTGTCATGCATCTCAAAGTACGCATCAACGCCACCCTGTTCCCTTACACATCTTGCTGCTTCAGCGGCAGGAGTCGCTCCAGGATGGATGCTATCTAATGGGAAGTCTTTATAGACAAATTTAACCTTACCTGTATCAATATATTCTGATTTTATCGATGGCAAAGTTTCTGTCCAGAATTTTCTACAAAACGGACACTGATAGTCTGAAAATTCTATAATTGTTACGGGCGCATTTTCATCTCCCAAAAAAGGTGCATTGCCCACGTCAACCTTTACATTTGAAGGCTGACTCGGATCAGAGGGTTGTGTTGGTTGTTGTGCGATTTGCCCAGTTGTTCCGCCGTTTCCAGTAAAAACAAAAAATGCTCCAATTACTAATATAGCTAAAAGTAAAAAAGTGCTATACTTCCATAGTGCGTCTTTTCTTATTGTTAAAGTTGCTTCGTTACTCATTTTCACCTCCTTTCAATTTTATGTCGTTTTTCCTTATAGGAATATTACAGGTATACATATTATTTGATATTTTAACAATGGAAAATAAAATAAGACCTATCGACAAAATTGAGATTTCCAGCCCTCCAAAGGGAAGAAATGATAAAAATGCCGCACTTAAACCAAAAAGGGACAACAACCCAACTCCACAAGCAGCACACCCCGGAGCTAACACGCCGATGAAAATTCCTATTGAGGCAAATATGCTGGTCTTTCCGATGGTTGTCTTAACCATTTTTGTTTTGTAAATGAGTAAACTAAAAAGCATTCCAAAGAGTATGCTTATGAAAATCAAACTTATAAAAGAGCTAAATTTTATTGTTTGACCAAAATTCCAAAATAAAATAAAGAAAAACTTTATTGAACCAAAGAAACCTAAAGACCCGTAGAATAAAGAAAGAGACTTCCAATTTCCTATAATTGCATTAATAGAATAAAACAAAATTGCAACAATTGCTGTTAAAATCAAATATTTCCAATTCCCAAAAACATTTTTCCATGTGTTAGATATTTGTTGTATATTCATTTTAGTATTCTATAAAATTTATTATGGACTCCTCATCATAATACTCAAGAATCTCAATTTTGTTAAGTTTTGTCAAAGCTATTTTCACATCCATACCTTTAAATGGAGCTACATAAACGTAATCATACTTTCCTGCAAATGATTCCAAATTTTCAACTAAATTGGATTCACATCCGTAATCTATGCAATTATAATTTATTATAACGCCTGGCCTTCCTGTGCCATCCGCATGCTCCAACATGTGTTTTTGTATTGCTATTGGCATTGGTTCTTTTAGAATATGTGTCGGGGGATTTGATTCAACATGCCCTTGCATATCTGTTGGAGGAAGGGTTTTAATGTTTGAAACTGAAAAATAAATCAGCATAATAATGCTTAAAAGAATTATAATAAAAATTCCCCAGTTTCTTATTTTTTTAATTGGTAGGGGTTTTCTTTCTTTTGGAACTTTCTCTGGATGTTTTGCTTTGTTGTGGGCTAATAGTCCCTCAAAATCTTTAAAATTTCTATCGCAAATCCCGCACCTTGCTTTCTCTGCCATTTTATTTTTTTAGTTTAACAGAATGTTTAGTTATATCTAAACTGCAGGAATTATATTTTTTACAGAAGTTTTCACATTTTTCAGCCCAGTCTCTTGTTTTGTAATGAAATTTACATATATCGCACTGAAAATATTTTTTGTCTTTCTGAATAATTTCATTTACCATCTTAATGCCCTCCTGTTCCTTTAATATGTCCGTTTCCTCCGCAGGCATCAGATAAATCCCAAACTTCTGCTATTTGCCCTGCCGTAAAATTATAATCTATAATCAATTTTTTAGCCAACCCTTCATAAGCATACCAATGCCAACATTTACAACAGCAAGGGCCTTTTTCATGAGATGATTCAACAGCTTCGTCATAAATTTTCTGTTGCTCATTTGTTAAAATTGTATTCTCAGTATATGTAATCATTTCCTCTGCCCATTCAGCAGAAACATTATAAGGGTCCCAAGGGATGATTTTGTTTTTAGAATATTTTTTTAATCCTTCAATTTGCTCAACATACCTATGAAAATTCATTGCGGAACAACAAGAGCCCTGTATTCTTGTTCCATCAGTTGAAAGTCTGTTTACATAAGTTTTTCCCCCACCACAAGCATTGGTTCCAGCTGTACTTAGAACAGCAAATTTTGCCTCTAGTCCTTTCATATCTGCATCCTGGTTTGTTATATTTATAGAACTTCTTGAATAACTAAACATTAGAAATCCTACTAAAACTATAATCACTGCTAACGAGATGAATAAAGTTCTCTTTTTTATCTTAATTTCTTGGCTCATAATGTAAAATAGGTTAAAAATACAGCTTATAAGTGTAACGTGAAACTAGTTCTACTGGCTGAAACCAGTTCTATTTCAAAAGAATTATATTTGTCATCCCTCTTCTTTTTTTCTCAATAATTTCTAATCTTTCCATTTTATCCAAAATTCTTGAAACCTTAGATTTTGGGATATTGAATTTTTCAACAATATTACTCTGATAAACTCCATTATCTTTATTTTCTTTGATAAACAAGAAAATCTCTTTTTCTTCAGAATTTAATTTAGTTAAATCATATTCTTTCTGTTCAATTAATTTTTCTGCTTTAGTTAGAGTAAGATAAAAGCCAATTCCACCTAAAAATGCAACTAATAATCCCATAATAAAAATAAAACCCTCGCTATTATTATGTTCTGCATTGAATGGGCAAGATTCAATAGAACAAGAAGCTCCCTCTTGTGTTCCGCAACTTTCAGAACAAATTTCTAGGTTCTGTTTATTCAATATAGAATTAAAATAAAAAAGCATACCAATTACAATTATACTAACAATTATTATTGAAATGCCTAAATGTCTTGGCTTCATAACTAAACAAATAAATAACAAACTTATAAAGATTCCTAAAAGTGCCCCTTCTTCTTTTTAGAAAAAAGAAGCAAAAAAACGGCGAATCCTCTAATACATAAAAACCGATGGTTCCCACCATCCCAAAGTCCGATTTAACTTTACATTTTTGCCTTCGGCATCGTTGCACTAAAATCCAACCCTTATCGAGGGAAACTAACAACAATTCAACAAATTTTTTCTTAAACTATTTCACTTCAAAACCTTCCCAGTTTCCAAATACCACAAATACAAATCCAGCTCCCCAAGATTAATCCCCACATTAAAAGAAATATCTTTCAAAACATTTTCAATCTCCACATATTTTTTAGGAGTCAGAGTTTTAGGTCTTTCAATCAATCCCTCTTTAACAAGCAAATCAACAATATGAAAATCAATTATTGCAACATCTTTATATCCAATATTTCTCAAAAAATGCGACGCCTCTTTCATCCCCAACCCCCTAATATTTTTAACCAACCATTCCCGCCTTTCAAAATCACTCTCCATTCCACCTAAAATATCTTTAATACTATCAACATATTCCCGCGCCCCAACAACAAAACCCGCCCGCGCATTCGGAAACCGATGCCCCAAAGATTTTAATTTCAAAGCAAGCATCTCATTATCAAGACTAATAAAACCATCACCAACTTCTTTCTGAATTCTCATCCCACCCTCAGCACTATAATTCGCAGTCATAAAACAAAAACACAATTCCTTCCAAACCTCACGACTATCCTTTTTCCCAAGCGTCTCAAACTCTGCAACCCGAGAATCAATAACTTCTTTAATAGGCAAATTCTTCAACCCATTCACACGCGAAATTAATTTATCCATTCTTTATCTCTCCCAAAACCCTATCCTTCTCAACTCTTGAAGTATGCTTCTTCCCAAACCGAACAAGAACAGGGTTAATCCTTCTCCAATATCGACGAGGAAACAATTCTTTCAATTCATTTTCAATCTTTCCAGCATTCGAACTTTTAACCCATCCAAGTTTCTGCGAAATATAAGAAACATGCGTGTCAACCCCAATTGCATCTTTTCCAACCTCAGACAAAAAAACATTCGCAGTTTTCCTTCCAACCCCCCTCAAACCCCCCAACTTTTCAAAATCATGCGGAACCTCCCCTCCAAACTTAAAATCCAAATCCCGCGCACACAAAATAATATTATTCGCCTTGTTCTTATAAAAATTAACTGGATTAATCACCTCCATAACCTCTTTAAGATTAGCCTTCCCCAAATCCTCAACATTAGGATACTTATCAAAAAGCTTCAAAGAAACTTTAATCGTAACCTCATCCCGCGTCCGCGCAGACAAAATCGTCGCAATCAAAGTCTTCCACTCGCTGTCCCATTTCTCAGCAGCCAGCCTCATTCTACCACCAAGTCTATCCAATTCCTTTAATTGTTTTATCTCTTTCATTTCTTCCAACTAATAAACCCAACATTTGCCATAAAAAGCAAAGTAAAAATCACAGCAAGATTCAAACTCCTTTCAAAAAGCTCAAAAAATAAAAACCCAAGCGCAAGAACAAAACTCCCAACCCACAAAACTAAAAAATACTGCCTCCCGCCCCCAATTTCCTCCCGAGTCATACTCCTAAGTATATATCCCGCAGGAAAAGACAACAACAAAACCAATAACCCAAACCAAGTACTCATAACTTACTAACAAAATCTCCCTTTAAAATAATTTCGATAATCCAAAAAACTTAAATATGTGTTATCACATAAATAAGTATGGCAAAAAACATAACACTCTCAGTATCAGACGAACTCCACAAAAAAATGAAACAGCACAGCGAAGTCCGTTGGAGCGAAATCGCAAGAAAAGCAATTGAAGAAAGAATTGAAGATTTAGAAGTAATGAACAAAATAGTTTCAAAGAGCAGGCTCACAAAAAAAGACGCAGAAGAACTAAGCAGAAAAATAAAAAAAGGGGCAGCTAAAAGATTCAATGAATATAGTAATCGATACTAATATTGTAATCTCAGCATTAATAAAAGATAAATTTACGAGATATTTTATAACACATTCCAAAAACAATTTTCTTATTCCAGAATTTGAATTAGTTGAAATATACAATCACAAAGAAGAAATAATGTATAAATCGAATCTTTCAGAAATAGAATTTAATATACTATTATTAAGATTATTGAAGTACATAAGAATAATTCCAACACATATGTTAATTGATAAAGAAAAACAAGCCAGAAAAATTATTGGACACATAGATGATGATGACGTCCAATTTATAGCAGCAGCTTTAAAATTCAATTGTCCAATCTGGAGCGACGACAAACATTTTAAAAAACAAAACGCAATAGAAGTCTTAACAACAAAACAAATATTAAAAAAATGAACCCAATAATAATAGCATCAGAAAAAGACAAGGCAGGAATGAACATAGTTGCAAATTTAAAAAACTTAAAGTGCAAGATTCCAATAAGAATAATCAAAGAAGAATTAATTCATGCAGAAAACATAGACGAAAAATTAGACTGTGACTTCATAATTTGGGCATCAAAACACCAGTCAGAAAAACAAGTAAAAACCTTAAGCGTTCATCCAATAGGAAACTGGCATTCAGCAGACTTTGGCGGAAAACCAGAAACAATATCTCCCTCATCAGCAAATCTCTTAAAACACTTTTTCAAAACCCTAAACAAAAACGCACAATCAACAGATTACGAAGTTTCAATGGAAGTAACCCACCACGGTCCTTTAATAAAAACACCCTCACTATTTATAGAAATTGGTTCAACAATAGCTCAATGGGCAGATAAAAAAGCAGGAAGAATAATCGCAGAAACAATAATCAAGGCAGTAAAAACTTACAAAGAAAGCTCAACAATACCCACCTTTGGAATAGGAGGCCCACACTATGCTCCAAATTTCAACCAAATCCAATTAGAATCAGAATACGCAATCTCCCATATAATTCCAGAATATGCCCTGCCAGTAAAACCAGATTTAATAAAACAAATATTGGAAAAAACTCCTGAGAAAATATCAACAGCAATAGTAGACTGGAAAGGATTGGGAATCTCAGAACAAAAAAACCAAATCCTTGAGATGTTAAAATCTTTCAAATTAGAAATAATAAAAACCTCAAATGCAAAATCTAGTTAAGCAAAAAATCATCAGATTCTCCAAATTCTGAATGCCCAATCACATCTGTAAAATTAATCGCCCCAACCAGCCTCCCATTTTTCACAACAGGCAGCCTCTTAATTTTATACTGAGCCATCAATTCTCCTGCCGCCTTCACATCATCATTATCAGAAACACTAATCACTTTCTTATTCATAACTTGCTTAACCTTTCGATTTAAATTAGAAATATTCCTAAGGATATCTTTCTCAGTCAAAATCCCCACAATCTTATTATTCTTAACAACTACCAAAACCCCTCTATTATTTTTAGATATAATCTTGGCCGCCTCTTTCAATACAGTATTCCCATCAATAATTACTGCCTTACTCATCACCTGCGAAACCTTCACCATCATTAAAACAATAAACTAATCTTTATAAAATTTAGCAAAACGCCCAGAGCAGGATTTGTTCGACCACACTTGGGCGGACAAGGTTGAACAAAGTGAAGCCTCGAACCTGCGCACTCCGAAGAGTCTAGATTAGCAATACCTCTAAAGTTAAATTACATCAGATTCCATTTGATAAAAATATATAAAATCAAAATTCTTTGTTGAAGAATGTTTAAGGTTTTTACTACAACCGGATTTGATAATGATTTTGAGAATTTAGACGGTTCTGACAAAGTTAGGGTTGAGAAGTTTCTTAACCAAATTGAAGAGAAGGGTGGAGATGTTGGAAAACCGCTGACAGTTTCATTCTTCAGAGAAAAAAGATTCGGTGGAAAGAGACTCTACTTTCTTTTTTACAAAGATTTTGCCGTTGTTTTGGCAGTTGCTATAGGGGATAAGAAGACGCAACAAGTGACAATCAATAGAATATTGGAAAACTTAGAGGAATATAAAGAATATGTAATAAATTTATTGGAAGAAGAATCTAATTAGTTTTCTTCCATCTTCTTACTCTACCATGCTTTATGTCTTCAAAACTTCTTTTTATCTTTGCAACTAGTTCGTGATCTATCTCTGACTCTCGTTTAAGCCTTTCATATTCGTATTTTGATATTGTTACTGTTTCCATATTTTATTTTATCTATATAGATATTTAAATATTTAGGTAAACGCCCAGAGCAGGATTCGAACCTGCGCACTCCGAAGAGTCTAGATTAGCAATCTAGTGCGTTAACCACTCCGCCATCTGGGCATAACTAAACCATATTTTGCGAGGTTTTAAGGTTTGCGTTCAATAAATATTTAAACACAAAAATCATCAAAAATCATGGTAGAACATTTAGAATCAAGAACCTCAAAAGTCTCAAGACACATTAGAGAGATTACTTCTCCAATAATCTCCCGTTTTTTAATAGAGTATAAAACTATAACACAATATCAAAACATAAAAATGTACGAACCTCACAATTATTTTGAAGAAGCAAAATTCCCCTATAAAGAAAACTAACACCAGACTTATTAACACCAAACACTTCTAAACTAAATGAACGAAAAACTAAAATCCTTTCTAGAACTAACCCTTATCGCTCTCTTATTTATCTTAGCCTCTTATTTAATTCAAACTAATTTAACTTTTTTTCAAACTTTCTTAGCAGACAACCTAACAGGAATGCTAATTTATATTTTAATTTTAATAATAGCAACAGTCATAGCTCCAGTAAGTGCTTTCCCCCTAATCCCAATTGCATCAAATATCTGGGGAACCAACACCTCTGCTACCTTGAACATCATCGGCTGGCTCATCGGCTCAATGATTGCATTCTACCTTTCAAGAGAATACGGCGTAAACCTAATAAAAAAAATCATACCATTAAATCAAATAAACAAACTAGAAAAAAGAATCCCAAAAGAAAACGTTTTCTGGAGCATAGTCTTCTTAAGAATGGCAATTCCTGTTGACATCCTAAGCTACGCACTAGGACTCTTCAGTAAGATAAGTTACCAAAGATACTTTTGGGCAACGCTATTAGGAATAACTCCCTTCGCATTCATATTCGCATATCTCGGCAACCTTCCAGTCTATTACCAAATAATTGCAGCTGCAATAGGAATCACAATAATCTCAATCGGATTCCTCATAAAAAACAAACTCAAAAAGCAATAACAATCCCTATTCTTTATTACATATTTCTTTTTAAAATACAAAGTCTTAAAAAAATTATGAATACAAGACAATCAAAAAAACTAGAAAAAAGAGGACGATATGAAATAATTCTTGAGAATGTATCATACCCAAATAATCTTGTTTTAGATGTAGAAACAAAACAATGGTATGTAAGACAAGGAGCAGTAAGACGCTCCTATGATGGCACTATAACTATGGAAGTAGAAAACTCCTCACCAGAAGAAAACAGAATACCTTCAGGAGAATATACTTTCAGAACAAAACCAAGATACAGAAAAGACAACTCTCCAAAATGGGGACAAGGCAATCAGACAGTCACTCATCCCGTAGGGCAAGGACTTGACGAATTGCTAGCAAATTCATTACAAGATGCTCTCAATAAACAGTTGTCAGAAGAAATAAGAAAAAAAATAAATCCCACAGAATTAATCAATAAGATATTAGCATAATAGCGAAGCGTGTGTTCAAATCAAATAGAATTCAAATAGCGGAGGCGGGATTTGAACCACGCGACCTCCGGGTTATGGGCCCGACGAGCACTCCAGACTGCTCCACTCCGCTCTGACATTATCACTCCAACTCGATTTTTAAGTGTTTCTAATACAAAAATTTTTAAATATAAACAATTCAAAATAATAAAATGCTAGAAGCACAAATACAAAGTCAAGAATTAAGAGACTCATTACTAAGCGATTTAGAAAATCAAGCATCTCAGCCATGCTATAATCAAGAGATAAGATTAGAAATTGTAGATTACCTAAAACAAGGCCCTCCTGAAAAAGTAAGCGAAAGATTAGAATATCTCAATAATTTAAGTTCATTACTAAATCAAATACCTGAAACAGACCCAAGATTCCCAGAAAACCTCCAAGGAAGGTACACAGTTGGAAGACTTTTGTTAATAGCTAAAATACAAGACATTATGATGATGGACTATCAATCAACAATTGCAAAAATGTCACAAGGAATACTCATCCCCAGACAACCATATAAAGACTAAAATCAAGCATAAACTTTTATACCACCCCCCATTTATTATATCATGTTAATCCTAGGAATAGACGACGCAGGCAGAGGCCCTGTAATTGGCCCAATGGTTCTCGCAGGAGTTCTTGTAGATGACAAAACAGAAAAAGAATTCAAAAAAATAGGAATCAAAGATTCCAAAATGCTCCTACCAAAAAAACGGCAGATACTCGCAGAAGAAATAAAAAAAATGTCAGAAGCACACTTCGAAATACTAATCTCAGTAAACGAAATAGACAACAAAGACAATGAAAAACTAAACCTCAACCAAAGAGAAGCAGTCGCAGCAGCCTCAATAATAAACAAACTCAACAAGGATCACAAACAAAAAATAAGAGTAATAATCGACTGCCCTTCAGCAAACATAAACTCTTGGAAAGAATATCTAACAACTTTCTTAATCGGAGGCTCAAATCTTGAAATAGTCTGTGAACACAAAGCAGACATGAATTACCCCGCAGTCGCAGCAGCTTCAATACTCGCAAAAACCCGCAGAGACAAAGAAATAGAAAAACTAAAAAAACAGCACAAAATTGAATTCGGCTCAGGTTATTCATCAGACCCAAACACAAGAAAATTCATATACGAGTCTTATGACAAATACAAAGACAAAGGAATTTTCAGAGAATCTTGGAGCACAATTAAAAAACACAAATCCTTCAAAACACAGAAAAAACTATTCTGAAACTGAATAACTTTTATTAACTGCCCTGCTTCTAATCTCTAAACACTTAGGACAATAAGCTTCATGAATATACCCGTTATCTCCCCTCTGATTAGATTCGTCAAGCTCAACCATCTCAACATAACATCTTCCACACACTAACTTACCATCTAAATCTTTTTCTTCCATCAAATCTTCACATCAATTTTTCTCCCAACTAAATCACTCAAAGCTTCACAATATCCTGCTTCACGACCCTCTAGATAACCTAATCTATAAAACAACCCATTACAGCTTCCATGCATACCTGCAACTTCTTCAACTTTTGATTCATACCTAATAGGAATATTAACTGGGTGCTTTTCTCTTAATCCCCCAGAAAAAACAATAGGAATAGCTTTACGAGCATAACTTCTAGACATTTCAGAACTCAATTCACGCGAACCTATCATCTTTATTTCCACATAAAAATCAAAAAATCTACTATTTAAAAAACTTCATATCCAAGACTTAACCTTTAAAAATCTCCTCTCCCTGAACATACTATGGCTTACATAAAAAAGCTGGTGATGCACGGATTCAAAAGTTTCGCAAACAGAACAGAAGTTCCTTTTGAAAAAACAATTAACGTTATAATTGGCCCAAACGGCTCAGGAAAATCCAATGTTTCAGACGCACTCTGCTTTGTCCTAGGACGTTTAAGTGTAAAAAGCATGCGTGCAGCAAAAGCTTCAAACTTAATCTTCCAGGGTTCAAAACACAAAAAACCAGCACAAGAAGCATCAGTAGAAATCGTATTCGACAACTCAGACAGAAAATTCAACACAGAAAAAAGAGAACTCTCAATAAAAAGAATTGTAAGAAGAAATGGAACAAGCATATACAAAGTAAACAGCGAAACAAAAACAAGACAGGAAATCCTGGAAATTCTTGCACAAGCCGGAATAGACCCAAACGGATTCAATCTTGTCCTTCAAGGCGAAATTGCAAGATTTGTAAAAATGAAAGGCGAAGAAAGAAGAGAAATAATAGAAGAAATAGCCGGCATTTCAATATACGAAAACAGAAAACAGCGCTCTCTTAAAGAAATAGAAAGAACAGAACAAAAACTAAAAGAAGTCAATGCAGTCTTAAGAGAACGAACAGCCTACTTGAAAAACCTGGAACAAGAGCGAAAACAAGCCTTAAGATACAAAGAACTAGAAAAAACAGTCAAACAATGTAAAGCAACAATACTAAAAAAGAAAATAGATGAAAAAGACTCACAAATCAACTCAGTCAAAAAACAAATAGAAAAAAATCAGGGCTTTAAAGAAAAAGTAAAAAAAGAACTGGACAAATTAAATTCAGAAATCCAAGAACTCGAAACTAAAATAACAGAACTAAACAAACACGTCCAAAAAACAACCGGATTTGAAAGAGAGTCCTTAAGCGAAGAAATCTCAGAACTAAAAGCCCAAATAGTTTCGCACCAAACAAGAAAAGAGAACTTCGACAAAAAAGTTCAGGACAATGAAATAAGAAAAAAAGAACTTGAATCAGACATTTCAGAACTGGGAAAAGAACTTGAAAACCTAAAAAAAGAATCTCCAAAAATCTCCCAAAGGCAAAACCAATTAAACGAAAAAAAACAAGAACTAAAAAAAGTTGAACAAGAAAGAGAAAAATTCTATTCGATTCAAACAGAACTTAATTCACTAAAAGATAGAATTAGAGACAAAGAAAAATATTTGCAGACAACAAAATCAGAATCAAAGCTCCTATATAATCAAATAGAATCTTTATCTCACGAAGTCACATCACAAACAATCGAAGACTGCGAACAAAAAATTAAAAATCTAAAATCCTCAATATTAGCCTCAGAACAAAAAATACAAGATTTGGATGACAAAAAACTCACACTCGAAAAACAAACTTCAGTAGCAGAATCAGAAATAGAAAGAAACAAAAAACTCAAATATAACCTCCCTGATTCAAAAACCTGCCCACTTTGCAGAAGCGAACTAACTCCAGAACACAAAAAACAAGTTTCAAATGAAGCAGAATACAAAATAAAAAAAATAGAGAAAAGAATCTCTGAAATAAATTCAACCCTTGATAAAATAAACTCAGACATAGGAGATATAAAAAAGAACCTCCAAACACAAAAAATAACACTATCAGAAAAAGAGTCAGAGCTTTACAAACTTAATTCAATCCAAGATAAAAAGTCCCAAATGAAAAAACTCATGGACACAGAAAAACAAATAGACTCAGAATTAAATCAATTACAAAATAAAAAGTTATCATTAGAAAAAGCAGTTCAGGAAAGAGAATCAGTAGAAGATAAGCACAGCAAACTATTCTTTGAAATGCAAGAATTGTCCTCGATGACAGATGAAAATTTAGACACAACAATTCTCTACAAAGAACGCGAAATTGAAAATTCACAAAATGTAATAAGAAACATCATTAAAGATCAAAAAGAAATAAAAACAGAAATTTCAAGACTTTCAGAAGAACTAAAATCAAGCGAACAAACATTAAAATCAAAACAAGAAGCCTTCGAAGAATTAAATAAAAAATTCAAAAGACTCTATGATGAAAGAACACAATGTCAGGAAAAAATAAAAGAAAAAAACATCTTAATAGTAAACAAGCAGAATGTTGTAACACGCTTTGATGAAGCAATTAATAACCTAAAAATAGAAATCGCAAAAAACTCAGCAGGAAAAGAATCTCTAGAATACGAAATTCGCGAATTCAAGGGAGTCCAGCTCATACAAGGAAACATCCAGTCTTTAGAAGAAAAACTCCAGAAATCAGAAAGAGAACTAATTACGATTGGAAACGTAAACATGCGCGCACTTGAAACCTATGACTCCATTAAATCAGAATATGAAAAAATCTCAGAAAAAGTCGAACACCTGCAAAAAGAACGCGAAGAAATCCTAAAAGTAATAGAAGAAATAGACACAAAAAAGAAACACGCTTTCTTAAAAACTTTCAAGGCAATAAACGAACTATTCACAACCAACTTCTCTGAACTTAGTTCAAAAGGAAAAGCATTCCTAGAAATCGAAAATCAGGAGGACATCTTCAGCGGAGGAATCAACATAGCAATAAGAATCGCAAAAGGAAAATACTTTGATGTAACATCTTTATCAGGTGGAGAGCAAACTCTTGTCGCACTATCACTAATCTTCGCAATCCAGTCATACTGCCCATACTCTTTTTACATTCTTGACGAAATAGACGCCGCCCTTGACAAAAAGAACTCAGAACTCCTTGCAAATCTTTTAAAAAAATACATGAAAGCAGGACAATACATAATAATCAGTCACAACGACTCAATCATATCAGGCGCAGAAGTAATTTACGGAATCAGCATGAACGATGGAATCAGCAAAGTAATTAGTCTGAGCGTGAATGAGCAGAACTAGCAAGACTTACATCTATAACTTCAAAAGGCTCTCTAAGATAAAGAGTTCCATCCTCATACCTAAAATTATCCCAGCCAGAATCTCTCATAAACCTTTCCCAGTAAGAAAATTTAGAACCAGCAACACCTGAAGAAATTTCATTAATTTGCCCATTAGCAACTTTTGCACGAATACCCCTTTCTGTCCAAGACATATTCCTAATCCTGCTCGGATCTTTCAATTCCCCGTTTAAACTCCCAGCAAACCACCCAATTAATTCTTCTTGAGAAATATGGTTAAAATAAAAGAAATCCTCTGCCGAAACCTCCTCCCCGTTTGCAGAATATATTGCGCGACTTAAATCAACATCCTCTGAATCCATTTTAAGTTATCAAAAACACATAGTTCCCACACTATATAAAACTTATTCATCAAAACAAAGTAATTAATTAATAAAATATAAAAAAAGAAAAAAAGAAAAAAAGAAAGCTAAAAAATAAAAATTAGTAATAGCTTTCGCCGAATTCTTCAGATTTCTCTGGTTTTCTTGTAAGCAATACTATCAAGATGATCACTAGAACCACAAAGATTATTGCCAAAACAATAGTCAGTACAACTAAGTTGTTGTTTCCTACAATTGAAGTTCCTTCAACAGTAGCTGTGTATTGTGCAGTTTCTGAAAAGTCACCTGAGTTTGCAGTTATACTGAAACCATAAGTTCCTTCTCTATTAGCACTTGTATACACCTTAACAACTTTGCTTGAACCAGCAGGAACAACTGCAACTGAGTCGCTCAAAGTTATGCTCAACGCGTCTGATTCACTTGGAACAAGGTTATAGATAGCAATATCGTTTCCTGTGTTCACAAGAATCATGTCATACACAACTTCTTGTCCTACTGAGAACTTCTGACTTGCAGGGTTAGCCAAAGTTTTACCTTCAACTTCTTCACCTACAATCTTTACTGTTTTAACAACAGTTGTTTCAGTGTCATCGTTAACAGCTCTTACATGAACTTCGTATAATCCTGCTTCAACTCCAGATGGAATTGAAAGGAACAAAGTTCTTTCTCTTGAATCCACATTGTCATCATCATTGTCGTAGTTATCATATGGGTACAAGTCATCGTAGAAAGCAGTTTTTGAGATTCCAAGTTCTGGGATGCTCACAGTAACAAAAGTGTCATCTGATTCCCAACTTCCTCTGTTCTTAACAACAACGTTAATTGGAAGAGTTGAATCAGTCTTCACTGTGTTATCCATGTCAACTAAAAGCAAATCAAGGTCGTATGAACCTCTCTGTGCTTTCAAAGTTCTTGTTATCTCCTGGCTTCCATCATTAGTTTCAACTCTTACTATAAGAGTTAAATCTCTCCTAGTAACGTCTTCGTCATCTAAGTCAGATGGAATCTTCACTGAAAACTTAAAGTTTCCTTCTGTTCCACTTACAAGGTCTTTATTGAAAACCTTTGTAATTTCAGTTTCGCCTTTAGCTCCCTGAATCCATGCAGAAACTTCAACTTTCCCTTGTGAATTCTGGTTTGCCATGTATTCTACTTCAACTGGAACTGTATCACCTGCTGTTACAGCAGCAGTACCACTGTCAGCATCTACACCGTCAACATCTACATTTGTAACTGTTAAAAGTGCTGCACTAACTGAAGGAACAATCATAGCAACTGCAAGAACTGCTACAAGAAAAGCCAAAATAGCTTTTGTCGCTTTCATGTTTGTTATGTTTAAATTTAGGTTAATATCCATAATTTACCCACCTGAAATTACTTTATAAACTTTATGGTGACAACACAATTCAAGTACTACCAAGTAGTAAAGAATACCAAAATCACAGAAAAATTTATAAAAGAGTTATAACATAGTTATAACAATGGTAGAAAATGAATTTTATCGACGGACAATTAAAGTAGGAAACAGCGCAGGAGTCCTCCTCCCAAAATCCCTCCTAGGTGCAGACGTCAAAGTCGCAGTAGTAAAGCATCCAAGAAACATAAAAAAAGAAACGCTCGCAATCCTAAACAAAATCCTAGAAGACATACTCGGAATATTCTTAATAAGCAAGGATGAAAGTTCAATTGAAATTCTCGCAATCTCAACAAAAATCAACAAGCATATAGAAAGAGGAGTTTACAAAATAGACATAACCCCAATAGACAAAATCAAAACCTCAATCAAGCAAAAACCCGAAATCAAAGACAAAATCAAAAACGCAAAACCTATTATGAACAAGCAACTGCTGGACGAATTAAGAAAATAGCCAATCACAACAAATTTTATAAAATTCCTAATCTTAATTTTAATATGGATCAACAATACAGAACACCCCAACAACAAGAAGATTTCGATAATCCAGAATTATATAATCGGGTACCAACAATAAATAATGTCTTATTAAATCAACCAACAGAAAAACAAGATGCTCTAGGTGAGAATACAAATTATTATCTAGTTGAAATTCCTACTCGTCAAATTGTCGATGAACATCTTGCGGCAACACTAAATGCGAGTGAGCGACTATGGCCGTCTCAAGATGAGGCGAGAGCGTTCCTTATTCGTGCTGGAATACTAACAGAATCAGGTGAATTCCGATTTAATTATTAACTAACTTCTTCTAAAATCTTCAAACCCCGAACAGAATCCTCAAACGGCTCAGGCGACTCATTAATAATAACAACCTTTTTCCCGCTCTTTTTCAAATACCCAATCAACTCTTTCAAATCAGCAGAAGGCGTAACTTTATGATGCTTCTCGCCTTTTTCTCCATAAACAATCCCAGAAAAATGGCAATGCAACTCTTTAAAATCTTTAAACTTTTCAACCATATCCTTATACTCCATCTTGCCATTGCTCCGCGCCAACAAATGCGCAAAATCAACAGTAAAACCACACCCAGTCTCTTTAACCAACTGCAAAATCTCATCAACACTCCCAAAAACATTCACCTTCCCAGTTGTTTCAGGCGCAAGCTTCACATCCCATTTATTCTTCTTAATCTCCTCCTGCAATTCCAAAATCTCATTCTTAATTTTATAATAAGTCTCTTCCTGAGATTTCTTGCCATAATAACCCGGATGAAAAACAATCTGCTTAACACCTAACAAATGCCCAATCCTGCAACAATCCAAAATTCTTTTTTTGCTTTTCTCAACTTTCTCTTCTTCAGCAGAATTAAGATTAATCCAGTAATGTGCATGAATACTAAGTTCAACCCCATACTTTTCAGCTGCCTTTCGAATTTCCCCAGCATCCTTATCCTTAATATAAACCCCATAAGTAAAAGCAATTTCACACGCCTTCAAACCTGCATCATGAAACTTTTCCAAATTACCAACTGCATCTTTAACTCCTCCAAGCCCTGCAGGTCCAAATTTTATCACCATAACTATGAAGAATTCTGCGAAACATTAAGTTCAGCACTTTCATTACCAGAAATATCAGGAGACGTCGTCACCCCCTCAATCTCATCCAAATTATCTCCAATCTCCCCCACATTCTGAACAATATACTCGTGAAGTTTTTCAATAATCAAATCCTGCATCTCCTCTTTCAAAGGCCCAGTACATAAATTAACATTATTCTCAGGAACAACAACAGCTCCTTTTGGAAAATAACAAGTCATACTCTTTTCTTCCAGCCTTTGAGTCTTTGTCAAACCACGAATAATTTCAACAGCCTCAACTTCCACCTCACACTTATCTCCAGCACTTCCTTTTATTTTATACTCCCATCTGACATCAACAGGCTCATTAAAATACTTCGCCCGCCCACACTCAGCAAGCTTCTTCTCCCAGCACGCAAGATTATCACACTTCGGCGTAAAAACAAAACTAAAATAAATCGCAACCACAAGTACAATAACAATTAATAACGGCACAACCCACCAAACTTTTTTCATAATTAATCAAGTAATAAAATCTTTAAAAAACTTCCTAAAGTAAATCTGCAAGTTTATTTATGTCTCTATTTGCTACATGTGTGTAAATTTGCGTTGTTTGCAAATCTAAATGTCCTAATAATTTCTGAATATACCTTATATCTGCTCCAGCTTCAAGTAAATGGGTTGCAAAACTATGTCTCAAGGTATGAGGAGTTGCTCTTTTCTTGATATTTTCTCTTTTTGCCGCCTGTTTAACTATTTTCTGTATTGTTTCCTCAGAGTATTTTTTACCCCTATTTGATTCAAAAACTAATCCTTCTCTATGGACCTTAAATTTATTGAGATTTTCAATTAATTTCTCATGAAGAAATATTGTTCTTTGATGTTCTCCTTTAGCAATCTTTAATTGAATTATTTTCCTTTCAAAATCTAAATTATTCCAATTAAGATTTCTAACCTCATTTAATCTCAATCCCGCATAATACAAGAACATCAAAATTAATTTATGCTGAAGATTCTCTGTTTTTTCTATCATGCCACTTATTTCCTGTTTATTTAATACATTTGGAAGGATTACCTTCTTTTTAGCAAGGGGAATATTTTCTTCAAATCCCCTATTTAATACATTTTTATAGAAGAAACTTATAGCAAAATATACACTTCTTATTGTATTTCTGCTTTTATCAGAATATTTCTTTAAAAATTCTTTAGGAGTTTTATTTTCCTGCAGAAATTTTTTAACATAATAGGTATATTTTTCTTTTGTTTGTCTAGAATATTTCCTTAAGTCAAGTTCTTCCTTAAGCGCATCAATGAATTCATCAATCTCTTTCTCATTCATATAAAAGTAAGTGAAACACAATTTATTTAAACATTTCTATAAATTTATAGAGGTAATAGATGTTCAACTCAATCGTGAGCCAAAAATAAAGAATAAAAAAGTTAGTAAAGAGGACACTTTAAAACCCCCGACCACCCGCCCCGATTAGGAGATGTGTGCTTTCGTGCTTCGCACATTTAGTCAAAATCAAAGATTTTGAAATTTATAATTAAATTTTTTCCGCCCCAAGAGAGACTCGCGGTTTTCCTGAAGGAAAACAGATAGTCGGCTAAGCCGAAATTATTTTCTTACATTCTTTCATGCCCTTTTCATTTTTCTTCATAACATTTTTTATCTGTTTCATTTCTTTAAAGAAAATGAGTCCAAATATTAGCAAAATTATCCCTGAGAATCCTGTGACTAAAATGTTTATTAAAAGCAAATATTCTTCTTTTACTATTTCATTAGTTATCCAGTATAATGACTGAATAAATATTGAGGAGAAAATACCAATTACCACTCCATAAATTAGATGCAATGAGCTATTATAATAATTTAAGGCAAAATCCCAACATTCCTTAAATCCTTCATAATGATTTTTATAGATTCCTTTTATTTTAGCTGTAGCATCTTCAAAAATCTTCTTTTGATTTGGAAATTCTTTTCCTTCTTTTTTCAAAATTTCTTTTACTTTTTTTTCAAATTCTTCATTTTTCATTTTTAAGGATAATCAATACAACTTTCTGTATTCTTAATATTGCACCTTTTAATTCTTTTAAATGTTTTTAGCCATCCCCTAAAAAAACCATCTTTTTCTAAAGCTAAGATTCCATAAGTAGAACAATCAGGATAAAATCTGCAAAGAATGTTAAATCTTTTCTTGTATTTTGGACCTATTTTTTTCTTCCAAAATTTCTTAATACAAAAAATAGAGAGTCTAACTAAAAAATTATTTCTTTTTGTAGACAATTTCTTTTTCCTCATAATTTCCAGAACCACAATTAGGACAATGCTTTAATCTTGTTACTTCATCAGTTAAAGCATGTTCATTTCTTTTTGCTTGTGTGGATGACTGCAAAGCCATCCAATTTCCCCCACACATTCCACATGCAGAAGTCATTTGGTCGCATTGGTTACTTTTCAAATCTTTTTGTAATTTTTCTTCTCTTGATGCAAGAACATGCCAAACTTTTCCACATTCTTTACATTTTCTTTTATATTCTTTCACTTGATTTTTTGAATTAAAATCATTTTTATTTGTGTTATCTTTTTTCTTACAATTTTTTTCATGTTTCTCTGCTTCTTTTTTTGTCTTAAATTCTTTCCCACAAAAATCGCATTGCCATTCCATTTTAATTTGATGCAATGTCTCCATAACATTGCATTGCTAATTCTGCTTGTCCGTCAGAAGTCAGCGGAGTTAATTTTGACATCTCCTTACATTTATTTGTATTTTTTTCTTGCACTGCTTCAAACCATTTATTAAAAGCTATTTTCCAATCAGATATTTTTTCTTTAAAAAATTCTTCATCTTGTCCTTCTGGGACAGAAAGCTTATCCAAATATTCGTTGATAATTCCTTTGTCATTTTTTCTAATTGCAACTTGCATTATACAATTCTCTCTATCTCCATAACCTATTCTTTGAATCTCTAAACATATTTCAGGGTTTTTAGTCTTTTTAGCAATACTAATATAACATTCTGTTCCTATATTCGATTTTGAATTAGAGCATAGTGTTTGGTCCTCATTTTTTAGGGCATTGCACCAATCAGTATAAATTTGTTCATCATTTACACTATCACATAAAGAAACCTCTGCACCAAACTCAACAGATTTTGCTAAACAATATCCTTGTGACCAGCCAGTATTTTCACATTTGCTAGCTTTATTTTCTACCCCAGCATTACAAATACCTAAATATTGTTTTGCTTTATCAGAATACTCATTTGAGATTTCATTACACCCTTCTGAATTATCATATTTGATAGATAACTCAGCTAAACATTTCGATTTTGCTCTTATATGTTGGTCATAAATCCCATAAAAATCTTCTTTTATCAAATTACAAATCTCTAAAGATTCTGAAGAGATTGCATCAGTTTCTTCCTGAGAACTCAATTCATTAGTTGTATTTGTGGTTTGTTCTAGTTTATTATTATTCTCTGCAATAGATTCTTGATTATTTTCTAAATGATTTTTACTTTGAGAGGATTCTAAATTTTGTGAATTTGTATTTCCAGTATTCTGAGAATTATAACTTGTGTCTGAATTAGGAAAAAAAACAAATCCAAGAAAAATTATTGAAGCAATAACAACCCCTGCAATAGCCAATCCTTTGCCTTTTTTATTATTTTTATTAGAATCAATTATTCCATAAATACTAAGACCAAGACCGATTATTGCTAATGGACCAAAGAAAGAAAGCACAAAACCCCAAATTGCATACTTTGACCATTTTGGTTTAATTTTGCTTACCATTTTTCTTAGTTTTGATAAAGAATTATATTTTATAAACTTATCCCGGAAATTTCTTCTTTTAGAAAAAGAAGCAAAAGCGAGTCTCTCCACCCCAAAAAATTTATTTTCTTTTTAGGAAAAAGAAACAAAAAG
>CAZHOH010000015.1:0-28185 GCA_964534185.1 Candidatus Woesearchaeota archaeon | reverse complement strand
GAGCCAAAACTCCAAAATTGAAACTATGGGCGGTACAAGACTCGAACTTGTGACCCGCCAAACCCAAAACACACAAAAATTTTGGGGGCTTTTGTCCGGTTTTGACCCCTTTAGACCATATTTCCAGGGGCTAACTTCTGATGAATCTGACGCCGTTCCTCATCCTCAACCGCTAAATAGACGGCCGTCGTGGTGATGTCGACATGGCCTAACTGCTTTTGGACGTGATTGAGGGGAATACCTCGACGTAAGGCATGCGTGGCGTAACTGTGCCGAAATTGATGCATCGTCATCTTGATACCGGTCTCGGCCTGCCACTTCTTGACGATATGCAACAAACCCCGCCGCGTCAACGGCTCGATCACCCGCCGCTTGCGGCTGCAAAAGAGATAGTCACCGCCCGGATGAAATTCCAACCAATCAGTGACTTTGTCACAGCACCGGTCGCCAAAGTAGACCAGCCGATCCTTCTGCCCTTTGCCGCTCTCCACCAACAGCGACTGCCGGGCCACATCAAGGTTATCTATTTTGAGATCACCTAATTCACTGGCCCGACAGCCGGTATCGTAGGCTAACCTCAGGATGGCCAAATCCCGGATGGCATATTTGTTCCCATCGGCGGCCTGGATGGCCATCACCGTGAACAATTTCTTGAGATTCGTGAGCGAGATGGCTTTGGGTAAACGCTGCGGTTTCTTGGGCTTTTCAACGTGATCAATGGGATTATTATCAAGAAGATGTTCATTATGACACCAATTAAAATATACACGCAGGGCAATGTATGCGGTGTGAATACTCACCTCATTGCATGTGGCCCGCTTGTGCAGAAAAAAGGTCTTGATGTCACCCGCTTCCGGCGGCCAGGTGGTCATAAAGGATTCGAATTGTTTCAGGATCGTCTGGTAATAAGCGATAGTACTGGTCTGACGTCCCGCAGCTAATTTGGCATTGAGGAAATTTGAAATGTGGTTCATTTTGCAGTCTCCTGTAGCAATAATTTAATAATATTTTTGTAGCTACTAAGAAAACACAAGACCCCATTTATCGTTCTGTCGATCACATCGACTGCAAAAAAATTGAGACAACAAAAATAACTGGCTCTATCTTGAAAGATAGAGCCAGTTATGGGTCTGCAAGGTTTCATCTGAGAGAAGAAATTACTGGGAGAGAAGAAATTACTGGATCGTTTGCTAATCTCTTTCTTCTGTCAAAATCTGACGTAATGTTTCCACCATTTCTGTTTCCTGCACCATACTTAACGGCGGCTTAAGAACGGTAAATGTATCACCAGCTATGGTTCTAAACGTACAGTAGGCACCATTTTCACCGGGTTCGGTTTTGATGAGTTGGGCCTTATCATCTTCAACCATTAACATAGCCAAAACATATTGAAAATTAATTTGTACTTGGCCAGGTTGAGCGTCTAGAACGGCAGCAAAAGCTTGCAGTTCCGGTGGTAAAGATGAATGTTCAGATGTCATGGGTTGTTGATCCTAATTTCCTTTGTCTAGATGTTGATTAGTCTGACCTTGCTCCAAGAATTGCATCAGATTTTTCCAACCCATGACTCCCCCGCCAATTGATGAAACTAGCCCAACTATCCCAAGGAGAACTGTTACGGGGATTGCAAACGGAGCGATTACCGTAGCCACAATAGTAAAAATCAGGAGGACAACACCAATGACAAAAATTGCAAAGCCAATAAGCAGCTTTATCCTTTCGGTATCTAATTGTGGGGTTGCTTGTTTTTGTTTCTGGTCTTTCTTAGCACTCATTTTTACACCTCTTAGTTTATGTCTTATCTTTCGACAATAAATTTCCTTAAAAACAAAATATAGCTACACTTCTGGCCTTATGACAGAAGTTAAAATACAAAACGAACGAGTAGATGATCTGCCGTTGTTGATTGGACAACAGCAGAAGTTGGGAATAGCCGAGACTATTGATGATATCATCACACCCCATTGGCGACGTCAGGGGCTGAGTGTGGGTCAAACCATTGAGGCTTGGTTGGCCTTCATTTTGTCTGAGTCGGATCACCGGTTGAGTTATGTAGAACCTTGGGTGGCCAACCATTCGGAAACGTTGCGGCGGTTGATAAATCCAGGCTTGACGGTGCAGGATTTTACTGACGATCGATTGGGTGACGTGTTGCGCTATCTGAGTGATGAAGCGAGTTGGGCCGCCATCGAGCGAGAATTGGGGCAACGGGCCATCCGGGTATATCAGTTGCCGCAGGAATGTGTGCGGTTGGATAGCACCAGTGTCTCGCTGTATCACGATCCGGAAGGCAGCGCGTTGATCCGATATGGTCATAGTAAGGATCATCGGCCTGATTTGGCGCAACTGAAAGTGATGTTGGCGACCCTGGATCCGTTGGGCGTACCCTTGGTGAGCCAGGTGGTGGCGGGTAATCGTGGGGATGATGGGCTTTACGTGCCGGCCATCAATGAGGCGCGTGCTGTTGTGGGCAAAGAAGGCTTGCTTTATATCGGTGACAGCAAGATGGAAGCGTTGAGCAGCCGGGGGCATCTTGTGGCCGGTGGCGATTACTATTTGACACCCTTGAGCGTGAAAGGCTCGCAAGCGGCGTTGTTGGCAGAGTTGGTTCAGTCGGCTCTGGCTGGTGAGCATGAACTGGTCGATGTCTACCGCGAGGCAGATGCAGGACAAAAGCCACAACTGATCGCTCAGGGCTATGAAACCACTCGCCCTCAAAAGGTGCTGGTTGCCGACACCTTGATTGAATGGACAGAGCGGGTGCTGGTGGTCTACACCCCAAAATAGTGTTGGTGTCCTGATATTCGTCCACCATCAGGTAGGTTAGCTTCCCCCGCAACTCTTCCAGAATATCCGGGTTGCCACGCAGTAATTTTAGGGCTTCGTACTGTATGGTCGAGAAGTCCAGCGCGTTGGCTTCTTCCAACTGCTGCTGGTAGAGGGTGTAACATTCGCCGAGTACTCGCACCGGTTCATCAGCGGCGCGGCACAGTTCCGCAGCGTCCAGGGTTTCTTCACTGACTGTATTCAACCATTTGAGCAGTGTTTTTGACCGGCTCCAGGCTGATTTTGAACTACCTACCACCAGTTCCAGACCCTCTATCTCCTCATACGTCCGGATGCGTTGGTAAAAGAAATACTGCTGATCGAACTGATCCATCATCATGAAATTGCGTTTGAGGCGGGTGAACTCCCGGTAATCTTGTAACCAGCGCAGGCAAATAGAGTGGAATGTACCCAGATACATCTCGTTCAGGTTAAAGCGCACCCCAATTTCATTGAGGCGGTTTGAGATGCGGGTGGTCAACTCCTGGGCGGCCTTATCGGTGAAGGTAACAACCAATAGGCTTTCAGGTGCCACATTCTTTTGCGTAATCAGGTAGACAATGCGCTCGACCAGGGTAAAGGTTTTACCGGAGCCGGGACCGGCAATGATGAGAAGGGGGCCTCCGGTGGTGGTGATGGCTTCTTGCTGGTTGAGGTTGGCCGTGGTTGTGAAATTGTTGGTTGGTTGGATCATTTATGATTTTCCATAAGGTGTTTTTTCGTTGTAGAGAGCAAAAATTTTGCCAAACAAAAAAGTCGCCCTTGACCAGGCGACGTCCCTCTGCTAAACTAACGATAACGGATTGGGTGTCTGCTCACCTGATCCAAACTGAAGCCCCGCCGCAATCGGGGCTTTTTATTTTTCCGTCTTTTATAAAATTCACCTCAATTTGGGAGCAAAACTCCCGCAACCCATTGTATCATACCCTTTCTTTAAAAACAACCGTTCTTCCATAAATCCAAACACTAAATAAGGAATTTTTATAATATATTGACAAAATCATAACAATATGTTATAATAATACATGTAAGTCGATAAAATCCATATATTAACAAACCCCAACTTTTCCCCCAAAAAAAGCCGCCTCAATAGGGCGGCTTTGATTTTACAACAAAGTTGTAACTCGTAATTCTCATTTTTTTCTCATTTCAAGGCGTTTTTGCACAAATAGTGTGCAAAAACGCCTTTTTTTGTTACCAGAAAACGAAAGGAGTTTCATCATGACGGATCAAACTATCGAACAAACATATGAGTTCACTGAGGAGCCACGATTGGGCGTCTCTACGAAGCAAGAAATTCTGTACGAATGGCAGCGCTTCATTCGCAGCGGCTTTCGGGAGATCTTCTTCACCGACCGGCTCTACCGGTTCTTGTCCACCCACGCCGGCTTCATCGCCCACCACAACCGCCGGACCTTCTGGAATTACTACTTCAATTCCGACATTTACCGACTTTTATCTTTCACCAACCAGTTCGGCGGCAATCTGGTGGCGGCGGAAACCCAGATCACGAATTGGATCAACGGGCCGGCCATGGACCTCAAAACCGCCATGTGCGCCGAGATGCAGCAAATCTACGGCGCGATCAACCAGGTTCTGGCTGATCTACAGTACAAACACCAGGAGATGGTGGCAGTGTGGGAGGACTTTGCCCTGGCTAATGCCGGGCTGAGCAATTTGAGCCTGCCGCCCGCCTACCAGATCGGCGAAAACACCCGCAACCTGCTGGCCTTTGCCGTACAGATCACGCTCCGGCAGCCGCCGCTGCGCGCGCTGCAAATGCAATTTCCCCAACCCTTGCTGCAACCAGGCTATGCTGATGCCTAACTTAAAACGCCTGACCGAGTTTGAACTCATCACCCATATCCGGGCTATGGAGCGGGTCTACTGGCAGTACCGGCCGTTTCCTTCGGATGAGGCATTGGCCCCCTATCACCGCCCGGCCCGACTGGAATTTCCGCTGGGCGAGCTGACCAACCCTCGCATCGCCGGCTTTCTGTGGGCCTGGCATCTGCAAGGCCAACTGGAAACGATGTCCATCGCCGAGACGGACCGTTTCAACGCCAACGGCCTGGAAGGCAAAGGCGGGGTGAAGGTGCTGCTGTCCACCGCGCTGCTGGCTGCCCGCGAGCTGCCGCCCCACCGGCGGGCCGTTTATATCGAATATCCACCCAACAAAGGGTAGAAGGTTGGCGCTGCTCCCTTTTTAGACGCTATCTGGGGAATTCCCCAGATAGACGCACAACAATTCCCCTTACAACAAAAAAATAGAAAGGAGTCGTTTCGATATGTTTTCCCTTGATTTTGTTGGCGCTCAGGTCGCCTTCAACCGCTGGGCCCTCCCGCTCAATGTTGACGTCGACCGCCTGCATCCGGCCCGGTTCCAGGTATATGTCTCGCTGCTGTGCCTGCACCTGGCCTTTATGGGGGCCGCCGCGTTTTCTCCCCTGCGGCTGCCCCACGTCATCCCTCGTCCCCGCAATTCTCCCTTTCGGGCGGCCGATTTCTGCGCCGGGATCGGCCACCTGATCTACCATTTCCAACCGCTGCAAGAACAAATAGAGTTTGATGCCTGGGAAATGGAAGATTTGTGCGTGCGCGTGGGCCGCAAACTGTTCCCCTGGGTCAACTGGCATCACCAGATCCCGTTTTACGCGGTCAAAGACATCGAGGGCCGCTACGACCTGGTGGTCGGCAATCCGCCCCTGGGCACCATCCGGGGAATGATGCCCGGCCAACAGATGAATAAAGAGCGCAGCCGGCGCAGCGAATACATTTTTCTGGAGCTGTTCATTCGCGCCCTCAAGCCGGGCGGCCAGGCCCTCATCCTGGCCCCCTACAACTATCTGGACAAACTGCCGAAGAAACTCCGGAGTTGGCTGGATGAACGCGCCCGGCTACAGCGCAGTTGGGGGCCGCTGCCGGGCAGGTTTATGCTCACCAATATGCGGCTGCACGCCTGGCATCTGATCCGCCGGCCCCAACCGGCTACGCCGCCAACGCCCGCTCCAACCCCGCCGGCGCCGTCGCCGGCGGCCCCGGTTCAACTCCCCCTCTTTACCACCCCTTAAACAACAAAATAACACAACTGAATAACAACCGAATAACAACCAAATAGCTTTTTCACAATTTTACTTACAAAAAATTTAGCTTCAAGGAGACATTCACAATGTTTATCAAAAACCTGTTCGACAAAGCAAAAAATCGTATGGCTACCCGGCTGGCCGGGATCAAAACTCGCCTGAGCCGTCTCAAAGCCTGGCTGGCGCGCCACAAACTTTTGACGGCGGTGGCCGTAGCGCTGGGCCTGGCCGTGGTCATTGCCGGCGCGTATTTGCTCAAACGCACCCCGGCCGGCGCTGTCGTTATCGCCACCTTGCACGCCCTGCGCCGCCGCTTAAGCGGTTGGCTCAAGGGCCGGAGCAATGTGGTCATTGTGGCCACCACCTCCGAGGTAAACGTCCCGGTTGAGCCGTCTGTCAACGGCAGTTAGACAAGTTAGGGCCTAACACGTTAGGGCCGAAAGGGTTTGCAAAAATCGCCCCAAACCATTCACCTTCATTCAATCTATTAAAAGGAGATATTTTATTATGACCGACCAGGTTAACTTTTTTGACCAGCCACAAGGCGACCGCGAGCAGCCGCTGTTGATCGAAGGCGCGGCCGGCGGTAACCCACCCAAACAGCGCACCTTTGTGTACGACGGCCAGTACTTCAGCGATCCGGGTCCCCAATATACCACCGAAGACGTGCTGCGCTTTCTGGCCCAGGATTTCCCGGAACTGGAGAACGGCACCTGGCACAGCCGCGAGCTGCCCGATGGTACCCAGGAGATCACGTTTGTCAAAGTGGCCGGCGAAAAGGGCGCCGCTGCCATCACCGCCGGCCAGGTCGCGGCCCGGCTCACGCGCGTTCTCCCCGCCCGGCTGGAGGCTGCCCGCCTGGCCCGCCAGCTGATCACGGGTGATCCGCTGACGCCGGAGCAGATCATTGCCCAGGCCGGCCCCATCGAAGCCGCGCTCAAGCAACTGGAACCCTTTGCCCACCACAGTCAGGAGGCGTTACGGCGATGTCTGGACCTGCAACCGGTACCCCATCCCCGGGTCCCCCTGGGGTTCTAGCAACCTTCTCGCCGTCCTGTCCCCGTCCGATCAAACCGCAGGCGCTGCTTGAGCGCCTGCGGCCCCTCAAGTTAGCCGTAGTGGCCCGGATACTGCACGAGTACGACCGCTACAAGCTGGGCCACCGCCTGGTGGAAAGCCTGTTTCCGGGCCGTATGCAAAATTGGGCCGGCACCCATTGGTGGGAAGTTCTTCACTACCTGGCCTGCCTGATCGAGGAGTTCGAGTGGTTCCCGGTCAACTACGACGCGCTCAACGACGCCTACCAACTCTGGATGGAAACCTATGACGAAGACGGCTCTGACGACTATCTGGCCGCTTACCTGCACTGCATCCCGGTTCAGTTGTACGGCTTCAGCGCCGAAGACTTTTACGATCCCCCCGAAAACCGGGTCTACGAATTGTTCTGGGTGCTGCTCAAGCCTGAGGTGATCCCCGCCACTTCGGACGTACTCATCGAAGCGGAGTTGTACGATCTGCTCGAGGAATGGACGGAGAGGGATCGAGCCGCTGTCTGGCAGCGGCTGGAGGCCATCGAGGCTGATCCGGGCTACTATCCCGAACCGCTGCGCGCGCTGCCCGCCGTGGCCCGCTGGGTCTGCGGACGCACCGGCAACATCCTGCTGGATCACAGCTTTCGGCCTTACCAGGACGGGCCGTGGTTCAAGTGGGATGAGGACCTGGAGCGGGTGAGAGAGGCCTGGCGGCGGGCCAGGCCAACGCTTGATTACGGTCACCGGCTGGAACAGTGGTATCAACATGATCCAGGAAACTTAAGCAAACTAGCAGATTTTCTTATGGAGGGTACGAATTATGACGAATTCGACTGGTAACACCGGCGATCAGCAAGCCGGCCGTCAGTCAACTGATGGTAACAACAACTCAAACGGCCGCCGATTTTTGGCGGCTTCACCCTCAGAGGTCGCGGCCATCCCCGACCTGATCTACCCCGACCTGAAGTGGGGTGAGGATGATTACGCCCGTCTCGAAGCCCGGCTGGATTTCTTTAGCGATTTCATCGTACTGGCCAAGATCAGAGGCGGCCAGATCAGCGAACGGTACATTGTGGACCCCACCGATGTGACCGCCGCGCTGTCCGGCGTTAATCTTTCCTCCGGCCTGCTGCCCGACGGCTGCCTCTTTTGGGGCAAACGCAGCGGCAGCGATCACCTGGCCGTCTACGTGCCGTCGCAAACCTGGCTGGTCTCCGTTCGCGGCGAAGAACAGGCCTGGCGCATTCCTCTGCCCGGGCTGGTGGTGGTGGGGCACGAGTATGATTACACGCTCTGGGCGGTCACCGACCGGCCCACGGCAGAAAACGCCCCCCTGTATATCGCCCCCTGCCCCAACGTGCAGCCCGAAGGCGTCTGCCGCGGCAATGCGCCCTTTCCCAAGGCTGCGCCGGGCACCATCTGGCAGGCAGTGGACGTGTTTTTTGAGAGTAAATTCAACCGCGATCTGTCCAACGGTAAAAGCAAGGCGTATCCGAAGTGCATTCTGGACCAATGGCAGGCGCTGAATGAAGCCGGGGCGGATACCTATCCGCTCGATGACCTGGTCAAAACTGACCTCACCTTGGGGAGGCTGCTGCGATGAACCCGATGAATAACATCCCGCTCTACCTGTACCAGGGCTATCCAATCGGTCGGCCGCAGACGCTGTATGATTATGTTTTAGCGGAGCAGGGGCTGATCAAACGGGTGGAAAACAACATCGCCTCTGCCGACTGCCTGCTGGCGCCGGTGGAGGTTCCGCTGATCGGCCTGCGCTTACAGACCTACCGGCTCCAGCCCCTGCGCTTCAAACTGCCGCGCATCCCGGGCCGCCTGCTGCAAGAAGTGCTGGACGATGCCCGCAGCAACCTGGATTTGGAGTTTATGTATCACTACGCGTTCGACCCTCTGCTCGGCACCTGGCAGGTGAGCCGTCCCGAGCAGCAGCAGACACGCACTCGCGTGGGCTACAGCTACGAAGACCCCGGCAAAATTATTTTGGATCTGCACTCGCACAATACGATGGGGGCTTTTTTCTCGCCCACCGACGACCGGGATGAGCAAGGCGGCCGGCTGTACGCGGTGATGGGCCGGCTGGACCGGCCCCAACCGGAGCTGGTGGTGCGGTTGGGGATGTATGGTACGTGGCTGTACAACGTGCCGGGGTTGGCGTTGTTTGATGATCTTGGCCCCTTTGTCGACGGCTACGTGACAGCCGGGCAGGACTATGATATCGCCGCTTGCCCACAAGATACCGGCAATTGGTTAACCAATCTTTTTACCAGGAGGTAAGCAACAATGAAATCAATAAAAGCATACCTGATGTATCTCAAACAAATTTGGCGCTATGTTACCCAAAAGATATGGCGGCGGCTGGCCGCCGCGCCGGCAGCCAAAAAGCTCACGCGCTCGCTCAATATGGCCCAGCCTCACCGGGTCAATATCGGCCATCCCGACCGGGTGGTGATCCTGCTGGTGGGTTGTGGGGGATCGGGGTCATTCGCCGCCCACATCCTGGCCCAACTGGCGGTGTGGGCCAACAGCGCGGGGCTTGATCTGCGCCTGGTCTTCATTGACCCGGATCACGTGGAGGAGAAGAACCTGGTGCGCCAGAACTTCTGCCGGGCCGAGATCGGCTACCCCAAAGCCTTCACCCTGGCCTGGCGCTACAGCAACGCCTTCGGCCTGAGTATCACGCCGGTGGCTGGCCGCTTCTCAGCCGACATGCTGCGCCACTACCGGCCGCAGTATTCGCCCCAGGGCACCCTGATGGTCGTGGTCGGCGCGGTAGATAACGCCTGCGCCCGGCGCGACATTGCCGAAGCGATTGAAAGCCGGCTCAACGATCCTGCCGGCCGCCACGATAAGCTGTGGTGGATTGACAGCGGCAACGAGCGAGTTAACGGCCAGATATTGGCCGGCAACAGCCTCGACCCCCAACCGCTGTTGTCGCCGCTGGGCTACTGCACCGGCGTGCCCCTGCCCCATATCCAGGAACCGGGCCTGCTGGTGGAGCGGGATCGGCAGGTCCGGGGCGACACCGAAAACCTGAGCTGCGCCGAGCTGACGTTATTGGAAGAACAAAGCGCGATGATCAACCGCATGATGGCCACCTGGCTGGGCATCTACCTCTACCGCCTGCTGCAAAGCGGCGATCTCGATCATCAGGCCAGCTACATCAACCTGCGCACCGGCGTGGTGCGCTCCGAGCCGATCACCGGCGGGCGGGTGGTGCTGCCCGAAAAACCACAGCCGGCGGTGCCGCTCCAGGTCCGGCAGATCCAGCAGGAAGAAGGCTACGATGATGAGGATGATCCGGATGTGCCGGTCTGTCCTCGCTGTGGCAGCGGACCGGTCATCGAGGGCCAGGACAATCTGTACGGTGAAGCCGTTGACGTGGTCTTCTGCGGCCACTGCGATTGGCGCCAACTGCGCTGTCCCTCATGCGGCGAGGAAATTGCCGAGGATGAGATTGAGGTGGATGGCCAGATGCAGCCGGCCTACTGCTGCATCGGCGACTGCGGCTGGCACGTGCGTCCCCCGGCGCCGGAAAATGACACGCCGGCCGCCGGGGCCGAAACCGCTGTCCGGGAGGCTGCCGGATGAGTGACAATCACCCCACCCCTGAGGATGAGCGGCCCACGGTTGAAGTCAAGATCACCAAAGCCGGCAGCGGCGAGGTAGTGCGGCACGAACGCTACCGGGTAGATGCGCAACTGGCCGCCACACTGGTAGATGACCTATGAAACAGCAACTAAAATGTTTACAGTGTGATCACATCTTTGATGCCTACCAGGACTGGACTCCCCGGCTGGCCTGTCCTCACTGCGGCTCCGGCGACGCCGGCGCCCTGTCCCCCCAGGAGCAAATCCTGGAGGCCTTGTTAGCTTTTCCCGATGCGGCCTGGGGCGGCAACAACCAGCCGCAGGCTGAAGCAGTGGCCCGCTTCCTGGCCGGCATCGACGCTTTGGAGTCGGTCTGTATGCCCGCGCCCAACGTGCTGCATCTGAAATTCTCTGCCGCCCTTCCCCCGAGCGAAATCGTGATGCTGCACCGGGTGACCTTAAGCGCCCATTTTGTGGAGCTTGAGGCGGCGGACACGATCAGCCTGCACTGGGAGTAAGACGATGACCCGCTGGCTGGATATTGTTGATGAAGCCTTATGCGAGCTGCCGCCCGCCGCCTTCAGCGACGTGGTGGCCGAAGCGCAGTGTCTTATTCACGATGTACTCAACGGCCGGGCCGCCCCGCGTGATTTGCTGGCCGATCCGGCCGGCAGGCGGCTGCCCCCGCCGGTGAGCCATAGTATAGAAAGGTGTGTGATGATGACTGAATCCCCCAACGCGCAGTTACTGCGCCTTCATCTGGAAATGTGTGTACCCCTGCTTATCCGGGAATTTGTGAGCGGGCAGCGTCCTCTCACCTTCCCCCGCCCTGACCTGGCCGAAATCATCGCCGCCGCAGGGGACGCCATTTTGTATCGGGTGCCGGGCCAGACCGCCGGGGCCGTATCGGCCCTGGCCGAAGCCCTGGCCACCCTGGCCTTTTGCCCCGGCGGCGTTCGTTTTATGGAGCTGCACTTTGAGGCGCCGCCCGATCAGGTCCGGGCTGCCCTGGCCGCCAATGGATTGGCCAACCCGCCGGCCCGACCGGTATGGTTCTTGCCCGGCGATAAAACGCCGCCGGCGGTGTCTCCGGTAGCAATACCCTCGTTTCGGGAGGTGGCCCAATGCCTGCAACCCGGCAGCCGGCGCCCGCCGGAGAGGTGATCCTTTACCCTTGGACCATCGTCAAGCGGCTGCGTCCCGTCTCCCTGACCGCCAACATCCACTATCTCCACCACTACACCCGGATGGTCGCGGCGTTGATGCTGCTGCGCGAACTGTTTGCTGAGGATGAGTTGTGGGAGCAAAACACGCCCATTCGGGTCAATGCCAACCCGGCCCGCGAAGCCGATATCGGCTGGTGGGAGGTGCTGGGCAAAATCATCAGCCTGGCCGAACAACAAAACTGGTTTGCGGTCAACTGGCAGGTGTTAGATGAGGCCTGGGCCTCGTGGCTGGTGCAGGATGATGGCGGCACCAAGCTGGCCACCTTTCTCAACTTCATTCCGGTCCAACTGTTCGGCTTTGTGGGTGAAAAGCTGTTTGAATGCCCGCCCATGGAACTGCTGCACGCCTTGCTGGCCCCGGAAGATGAGATCAACGCGGTCTCCGCCGAGCTGCTGGCGCAAGTCGGTATTGAGCGCCCGCTGGATGAAATCTGGTTCGAGGCTGATCGCGAGATCGCCTGGCGCCTGCTGCACACCATCGAAACCTACCCCGATCAATATCCCGAACCGGTACGTTGGCTGCCGGAGTTGGCTCGCTGGGCCTGCCGGCGGACCGGCAACGTGCTGCTCGACCGGCACTTTGATGCCTATCGCGACGGCCCCTGGTTTTTGTGGGAGGAACTGGACACCGTGAAAAACGCCTGGTTTCGCGCCCAGCCGGTGAAACAGGCTCTGGAGCGTGTGTGGAAATGGGTCAATGATGATCCGGCCCATATCACCGCCCTGGCCCGCTTTTTGATGGACGGTGGCAGTACCGACCAACTGAACTGGTGACAAAAAAACAAACCTGAAAGGAATTTACACTTATGAGCAAAAAAAAGAAACAAAAACGACGTCGACCCCAAACAAACAAAGCTCGACGGGCGCGCCGCCTGCCGGCGCCCCGCGTGACCATGACCGGCAATGCGCCAAAAAATCCCGGTGATCCGGCCGATGCCGGCAACCCTATCACCGACGAGATCGTCCGGCTGCATACCGAAGTACAGCGGGGGACCCGGCGCGACCCGTTTCAAATCTGGTCCGACTGGCTGGAAACCACCGCCGCCTGGCTGAAGGTGGTTGGCGCCCAGGGCGAACTGGGCGCCATGGCCGAGCTGCCGGCCGACGTGCGCCAGAAGTTCAACCAGCTGGACCACATCTACACCCGGGCCACCGCCCACCACCCGCCCGCCTTTCGCCGGATGGGCGAGAACTTCACCCTCATCCACCGCCTGCTGGCCGACACCTATCCGGCCATCGACCTGGAAGCCTGCGGGCAAATGGATCAACCCAACCCCGATATTCTGGGCCAGGCGTTTTTGACCAGCCTGGGGCGGCCTCGCCGCTGGCGTCCCTTCTTCCCCGGCTGGCCCGCCTGCCTCAGACAGGCCAGGCAGCTGATCTCCGATCCCGCGGCCGCCGCCGGCGAGGTCTACGAGCAGTTGGCCCAGGCCCATGTTCGTGCCCGGCTGGCCGGCGTCGATATCGAGGCGCCCCGGGCGGGCCAGGATGAAACCTGGCTGGTCTGGTTTGAGGCGCTGGCTCCCTACTACGAGCCGCTGCTCATTGGCCCCGGCGTAATTTTCTCCAGCACCATGCTGCTGGCCCTGGCTTCCCGCTTTCCCACCTGGATCACGCGCAACAATTTGATCCGGTTTGTGTGGCCCGACATCGAAGCTGATCCAATGCTTAACCGCATCACCTCGATTACGGCCATGCTCTACGGCTTCAACGGTTTCTACGCCGGCAAGCAGCAGGGCGACCGGGCCGCCATCGCCCGCCTCGAGGCTCACCTGCAAACGGCTGTGGCCCGCCAGGCGGCTGATCCCCCGGCCCTCCCCACGCCGGACGCCGTGTTCCGGCCGCCGCCGCTTCAAGATGACGAGACTCCCCCGGCAGCCAACGCCCCTTCTTTTTCTGAATTGTTCAAAACAACCTGATCTATCTGCCTAAAAACCGAATATATGGAGGTGCCATGATGACACAATATCCCACCCCCGCGCCCGCGCGTTTTCCCTCCGGCGAGATTCTCTACAGCCGGGCCGCGCGTGAGGCGCTGCACCAGGCCGACGTCAGCGGCCTGGTTTTACTGTACCGCCACCTGACCGGCGACTGGGGCGACGACCCCGACCTGGCTGCCGCCAATCGGCAGGCGGTGGCCGAAGACAATGACGGGCCGGTGGTCTCTCGCTACGAGCTGGACACCGGCGCCCGGGTCGTGATCACCACGATGTACGTTCACACGCCCCAGCTGCGCTGGACCGACATCTGCCTGGCTGACGAAGTAATCGACGATGAAGCAATTGACGGGACGGACGAGTTCGACCTGCTGGCCGAAGCAGCCATGGTCATGGCAGATCCGGCCCACGCCGGATGAAAAACAATTATAGACCTATGAATCCAGGAAGGAATTTACGATGAAAACCAACGATTATCAGATTCAAACACAAAAATGCGTCATTAACCTGAGCCAAATTTACCCTGGTAATTATCAAAGCCGGGAAACGTTTGAACGCGAGGAGATGGAAAACCTGGCTCGGACGATCAAAACCCATGGGCTGATCAACCCCCCGCTCGTTTGCCAACAAGAAGATGCCTACCTCCTGATCGCGGGCGAACGACGCTGGCGCGCTTTGTGCGCCGTTCACCTGTCGGAGCAAGGCGTGATGACCTGGACGCAAGCGATTGATATGGTCTCAGCCGATGACGCGCGCCAACAACTGCACAACTTTCAACAATATCTGACAGCCATTGACGTTGAGGTCAAAGTCGCGCCACCCCATAGCAATCATCGAGTCCTGGCGGTTATCGAAAACGGCCAACACCGGAAACTAAATCCGCTTGAGGAAGCCCAGGATTATAAGGGCCTCCTTGATGACGGCTGCACGCCGGCGGAAGTTGCGGCCTGGGTTGGTAAATCGTCGCAAACAATTACCGATACCGTCTCCTTACTCGATCTGGCCCCGGAGGTGCAGGCGATGCTCCGGGCGGGTCAATTGGACAAGACCCAAGGCGTTGATTTAGCCACGGTCAAAGATCAGGCCGCTCAGATCGGTCTGGCCCAACGCGCCGTAAAAGCAGGATGGAATACGGCCACCACTGAAGCAGCCTGTCGGGCCTACAATAAGTCAATACAGACGTCCCCAAGGGAGTCCCAATCCAATAATGGCCATTCAGCTACTACAATCCCTTTAAGTCAGGTTCAAACGGTGTCCCTCTATCAGCCTCGATCTCAACATCATCTCAGTCCCGCCGGTATAGAGTATATTTTAGGGCTGGCCGAGGAGTGTTGCGAGTGTTGCCGGGATCAGGGATTTTCAAGTAAATGTCTGGCGTGTGAGGGGTTTGTGGAATTTGCCAACCGGCTCATCCGGGAGGTGAATTATGAGTCTTGATATGATGTTGGATCAGATTGCCGCGCAAGCCGAGTTGAAGGGGGGAGTTCCTCCCGGTCTGGTAGAAAGTCGATACCCTCAAACCGTGATCCCTGCTGACTTTGCTTTTATCGTTGCTCCTGATACCAAGCGGCTGCCCTGGTCACCGGCCCAGGATGAGGTCATCCGGCAGTGGTTTGGCCGGGTGAGCCGGGCTGAAATGACCCGGCTGGTCAACGAGGTGCTGCATCGGGAATTGAAGACCGACCAAATTTCCCGCTCGCATGCCTCAATCGCTTGTCGCGCTCACATGATCGGTGTGCCGGCCTACACCGGTAATGAAGATGAAGTCAATATCGAACAGGCGGTCCGGGAGTTGGAGATCGAAAAGCACATTATCTGGAACGCGTTGGAACGGGGCGAGATTACGGCGCAGCGTAAAGGAAAAATGCGTTATATCAACCGTCGGGATTTGGCTAACTGGGCAGTGGAACTGAGAGAGAGACAGATAGCCCAGGCTGAAATCCTCAATGCGATGGAGGGCGATGATATCATCAGTAAAAAAGAAGCAATGGCGTTGACCGGTTTGGCTGAGACCCATCTCACCAGGTATCTGAGAACCGGCGTGATCAAGGCCTGGAAACTGCCTGACCTTACCCCGGACGGCGGTCGAGGCGAGTGGCTGGTGCAGCGGCGATCGGCTGAAGCGCTGGCGGCGGCCAGGCGAACAGGGCGGCGAAAGCCGTTGCGCGCGCTTTTTACGCAAGAGTATCGCGAGCTTCAGCAACAAAGCAATGCCCTGGTTGAGCAGTTGCGCCGCAGCAGTCCTGATTTTGGCGAACCCGATCCTTTGACCCAACCCAAAAGTAAATATCACCCGGGCTGCTTCACGGTGGCCCAGGTGGCCAGCCATATGCAGCGGCGGACGAAGCAGTTGTATAAAGCGATCCGGGCCGGGCAGCTTGCGGCCCGCACGGTCAAACGTGGTGGGCGACTGCGCTACGCCATTGCGCCGGAAGAGGCACAGCGTTACGTGGAGGCGACGAAATATGGATGAAAAATATCTGACCAATTTTGGCCTGGGTGCCTTGTGGGGCTTTATTGTTTTGTTGATAACCAGCCGTGAACCCGGTAATAATCAATTGGCTGCGGTCGCGGGTCTCTTGACTTTTGGTCTGGTACCTGTTATGTTGTGGTTGAGTGTCGATCGAGAATTTGATCAGGATACCGCAACTCTGGTGAAATCTATCCTTTGGGGAGCCGGAATGGGTTTCCTGGGGTTGGTATCGTGCCAGATTTTTGCAGGGTTGATGGTTTAAGGAGTTAAAATATGTGGACAAAAATAAGTTACGTTGTGGTCGTTTTATATGTGATCACCCTGGCACTTTTCACACTGGCCTATTGGCAAGGTGTCAATGTTTTCTGGTTGGCGGCGCCTGTTACGCTGATTTGCGGCGGTTATATGGGCGCGATCTGGCATCTTAAGAAACGAAATAAGATATAAAGAATTCACCAACAAAAAAACATCTCGCAAAGAAGTCCGCTTATAAGCGGACTTCTTTGTTGTGGATAGAAAGAGAAGACTATGTGTAGAAATTGTTTGGTTATCGGTTGCTCATCTCGTAAACGTAAAGAACGTGCCCCTGCTATTGACCTATATGACGGGAATTTGTTTCGGATGTTACGTAAATACTATCCCAATATTGACGTGCTTATCCTCTCGGCTAAATACGGCCTCATTCGTCCGGAGCAGGTTATCTACAAATACGACTTGTCAATAGAACGGGCGGATGCGGCACAACTTTGTGATAAAGTAGAGCGCAGCCTGGAACAGATGAAGCTGCTAAATTATCCGACAATATACGTTGAAATGGGGAAGAAATATTATGATGTACTGGAGTCTGCGGTACTGAAATATCAATGGTACCGTGGTCTGCCGAACAAATGGAGCCTCAGGGTACGCACGTTTGCTTATGAAGGTTCGGGAGTTGGTATGCGCGATCAAGCCTTTTCGCGTTGGTGCAAAAAATATCGAGATGATCATCCCGGTCGGCCGGACTGGGTCAAGCTGGTGCAACAGTAAAAAAATCGCAAAATTATCGTAATCCACTTATTAAGAGTGCATTTCGTTATAAAGAAAGGACATATCATCATGTTAACCATTGGATCGCAAGCAATTTATACAGGCGATCGGCATCCGAGTTTGATCAATAGAAAAGTTCAGATTGTGGCCGTTCACAAAAAATATTTTGTTGATCCCGATCAATGCCGGATCATTTATGATCCGGCGAAAGTTGGAGAAATCAATCCTGAAACAGATATGATTGAGGTAAAGGCAGTTGGCGCCGGCAACCGATTGATCCTGGGTGCCAGTGATTGTTATCTCACCGAGCTAAAGCCGCTGGATGTAGATATTGCCGCTTCCCTTGCCAATGTTGCCGGCAGTCTGATTTTAGCGTTGACGCTGTTGTTGCTGGCGCTGTCTTTCCCGGAAACGGCTAAACCGGTCTATGCCCAGAGGCTAACGGTCACGCCAGATTGGGATGCCGCCATCAGCCCTACAGTGATTGCTGAGATCATCGGCGGTGGCACTGATTACAACAAGGCAGTGAACGGTATCCCCATGGCCGTCAACTACAACGGCAATCTGGCCGCGGCCTACCCGGCTTCAGACACCACCGAAATTGTGGTCGAAGCCTCCCACTGCGACCAGAACACCCTGCCGCCTCCCGGTTTCAATGTAACTCGCGCTTTCATTGAATACGACACCTCCGCCATTACCCGCCCCCTGGCGAGCGCCCGGCTGGTTTTTACCAACTACGAGCCGTTTGTCCATGACGGCACCGGGCAAGCGGTGCATGATCTGTTGATCCACCGGGGCACCTGGGCGGCAACTGCCGAACTTACGCCAACCTTTGTAGCTTCGACCACCTTTCAGGCTTGGCAGACGTCCGGGGAAGTATCAGTATCCATTTTGAAGGGCATGGTACGCTGGTTGGTGACGATGAGGGCGGCCCTGTTGTCGTTGAATATTCATCGCCGGAAGGCCTGCAAGTGGAAGAGTAAATATAGTTGAGATACAGATTGCGTCCCCACACCCGTACTAATACCTGTTCGCCGAATAGTGTCGAACACCAAGACATGCGATAAAAACGCGCTTCATTTTTTGCCGGATTGATCCGCTCAAAGGTCACATAGCTGAAATCTCGCGGCGGCGTTTCCCACTCCATCGACAGTCCCTTCCTAACAACTTTATCTCTCCCCCCCCAATATATCCGCTCGATTCCCTTGTGTCAACACTTTTTTACGGACACAAAAAAGCCGCCGGGCCACCGGCGGCTTTTGTCGTTTAAACTCTCACTACACTACCCGCTCACCTGAGCCAGCCACGCGCCCCAGGCGCAGAGGGCGCGGTTCCAACCCGGATCGGCGGCGTCCAACTCATCCAGCGGTGTGGACATCAGCGGCACACCGCGCCGGGGGCGTCCCCGCTTGACCGGCTGGGCCATCATCACCCCGCGTTGCTCATCCCGCCGGAGCAAGAGGCCGTCTTCGGTTTCATCCCCCCTCACAATGTAAGCAAAGTCTGTGCCGCCGTGCAGCATCGTGACCCGGATATCGCCCACCGTGTAGCCGGCTGCCGGCTGTCCTTCTATCGCCGCCGGCACCGCTCCAAGCGCCGGCGGCCCCACCGTGGCGCCATCGGCCTTCATCCGCCGCAAGTAGGCCGCTTCCACCTGTTCGGCGCTCACCGGCTCCGGCCGCAGGTCGATGTCCTCACCCAATACTTCCGCCATCCGTAGGGCCAGTTCAATATGCTCGAAGGGAATTTTGTTTCTGGTTGTACTGGAGATTTCAAAACGTCGCACGTGCAGGCCGCCGTCCCAGGCCAGCTCGTAAAAATTATGCCCACTTAACCGGCTCAACCCGATCTGATCACCCAGGGTGACCATCCGCGGCCAATCCTCGCCGTCGCGCTCGGTGATGAGATCCAGGCGTTGGCCGTTGATCTCAATCCGGTCCACCTGCTTGCGCAGCCGGTCGGCCTGGGCCGCCCGCATGATGGTGTCCGGCAGCCGGGCCGCCCGGCGTTTGACCTCGGCCAGCCATTTCTCATTGTCCTCATTCGACCAGGCCACATAGGTGTCGCACAGCTGGGGCCAGATGTCGGCCAACGGCCCCGCGAAGTCGCGGGTCTTGCCCTCGCCTTCCATACCCAGCCGCCAGGTCGTTTCATTCACCCGCTGCACCACCGGCACAAAGGTGTCGATGTCGCTGTGGTCGAACAGGCTGCGGAAGGTGAAGACGGCGCCTTGCAAGACCGCCTGCTGGAACTCCCGGTGAGCCTCCAGCCAGGCGGCCGCGATCTGCGCCAGATCAGCTTGACCGTCTTCCCCATCAAGCGCGGCGATGGCGGCTACCGCCTGGGCGATGGTGCGTCCGTTGTCGCCCCGCTCACCGTAGCCATAGTCGGCATCATCCAGGCAGCGCTGCAAATGAGCGGCCAATTCATCGGCGTTTTCATACAACAGCAGCAGCCGCAGGGCGTGGCGCTGCTCGATATCCAACTGCTGCATCGCCAGGCCCATTCGCTTCTCTTCTTTGCTTTCTTCGCCGATACCGCCAAAGACGGTGTCCATCATTTCTTTCTGGCGCTGAAGCGCCCGCTCCGGGTCGGTATCGACCAGCAGAATGGGCGTTTCCTCAAAGTCCGGGGCAGCCATGATCTGCTCGAACAACTCCTGGGTCAGCACATCCTCTTCGGTCAATTCGGGGATTTCTTCGATTTGGGGGTTTTGATTGTCATTCATAGTTGTTTTCCTTTCAAGGCATTATCTTTAACTGAATTTTTTTGATCCATTAGAATAATTCAACTGACCGATAATTTTCCCTCCTGTACCGCCGCAGCCAGCGCCACTTTCTCGGCTTTGTCGGTCACCTGCTTCCACTGTTTGTCCCGGTCATCGTAATACCGGGCGTCGGCCTCCTCGGTGCGGGTCACCGGATTGCGCATCACCCGCTCGATGCGAATGGGCCGCTCGCGGCCTTCAATTACCGCTTGCTGGATGCCGCCAGTGGGCTGGGGCGGCTCGCTGCGAAATAGCGTCGAGCCGTAGGCCGGCGCGCCACCATACGGTGGCGCAGTGGAGCGGGCGCGCGTTACCGACGGATACGCCGGGGTGGTACCGGTGCGCCGCCCGTAATTGGTCCCGTAGTCATAGGCCGGCGTCACCCGGACCGGCGGGCTGCCGGCCTTTTTGCCTTGCACCAGGGCGTCATAATCCACATAGTCCCGCTGCCCTTCATCCCGCTCGCTCTCATCCACCAGCAGCCAGCTGGCCGCAAACAGGGTCCGTTTGAGTACCCCGATCACCGGTGTGGCATTCTCCAACTCATTGGTGCGGCCCATAAAGCCGGGGATGGTGTCCGGGTCCACATCGCCCATGACCACATCCACCACCTTCTGGGGCGCGATATCCCGGTCGAAATAAAACTCACGGTGGGGAATACTGAAGCTGTTGACCCGCGTCAGGGTGCGCGTCTGGTCGGGCAGTTGGATGGACATTGTTTGGCAGTGCCAGGTGCGCCCCGACTCGTGGAAATAGTAGCCTTTGGCCTGGCTGACCCGCCCGCCCGTCAACCGGTTGGTGACTTTGGCCGCGCGGGGTGTAATCGGGCTTTCGCGCAGGATCACGCCTCGATACTGGCCCAGCGGTTTGCCCCGCGCCAGCATCCGCATGCCCATGGTCGCACCCGCGCCGGTGGCCTGCTCCAGCGCGTGGGTGGCCAAAATCGCGCCCAATATACCCGTCAGTTTAGGTTTACCTTTCAGAAAATCTTTCACGCCAAAGTAGGCGGCGGTGATTTTGGCGATCTGGGCGGGGATCTCATCCAGGCTGCCCAGATCGCGGTAGCTGTCCCAGCTACCGAGGGTGCCCAAAAACTGGTTGATCTGTCCGCTGATGCCGTTGCGTTTAGCAGCGTTCGCGCAGCGTTTTTCGTTACCGTTACAACTCATACTTTGTCCTCCTGAGGCGGCCAGTGCAGGCGGGCCAAAAACAGCAGTCGTTTGCCGGCGGCCAGCGCCGGGCATAACGACTCGGCCGGCGAGACCCGGCCCACATAGCCGCGGGTGGTTTCGGGTTTAATTTGTCCGCGGGCCAGGTCTACGGCTTGTTCGTCAGACAGCGGACGGTCGAAATAATAGTGATCGGCCATGGCGTTGAGGCTTTGCAGGTGAGTGATGGTGCGCTCGCCTGCGGGCATCCTGACCACGGTGGTGCCCCGGTGCCAGGTTTTGCCGCCGGTCTCAAACATCACGCCATCGCTGGCGCGTACATTGTCTTTGTCAAGCGTACCGACCACGTCCCGCCGGTTGATCGCGCCGGTCAGCCCGGATTTCCACAGCGCCACCTGCCGGGTGGACTTGAAGAAAATCAGGCGGCGCTGCTGGCGAGTGACTTTGCCCGCCGTATCGGTCATTGTTGTGGCCGCGGCAGCCGTGCCCATCGCCGCCGTGAGACCATCGGCCACTCTGGCAATACGCAGCCCGGCGCGGGCCGGCGGCAGCAATGCCGCAGCCGCCAGCACACCGCCGCTCATCGCCGTCTTCAATACCCGCCCGCTGCGGCCGGGCAGTTGGCCCGCCGCGGCGGTGGCCGTGGCCGCCGCCTGTTTGAGCGCCGGCCCGCTCTGGCGGCGGGTCAGCGCCGCGGTCACCGGTGTGGTCAACCGCCCCGCCTGATCGGCCAGCACGTCGGCCTGCCGGGCGCCTCGCCGCAACTGGTTCAGCAGCGCACCGGTGGCGTGGCCGATCCGGCTGCCCTGGGCGGTCACTCCGGCGGCGATGGCAGCGCCGCCAGCCACCGTCTTTTCCTTGCCGTTACAACTCATCGCTCGACCTCCTTGACCGGCGCTTTTTTCCTGGAGACCGGTTTTTGAGCGCGCTGCACCGGTGGCGCAGCGGAGGTTGTGGCGGTCGATTTCGAGGCCGCTGTTTTAGCCCAACCCTGCGGCTCGGTGGGGAAATACAGCCGGGTGCGGATCATGGCCCGCTTGCTTTGCGCCCAGGCCGGGGCCAGCCCTTCCATCGCGCTGACCTCGCCCACATAGCCGGCCATCTGCTGTGGTTGGTACCCCTTCTGGCCGCTGACGATGCCGGCGGCCTCTTCGTCGGTCAAAGCCCGGTCGAAATAATAATGGGTGGCCGGCAGGCGCATGCTTTGCAGATGGGTCATGGTGCGCGTGCCGCCGGGCGTCTTGAACACCACCGTGCCCCGGTGCCAGCTTTGGCCCCGGGCCGAAACCAGCTCGCCGTCGCCGGCGACCACATTGTGCCCCAGCCGGTGGCTGCCGGCCAGGTCCCGCCGGTTCAACAGCCCGGTTAGCCGGGAGGTCGCAAATTCCACCTTGACCTTTGACTTGAAAAACAAACCGCTGCGCCGCTGCTGGACCAACTCGCGACTCTTTTCCTTGAGGCTCAGCCCGGCCACGGTGGAGGCGGCCACCGCGCCGACCGCCATGCCTGATTTGAGCTTTTTGGTGGTGCCGGAGACGGCCCGCACGTTTTGCAGCAGTTCCTGGGGGCTGCGCAGCGTGACCGCCGCGCCCACCGCCGGCATCTGGTCGGGGCCGGTGGAGGCCCGCACCTGCCAGCGGGTGGCCGCCGCAGCCATAGCCAGCGCCGGGGCCAGTTTGGCCGCAGTCACAGCGGGCCGATCCACCGCGGCCAGCACCCGGTTCGAAGCCGGAGCCAGCGCCGCGCCCGCGCGGTTGTTAAGCGCATCCGAGGCCCGGGCCATGCTGGTGGCGATATTGCCGGCGGCGTAAGAAGCTTTACCGGCCGCCGCGCTGATGCCGCATTGCTTTTCCTTTGTCATTTCTAGATTCGTGCATCAATCGAGATATTGTATACCCCTCGATTTCCAACTCGTCAGTTATATCAGGTGTTTCCCCATTTTTGTGATCAACCTCACTCCATTGATTCAGTTCGCCCAAAAATTTTTTTGATATTGGGGGATTCCTCGTGTACGTCTTCCCTATCTTCTGTTTTTCCGGCATACTATCATTCAATAAATTAGCAAGGCCTGTCATTCAGCGGTGAATTTTAACGCCGATTGCTTTCCCAGTGCGAAAGCAAGTTTTGATGTAGTTGCCATCACTCCTGCACTTGAAGCTGCAATTTTAGCAATGGCTTTTGAATTAGACTCACAACTCATTTTTTTGCCTTCCTATCAGTTCAACATATGTTATCACCATAATGTTAAATATGTTGACAATATCACTGTTTTTAGCTATCATATCGGCTAATTGAACCTTGTTAACCCGTAAAATACTGTCAACATATTATTTTGGAGACTATTTCCCATGAGCCAATATCCCCATCCTACCCTCACCGACTGGCTGGCTGAATTGGATCGCCGTGGTAAAAGCCGGTCTACCCAAGACACCTATCGCCGCGGCGTCAGCCACTTCATCCGCTGGTCGCAGCAGACCTACGGCCAGCCCTTTGACCCCGCCGAGATCATCCCCCGCGATGTGGAGGACTGGGTGGCCCACCAGCAGACGGTGGAAAAAGCAACGGTCAATACTATCAACAGCCGCATCGTGGGCGTATCCCAATATTTTGCCTGGGCGCTCAGGCAAAACCTGGCCCCTAACGATCCAACGGTCGATGTCGCTTGCCTGCGCACCGCGCCCCGCCAACCGAGGGCGCTGGACAAAAGCTACGCGCGCCGCCTGCTGCGCCACATCGACCGGTCTCGCAATTTGCGCGACATCGCCATGGCCGAATGTTTGCTGGGCGCGGGGCTGCGGGTGTCCGAACTGCTGGCCTTGCAGTTGGGCGACGTGACCCTCAACGAGCGCAGCGGCCAGGTGATGGTGCGCCGGGGCAAGGGCGCTGTCCACCGGGTGGTGCCGCTGACGGCCAACGTACGCAAGGCGCTGCAACGGTACCTGGACGAAGACCCGCTGCTGCGCGCTTACCGCGATGAGCATCCCGATCTGGGCGACAAAATGCCGCTGTGGATCGGCGAGCGGGGGCCGCTGTCGGACCGCAGTGGGGTTTTTTATATGTTAAAGAAACACGCGCGGCTGGCCGGGCTGGATGAGCGCCAGATCAGCCCCCATGTGCTCAGGCACACCTTTGCCACCCGTTACCTGGAAACCCATCGGGGCGACCTGCGCGGGTTGGCGGCCATTTTGGGCCACGCCACCGTGAACACCACCATGATCTACACCGAGCCGTCGGTGGATGAGTTAGCCCAACGGATGGAGGAGGCTAACATTTAACGTCCTGCTGCCGGCAGTCGCACCACAAATCGGCTGCCGGCTCCGTTTTTACTCTCGACCCACACTTTACCGCCGTGCGCTTCCACAATGCTGCGGGTCAAATATAGGCCCAAGCCCGGCCCGGCCCCCATAAACTTGGTCCGGCCGCTGGAGTGATGGCCCACATCGCCCACGCGATAGAACTTCTCAAAGATCGCGCCCTGGTGTTCGGCGGCAATGCCGATCCCGGTATCTCGCACGTCGATCTGAATATCTTCTGCCCGCCGGCGCAGCGTCACTGTTACCGTGCCGCCGTCCGGCGTGAATTTGATGGCGTTTTGGATCAGGTGTGAAATAGCCATCTTCAGCCGCCCCGGATCAACCGGCCATAGCAGCGGGCCATCCTCCACTTCCACCCGCAGTTCGAGGCAGCGATCCTGAGCTATGGCCTGCTGCCAGACGTCAACCTCCTGAGCTACCAAATCCCGCAGCGAATAGTCATAGATCTGTAGTTGCAGCCCCTGCTGGTCGATCTCGCCGGCCAACAACATCAGATCCACAATACCGGCCAGCCGGTTCGTGCCGTCCAAAATCCCCTGAAAGATCTTCCGCGTCTCGTCGGTGACCTCCTCCATCTCCGGCAGGATGGCGGCGTAGCCCTGGATAAGGGCCAGCGGCGTGCGCAGTTCGTGAGACGCGATCTGGATGAAATCCAGCTTGGCCCGATCCAGAATTTTTGTTTTCTGGTACAACGTCTCGATCTCGCCATACAACAAGGCCTGCTGAAATGCCACCGCCGATTGGCCGGCCAGCGCTTCCAGCGTTTGCAGCCGCTGCTCGGACATCGCTTCGCCGGGATTGGCGCTGTCTACGTAGATCAGGCCCACCACCTCGCCCTCGATGAGCAGCGGCGCGGCCAGCACCATACGGATACTGAGGTCCCGCACGCTGGTCTGATCGGCCAAGGCCTCATCATCCCAGGCATCGGGGCGGGTCAACGCCTGCTTGTGGGCGATGACGCTGCGGACAATAGTGTGGCTGACCCGAAATTGATCCTGCGGCAAACAGCCTCCCTCCCGGTCGCGGGCCACTTCAATATGAAAATCTCCATCGCGTACCACCATCAAACAGCCCCGGTCGGCGCGGGTGAGGGCAATCGCCTTGTTGACGATCAAAGGGAACAGCTGTCCCACATCAACGGTGGCGTGCAGTCGTTTGCTGACCTCCAGCAGCGCCTGTAAATCCTGAATACTATCCTGGGCCACTTTGAGTTGTTGTAATTTCTGTCTGAATTTACTCATCGGCAATCCCTGTACCTCATTAACAATTCATTTATGCTGACGTCTTTTCTAAATTATCAACCTCAAAATCCCAATTTACCTCCTCAAAAACCCCAATTTCATCGTCAAAATCGGTAATTTCGTCACCAAAATCGGTAATTTCGTCATCACCCCCCGCAAAATCCTCGCCAAAATCGTCAAAGTTTTCCTCATCCACCGGCGACCCCGGCTCGCCCTTGACGATGACGTAAAAGCGCGCCACCTTCTCATCGGCCACCACCGAGATGCCTTCCGGCAGATGGTGATCGGGCGGCGGGTTGTCCAGAAGGCCCATGTGGTCCGGGTGAATATAAACCTGGGTGGGGATCCAGCCCCGAAATTCCAGCCGGTGGGCAAAACATTCGCACGCCCGCCGAATTTCGGTGAAGGGGAAACGCGAACCCGGGTCTTTGCTCCACAGCAGCCCCGGTTTTGATCTTCCATTGGCCCCGTTGGTTTGTCCATTGCTCTGGTTCATCAGATGCGCTCCTACGCCAGGGCCTTGGCCCGGGCGATCTCGTACTTGCTTTCCGCCGCCGCCTTCTGCGTCTCATAATCCCCTTTGGCCTGCCGCCAGCGGGTTTTCAGACTGTCCATCCGCCGGATATATTGCGCGTCCGCCTTCCGGCCTTGCGGCGACTTTTTCCACTCTGCATTTTTCAGCCGTTCTACCTGCTCAGGATAAGTGACCACCGAGGCCAACGCCGACCAGCCGGCGCCGGTTCCGGTGATTTTGCCCGCCGCCAGCGTCTCAACCGCCAAGGCTACACTGCCGGCAGCCAGGCTGCCGGCGACCGCTTTCTTTCTGACTTCCTTTTCCGGCAGTTTTTCCGCCAGCCAGGCTGTTTTGGCTTGCTGGTGATCGTCCGTGATCTGCCGCTGCTGGGCTTTGAATTTATCGACCTTAGCCTGGTAATCGGTCTTGAGCTTGCCGGCAGTTTTATCATACTGAGCCACCGCCTTTTGGCCCGCCGGACTCTGGCGCCACTTTCTCTCCCGGGCTTCAGCCTGGCGTCTCTCATATCGCTTGTTGGCCATAATACCCCCCACCACGCCACCGGCGGCGCCACCGGCCACTGTGCCCACCGGCCCGGCCACCAGGCTGCCCAGCCCGGCCCCGGCCGCGCCGCCCAGCCCGGCCCCGGCCGTTATCGCCGCCGTTTTGCCGGCAAAATGGGCCGCTTTACTGGCCAAATTTGAAATTCCACTGCCGCCGGCAGGTCCGCCGGCCACACTTCGACTTCCTGTGTCACAACTCATCAAAAAATCTCCTGTCAGGTTATAATGATTGTCCGGCGCGCTGCCCGCGCCCAAACGAAAGCTGCTGCACCCGCGCCGCCCCTACCTGTCGCCCGCTGGCCGCTCGCTGGGGCGCCGACCATTTTTTCGCGTCGACCCAGGTGCCGCCCACTTGCTTTAGCGCCTGCCGGAGCAGCTGCTTACGACCGGCGTTTTCGCCAAACATGCGGGCCTGCGCCGGCGGCGCGGTTTGCTGCACTGCCCCGGCGTAGGCGCTGATCAGGTCCGCCACCGCTCGCCCCGAATGGCGGCGGCTGTCCAGTTGGGCCAACAGTTGCTTTTGCAGCGGCGTCAGCTCCTCAAACAAGCTGGTCTGGCGCAAGTAATCATTGACGCTCAGGCCCTGGCGGCGAATGTCGCGCATTTTTTCCACCGCCGCGGCCAGGTCATCACCAATGCTCAAATTCTTGTCCCGGCTGCCGCTGCGGATCATATCCTCCATCCGCCCCAGCCGCGGCAGGGCGCGCCGCAGCCCGGCGCCCACCCGGTCAATGGCTTCGCCCTCTTCAAAGACCAGCCGGCCCAACCGCTCGCCGGCGGTACCGGGACAGGCGTAGGCAAACAGCGCCCGCTCCAGCCGGGCCGCGCCTTCGGCGCTCAACCGCCCCTGGGCATCCAGCACTGTGGCCCGCTCGGTTTCAGGCAGCAGCCCCACAAAGCGGGCCACCACCCCGGCGTTGCTCTTTTTGGCCAGTACTTCCGCCAGCGAGCGATCCGAGGCCGACACCTGCAAATCCTGAAAAAAGCCGGGGGCGATCAGCCGGGCATCGGCCCGCGCCTGCTCAGCGATCCCCATCCGGCTCGCGCCGGCGGCGTTGGCTTCACTGACAAATCGCTGCCGGGCGGCCCGGTCCAACTCGGTCAGTCGCTCGCGCACCAGAACCGGGGCTTTCACCCTGGCCACCTGGCCCGCGTCGAGGCCCAGATACGGGGCCTGGTCCAACAATTTCCGACGATACGTCTCGTAGCCGGCCTCGTTGATCTGGCCGGCCCGCCGCAGGGCCAGCACCCGCCCGTTGCCGCTTTCCACCATCCCGTCCGGCCCCACCAGCGGTGCGCCGTCGGCCCAGCCGGCCCCGCGCTTCAGCAGCGCGTCCGCATCGAGGGCCTGAGCCATCTGCTCGATCTGGACGCGGGAGGCGGCCCGCTCGCGGCGGCGCGGCTGCAAGG
>CAZHOH010000014.1:0-30380 GCA_964534185.1 Candidatus Woesearchaeota archaeon | reverse complement strand
CTCCCCGCTCGTTTCTAACAATTAAAATTTTATTTCTACTAACATCGCGATTAAGGAAAGTTTTTTCTTCCTCGTGGAGCGAAGCGGAACAGAGCCGAAGAAAAAATTTGGGTGGAGAAGTCTGCAAGACTTCGGAACTCTTTAATCGCTGTTCAACTCTCCTGAATACTTGGAAGGATTGATTTTTAGTGCAACGATGCCGAAGGCAAAAAATCAAAGTCGTGAGCCATATTAATCTTAAAGAGGACACTTTAGGATGGTGGGACGCAGTCCGTATTAATAATAGAAATTGTCGTATATTTTAGTTTTGTGAGCCGCCGCCTTTTTTGCTTCTTTTTTTCTAAAAAAGAAGATGGGGCACTTTTATATTTTTAATATCAATAAGCAGAATCTAATCTAAAACTATACCTCGAACCATCACTACTAAACAATCCAATAAGATTGTCTTCTTCATTTTGTCCAGTTATAGAACAAGTATATAGTCTTGATTCATCCTGATTAAATGCCTCAATATTAACCGATTCTAAAGAATATCCCTCTAAAAACTCGTCTGTTTGTTTTTCTATTTCTGTTTTATTTAGTCCTAGAGATGCTATTTCTTCTTCAGCACTTTTTCTGAATTCAGGATTATAATAATATTTTTGATAAATTGAACAACTCAAAACAACTAAATCTTTATACATTAATGAATTTTGTAAATTCGGCTCAATATATTCTTCTGATGCCGCCCGAATTCTTAAAGTTGCTGTTTTTGTTTCAACATCCCGAGTAGCATCTAGGATTATATTTTCATCCTTTAAGTTTAAAGTTGTTTTAATATCAGAACTAGAATCGGTTGAGGTTGATTCGTGAAAATATAAAAAATAAAAAACAGGAACAGCAATCAAAATTGCTACAATAAAAATCGTGAGAAAAATGATTTTTTTACTCATCTTTTAATACCTCAATTTCCAAAGTTTCTATATAACTTGTGTGTCCTTCAAATTTCCAAACTTCTTTTCCAGTTTCCTTATTAATTTTTCTTAAAGTATTGTCCCATCCTGCAGAGTAAATATAATCCTCATCTACAACAATCGCTTTAACTCTATTTGTGTGTCCTTCAAATTTCCAAACTTCTTCCATAGAAGTTTTATTTATTTTTACTAAAGAATTTTGGCCAACTCCTGCGTAAATATAATTTTCATCTAAAGCCATTGAATGAATAGATTGACTTCTAAAAACTTCTGAAAATCCTAAAACTCCTTTTCCTGTTTGAGCATCAATTTTTCTTATTGTCCCATCAGACGAACCTGTATAAACATAATTTCCATCCACAACTATTGCATTAATTGGGTGGCTATGTTCATCAAATCTCCAAATTTCTTCTCCATCATTTTTATCCAATTTAACTAAATCAGAATATTCTACTCCCGAATACAAATAATTTCCACTTATAGCAATAGGTTGGCTATAAGGGTCTTCCTCAATACTCCAAACTTCATTTCCTGTTGATTTCTCAATAGCAATTATTTTTCCACCCATTACTTGATTATTTTCGCTAATTTGAACTCCTGCATAAATCCTATTTTGGTCTAAAGCCATGCTTTGAGGTCTGCCAGATAAACTAAACCTATCTACTTCGTTTCCAGAATTTTTATTTACTTTTCTTAATGTTCCATCTGTTCCCGCAATAAAAATTAAATCTTCATCCAAAATTATTTTCCAAGGACTATAATACTGATAAGAACTCTCCGCTTTAAAACTCCAAATTTCTTCACCTTTAGATTTATCAATTTTTTTTAATGTTCCGTCCTGTGCACCCGAAAAAATTGATTCTTTTTCTCCCGAAAAAATATATTTGTAAGCAAAAAAACCTCCGACTATAATCAATGCTACAAAAATTAATATTAGAAAAATAGTTATTGCTGAACCTTTTTTTGAAGTTATCATTATAGTAAACAATAAATTTAATACATTTAAATAATTATCGAAAAGTGCCCCAATAAAATCAGAAAAATTTGGGCGAAGTCTTTTATCCTTTGTTGGGCGAAATTTTAATTTCGTGAGTTTTTGTTGGTCGGATAAAAGAAGTTTTTCTGCCTCGCTGAAAGCGAGAGTAAATGTGCGAAGCACCAAGGCGGCTCACTTTTTTATTTACAACAATTTCTACATTTTAGGGGCGGGTGGTCGGGGGTTTTAAAGTGTCCTCTTTACTAACTTTTTACTCTTTATCTTTGGCTCACGATTGAGTTGAACATCTATTAGATGAACTTATTTTGGAAAATAGTGTTATACTTCTTTAGTTTAAACTCGAATTTATATAGTTTTGAGGCTATTTATTTCTACAATGGATTATGGAAAATCCAAGGAAGAATATTTGCAGGGGTTGGGGGAGAGGTGTATTTTACGAGGATATTCTGCGCAGACAATAAAATCTTATTCTTATAATGTTGGGCGTTTTTTGGATTTTGTTGAGAAAAGTAGACTTAATCTGTCAAAAGAGAGTGTTAGATTGTATTTGTTGTCTCTGAATTTGGGAGTTAATTCTATGAGATTGCAATATGCTTCACTAAGTTTCTTTTTTCGGGAGGTTCTGGAAAAGGGGTTTAGTTTTGAAGAAGTTCCAATAAAGAAGAAAGAGAAAATTTTACCTAGTGTTTTAAGCAAAGAGCAGATTAAGCAGATGATTAAAAATTGTGATAATTTGAAACATAAATTGGTTATTGAGTTTCTTTATTCTTCAGGACTTCGACTTCAGGAGCTGCTGGATTTGAAAAGAAGATATATTGACTTTGAGAAAAACATTATTTATGTTAAGAAAGGCAAAGGAAAGAGAGATAGGATTACTTTAATCTCTGATTCGATTAAACTTGACTTACTGAAATATTACAGTAATGAAAATTTTAAGACAGAATATGTTTTTGAGGGAAGAAATGGCAAATATACTAAGAAAAGTGTGCAAAAAATTCTGGAAACTTCTGGAAAGAAAATAGGGATTAGAGTTCATCCGCATATGTTGAGACATTCTTTTGCAACACATTTGCTGGATAATGGAATTGATATAAGATATATTCAGAAATTATTAGGACATTCAGATATTAAAACGACAGAGATATACACGCATGTTTCTACGAAAGATTTATCTAACATTAAATCACCTTTGGATAATTTGTAAACAGGAAAGTTTATAAATAAGATAATCTTACTATTCGTATCAACTTATTGGGAGGTTAAATGGAAAAAATTGAAATAACAAGTATAAGTTCAAGAGGACAAATTGTGATTCCTCAGAATTTAAGAAATAGAATGAAAATCTGTGAAGGAGAAAAGTTTATTGTAATTGGAGAAGGGAATACAATTGTGTTAAAAAAATTAGAAATGCCTTCTTTTAATGGAATTGACAAACTTCTTAAAAAAACTAGGGAATTTTCTAAAAATAAAGGGTTAAAAGATTCAGATGTAGAAGAAGCTATAAAAAATAGCAGGAAAAAATGAGAGTTGTTATGGATACAAATGTTTTTGTCTCTGGAATATTCTGGGAAGGTAACTTTTGTTCAGAATTAATAGAGAAATGGAGATGTAAGAGGATTGATTTAGTTAGTTCTATTGAGATTATAGAAGAATTAGTAAAAACACTGAGAGATTTTAAAATCCAAATGCCCGAGGATATGATTGAAAATTGGAGAAATTTAATTATTGAAAATTCAATTATTGTTAAACCTGCAATAAAACTTGATATTGTTAAAGCTGATCCTGATGACAATAAATTTCTTGAAGCTGGTGTATCTGGAAAGGCAGATTTTATCATTAGTCAAGATAAGCACTTATTGAAATTAGAAGGATATGAAGGAATAAATATTGTAAGTCCTGAGGATTTTTTATTAATACTAAAAGAAAAATGAGTGCAAATAATCAATTAATAATATTGAAAGATAAAAAGAAAGAATTTGAAGTTCATCATAATTTATGTGTTGACAATGATTTTATTCCAACAAAAGAAACATTATTAAAAACAGAAAGAGTACTGGAAAAAGCTATTAAATTTGCTAATCAATATTGTCGTGAGAATATTGTTGAATATGAGGTTTATGTAAAGATTTAGAATGGTATTTTATTTAATCGGGCTTGGTTTGAATGAACGCGGGATTTCGCTTCATGGTAAGAAAGTTTTGAAGAATTTGAAAAAGGTTTATCTTGAAAATTATACTGTGGAATTTCCTTATAAGAAAAAGGAGTTGGAGAAAGAGTTAAAAATTAAAGTGGTGGAGTTGGGGCGTGGAGATGTTGAGAGTTCGCGGATTGTTGATGAAGCTTTGAAAGAGGATGTTGCTTTGCTGATTTATGGCTCGCCTTTGAGTGCGACGACGCATATTTCTTTGATTAATTTGTGTAAGGAGAAAAAAGTTAAGTATAAGATTCTTTATGCTGGAAGTGTTTTTGATGCTGTTGCAGAGTGTGGGTTGAGTTTGTATAAATTTGGTAAGACTGCGTCGCTTCCTAGATGGCAGGAAAGTTATAAGCCGACTTCGTTTATGGATGTGATTAAAGATAATAAAAAGATTGGGGCGCATAGTTTGTTGCTGATTGATATTGGTTTGGGTTTTGATGATGCTTTTTTGCAGTTAAAAGAAAGTGGTTTGAAAGAGAAAGTTATTGTTTGTTCGCAGTTGGGGATTAAGTCAAAGTTTTTTTATGGGAAGTTGGGGGAGATTGATGGGGGGAAAGTTAAATCTCCTTGGTGTTTGATTGTTCCTGGAGAGATGGGTGATTTTGAAGAGGAGAGTTTGAAGTTTTGAAAAATATGATGATTCTATTGTTGTTACTACTTTAAAGCAATATTTAATCGAAAGTTTTATAAAACAATACTAACTTGAAAAATTATGACAGAAGATAAAGTAGAGCAATTTCTCTATGAAATTTTTGGATATGGTAAGATTGGAGAATTGGTAGCTGGGCAAAAAGCTCCGAATGTTAAAGTAAGAGATTTTTTTAAAGGAACATTATTGGGAACTTTTAGAGATAAAAGGTATTCTTCTGGTGAGAGAATAAAGCTACCTCCTGCATCCTCTATTTATGAAATAGAGGGACAAAATAGAATATTAAAACGCAATGAAGCTGGTAGAGAATATCATCAACCTCTTAGTAACCCTTCTCAAGGATTAAAATATGCTACAATAAATAGGGGTTTATTTGGAGATATGACTCCTTCTTCAATAACTGATTTTTGTAGGGGATTTAGAGAGCAATTATTTAAGGAAGGTGAATATTCTTTTAGAATTTATACGGGGTCAATAGATAAGCGTCCAAATAGTAGATTTGATTTAACATTAAGAGATGAAGATTTTAATTTTTTTGCAACAGGATATAAAAGTAGGAATAATCCAAGAGATGTACAAATCCAATTTAATGTAGATTCTTCAGTTGTAGAAGACATAAACAATCTTGTTGCTAAATATCATGCTATGAGAAGGGGAAAGAAACCTTTTAGCAGAGGGATAGTTTTGAACAATATGTCTAGAGAAGATATTACAAATGGAAGTATGGGAGAGATGATTGAAAATTGTAAAGCTACGATCTATAATAAAAATGTCCAATATTCTCCTGGAGAAGTTATTCTGCACAATTCTTTTGGACGAGGGATAGTACAAGAAAGTTTATCTTCTAAAATAAAAGTATTTTTTCCAGGGATTAAAGAAGAGAAAGTTCTTATTCAGAAATAATAAAAGAAAGTTGATTGAAAAATTAATTTATTTAAGTATGATTAACATAAAGTTTAAATAAGATTTAGCTCTTTGGAAATTATGGCTAGGAAAAAATCTTTGGGAAAAGGAATTTATTCTATTATAGCTATTATTATCTAAATTGCCAGCTCGCTTGAGTTGGTGTATTGTCAAATGAGTGTTAATTATTTTGGTTTGAAGAAAAAGAACGCAATCTTAATAAATAGGGTTTTCGAAGTTAGAAGATGTATGATTTTAAAACAGTAGAAGCAAGTTCGCGGAAAATTTGGAAGAAGAAAGAAAAGGAAATTACTCGGGCGATTAAGGGTGAAACTGGCGGGAAACTTTTTAGTTTTCTTGAAGGGCCGCCGACTGCGAATGCTCCTCCTGGACTGCATCATTTAGAGGTTAGGACGTTTAAAGATATTATTTGTAAATTTAGGTTTATGCAGGGGTTTAAGGTTCCGCGGAAAGGCGGGTGGGATTGTCATGGGCTTCCTGTTGAAGTTCAGGTTGAGAAAGCTTTGAAATTGAATTCTAAAAAAGATATTGAAAAATACGGGACTGGTAAATTTATTGAGAAAGCTCGAGAAAGTGTTTTTTCAAATATTAAAGAATGGGAAAAGTCTACTAAAGAGCTTGATTATTGGATTGATATGAAAGAGCCGTATGTTACTCTTGATAATAATTATATTGAAAGTGTATGGTGGAGTCTTAAGGAATTGTATGGCAAGGGACTTTTGTATGAAGGACATAAGGTTGTGCCGTTTTGTCCTCGGTGCGGGACGCCTTTGTCGTCGCACGAAGTTGCACAAGGATATAAAGATGTGAAAGAGGATTCTGTTTATGTTGCGTTTAAAGTTAAGAATGAGAAGAAGACTTATATCCTTGCATGGACGACTACACCTTGGACTCTACCAGGAAATGTTGCTCTTGCTGTTGGTGGTAAGATTGATTATGTGAAAGTTAAATTGCCTGACGGGGATTTTTTGATTTTGGGGAAGGATAGATTGGATGTTTTGGAATTTGAGTATGAAATTGTTGAGGAGTTTAAAGGAAAGGATTTGGAGGGTGTTGAGTATGAGCCGTTGTTTGACATTGAAGAATTGAAGAATGAAAATTCACATAAAGTCATCCTTGCTGATTTTGTGACGACTGATGATGGGACAGGAGTTGTTCATACTGCTGTTATGTATGGTGAGGATGATTATAATGTTGGGATTGAAAAAGGACTTCCTGCTGTTCATACTGTTGGCGAGGATGGTAAGTTTTTGGACATTGTTCCGCATTTTAAAGGGAAGTTTGTAAAAGAGGCTGAAAAAGATATTATTGAGAATTTAAAATCGCGGAAATTGTTGTTGAAGAAAGAAAAAATTGAGCATAGTTATCCTCATTGCTGGAGATGTGATACGCCACTTTTGTATTATGCAATTAATTCGTGGTTTGTTGCAGCGTCGAAATTACGTGAGCGAATGGTTGAATTGAATGAAGAAATTAATTGGTATCCTGAACATATTAAGGGGGGGCGGTTTGGGAATTGGTTAGAGGGTGCTAAGGATTGGGCTTTGTCACGTTTTAAATTTTGGGGAACGCCTTTGCCTGTTTGGAAGTGTTCTTGTGGTGAAATGAAAATTATTGGAAGTGTTGAAGAATTAAAAAAAGAAAGTGTGAAAAAAATTTCTGGAAAGATTGATTTGCATAAGCCTTGGATTGATGATGTTAAATTGAAATGTTCGTGTGGTGAAGAGATGGCGAGGGTTAGTGATGTGATTGATTGCTGGTATGATTCTGGAAGTGTTTCTTTTGCGCAGTTTCATTATCCTTTTGAAAATAAGGACTTGTTCAAGAAAAGATTTCCGTATGATTTTATTTCAGAGGCGATTGATCAGACTCGAGGGTGGTTTTATACTTTGCATGTTTTAGCGACGGCGCTTTTTGACAAACCAGCTTATAAAAATGTAATCTGCGCAGGACACATTGTTGATGAAAATGGAGAAAAAATGTCAAAGAGTAAAGGAAATATTATAAAACCTGGAGAACTTATTGATAAGGCAGGTGTTGACGCTGTTCGACTGCAGTTTTGCACTTCTGATGCAGGTAATTTTAAAAGATTTTCTTATGAACTGATGAAAGAAAATGTAATTGGATTTTTGAATGTTCTTTACAACACGAATGTTTATTATAATTCGCTTGGAGATGTTAAACTTAAGAAAAGAGTTGAAGATAAATGGATTTTGAGCAGATTGAATTCTTTGATTAAAGATGTTAGTGATGGTTTGGAAAATTATTCTATTGATAAACCTATGAATAAGATAATTAATTTTGTTGTTAATGATTTTTCCCGAGGGTATATTAAGATGACGCGAGATAGGGAGGATACCATGGAAGTTATTGGGGAGGTTTTGGAAAAAGTTTCTATTTTGCTTGCGCCTTTTGCACCTTATATTTCTGAGCATATTTATTCGCAGTTTAATAAAGAGAGTGTGCATTTGTCTTCGTGGCCTGGAGCTGATAAAAGAAGAATTGATGAAGAACTTGAAAATGATTTTGAAGTTTTGCTTGAAGTTATTGAGAAAGGTTTGGCTGCGCGTGATAAATCGAGTGTTGGTTTGAAATGGCCTCTTGCAAAAGCGCGTGTGGAAATTGATAGAGAGTTTAATATGGGTGATGAAATTTCTGAGATTGTTAAAAATCAATTGAATGTTAAAGATATTGAAGTTGTTGCTGGAAAAGTTTTTGATGTTACCCTTGACACCAATTTAACTCCTGAGTTAGAGGCTGAAGGTTATGCCAGGAATATTGCACGGCAGGTTCAGAGTTTGAGAAAGAAAAAAGGTTTAGTTAAAGAGAATAAAATTGATTTAATTGTTGTTGGAGACTCAGAATTGGTTTTAATGCTTGAAGATTTCAGTGATTTTTTGAAAGAGAGAGTGAATGCTAAGAAAGTTATGATTGGAAGTAATTTTAAAGGGAAGGGTTTTGTCGAGGATAAATTTCGAGTTAAGGATAAAGAAATAAAATTGTTTTTTAAGAAGAGTTAGTTACTATTTGTCCTAAGTAATAAGTGAAAGGTTTTAGTCATTTTGGGGTAATTATCAACAAAACATTTAAATAGGATATTGGATTAAGAAGTTTATTAAAATTAAAAAGACAAAATGATTGTCAAAGAAGAATTTTTGAGCAGACTGAGAAAAATATTTGACCTAAATCTTTATGAGGTCAAGGTGTGGACTGCTCTTCTTTCTCGAGGCGTTTCAACTGCTGGTGAATTGTCGAATATTTCTGATGTTCCGCGTTCAAGAACTTATGATATTCTTGAGTCGTTGGAAAAGAAAGGTTTTATTGTTATGAAACTTGGTAAACCAATAAAGTTTGTTGCGTTAAAGCCAGAGGAGGTTATTGAAAGAGTTAAAAGAAATTTGATGGTGACTGCACAAGAAAAACAGAAAAGACTTGAGCAGTTGAAAAGTGATGAAGTGCTTGAAGAGTTGGCAGGATTGTTTGACCAGGGCATTAAGTTTGTAGAGCCTTCTGATTTAAGCGGGAGCTTGAGAGGAAGGAATAATATGTATAACCATCTTGATATGCTTGTTGTAGGCGCTGAAAAAACTGTGACTATTGTTACAACTGCTGATGGGTTGAACAGGAAGGTTGAAGCATTAATGCCTTCGCTTGAAAAAGCAAAAAGGAGAGGTGTTAAAGTTAGAGTTGCTGCTCCGATAAATTCTAATAATGAAAAAATTGCAAAACATGTTTCTAAAGTTGCTGAGGTGAGGAATATGAAGAATATTAATGCACGTTTTGTTGTTATTGATAGTGAGCAGGTGATGTTTATGCTTCTTGATGATTCTAATGTTCATCCAAATTATGATGTGGGTGTGTGGATAAATACTCCTTTTTTCTCTCAGTCTTTAGAGCAGATGTTTGAACTTGCTTGGAAAGATATGAAGCCTGTTAAAGGGAAGTAATTTTATAGAAATTTTTATAAGGGATTTATTCTGGTATTTGTGATGCAGAGACAATATCGTTCAGATGAGGGAAGTAGTGTGGGAAATTCTCAAGATAAGCCCAGACTTAGAGTTAGTTATAATTCAAGATGTGGCAGAGAGGTTTATCGGGATGGGGATGGGAAGATTATTTCTGATAAAGAATTCATTGATAGAATGGTTGAGATAGAAATGGGTTCTCTAAATGATAGAAGATAGATTTCTCTTTGATTAAAAGATAAAAAAGAAAAAGAAACTTAAATTAAAAAATTAAATCATTAACTAAAATAGTCTACTACTGCGATGATTACACTTAGAAGTGTAGAAATTACTACAATCCATCCAGCAATTATTGCAACTACTGCGCCTCCAAGCCAGTCAGGTAGACTAAGAGTTCCGCCAGTCATAGCAAAACCAACTGATAGTGCTACGATAACTCCTGTTAACCACATAACAAAAGACAACAAAGTGCTTAGGCCTGTACCTTTTTTTGCCATTATCTCACCTCCTTTTTTCTTTTTCATAAGATAATAAGTTATATATTCGGGAGTATATAAATGCTATGTTTTTTTACATTTGTTTTATTACTTCAATGCCGAGGAGGTTTAGGGATTTTTTTATTGTGTGTATGAATGCCTCGACGAGTTTTAGTCTGAAAGATTCGTTTTTGTCTCCGATTACATGAGAGGAGTGATAAAATTCGTTAAATGATTGTGCTAGTTCAAATGAATAATGGGCGATTGTCGACGGGTTTAAGTTGTTTGAAGCTTTGTCTACGATTTCGGGGAATTGTGAAATTTTTTTTATTAGTGTGTATTCTTTTTCGTTTATTTCATTTATTTTTAATTGTGATTTTTTTGTTTTTGCTTTTTTCAATATTGAGTTTGCTCTTGCATATGAGTACTGAAGGTAAGGACCTGATTCTCCTTCGAAGTTTAGTGAATGCTCCCAGCTGAAGATTATGTTTTTGTCATTGTCGTTTTTTAGCATTGCGTATTTTATTGCGCCTAATGCGATTTTTTTTGCGTCGCCTTTTGTTTGTCTTTTTTCTATTTCTTGTTTTGCTTTTTTTACTGCTTGGCTGAAAAATTCTTCTAAAAGAACTAATTCACCTTTTCTTGTCGACATTTTTTTTGTTCCTTTTTCGTCTTGTATTAAAACGAATGAGTAGTGGACTACTTGGGGTGGATGGTGTTCTAAAAGTTTTAGTGCTTCTGCAACTTGTTCAAAATAAAGTTTTTGGTCTTCGCCGAGAATAATTATGTTTTCTCCGTGTTTTAATTTGTCAATTGTGTAGGCTATGTCTCTTAGTCCGTAAAGTCCTGTGTTGTTGCTTCTTGCTAATACAAAGACAGGGGATTTCATTTTTTTAATTAGTGGGGAGTTTTTTTGGTCTAAAACCCAACGTTCGTCTTTGTCTTTGAAAAGTTTGTTTGTTTGCTGGAATTTTTTTAATAAATCTTGTGAAGGTTTTCCTATGTATTTTGATTCGCAATCAAAAGTGTCGAATTTTATGCCGAAGTTTTCGAAGATTTGTTTTTGCCCTTTGATTGCAATATCAACTACTTTGTTGAAAAGGGCTGTTGTTTGTCTGTCCTTGTTTTCGAACTTATGCAGAAGGTTGAATACTTTTTGTTCAAAGTTTTTGTCTGTTTTTATTTTGTTTGCTGCTGAGATGTATTTTGAAAGGAGGTTTTCGAATTTGTCGCCGGGCTTGTATTCTAATGCAAGCATTGCGACTTGCTTGCTTACATTGTTTATGTAATAATGTGTTTCGACTTTATTTCCTTTGAATCTTAGGATGCGAGCAATTGAGTCGCCGATTATTGAGTTTCTTGCTCTGCCTACGTGGGGGGAGGCGTTTGGGTTTACGCTTGTGTGTTCTAATAATATTTTTCTGTTTTGTTTTGATGTGCCGAATTCGTCTTGTAATGCTTTAGAAAGAATTTCTTTTGTGAATTGCTTTTTGTCTAAGAAGAAATTTATGTAAGGGCCGTTATTTTGGATTTTTTCAAAGTCTTTTGATTTAATTTCCCTTGTTAATTCTAGGGCGATTTCTGTTGGGGGTTTTTTTAGGGTTTTGCTTAGGATGAAGCAGGGGAATGCGAAGTCTCCGAGTTCTGGTCGCGGAGGTATTTCTATTAGTTTTTCTAGTTGGGGTTTTGGAAGGGAGGTTTTTTTGTGAAGTATTTGGATGATTTTTTCTTTCATGTTATTAGGTATTTTAGAGAATTAATAAAGGTTGTGAAGGTTTAAAAAGGGTGGAATTGTGTAGGGGGCATGAGTTTAGATGAAGAAACAAGGCAGGAAAGTAGTGTTTTGAATAGTGGAGCTAAGCAAAATTATAGGATTAGTGATAAGACAATATTCCAAAAATTAAAACAAGAACTTGATGGGAAGGATGTAATAGACACTGAAACAGGAAATCAGTATCAAATTGAATATGATAGAGTGGAGGATTCTTTGAACTTTTATGATATTCATGGAAATGTTGAGAGGTTTGGATATAATAAATGGGGAGATTTTAAGATAGTAGAATGGCAGTATTAACATTGAATGGCAAGGTTGGGAGTGTTGAGGGGAGGGGGAGTTTGGATACTGGGATTTTGAAAGATGGGATTGCGTTGGTTGCTTTTTCACGTGGGGATAAGAATCTTAAAGGAGCAAGAATAACTTATCCTTTTGAAGAGAAATCACATGAAGACAAGAATGAAAGGTGGGAAGAGTTTGATGGAAAACTTGGGAGATTTATACAGGAAATTAAAGATATGTATGATCCTGATATTTACCTTGTTGGTAATTCTTTTCAAGGTGATGCTCAGAATAAAGAAAAACTAACAGAATTTTTAGATGAAAGGGGAGATATGTTTGGGAAAATTAGAAAATCTGTTCCGAGGAAGTTAATTGCCTATCTTAATCCGGCAAATGTTTATTCTTGTTTGGAAATGAATACTAGTGGAGAGGGAAAGTATAAGATTTTGAGAGCTGAAGACAGCCAATTAATTAGAACCTTTAAGCTTCCTTATGCTATTGCTCGTGGAGAATTTCAAATGCACTCAAAACGTTAAATTATTAAATCAGGGATTCTTATTAAAAAAGTTTAAAAGAAGTACTCTCGTGTAGGATTTGACGCGGGAGTGCCGGAGTGGTCAAACGGGACGGACTTAAGATCCGTTAGCTTAGTGCTTACTAAGGTTCGAATCCTTGCTCCCGCATGAAAAGATTCGAACACTTGATAACTTCGCCCAAGCGTGGTCGTCGGATGACTTCGCCCAAGCGTGGTCGTCGTAAGGTTCGAATCCTTGCTCCCGCATGAATAAAAAAGATGGTTGATGTTGGATTTAATAAAGTTGTGAATGAAACTTTAGGAGATAGTTTTAGGTTTGCTGAGCAGATTATTCCTGAGGAGTATCTATTGTATGTTACACTTGGTGTTTTTTTGATTGCGGTTGTTCTTTATTCTATTTTTGTGTGGAAATTTTATCGGTTTTTGGCTAAGAGGGATATTCTTGAGCTTAATTTGTCGCAGTATAATCATTCTTCTAATGCTTTGTCTAAAAAACTGACGGCTATTTTCTTTTTTATTATTGAATATATTGTTGTTCTGCCTATTGTTGTGTTTTTCTGGTTTTTTGTGATTGCCATTATACTTTTGGTTTTGGCAAGAGAGCAACCATTAGGAGTTATACTTTTAATTTCTGCAGTTATTATTGGGGCCATTAGGATAACTGCATATTATAGTGAGGATTTGTCAAAGGATTTGGCTAAAATATTTCCATTTACTATTTTAGTTATTGCTATGACTACTCCTGGGTTTTTTAGTGTTGAACTTTTGCTTGCGAAGATTTATCAGATTCCGTCTTTGTTTGCGCATACTTTTATTTATCTGATTGTTATAATTGTTATTGAATTTTTGCTGAGGATGGTTTGGCTGATTTTTCCGAGCAAGAGTGATAGTGAGAAGAAAAAGGGTTATGATTTTTAATCGAAAAATTTAAATATATAGTAAGAATAATCTTACTATGGGACAGATTGATATAACAAGAGTTAGTTCTAAGGGGCAGATTGTAATTCCTTTTGAACTGAGAAATGGTTTGGAAGAAGGAGATAAGCTAGTTGTAATTAGGAATGGAGATCAGATTATTCTTAAAAAAGCTGATAAGTTTGATAAAAATCTGAAAGAGGATTTGGAATTTGCTAAGAGAACTGAAGAGGCGTGGAATGAAATAAAGAGAGGAATGTTCAAGAAGAGTTCTTCTAAGGATTTTTTGAAAGAGATTAAAAATTTAAAGTAAAATGGTGAAGGAGGTTATCAGGACAGATAATTTTATCCGCCAGTTATTAAAGTTTGATAAATCTTATTTGGAGAGGGTTGAGAAAATTGTTAATAGGGTTCTTGAAAATCCAGAAGTTGGTAAGCCAATGAAATATAGTAGAAAAGGGACGAGAGAATTATATGTTAAACCTTTTAGACTTTCTTATGCTTATGATAAAGAAAGAGAGATTCTATATTTTTTAGATATTTATCATAAAGATAAACAATAATTTATCTTGTGATGTCAAAATGTTTTCCTGCCAGAGAATAATATTCCTTGGAGAATCTTTCAAGTTCTTTTTCATGAATTTTTCTTTCTTCTGATTCTGGGGGAATTGCTGATATAAACTGCACATAACTCCTTATTCTTACATCAAGGTATGCAATTCTTTCGTTTCTTTTTTGCTCTTCTTGGGTGTTCATCTTCTTATTTTGTGGTTTGGGTTTTTATTTTTTGTTATAGAAAACTAAGATTATGCAGAAAGAATTAAGGGACTTGTGTAGTTGCTTTTTTGTAAAGGAGGTAACTGCTGATAAATTTCTTTTTCAAATGAATGTAGGATAACTGCAATAAAAATGTTATTTCTATAATCTGCCTGAACCAACTCTATTTTTTTTAAATTTGTTAAGAATTCCTGATTTATAGTTTCATTTAAGACTTTAAAGAATTTACTTGCATCAAATATTTCTAACCCTACAATCTCTCCACTTTTTCCTAAATCTACGTTTATGTATTCATTAAATTCTATAGTTTCATTGAGAGGTTTATTATAATCAAAGATACTTAAGACATCTCCTTCTTTATCATATTCAAAATTGAATTCTATTCTTTTTTCCATGTTTATAGATGTTTTTTGGATTTTTTAAATTTTTGTCTGTTGTATCTGTTTAGTGTTCTTCTTCCTAAAGGAAATGCTGTAATTACTCTTATTTTATTTCTGAAAGTTAGTGCATAAGCTCTTCCTTTTCTTTTATTGTAAATCAAATAAAGAGTGTATCTTTTTTCATTATTTATTTCTCGTTTTTCAGTAAAAACGAGGCTTTTGCATTCTTTTAATTCTTGCTCTATTTCTTTAAGGGAAATTCCAATCCTATGTTTTAGGTATTTTTCTGATTTTCCAAATTCAAATTCTTTATCTTGTAATTCTTTAATACTCTTTTTTACTTCTTCTGAATAATCTTTTGTCATTTAGACAGATAGGCAATTAATTTTAATAAAGGTTTAGTTGGGTTGGGGAGGGTTGGGAGGAAAATAGTTTGTTTTTTAAATGAAAATTTTTTATTTTTTTGTCGACGGAAAGGGAGTTCATTGATTTTGAGTAATTACAAAAAACTATTCTCTCGACGATAAAAATGCTTTTAAAGAAAATGCGATTAAGTGTCTTAACTTCAAAATGGAAAGAGGAAAATTTAGAGGGGCTTTTGAATTATATCATTTTTACACTATGTTGTGCGACACAACAAGTTATTTGTTATTCTCATATCGATTGAAAGGAGGTTTTAAAAAATAAGAAAATGAAAAGACTATTAAGTCTTGTTTTATTGGCTATGGTAGTTTTCTCAGTAATGCCAGTTGTTCCTGCAACTAGTGTAGGAACAGGAATTGGTGTTGATATTGTTACTGAAGACTTTGAACCAAGAGTTTGGGCTTGTGAGGACAGGGTTGTTTATGATGACAACACTGAACCAGGAAGAGTATTCCCTGATGGAGACTCTGATACAGAACTTCTTGAAAGGCTAAACAACTATGCTTTTGAAGGTGAAAGTATAGAGTGGGATGTGGTTGTTTTTGACAAAAACGGAATTGAGAAAATCGAAGACGTTTTTGCAACAGTTGGACCTGTTCAGGGTGCTGGGAATGATATTGAAGTAAACTGTGAATTTATAGAAGAAAGAACAAGAGCAGATGAATCTTGTAATGCAAGAATTGGAGAGGAAGAAATCGGTACTAGAGGAAATCCTTTCCCAGAAAATACTGCTGGATTGTATACTTGTAGATTAACAGTTGAAACTGCTGACTCAATGTATGGTGAATACTGGGTAACTGTTGAAGCTGTAGACCTTGATGGTGAGTCTGGAACTATGGACGAAAACGAATACTGGTTCCTTAACCCTGTAATTGCTATCAGTGTTGATGGTGGCTTGGTATTTGACGAAGTTCTACCAGATTCTTCAGCTTACTCTGAGACACTTTTAGTTGGAAATGATGCAGATGATGGTAGTGGAGTAGTGCTTGATATGTTTATATCAGGAACTGACTTTTATGACTCTGCGAGTTCTGGTGCTAAGTGTCCTACAACTAACAAACTATCTTTAGAAAACTTTAGATATTTTGTGACAAACGGTGCTTACAGCAGCCGTGATGATATAGGTACAGATGTAGTTGATGCAGATAGAGATACAGACGCTGAAGGATATACAAACATAGAGTATGGTATAGGATTCAACGATCCACACCCGTTCTATGACAATGCTGAGATTCTTCAGGCAGGACCAACATTACCAGGAGGATACTATAGGGGAAATACATTGACTCCAGGATCTGAAATGGCTTTGACATTCAGGTTGGACCTACCAGCGCCATGTAATGGAGACTTTGACACAGGAGATATATTCTTCTGGGGAGAAGCAATCTAAAAAGGAACTTTTTTGATTTAATTTATTTTTATTCCTTTTTAGTTTTTTGAAATAGAAAAGCGCTTTGCGCGATTAATTCGATTATTTAATAATCGAGAGTAAAAATCATAATCACAAAAAAATTGATAGAAAGAAAAAGAAAATGGATAAAAAAATAAAATTGGGAATTGTAGTAGTGTTGTTATTAGCTGGAATACTGATGCACTTTGGAGTTGTTAGTGCAGACTGCTGGCAGAGTTTTTCAAGAGGCAGTACTGTAGACTTTTGTGCACCTTGGGTTCCTGACAGATATGTTGATAGTTCAAATGAAGACTATTGTGTTTCTTATTTTAATTCTGAAGAAAGCTGCTATGGTGTAGGGAATTTGTTTGCATGTAACACTGGAGGTTTTTGTGATGAAGATTTTAGTGATGATACAGGAGTTATTGTTGATGGAACTGCTCCTGCGCTTGATGTTTTGCATCCTGTGAATGGAAGTTTGTATACTGATAGTTATTTATTGCTTAATATTGGTGTGGATGAAATGTCTGATATTACTTATTTGGATGTTATTAATGGTAGGGGAAGGTGGACTAATGTTTGTAGAAATTGTATGGAATATGGTAGAGATAGGAGATTTAATGAGGGTATGAATCATTTGAAGATTAGGGCTGAAGATGCTCGGGGCAATGTTAATGAAACTGAAGTTGTGTTTTTTGTAGATTCAACTTCACCTCGGATTTATGATACTATGCCTGGAAGAAGAGATAGTGCTATTGGAGTATTTAGTGTTGAGTATGAAGAGTTTAGTGTTGAGAATGTGAGCTTGTATTATGGAAATTTTTTGAAAGGATTTAGAAGTGCTAATGTTGAGGGTTGTCCTTCTGGGGAAAGGGTAGTGTGTGATACTTGGGTAAATCTTAGTGATTATGCAGGAGATGAAATAAATTATAAATTTATTATTAGAGATGAGGCTGGAAATGTTGAAGAGTCTCGTGAGACAGAAGTTGAGGTTCCTATTTTTGCTGGCGGGGAGCTGGGAGATTTAGAAATTAATTTGACAAGTCCTGTTGAGGGAGAGCTTTATACTGATAGAAGAGTGCCTATTGGATTTAGTTTGAACAGGGAAGCTGAAGTTGAGTATCTTGATTTGAATGATAATAGGAGGGCGAGGTGGAGAAGAGTTTGCAGAAATTGTATGGAGTATGAAAGAGATGGAAGATTTGATGAAGGAGAGAATGATATTATGTTTAGAGCAGTTGATGAATGGGGTAAAGAAACTTATCATAATGTAAGTTTTTTTGTTGATTCACGAGGGCCTCGTCTTCGTAGGACTGAACCTCGTCGTGGTTTTGCTAATGGGTTTTTTAGTGTTGAATTTTATGAAGACAATCCTGAAGAACTGATGTTGCATTATGGAAATTATTCGCATTATCAAGAGAGTGAAGTTAATCTGAGTAGTTGTGTTGAAGGAAGAAGAGGATGGAATTGTGAAACTTTTGTTGATTTGAGCGAGTATGATGGGCAGGAGATTGAGTATTGGTTTATATTAAGAGATATTGCGGGGAATATGGATGAGTCAAGAAAGACTGACTTAGATGTTGACAATACATTTCCAGTTATTGGAGATATTAACTATACAATTGAAAGGAGGAGAGTTGAATTTAAACTTGAAATTGAAGAGCAAAACTTGGATGTTGTTGAATATATAGATTATAGTGATAGAAGACCGAGATTTAAAAGAATGTGTTCGCGTCTTAGGGAAGGAATTTGTGAAGATAGGGTTTACTTGAGAGAGGGTGTTCATAATCTTGTTATACAAGTTGCTGATGAAGCTGGGAACATTGTCACAAGTGAGCCAATAATTATCAATATGACATCTTAGTTGTTTTGAAAAGTAGTAAATAAGGTTTAAATAAAAGAGGGGGTTAAAAAAAGAGGATGGTAAAAAGAGGGTTGTTTTTGTCTGTATTTTTATTCATATTAATGACAGGTTTTGTAAGTGCTGCTGGTGATGTTGCTTATATTTATAATAAAGAATGGAAGGTTAATGATTTTATTGTTGATGCTTTTGAAGATGCTGGTTTGATTGTTGATGAAATTTCTGTGAGTGATATTTCTTCTGTTGATTTTTCTCAGTATAGATTAATTTTTGTCGGTGATGAGAGGTTCAGGAATGTTGAGGAAATTCCTGTTAATGATTTTCCGAGTATTGTTGCAAATTATTATCATGGTGATGAGTGGGGTTTGACTGATGCTGATGGTGTTTCAAAGCTGGGTTCTGGCTCTCCTTTGAAAGTAAAAAAGAATGGGAATGTTGTGCAGGTTTATACTCGGGCAAGGTATTCTATTGGGAGCGATTCTATTCCATATTATTATTTAGATGATGAAAATAAAGTTGAGGGAATGCAAAAAGTTGCGAGTCCTTGGATTGGGAGTCAGGATAATATTTTTGGAGATGTAATTTCTTATGCTTCTCAGGGGGTTCATTTAGAAAATGGGAATTTGAATAATGGGAAGACTTGTTTTTATGGAATTATTGAAGCTGAATACTGGACACCTGCTGCAAGAGATATGTTTGATGATTGTTTGACTTTTGTTATTGCTGAATGTCTGCAGGATAGTGATTGTGATGATGGAGATGATTATACTTTTGATGAGTGTAATGAACAGATGGAATGTGAACATACAACGATTGAGTGTTTTACAGATGTTGATTGTTCTGATGGGGATGATTATACTAAAGATATTTGCGAGAATGCAGGGACTGTTGATAGTTTTTGCAGGTATGAAGAGATTGTATGTTTAGAGGATAATGATTGCAATGATTCTGATAAATATACTGAAGACTCTTGTGAGAATGCAGGAGAGGTTACAAGTTTTTGCGAGTATGAAGATATTGCGTGCTTTACAGATGTTGATTGTTCAGATGGAGATGATTATACAATTGATAGTTGTAATAAACCAGGAACAACTGAGAGTTTTTGTAGTTATGAGCAGTTAGAGTGTTTGGTTGATAGTGATTGTAATGATAATGATGATTATACTTTTGATGAGTGTAATGAAAATAATTTTTGTGAGTATACTCCTATTCAGTGTTTGAATGATTTGGATTGTGATGATTCAAATGAAAGGACTGTTGATTCTTGTGAAAATCCTGGAAAGGTTGATTCATTTTGTAAAAATGTTGAAACAGAGTGTTTGGTTGATAGTGATTGTGGTGTGACTGGTTTTATTGGAGATAATTTTTGTTCTCAGGATAATATCTTTGGAAATTACCAGACTGCGGTTTGTGTGGATGGCGGGACTTTGCAGGCAGATTGTCAGATTGACGTGACTCAGAAACTGAAAAGGAGTTGTGATGACGGGGATTCAAGTACAGAAGACAGTTGTGTTGAAAATGGTGAGGTTTATTGTGTTCATGAAGGTATTGAGTGTTTTGAAGATGTTGATTGTGGTGAAGAGCAGTTTGTGGGCAATTTTTGCAAGGGTGATGATAAATGGGAGAGGAGTGAAGTTCCTATTTGTTTAGAAGGTGGAAGTTCTAGTTCGCAATGTTCTTCTGAATTGAATGAAGAGTTTGTTGAGGCTTGTGAGTTTGGATGTTCTGGAGGTGAGTGTAATGATAAACCGCCTGTGTGTTCTGAAGATAGTGATTGTAATGATGGGAATTCAAAGACAGTTGATGAGTGTGTGAATCCTGGAGAGAGTGATGCTTATTGTGTTAATACTGAAATAAATTGTGCGAGTGATTTGGATTGTGGTGTGACTGGTTTTATTGGGGGAGAGTTTTGTAGTGAAGATGATGTTTACAAAACTTATAGAGAATCAACTTGTGTTAATGCAGGGACAAAGCAAAGTTATTGTGAAGTGAATGAAGAAGATACATTAGTTAATGATTGTGGTGTTGATGAGTGTGAGGTGAATGAAGGAAAGTATTGTTTAGAAGGAGATGTTTATCAGAAAGAGGTTTGTTATGACAAGGGTTGTTCTGAAGGTGCTTGTTTTAATAAAGTTGGGGGTTCAAATGATAAGTTAATTGAGAGTTGTGATTATGGATGTAGTGGTGGTGAGTGTCTGCCTCCTGCATGCGAGTTAGATTCTGACTGTGGTGATGTTGAAGAAGTAAAGCAGTGTGTTGGAGATAATTTAGAGATTACTACAAAGGTTCCTGTTTGTTCTGTTGGAGAGTGTTCGCAGGATGTTACTGAACAGATTGTTGAGTGTGATTATGGTTGTTCAAATGGTGCTTGTAATGAGCCGCCGCAGATAGAGTGTTCAAGTGATGCTGAGTGTGATGATTCTGATGATTATACTAAGGATATTTGTGTTAACCCTGGGACTGAAAATAGTTTTTGTGAGTATGAGCAGATTATCTGTTTAGATGATAATGATTGCGATGATTCAAATAGTTTAACTGATGACTTTTGTATAAATCCTGGGACTACTGAGAGTTATTGTGATTATATTGAAGTTGAATGCCGTGAAAGCAGTGATTGTTCAGAAGGAAAGGTTTGTGTAGATTATGTTTGTGAGGATTTGCCAGATATTAGTGGGAGGGTTGTTGATGAGAGTGGTGAAGGAATTTCTAATGTGAATGTTAATAGTCCTGGATTTTTTAATGTGGTAACTGATGCTAATGGAGAGTATCATGTTACTGTTGATTATGGATGGAGTGGGAAGATTATTCCTATGAATCCTCGTTATGTGTTTAATCCTGATGAAAGGAGTTATAGTAATTTGGTGGATGATAGGGGTGGGGAGGATTATACTGGGTTTTTTATTGAGTGTTTTGATGATGCTGAGTGTGATGATGGAGATGTTTATACAACTGATGTTTGTACAAATCCAGGAACTGCAGAGAGTGAGTGTATTTACAATAGAGTTGGATGTATTGATGATATAGATTGTGAAGATGGCAATCCATATACTTTTGATTCTTGTGTGGATAATGTTTGTGTTTATGAAGAGATTGAATGCGTAGAAGATGCAGACTGCGAGGATGGGAATGAGTATACTGTTGATATGTGTGAGAATGCAGGGACTGTTGATAGTTTCTGTTCTCAGGAAATTTTAGAGTGTATAAATGATATTGATTGTGATGATGATAATGATTATACTGAAGATAGTTGTGTTGAAAATGTTTGTAATTATAAACCTATTCAGTGTTTGAATGATTTGGATTGCGGGACAGATGGTTTTGTTGGTGAAAATTTTTGCAGTGATAGTGTAGATAATTTGCCTAATGATTTTGTTCCTGTGACTGGACACTATCATCCTTATGGTGATGGAAGAGTAGGTTTGTTTAATTCAAGTGGAGGATTGTATGTTTATGAACCTGTGAGAGATTCTTATAGACTTATTAGTGATAATGAAAAAGAAAATGCTTTGGGTAATGGTTTTCCTGCTGACTTTAAGCCGATTGTGAGTTATTATCTTGACTGGGGAATTGGAAGGGTTGCTATGTGGGATTCTGATGGTGAGGCTTGGATTTATGAGCATGAGAATGAGAAATTCAGAGAGTTTACAAAGCAGGAGAAAATCTCTGCTGGATTGCCAGGAGATTTGAAGCCGACAGTTGGTTATTTCCATGAGTTTGGTGAGGGGGCTGTTGTGCTTTGGCAAGGAGGAGTTGCTTATATAATCCATAAGAATGGAAATGTTGGTTACTTTAGTGTTGAAGATAAAAAGGCGATTGGACTTCCTGCGGATTTTGTTCCGACAGTTGGTTATTATCATCCGTTTGGAGGAGGCAGGGTTGCACTATGGAGTGGAAGTGATGCTTATGTAATTGCAGAAGGTAAGAATGCAGTTAAGATAGGTGATGCTGAAAAAGAGTCATTTGGAATACCTGCGGATTTTGTTCCGAGTGCTGGAATTTATAATGAATTTACAAATAAGGTTGTTCTTTATGGCGAGGATGAAGTTTATGAGGGCGCTGGGAATAAGTTTGTGAAAGTTGAAGGAGATAAAGTTTTGGGCAATTATCAGAGTTATGAATGTTTGAATGCAGGAACTTCTCAGTCGCAGTGTGTTTCTGATATTGAAGAGAGAGTTAGAGCAGAGTGTGAAGGAATTTGTTCTGAAGGTGTTTGTGTTGATTTTGAAATAAGCTGTGTTCAGGATTCTGATTGTGAGGATGGTAATGAATATACTTTGGATGAGTGTGTGAATCCAGGACAGGAAGATAGTTTTTGTGAGAATAAACCTATTGAGTGTTTAGATTATACTGATTGTTCTGGAGGAAGCTGTGTTGATAATGTTTGTGTTGATAATCCTGATATAAGTGGACAAGTTGTGGATGAAAGTGGTGAAGGGATTGGAGGAGTTACAATTGAGAGTCCTGGGTTTTTTGTTGTGACAACTGATGCTAATGGAGAGTATCATGTGACTGTTGATTATAGTTGGAGTGGGAAGATTATTCCTATGAATCCTCGTTATGTGTTTAATCCTGATGAAAGGAGTTATAGTAATTTGGTGGATGATAGGGGTGGGGAGGATTATACTGGGTTTTTTATTGAGTGTTTTGATGATGCTGAGTGTGATGATGGAGATGTTTATACTACTGATAGTTGTGTGAATCCTGGGACTGTTGATAGTAGGTGTGTTCATGACGGGATTGAGTGTGTAGATGATTTGGATTGTGGTGTGAATGAGGATTGTGTGGATAATATTTGTGTTCCTGAACCAGTTGATGAACCGATTCTTGAGTTAGGTGTTCCTTCTGGTGACAGAGGGTTTTTAGATTATGAAGTGAATTGCAGAGGTTATGATTTCTTATTGCCTTCGCAGTATAAACGTCCGATTGGATTTCATAGTGCTTGGCTTGACTGGACAAGTGTTGCTGTGTCTGATGAGCATTATGCAAGTCCTAGGAATTTGAATATTGAAGGTGATTTTGAAAAGGGCAAGGATTATAGATTTGAGTGTAGTTATGGTGATTTTAATGTGCAGTCTAGTGTGATTACTCTGGATGAAAATTATAAAGTTATTGTGAGTGGGACAGAAGAGCATCAGATTGGAATGGGAATTCCGGTTATTAGTGTGACTCCTAAATACGATGGAGTTGATACTTTTAATTACGAAGTTGCTTTGGTTAATGGGGAATTAGATGTTAGGATTACAAGAGGGTGTGGGGAGACAACTTTGTGTTCTCAAGGAAGATGTAACTTTGGGGCACAGGAGCAGTGGGGTGTTTGTGGTGAGGCAGGAGTTCCTGAATATAATACTTGTGGATTTTATGATGAGGGATTTGATTCTGGATTGTGTCCTGTTTATGATATTCAATATCAGGCAGCTCAGTGCCTATTAGATTATTCTAATAATATTTTTGCTTGGGACGGGGTTAATTGTAAAGTTGAGGCAGTTTAATATGAAACCTAATTTGAAAAAGAGGGTTGTTTTTATTTTAGTTCTTATTCTGTTTTTGCCTTTGATAAGTGCAAGTGTTTTTATTAATGAGGTTGAGCTGGATAATGATGGAGGGAATGAGTGGGTTGAAATTTATAATAGTGGGGGAGAGGTTAATTTAAGTGAATGGGAGATTCATGATAATATTGGAAATATTTATACCTTTGAGGAGAATATTTTGTCTGGGGGTTTTTTGGCTATTGATGTTTCTGGTTTGAATAATGGTGGAGAAAACTTAACTCTTTATGATAATGATACTTTTATTATTGAGTCTCTCCTTATTTCTGCAGATAACTCTGATGATAATAAAACGTGGAGCAGAGTTCCTGATGGGACAGGAGGTTTTGTTTTTCAGGATGGGACAAAGGGGGCAAGTAATGTTGTTTCTGGGAATATTACTATAAATGGGGTGGGAGATTATTCAAGTATTCAGGAAGCTATTGACAATGCCAGTTCAGGAGATGTGATTTATGTTGCTGAAGGAGTTTATAGTGAAAATTTGATAATTAATAAAAGTATAACTCTTAGAGGTAGTGGTTTTAATTCTACAAGTGTTCTTAGTGCAAGTGGTGACTATGCAATAGAAATTACCTCTAATGATGTTGTGGTTGAAGGATTTAGGATTGATTTTTCAGGAACTTACGCTATTGAAATTCGGGAGAGTGACGATGTTATTATAAAAGGCAATAGGATAAATACTAGTCTGGATGCTAGTTTGGGAATCTGGATTTGCGGTAGTGCTAATGGTTGCAGTCCGAGTGATGATTTGTTAATTGAAGGAAATGAAATAATCGTTAATGATGTTTCTACAGGAGTTTATTCTGATTTTTCTTCTGTTAGTCACAGGAAATGGATTATTAGAGATAATTATTTTGATTCTGGAGGTGTTAATCTTGAATTATATGATGTAAGTAATGTTGATGTTAGTGGAAATGTTTTTGAAGGTAATGGAAATAGTGTAAGTTTTGTTTATTCTTCTGAATTTTCAAATGTTTCAAATCTTGATGTTATTGGGAATAGATTTTTAGGTAATGGAGATATTATTGGAGTTACTCCGACTTTTTGGATTGAATCTGATTTTTCTTTTGTAGGAGGAGATACAGAAGTTAGTGGTATTTTGATTGAAGATAATTATTTTGAAGACTGGGTTAATGCAGGAATTAAAATTGGGGAACCAGGGGGTGGGGGAATTTTTAATGATGTAGGAGATATTGTGATTAATTATAATGAGTTTTTTTCTGGAAGCGGACATGCTATTGACAATTATGTTGGTGAAATTTTTAATGCAGAGGAGAATTGGTGGGGGGCTTGTGACGGGCCTTCAGGTTTTGGCCCGGGTTCTGGTGCAAGTGTTAGTGATGATGTTGATTTTAGCCCTTGGAGAGGATCTTGTGTTGAGGAGAAATTTGAAACTCCTGTGTGTGCTTTGGAGAATGAAGATGTAACTTTGTATGCAAATGTAACTTCTAATCTTTGTATTGGAGATGTGATTTTTAGTGTTAATATAAATGGAAGCTGGACAAATTATAGTGGTTTTGAAGAAGAAGGTTTTGGGAATTATTCTTATGTTTTGAATGGGAATTTATTTTCTGGTGGTGAGAATGTTGAATGGACAGTATTTGTTGATGACTGTTATAACCATATTTATAAAAATGGTAATGAAAATTTTTCTGTCCATTATCTTTCAAGTCTTTCTGTTTCTCCTAGTGTCGACGGTATAAATGGATGGTATGTTAGTGAGCCAGAGTTTAGTTTGTTTAATTTAGATGGGGCAGATGTTTTTTATCGATGGGACGGGAGCGGGGCTTTGAATTATACTGGAGTTTTTGGTTTAGAAGATATTCCTAATCCTCCTTCTCAGAGTGCAGGAGTTTTGGAATTAAGTTATTGGGGAGATGTTTGTGGTGTTGGAAGTGAGCAGAGTGAGATTTTTTATGTTGATTTGACAAAACCTAAGATTGTTGAGTTGAATCCTTTTGGAGAGATTGTTGGAGAGTATATGCCTGAGATAAGTGCTTATCTTGAAGAGGTTTGGGGGAGCAATTCAGGGATTAATGAGAGTAGTATTGTTGTTAAAGTTGATAATTCGAGTGTTAATTTTTCTTATAGTCCTGCTGATAGTCTTGATGGTGTTGTGTCTTATATTCCTGATGTGAATCTGTCCTTGGGAATTCACGAAGTTTATGTTTATGTAGAGGATAATGCAGGGAATTTTAATTCTACTTCGTGGGAATTTGAGTTGAAGCCAGAGCCTCCTTTTGTTTTGAATGTTAATCTGCCTGATGCAGGAATTTACGAGGACAGGAGAGTGCAGTTTAATGTGAGTGCTTCTAAAGAATTAAGGATTTTAGAGTATATTGATAATTCTGATGAAAGGGCGAGATGGAGAAGGCTTTGTAGTAATTGTGATGCTTATGGTTTTGATAGAGAAAGGTTAAGGAGTTTTAGAGACGGGGTGCATAATATTACATTTAGGGGAGAGGATAATGTGGGGAGAGTTTTGGAAGAGAGTGTGGAGATTTTTGTTGATTCGCGAATGCCCAGAGTTCTGGGAAGTGAGCCGCGTCGTGGGTTTGCTAATGGAGAGTTTAGTGTAAGTTTTATTGAAGAGAATCCTGTTTCTTTTTCATTTATAGGAGATGTGAATGTTAGTGATATAAATATAAGTGAAAATTGTGCTTACGACAGAGGGAGATATGAGTGTGGTATAAATGTTGATGTAGGGGGGCATGATGGAGGTGAGCTAGACTATTGGTTTGAAGTTGAAGATATTGTGGGAAGAGTTGATTCTTCTCGTAAAGAGAGTGTGATGGTTGATGTGAGTCTGCCTGTTATTGATTTTAACTATACAGAGGTTGAAGATGGGGTATTATTTGGCATAGAAATATTTGATGAAAATTTTGAAGAGGTTTATTATATTGATAATGATGATGTTAGGACAAGAGAGAGAAGTATTTGTCGCAGGTTGAGAGACAAGAAGTGTGCTGCAGAAGTTAGATTTAGAGATGGAGAGCATAATATTAGTGTTCATGTTGTTGATGAAGCTGGGAATGGTTATATGGAAACAATTGAGTTTTTTGTTGATTCAACTTCTCCACGGATAAGGGATACTATGCCGCGTCGTGGGTTTGCTAATGGGGAGTTTAGTGTTGAATTTGATGAGTTAAATCCTAAGAGAGTTGTATTGAATTATGGAAATCCTTTGAATGGATTTGAAATTTATGAGTTTAATAAATCTGAAGAGTGTGTTCTTGGAAGGAACTGGATTTGTGAGGGAGAGGTTAATCTAAGCAAATATAATGGACAAGAAATTGGGTATTGGTTTTTTGTTGAAGATAGTAAAGGGAATTTTGATGAATCGCGTCGTAAGGATTTGATTGTTGATTTAACAGCTCCAGAAGTTTTGAATTTTAGTTATGTTGCTGAGAGGAGGAGAGTTGAATTTGTCTTTGAAGTTAATGAGGAAAATTTTGAGGAGATTAGTTATTTAGATACTGGTGAGAGAAGGACTCGTGAGAGAAGGCTATGTTTACGTCTTCGTGACGGAGTTTGTGAAAGGACAAGGAGTTTTAGAGATGGGGTGCATGAAATTATTTTCAGTGTTTATGATAAAGCAGGACATATTACTAAATTTAATGAAACGATTGTTGTTTAGTGTTTATCTAAAAAGTGGTGAGTAAACTTTATAAAGAAAAGGAAGTTTTATATGAAATGAAGAGGTTGATTATAGGACTTACTTTATTTCTTGTGTGTTTTAATCTTGTTGCTGCTGCAAATGTTGGTTATGTTCTTAAGGATAGGATGAGTGCTGAAGCAAATGTTGTTGATGTTTTTAATGGTGCTGGGTTAAATGTTGAGATGATTTATGATAGTGAGTTGGAGAGTGTTGATTTTAATGATTATGATGTTCTTTTTATTGGAGATGATAGATTAAGGAATGTGAATATGGTTCCTGAGGATAAGTCTTTGATTGCTGTTAATGGACATTATGGTGAAATGTTTGGGTTTACAAATAGTAATGGGATTTCTAAAATAAGTAGTAGCAGAGAATTGAGTGTGAAAAAAGACGGACAGGTTATGGAGGTTTATAATAAGCCTTGGTATGTTTTGAAACTGGGATATCCTGCGTATTATCTTTCTGGAAAGGCAAAAATGAGTCATATGGATAGTGTTGCTATGACAAATGTTGGTTATGATGAAGAGCTTGGAGATGTTGTTTCTTATTATGATGTTGATGGTGTAAAAAAGTGTTTTTTTGGACTTCCTGAGGTTTGGTTGTGGAATTCTAATGCTAAGAATATGTTTGGAGAGTGTGTTGAATTTGTAGCAGATTCTGGGGTTGATGGAGGAGAGGATGATGGAGAAGATGAAGGGGAAGGGGAAACGGGGGACGATACAGAAGGAGTTCATGATGTTATGATTGATGAAAATCTTACTAATGGTGTTAATGGTTTGAGAGTTAAAGATTTAGATGCTGATGAGTATTTAATTGAGGAGGTTTCTGAATTGAAGTGTTTTATGGATTATAGGGTTGACTATAGAACAATAAATACTGGAGATTTTACTGAAGATGTGACTTTTAATGGAATGTTGGCAAACTTTAGTTGGGATTCTATAAGGGATGGTTTAGAGTCTGGCGAATCTACTTTTGCAGGTTCTAAGACAATTAATGTTACTTTTGAACCAGGGTTTTATGAGCTGGATGTAATTGCGAGTATTGATGAAGATGATATGCCTGATAATAACATGAAATCGAGGATGTTTGAGGTGGTTTGTTAATTTCATCCAATCTTAGTAATTACAAAAAAATATTTTCTCGACGATAAAAATGTTTAAATAAGGATTAATTGTCCAGTGAGTATATGGATAAAAAAATTGGATTTGTTTTGGTGGGAATTTTAATTCTGTTTTCTGTTGTTCATGTTTCTGCCATTACTGGAAAAATTGGGAATGGAAGGATGATTTTGGATTTGGAAGTGGGGCAGACTCTTGAAAGGACAATAAGGGTGATTAATGATAATGATGTTGCTGTGAATATTACTTTGTTCGCTTCTGGTGATTTATCAGAGGATGTTACAATTTTAGATGAGAATTTTATTTTACAGCCGGGTGATGAAAAAAAGGCAAAATTTGAACTGCTTGCGCGTAAATCAGGAGATTATGAGACAAAGATAAATGTTCAGTTTGCGCCTCTTGAAGGTGAGAGTAAAAATGGTGTGGGGATTTCTTCGACTGTTATTACTCGAATTCATGGGGAGGGAGAGATTCCTAAAGAAGAGTTAGATGGTGAAGATAGTAAGAGTATTACTGGCAAAGTAACTGATTTGTTTAAAGGTGATGAAAATGAAGAAGGTGGTGAGATGGATGGTGCTTTAATTGCCCTTGGTATTTCAAGTGTTGTGTTGCTGGGAGTTTTGGCAGGACTTTTGTTTTTGGCTAGTATGAAAAAAGATGAGAAAGTTGGTAAAAAGAGGAAAGAGAGAGGTGATGTGAAAAATGCGATTGGAGAGAAATGAAGAAGTTAATTATGTTTTTTGCTGTTGTATTGTTGGTTTTTCCAGTTGTGGCTGCGAATGATGTTGCATATATTGTGAAAGATTCTGGTGTTTATGAAGAGAGGATTGCGCAAATTCTTTTTGATGAGGGTTATTCTTATGATATAATTGGGGAAGATGATTTGGAGAATGTTGATTTTGATGATTATAATTTAATTATTGTTGGGGATGGGAATTTTAGAAATAATTTAGAGCATATTCCTGTTAATAAGATGAATTCTGTTATTTTTAATATTCATCATTTGGATGAGTGGCACTGGACTCGGAGTTCGCCTGGAAGTCTTTCAACTAATCGTCCTAGGGAAATTGAAGTATTGGAAAGGAATTTGATTGTTGAGGGTGTTCCTGATAAGTTTTTACCTTATAATGTGAGTGTTGATGGTGCTGACCTTTATAGGATTGATTATTTAAGAAAAGGAACTATGGGGAAAGGAGTTAAGATAATTGTTGCTGATGGGCTTTCTTTTTTGCAATATCTTGGAATCTATACTGCTAAAAATGGAGCAGTTGTCGGAATTGTTGAGCCTAATGGGGAATTAAGAGATGGGTATGTTTCTGAAGCGCGGGGAGTATTTTTTGGAATTTCTAATGTGAAAATCTGGACTCCTGAAAGTGAGAGAGTTTTTATTAATACTCTTGACTGGGCAATTAATGGTGAGGATAAAGATGGGGATGGTTTTTACGGGGCTGATTGTGATGATAATGATGCGAGTGTTTATCCTGGTGCAGAGGAAATTGCTTATGATGGGATTGACCAGAATTGTGATGGGGGTGATTTAACTGATGTTGATGGGGATGG
>CAZHOH010000013.1:0-31360 GCA_964534185.1 Candidatus Woesearchaeota archaeon | reverse complement strand
AAAACTGCTTCACACTAACATCATTAACATAAACATCTGTCCCAAAATACCCATTCCTCCACTGCCACGTCGAATTGCCAATATCAAAAGTATTTGAAAAATCAACAGGCATCAAACTTCCATTAATATCTAAATTACTAACTCCAAGCGAAGTAATATTATAAACAAAAATAGTCTGAGCATAAACATCTCCCCCAAGTATTGAAGCCCCCCCAGAACTCCACCCCCCATTAAAATTACTATCCCCTGTAACCCTTAACCCCCCCGAACTAATATTCAAATTCCCAGTAACAACCCCGCCAGCCAAATTCAAAAAATTCCCATCAACATAACTTATCGCCTCAGTTGTTTCATTATGCGCATACAAATCATAAGTTGCATTATAACTTCCATCACTCATATTATACAAAAACGAATTAACTAAAACATTTCCAACATACAAACTCCCTGTAAAATTCCCATCACCCACAACATTCAGCTCATGCGTAGGAGAATCAGTCTTAATTCCAACTCTCCTGTCAGTAGTAATAGTAAAAACACTACTATTATCATCACCCCCCCTATACCTAATCCTAAACCTCCCAAACTCATCATTTTCCAAATCATATCTTGCCTCAGACCTTACTAAACCCAACCTCGGCCTTCCAAGCAAAGAATCCAACTGCCCATAAGCTGTATCATTAAAAGCAAACCTAAAAATACCTTTATCCTCACTAACAGCATGAATCAAAACACCCACACCTGAACTAGTCCCAAAAGCCAACTCATTATCCAAATCACGAGGATAAATAACTCCAGAAGAAACATTAAAAGCATCAGCCTCCAAAGCACTCGCAGTCTGATTATAAGCAAAACTATCATAAGTAGAATTAAAAGTAGAATAAATCCCAGTAGCATTCAACAAATTCTGCAGATTAGCAGTCGTATTAACATCCCCAATCATAGTATACAAGGTATCAACAATATTATCCAAAAGCAAACCAACAAAATTAGTCCCACTGGTTTTATTCACACCAGAAGCAGGAACATCAGAAACCCCACTCAAATTCGCATTCGATAAATCAATATTCGCAACAAGATGAGTCGAATTAATCTGACGCGAATTAACCTCAGTCCCATTTATCAATCCAGTCGAACTCTGAAAAACCTGCCGCGCATCACTTCCAAAACTCAACTTCTCGTCATTAACATACATCTCTAAATAATACAACTGCCCATACTCCAAAGACAAAGGATTAGCAGAATTATTACCCAAAATAATATCATACTCACCATCAGAAATAGAATTAACAAAATCATTCGTCGAATTATAAATCAAATTCCCGCCAGCCAAAGCATCAAAAACAAAAACCGTCAAATTACCAGAACTCAAATCACTCCCACTCTCCTGAACATTCCCCTGCAAAGCAACCAAATCATCAACAACTGCATAAACCCCACTCACTAAAAAAAGTGCAATAACCAAGACTAAAATTAACTTTCTCATTCTCCCCTTTTTACGTCTATAAATACAATAGATTCTTTATAAACATTATGCTAAAAAGATAATGTGTAAATTTGACTATTTAACAAACTCAACATTTTCCAAATTCTCAAATTCTTTATCGCCTGTCAAAAACTTAACATCATTTGAAAAGGCCATAGCATAACCTAAAGCATCAATATAAGAAAATTTCTTTTTTGAAAAATCAATTCTAAACTTTGAAGCAAAAAAGATACTGCTTTCATTTATAGGAATAACAAATTCCTTAAAATTATTAAAATAATTTCTAGCAAAAACCTCTCCCCTGTCTCTTAATAAAATATAATACAATTCATACAAATTAAAAATTGAAGTATAAAACAAAAAATTTAGATATTTTTCATAATTTTTATTCCCTTTTATTATCTCTATAATTGCATAAGTATCAAGAAAATACCTTACCATTTTCCCACTCCTCTTTTCTAGTTTTATTTCTTTCTTTCTGAAAATTCACATCCCAGTCCTTCAAAGAACCAAACATTTCTTTAATTGTATTTTGTTTTTCAATATTAGCGATAATTTCCTCTCCCTCTTTTAAATTCTTCATCTTAATAAATTCAACAGGCACAACTATGCCAAATGAATTTCCCCACTTTCTTAATCTAGTTTTTATTTCCATTTAATTATACATCAAGTATAATTTATAAATCTTCCTATCCTCTCTCGCTTTCATACTCCATCCTCATCCTCTGAAGAAAGTATTCATCCAATGTAAACTCTCCTTCATAATCACTTCTCTCCTCTTTTACCAAATCCCCCCTATCACTCTTCATCAAACCTCCTTTAATACATTTAATTTATCTACGCTTTCTAAGACTCTGACATCAGGAGATAAAATATAAACTTTATCATCCTTGCTTCTAACACCTCGATAAATTTTCTGCAAAAACTCTCTATACGCCTTATCTTTATAAAACTCCCAATACCACTGCCCATGAACCTTTTTCAAAATCCTCCAGAAAACACTTCCTGCATTAGGATTAGGATACTTTGTAAAAACAATACTATTGCATTGCCCACCAGGAAAATCCACCCCCCGCGAACACTTCGTAGTAAACAAAACCCCTCCTTTTTTCTTAAAATCCTCAGCCAAAACATTCTCCCTGTCATCCCTCTGCTTCCCAACAAGCTCATCTGCACTAATCAAATTTTTCAAATCATAAATCCCAATCTCATCCCTAGAAGGCAAATCAGAAAAAGCATTCACATGAACCAAAACCGGCTTCTCAGAAACCTCAACACACTTTTCCAAAGCCCTAAGATAATCCTCTCGCGTAACCTCTCCACTCCGAAAATTCTCATACTTACAATCAACTTCCATCCCAGTTTTTTTAACTTCAATCTTCCCCTGATTCACAACCTCTGCATCAATCACAACATAATCATCAATACCAAAAATATTCTTCAAAATATTCTCAGAATGAATAGTCCCAGACATCATAACAAAAGCCTGATTCTTATCAAGCATCTCCTTAAACTTCCCAGACAAATTAACACTCACAACATCAACATACAATCCCCTCTCTTCAGAAGAAAAACTCACATAAGTCTCATCCATCAACTCTTCAAAAACATAAGCAATCTCTGCAACACTATGAACATAACTATCTTCATCAACCTCATTAATCAGCTCAGTATTATCAACCAAATATCTAAGCAACTGATAAATCTTAGTATCTTTAATATGGAAAATCTCCTCCTTAGGAATCTCTTTAAAAGTCCTATCTTGCAAAATCTCCCCAACCCACTTCAAAACTTTCTCAAGAGTAAAATTAACACTCTCATCTTCAGGAAAAACAGTCGTCAAAGAATTAAACAACCTATTCAAATTAATCCTCTTAACACTTGAAAAGCTATCTAAAAACTCATCACACTCATCAATAATCTCAACATCAGTCGCCGGCTTCCGATTCATCGCACTCTCCAACTCATACTTCGCAGAATTAAAAACAATCGCCTCTCCCTCAGCATAAGCATTAAACTGATTATAATAACTACAACCCTTTTTCCTATTATAAATCGTAAACTCAATCCCCTTCAACCCTTTATACCTCTTTTTCTCAGACTCAAAATTAAAACTATAATGCGACGGCAAAATAGGACTCCAATAAGGACAAACAGGCGCAACACTCATCCTCCGAATATCCTTCAACTCCAGCTCATTTTTAACTTTCGGATTTTCTTTCAAATACTGTCTCAAAGCCCCAATATTCGATTCCTTTATCTCAATCTTACACGGCAACAAAGCCCCATTAGCACTCTCACGAGGAGAATACAAACACCTATGATTCTCTCTTCCAGTTATCACCTTAATCTTCAGTTTAGTATTATCCTCTTTCAAAACATAAGAATCATGACTATAATCTTTCCAATACTGTCTTTGCAAGGATTTCCCAGGAACAACAACACTCGCCCTTCCAAGCGCCTTTGCAATATTCAAAGCAATCGCAGAATTATGAACAATTATCCCATTTGAAACAAAATTGCTCAATTCAGGAACTTCCAAGTCATATGTTTCGTCTTCTTTAACAAATTCCTTGCTTATCACTTTATCCCAAATTATATCTTCATTACAAATAAAAGAAAGCACCTCATCTTTAATTTGATTATTTACTTTACAAATATGGGAGCGTAAAAAATCAATTTTACTTTGTTTAAAGACACAAGGAGTTTTTATATTTGAATCTTTTCGAATTTCCTTAAAAGATTTGCTCTCTTTAAGTTTTAAAATCTCTGCATAATTCAAAAATCTATCCTGTTCAAGATAACTATATCCTTTATTTTTCAAATATTCTCTAATTATTCTTGGAACTTTATCAATATTTGTAAATTTATGTTTTTTTAAAATTTTCAAAACTTTAAGTGCTCTTTTTTGTTTTCTTCCAATAAATCCTATCTCAGAAATATATTTTCTTAAACTTTCCTGATTTGAAATAAATATCCTCCAAGAATAATCTTGATTATCTCGAAATCTTTTAGAAGCTATTGTATGCTGTAGTCCAAAATAATCGAGTAAAAGAGACACATCTTGTACTAATCTTTTTGAAATTGAAGAATACTCAATAATCACCTGTTCTTTTTTCAAATAAATACTTCCATCACAAGAAAATAACCTATTTAAAAAAAGAGCTATCTTCTCTTTTTTAAGTCCAAAAATTATTTTAGGGACAAACTTTTCCCCTGATTTTTTCTTATCAAGCCCGTATTCTCTTATAAATAATCTTAACTTATTTGTTGTTCCTTTTGTGGTGTTCATTAATCCAAATTTCATTGTTACTTCTTCTCTCCTTTCAACAATTTTGCCTTCTGGAAATAATCTGCTTAATGAACTGATATAATCTTTTCTAATCTCTGGATTTTGTTTTGGACACTGAAAATATTTCGGAGAACCTACTTTATCTCCAAGTTTTCCTTCAGCAATTAAATGAGCAAGAACTTTTATTTCATTATCATCTAACTCTAAATTATCTTTAATATTTATTCTATTTGGCAAACATATATATGATCCTGTATTTAATTGCTCAAGAATTTTCCATTTTTTTCCATTTTCAGTTATTGTTAAAAATGGGTGATTAGCCGAGGCTAGAATTTCTCTACCAGTTCTTGTTTTTAATTTAAATAGTTTTTTTCTTCCAGTTTTCCTGACATTTTTAAAATCTGCTTCTACAAGACTACCTTGTCTATCTAAAGAAATAATCTTTCCCTCTTTTCCTCCAAGTTCAGATATTTTATAATAAGAAAAACAATTTTCTCCATTAGGCTTACAAAAAACCAAAGAATCTTTATCAAGACATTTCCCAGTCCCACAAACACCTCTAATAAAAATTACCTTCTTCCCAGAATCAATCGCATGCACAACCTCATCAACAACATCTGCCTGACTCTTGCCATTCGAAAACTTAAGCGGACTTAACCTAACCCCTTCCTTATACAAATTAAAACCAGAAACATCATCCCCAACATTAAACTTCTCACTCTCATCCTCCTCACCATTATCCCAAATATCCAATTCAGCACTCTTTTTTTCCTCACGCCTTTTTTTCAAATCACTCTGAACACTCGAAGGAAGCGCAATACTCCCATCAGGATTAAAAAACAATTGACTCATAAGACTAAATTATAAAAACAAGCACTTTTAAATTTAATGCTAATTCAAAACCTTAAAATCAACTCTCCACCGAAATTTATACGGCGCAATATCTCCTGCTTTTTTCACTTTCAAAATCTTAATCCAGCGCCCAGCTTTCAAACTATCCTCTTTAATCCTTTTCAAAACATTTTCATACTCTTTGTCAAAACCATAATAATAAATCACCCCTCCTTTCTTAATAACAGAAAAAGCACTCTCTAAAAAACTATCTTTAAGATTCGGACGTGGCATAACAACCCTATCAAATTTATCTCCTAACTTAGGCAGAACCTTTTTAACATCCCCTTGCACAACCTCGACATTACTCAATTTATTCAAACGAACATTTTCCTTAGCATACTTAGAACACTCCCTTCCAATCTCAACGCTCACAACTTTATCAACGCGCGAATTCTTAGCAATAACAATCCCATAAACCCCAACCCCCCCAAACATAACCAAAACCCTTTCCCCTTTTTTCGCCTCCAACGCAATCTCTTTTCTTTCATTGCTCAATCTCGATGAAAAATAACAACTCTCAACATTAAACTTAAAACGACAACCATTCTCAACATAATCTGCCTCTAAATTTTTTTCTCCAGCAAGAAACTCAGTTTTTATCGTCCTTAAACGCCCTTTAACTTTCTCCTTTTTTTCCAAAACACTCTTGACTTTCTTATACCTCTTCAAAACCTCCTTAGCAGTTTTGACCTTCTCACTCTTCTTGACATCATCAGAAAACTTCAAAAGCACAATATTCCCCATTACATCATACGAACTAGGCACCATAACTTAAATAAGAAAATTTTATTAATAAACATTCCCCTTCAAACTCATGGACAAAGAACAAATAATTGAATCTCTTTCTCCAAATGAAAGAAAAATCCTCCCATTAATTGAAAACTCAAACTTCAAAACCCTAGTTGCAAGCTCAAACCTGGACAAAGTAGCAGTCCTTAGAACTCTAGAATTCCTAAAATCAAAGTCACTTATCGAACTAAAAATAGAAAAAAAGAAAATAGTAGACTTAGGAACAAACGGAATACACTACCAAAAAACAGGACTCCCAGAAAGACAACTCCTCCCAATACTCGAAAACAAAATAATCTCAATTAACAACGCAGAAAAAAGCTCAAACCTCTCGCCAAACGAATTCAAAGCAGCACTAGGTGCACTAAAAAATAAAGCAGTAATCGAACTAAAAAACGGCAACATTCACCTAACAGAAAAAAAAGAAAACCTCTCAAAAAAATCACTAGAAGAACAGCTTTTAGAATCTCTCCCAATAGAACACAATAAACTAGCACCAGAACAACTCCACGCACTCAACTCTCTCAAAAAAAGAAAAGACATCATAATAATAAAAGAAGAACAAGTAATCAACTACAACCTAACAGAAAAAGGAAAAGAACTCCTAAAACAAAACATAGAGTCATCAGAAAAATTCATTGAACAACTCGACGCAAAAACAATTGCCTCAGGCTCATGGAAAGGAAAAAAATTCAGAAGATACGACATTGAATCAAAAGTCCCTGAAATATCTGGAGGAAAAAAACACTTTGTAAATCAATCTCTTGAATACACAAGAAGAATATGGACAGAACTCGGTTTCAAAGAAATGCAGGGAAATATAATCCAACCATCCTTCTGGGTTTTTGACGCACTTTTCACAGCACAAGACCACTCAGTAAGAGAAATGCAGGACACTTTTTTCATCAACGCAAAACAAGAAATACTGGATAAAAAAATAGTCAAAACAATAAAACAAACCCACGAAACAGGAATTGGCACAAGCAAAGGCTGGCAGTATCAGTGGAATGAAGAAAAAGCAAAACAATTAGTCCTAAGAACACACACAACAGTCCTATCAGCTCAAACACTTTACAACCTTTCACAACTCCCAAAAGAACAAAGACACGGAAAATTCTTCGCACTTGGAAAAAACTTCAGAAACGAAACAGTTGACTGGAGCCACGGATTCGAATTCTATCAAACAGAAGGAATAGTTATAGACAAAAACGCAAACTTCAAACACCTACTAGGATACCTAAAAGAATTCTACAAAAAGATGGGTTTTGAAAAAGTCAGATTCCGCCCTGCATACTTCCCTTACACAGAACCAAGCGTTGAAATAGACATCTACCATCCTGAAAAAAAATGTTGGATAGAACTCGGCGGCGCAGGAATTTTCCGTCCTGAAATAACAATCCCCTTATTGGGCGAAAAAACCCCAGTCCTTGCATGGGGGCAAGGCTTTGACAGAATAATAATGGACTATTACAAAATAAAAGACTTAAGAGAACTTTACAAAAACAACATCAAACAACTAAGAAATATGAAAATCTGGAACAAATAAAATGAAAAAAATAAGAATAGAAGATATAGTATTTTGGATAGTCATACTATTATTAATAGCTCTAGCAATTTGGCTTATAATAGGCTCTCCAACAGACACAGCTTCAATCATAGCAATCGCTATATTTATCTCAAGCTCAGAATTACTTTTATGGAAAACAATATTCAAATTTGACAAAAAAACAGCGCTAGGATTTGAAAAAGTAAAATCAAGATTTGATAACATAGATTATAAATTAAAGGAAATAAATAAAAAATTAAAATGAAAATAATTTTTGACAAAACATTCCCTTTACCATTAGAAATCCTATTTTGGATAATAGTCATAGGACTCATAATATTTGGAGTATACATTTTATTCCAGCCAATTTAAAATGGCAATCCTAACAATCCCAAAAACAAAATTTGAAAAAGAAATAGGAAAACTAGATGAATCTATGAAAGAAAAAATCGCAATGTTCGGAACTCCCATAGACGACGAAACATCAACAGAAATCCACATAGAACTTTTCCCAAACCGCCCCGATCTCCTCAGCTACCAGAACTTCAAAAACGCATTTTTATCATTCGCAAAAAAACCAACAGGAATAAGAAAAGTAAAAATCAATAAACCAGAAAAAAATTACCAAGTAACAATAGACCGCTCGCTAAAAAACATTCGCCCGCACACTGCCTGCGCAATTGTAAAAAACCTCAAATTCGACGACGAAAAAATAAAAGAGATAATTGACATTCAGGAAAAACTCCACCTCACAATAGGAAGAAAAAGAAAAAAAGCAGCAATAGGAATCTACCCTCTTGAAAAAATAAAACTCCCAATAACTTTCAAAGCCCTCTCACCAGAACAAATAAAATTCCAACCTTTAGAATTCCCAAAAGAAATAACAGGAAAACAAATACTCTCAAAACATCCAGCAGGAAGAGAATACGGACACCTCTTGCAAGACTTTGACAAATACCCTGTTTTCATAGACGCAGACAACAAAATCCTCAGCATGCCCCCAATAATCAACTCACACGAAACAGGAAAAATCAGCAAAGACACAAAAGAAATCTTCATAGAATGCAGCGGCTCAGATTTTGAAACACTAAAAAAAATCTTGAACATCATAACAGCTTCATTAGAATCAATCGGAGGAAAAGTCTACCAAATGCACCTAACATCACCAAAAACCCAAACTCCGAACTTCACACCTGAAAAAATGAAACTTTCATCAGAAAACATAAACAACCTCTTAGGACTTGAACTAAAAGAAAAAGAAATATCAAATCTTCTAAAAAAAATGGGATACAACTATTCAAAAAACCAAGTTGAAATACCTGCATGGAGAACAGACATTCTCGACGAAGTCGACATAATAGAAGACATTGCAATTGCATACGGCTACGACAACTTCACGCCCGAAATCCCTCAAATCTCAACAGTAGGAACTCCAGACAAAAAAGAAATCCTAAAATCAAAAATAGCAGAAATTCTCACAGGACTTGAGATGATAGAAACCTCAAGCTTCCATTTAATCAATCAGGACACACTAAAAAAAATAAACATAACTCCAAAAGAACTAACCAAACTAACAGAATCAAAAACAGAATACCAATATCTCCGTCCAAACCTCACCACATACCTAATGAAAATCTTCTCAGAAAACATTGACGTAGAATACCCTCAGGAAATTTTCCAAATAGGCACAATTTTCAAAAACGAAAACAACCAAAACCAAATAACAGAACAAACCAATTTAGCAATAGCACAATCTCCTTCAAACTTCACAAAAACAAAACAAACCCTAAATTACCTAGAAAAAATGCTTGACATAAAACTACCTATCACCCAACCAGAAAACCCTCCAGAACATTTCATCAACGGAAGAGTCGCAGAAATAAAATTCAAAAACACATCCCTCGGATACTTCGGAGAAATTCACCCAAGAATCTTAAAAAACTTCCACATAAAAATGCCCGTATCACTTTTAGAAATTAATTTAGAACCAATTTTGAAAGAGTTGAAATAAAATAATTATATTTTTTTAGAGGCATTTTTACGATAATCTTTAAACTTAATATTCTTAAAATACTTATCTTTATTCAACGCCTTACTCAAAACCAATTTCAATAAATCTTTATCATCATCCCATTTTATTCTTTCAACAAATTCATCAAGATCTAACCAATCAAATTTTGAATGTTCCTCATTCAAAATAATTTTTCCTGATTTAACAAATGAAACAAAATTCATCTCTTTACACAATTCGCCTAGCCAATCATAAATTGAACCCCAATTTAAATTAAAAATTTCTTTAACATCAAGATTAGTTTCTTCTTTAATTTCTCTCACAACAGCATCTTCATAAGTTTCATTCTTCTCAACACCTCCTGTAACAACAAACCAACCACCATCACCATGTTCTGGATGAGACTCACTATACAAAACTAAAAATTTCCCATCCTTAACAATAAACGAAAGTATTTTTTTATTCATTTTTTCTAAAAATAAGTTAATTATAAAATTCCCCCATGATATTCCAATCTATAAACTTCATTATCATTAAAAAATATTTTTTCAATACCTTTAAAATTATTTAGATCTCCTTCACTTTCATCAACATATTTAAAATTACCTTCCTCAAAATTCAAAGGTCCTCTAAAAGGCCCCTGTTTATCCACAAAGCCCATCGCCTTCTTAAGAAAAAAATAAACTTCTTTACTACCAATTTCATCAGAAATAACGAAACCATAATAATTCATCATCCAAATAATTTTTCCTTTAAAACAAACAACCTCATTACCACCAAAAGATTTTGAATTTTCCACATAATATCTATCTCGATATCTATAATTCTCTTCTTCAAAAACAAATTCTTCAAATCCATCACCCAACTTAACAGATTTTCTGCCACTTGCATAAGTGTTCTTCTTTGCCTTAACTATAAAATCAGCCAATTCCATAAAACAAAAGAACCGCAATTATTAATAAACTTTATCTTAAATTTTTAAAAAATTAATCCAATCACCCAAAATACCCTCTCTCCCTCTTAATATCTCTTTTCTTCCAACTCTCTTTCAGTTTCTTAACAATCTTATCAAAATCATCTTTCATTCCTTTCCAAGCCTCAAAACTTTTCTTAATATACTCTGCCTCATTTTTCTCATCATAATTAATATCCAAAGCAATAGCCTCAATCTCCAACTCCCCCAACTCTTCAAATAATTTATCCAAAACCTCTTTATCCCCTCCATTTATCCCCCGAACAAGATACATATGAAACATAGAACCATTTGTAGGATTCAAAAGAAGCTCAACAAAATTCAACATCGAAGCAAAACGATTTACAATTGACTTCCGAACATCTCTCAAAAGACTATCAGGATTACAATCAAGTTTTCCAATATCAAACTCATCATTCATTTCATCAAAACCAGGAAGCCCATACTTAACAGCCAAAGCCCCATATTCTTCTTTAAACTCCTGTTCTTCTTTTCCTTCTTCATTGCTGTCATCACAACATCCGCATTTTTCATCCTTTTCCATAAAAAACTCACATTTAACTCCTTTATAAAAATTTGCACAACATCAAATTCAGGTTTTAATTAACTTCAACTATAATTAAGTTTACTAAATATAAATTTATTAAAGATTAAAAAGCCTCGGGTGGGAATCGAACCCACGACCTCCACCTTACCATGGTGGCGCTATACCTCTAAGCTACCGAGACTTAAACAATTCTAAAATCAAGACTATAAAAAATTATCCAGAAACAGCAACATCTGGATTCCAATCCAGCTCAACAACATTCCCTGTAATATATGAAAAATTATCCTGAATCTTCCCAAGCCAACCAGAATACAAACCAAAAAAAGTCGCAACATTATCCAGACTATTCAAAGCAAGCTCATTATTCGAAATAATAAAAAAACCACTTGCAAGTAAAAGTATAACTATAACCATATAGACTTTCATTTATCCCTATCAAGAACACTAAAATTTGTATTCCAATCCATTTTAACAGCATTCGCAGTCAAAGCTCTCAAATTAACAAAATTAGTAGCCAACCAACCAAAATAAAGTTTAATAGCTGTCTGCGTCCCTTCAAAACTATTCAAATCAATTTCATGTCCAGCAGTACTCGCCAAAAAACCAACATAAAACAGCAACACCAAAAGCAAAACAACAATCCACGACAACTTATGTTTAATATAACGAAGCTTAACAAAAAGAAAAATCACTGTAATAATTGCAATAACCACCAAAGCCTGAAACATAGTCACCATTTTAATCACCTAAAAAAACCAAGATACTTAGATTTAAAAATCTTTATACTCTCATAAAATAAAGCCCCATAGTACAGTGGTCAAGTATTTTTGGTTCTGGGCCAAAAGACCCAGGTTCGAATCCTGGTGGGGCTATAAATCTTAAGATTCGAACCGGTGGTTTCGTTCGACCACGCTTGGGCGGACGAACGAGTGACTTGTTCACGAAGTCGAATCCTGGTGGGGCTATAAATCAAAATACTTCCTCCCTTTCAACTCATCAGGAAAATGCTCCTGCTCAACTTTTGCATCAGGAAAATCATGTGCATACTTATAACCCTCCCCATACCCCAAATCTTTCATCAATTTCGTCTCAGCATTTCTCAAAACAAAAGGCACAGGCAAATTCCCAGTCTCTTTAATATCTTTCCGCGCCAATCCAACCGCCTTGTAAACAGCATTCGACTTAGGCGCAGAAGCAAGATAAACAGCAGTCTGAACAAGCGCAGTATCACATTCAGGATAACCCAAAAACTCAACAGCATCTTTTGCAGCAGTCGCAACAACCAAAGCATTCGTGTCAGCATTCCCAATATCTTCAGAAGCAAACCGAATCATCCGTCGAATAATATACTTAGCATCCTCCCCAGCCTCAACCATCCTCATAGTCCAATAAATCGCAGCATCAACATCACTATCCCTCATTGACTTATGCAAAGCAGAAATAATATTATAATGTTCCTCACCATCCTTATCATACTTCAAAAATTTCCTCTGCGCAGCATCAAAAACAACCTCCCGAGAAATCTCTCCCTCAGACATCTTAAAAGCCATCTCAATAATATTCAAAGCATTCCGCGCATCCCCATTAGACATCTTAGCAATTAATTTCAAAACATCTTCATCAACTCTCAAACCCTTCAAATCACTATCACTTTCCAAAGCATTAGCAACAATCTTAACAATATCATCCTCTGTCAAAGAATTCAAAACAAAAACACGACTCCGAGACAACAAAGCAGAAATAACTTCAAACGAAGGATTCTCAGTCGTCGCCCCAATCAAAATCAAAGTTCCATTCTCAACATGGGGAAGCAAAAAATCCTGCTGCGCTTTATTAAATCTATGAATCTCATCTAAAAACAAAATAACACCTTTATTCAATAATCTGGCGCGATTAACTGCCTTTTGCAAATCTGCCTTTCCAGCACTAACAGCAGACAACTCAATAAACTCTTTCCCAGTCAGACGCGAAATCAATTTTGCCAAAGTCGTCTTACCACAACCAGGCGGCCCCCAAAAAATAATAGAAGAAGGCAATTCCTTACGTTCAATCGCAACCCTAAGCGGCTTCCCAGCTCCAACCAAATGCTCCTGCCCAACAAAATCCACAAGCTCCCGCGGACGAACCCGATAAGCCAAAGGACGTTCTTTCATTTCCATAAAACAAAAAACCAACACAATTATTTAAGAATTTATATATAATATCAACAATACATCTTCTTTGCTTTTTTTAAGGAAAAAGAGTATCTCGAATTTTGCTTCTTTTTAAAAAAATGTTTCTAGAAATAATATTCTAAAGCTTCTTTAAATTTTTTATCTTTTGTTTTTTTATATAACTCTTCAATTTTTTCTTTCAATCCATATTTTAACATTTTCTTCCATAATTTGGGATAATTTTTTTAATTAAATCCCAATTACCTAATTTAGGATTACTGAAACATTTTGCAGAACACATGTAACAAACCCCATCTCCTTTACATAAATTATCTGTGTCTTTATGAAAATAAATATCTTTAACATACGGAAAATTTAATTTATCAAGAACCTTAAAAACTTCCTCTTTTTTCAACATAGCAATAGGCAAAAATAAATTCTCTGAATTTCCCAATTGTAAATAACCCCTTTCTAAAACTCGCTTGTATCTCTTTGGCTTATCAGAAGCCAGAAATCCCATAATTGTTAAATCTGGTTTTAATTTTAAATATTGTTCTTGTAAAATAATATCTTTTAATTCACTACAAGCACAGTTTAGTTTTAATTCAAAAAAATCTTTTTTCTTATAACCTATTTCCGCTATTCCAGGATATATCGGAATGCCAAATTTTTCTACAAATTCTCTTTCGTCATAATCAATTTTGAAGTAATGTAAATTTTTTATTTTTGGCTTAATTTTTTCATTAAATAATTTATCAAAATCTGGAAAATTCATGCGCATATCAACATATAAAACATTAGCATTAGGCCTATATTTCATAAGAAAAGCTAATAATAATAAACTATCAGAACCCCCACTAAATAAAAGAAGAGGATTTTTAGATAATTTTAATCCTTCAAAAAAAATTTTATTTATCTTGCTAATCTTTTCATCCAAAGACAACTCCAAATCTTTAGGTTTAAATTCAAATATTGAGTTTTCTTTCGATTTCATCTGCATAATCACATAATTCCCTATATTGGTTAAATGCTTCAAATATTTTATCCTTATTTTCTTTTGCTATCTTTTTTGATTCACTAAAATGAAATTTTCTTTTATTCATTTTTTCCATTAATCTTAAAAAAATCTGCTCATCATTGATATTAAACTTTTCATGCATAATAATTGATTTTCTTATTACTTCTCCAATAGTCATTTTTTCTAGCTTATCTGCATCAAAGAGAATTTTCTGAAGTTTGGTTTTGCATTCTTCAAAAACTCCGTGAGTTTCAATTGTTCTCTTTATAATTTTTATTTCTTCTTTGTTAAAAATCTCTCCTGAAAGAATCTCTTCCACCATTTCAACAGAATATTTCTCATGCATATCTTTTCCCTCAATTTCAAATTGTTTTTTATATCCAATATCATGAAGAAGTGCGCAAACCTGGATAATCTTCATATTTTTTTCATCTAAATTTAATTTCTCTGCAAGTTTTGTAGCAAAAGCTAAAACTCTTTTTACATGTCCCCATTTATTTACAGAAAGATTTTCATAAATTTGTTTAACTTTTTCTTTTATCATTTTGTTCTCTCCAGTATTTTTCTCTTATATGGCAATTCCCACAGTTCCATTTTTCTCTAAAATTTTTTGCTTGCTTTGATAGCCATAAATTCTTAAGTTTTAACTTTCTTATATTTCCTAAATATAATTCTCCTGCATTACATTCCCAAACATCTCCTAACACATCAATATATAATCCATATTTTATTTGCCGGCATTGGAATCCTCCTAAAAATGGAAGTTTATAAGGATATTTTAATCCTTTTTCATTATCATAAATTTTTGCTTTATTATAAATCTTAGCATATTCTTTCTTATTCAAAACAAGTCCTCTTTCTAATGCTTCTCCATGAGGGATTAATCCAGAGAATTGAGGAGAAATATTATTTTTTCTACAAAATTTAAACAAAGGAATTACGTCTTTTTTGTTTAAGTTAGTAGCTATGCAGTCTATAGCAAGCCTTGGCGGAGATTGTTTATTAAATCCACAATCCATTAGAATCTTTAATGCTTTCCTTACCCTCTTATCATAACCCTTAACACCCACCAATTCATCTTGAATTTTATTATCAAAGGAATTATATTTAAGCACAATAGAAGTATTTAATCTAAAAAATTTTTCAGCACTTTCTTCATTAATCATCGTTCCATTTGTATAAATAACAGAAAGAATTTTTAATTTTGAAGCAAATTCTATAATTTTCCAAAAATTCCTATCCAACATTGGTTCCCCAGCTCCAATAAATTGTAAATTTTTACAACCTAATTTTTTTGCTTGTTTTATAATCTCGTAATATTCTTCCAATAAAAGCTCATTTTCTTTTTTGCAATGTCTTTCTCCGATACTTGTTTTATCGCAATAAATACATCTTAAGTTACATATATTTGACATGTCTAAATCTAAATTAAGCAATTTATTTGTCTTTTCTGCTTTTAATATCTCTTCGTTTGAATAATATAGGCCTTTTACAAATGTTTTTTCAAGATTATCCATTTTTTACAATTTCTCCTAATTTAATAATTGCATTTTCCATTGATAAATCTTCGTTTCTTAACAAATAATGAGACAAGTTAAGACAAGAAGAATAAATTCTAGAATATACAGAGTTAAAATTATTCTCTTTTACTATTTGCTCTAATTCCGAACATCTTCTTTCTTCTCCCTCTTTTCTTCTTCTTTGTAAAACTAATTCAGGATCCGCCTCAACTAAAATCACTTTCCCAGAATATTCAGAATTAAATCTTAAATACATTTGATATTTTTCATCAATGCCCATATGAAAATCATACGGAGTTTTACTACTACTTGCGGCGTAGTGTGTATCAACAACAAATTTTCCTTCATTATCAATCAACTCTTGAATAAATTTTTTATCAAACTCTGGGCGATATCTCCTGAATCTTTCTCCAGTATTGATGTATTCAAAATCTAGTAAATGAGAAATGGCTTTAGCTAACGAAGTTTTTCCTACTCCTTTACTTCCCCCTATAAAAATTAATTCTTTACTCATCTTTCATTACAAATTCAGGAACAATATGCCTAACAAAAGAAATGTCTTCTTTATTTAATTGACATCCAGATAGCAAAAATGTTTTATCTTCTCTTCTATATCTTACTTCTTTTCCTAATCTTGCTAATATTTTCCCTAATTCTTCATCACTTGTGGCAGACAAACTAGAATCGCAAATATCTCTTTGAAAATCTATGCAAGGAAAACCGCAAGAACTATTTTTTCTTTTTTCTCTAATATCGTGACTATTATAATCTGGCTCTCCAAATAAATATGACATTGAACAAGAAGTGTGCCAAAAAACAGGAATTTGTGCAATATCCCTAATTATTTGCGTTGCAAGAGATGAAAGTTCATCATCTCTCTGTTTATTTGTGTATGTCTTTATTTCCGGAATTTGAATCCCCCGAATTTTTAGTGATTCAACTATTTCAGGGGTTAATCTTATTCCTGAGAGTGAAGCAGCATCAACTTTTCCTTTTATTTGATAAGCCAAATTTATCAATCTTTCTTCATCTATCCATTCTTTAACTAAAGGACGAACATAATCAACAACTTTAATTCCCTTTCTTTTTGCATCTTCCATTAATCTAACTCTTTGTTCATATGAAACAGATTCTAATCCAGGAATTAAATTTGCATATGAAACAAAAAGTCCTATTTTCAAATTTTCCAAGTTATTTAATTCATCTAAATACTCTTCCCCAGGATGAATTTTTGAAATTAGTCCAACTTTATTTTTCCATCCTTCCCTATTCAATTCACCCAATATTGCCAAAAGCCCTTCTTTATTTAAAGGTAAAAATGGGTCTGAAAAGTTATAAAACGTCAATGGGGATTTATCTTTTAGAATTAAGGGAGAATCTAATACTTCTTCCATAGTCTGAGAGGGAGAATAAATTTCTGTCAAACTTCCATCAAACCAAGAATCTTTTTGCTCCACACAATAAGCACACTTTAAAGTGCAACCAGTTGTAGGATTTACAAAAATCCAAGATTTTCCAGGCATAATTAATTTGTAATTTGTATTGTACTGGAAGTTTTTTACCATAGAAATAAGATAATTTAGAATTTTATAAATATTACTATTTTATAGTTGTTATTAATTTAGAAAAACGAAGTTTTTTTATTTGTCCGAAGAACCGGTAACCCAAAGAAACCTAAAAAAAATTTCCGAGCATTAACTGCGACTGAAAGGAGTAGCATTTTATAATAACATCACAAAAATAAAAACGTTTTAATATCCCATCCCCTATAAACAATAATGTTATCGGCAATATTTACTTCTTTAACAGACACAATTGTAAATACAATAGGGAACCTAGGTTACATAGGAATACTTTTATTAATGACTCTTGAAAGTTCATTCATCCCATTCCCAAGCGAAGTCATTTTAATTCCTGCAGGAGTTTTAGTCTCTCAAGGCAAAATGTCATTCCTCCTTGTTCTAACAGCAGCAACACTCGGCTCTCTTCTCGGAGCTTTAATCAATTATTTCCTCGCACTCTACCTCGGACGCCCAATAATCGAAATCCTAATAAAAAAATACGGAAAATACATAATGATAAAAATGTCAAGCATAGAAAACTCAGAAATCTTTTTCCAAAAACACGGAGAAATCACAACTTTCATCGGACGCCTAATCCCGGTAATTAGACAGCTAATCTCACTACCTGCAGGATTCGCAGAAATGAACATAAAAAAATTCTCAATCTACACATCACTAGGTGCAGGAATATGGTCAGCAATACTCATAACCCTCGGCTACATCTTCGGCAATAACCAAGAAATAATAAACCAAAACCTCCACCTAATCACACTAGTCACAATAATCGCCTCAATAATCGGAGTTTTCATTTATGTAAGACTAAAAAGAAAAAAACGCAGAAAATAAAAGCATTATCAAATGCTAACTATAATTTCTTTGATTAAATGCTCCTGCCGGGACTCGAACCCGGGTCTAAGCCGTTCTCCGAAGTTCCAAAACATTGAAATCAAACCAAAGTTCAATCTCTTTATCAGGAACTTTCCAAACCTAATGGTTTAGAGTCAGTTGGTCTGAGGACCAAGGACTTAGTCTTTCAACAAGATAAATCCACTGCTCGAGAGGGCTCAATGCTTAACCGCTACACCACAGGAGCTTACAAAATTCTAACAAACCCAATATAAAAATCTTCCTAAACAAACCTTTAAAACTACAAAACTCCTAATCTTTGCATACTCGAATCCCTTATCAAAAAAACAAGTTGGAAAGACATCCCAATAATAATCATCGCATCTCTTGCAATCGTCGCATTCTGGCGCGGTATGTGGAATCTAATGGATTATTTTCTATTCCCAAATAATTTCATTTTAAGCCAAATAATTTCAATAACTCTCGGACTAATCCTCTTATTCATAATCGCACAAAAAAAATAAACTATCATTTAATCCCAATAATGTTTATTTTAGGAATAGCCATAGACTTCACTTTAGCAAAACTCGACAAAGGAAAAAACCGCACCTACTTCGGATACAGAGTTAACCATACCTTCCCAGCACTAATTATCTTAATAGTAGGATTTTTTATTTACAGAGAAGCACTAATAAGTTTAGGACTAGGAATAATCATAAGCCACACATTAAGAACAAAAGAATTTATCTTCATAAAAAAACAATAAATATATAAAAATAAAAAACAATAAATAAAAATGGCAGAAAAGAACGTAGAAAAATTAGAAAAAAAAGTAGAAAAACTCGAAGAGAAAAAAGAAGAATTAGAAGAAGAAATAAAAACTCAAAAAAAACTAACCCAAAAAGCAAAAGCTTCTGCAAAAAGATTCAACGACGAATTCAAAAAATCACTAAACACTGCAGTCGTCGCTGCATTCTCTTTCCTAATCGCACTTGCATGGCGAGACTTAATAACCGAATATGTAAGCAAAGCAACATCATTTTCCCCAATCCAAGGACATTTAATCACAGCACTAATCGTAACAATAATCGCAGTAATAGGAATTATAATAACAACATCCTTACTAACAAAAGAAGAATCTAAATCCTAACTTTATACACATAATAATTATCATAAGGAATCTCTATTTTCTCTGTCTTCTCTTTTGAAAGCCCTTCCCACACTTTCCTAAACAAACGAATAGAATTCCCATGCCCAGAAATCGCAACATTAACTTTCTCCTTCTTAATAAACTCCTTCAAATTCTTAATAAAAATCTTAGCCCTCTTTTCAACATCAACAAAAGACTCTCCGCCAGGCGGACGATTATCAAAACCACGATGCCACAAGTCATACTGCTCTTTCCCATTTTCACGAATAATAGTAGAATGAAACTTCCCAGACAAATCACCATAACTCCTTTCAATCATCCGATTCGCAGTTATAATCTCACGACACTCAGGATGAAACTTCAAAACCTCTTTCAAAGTCTGCTTACTCCGAGTCAGTTCAGTCTGAAAACCAATATCAATCTTTTTATTTTTCAATTTTAGAGCAACAACCCGTACCTGTTTAAATCCAAGCGGCGTCAGCTTAGAATCCTTCCACCCAGTAAATCTCTTATCACGATTATAAAAAGTCTGCCCGTGCCGAAACAAATAAATCTCACACACTTCTACCATAAAAAAATTAATACAAAAGAATTTATAAATCATCCCCTATTAAATTAAACATGACAAAGTGGGCTTTACTTCTAACAATCGCAGTCGTTGTAGCAGCATTTTTCCTAGCATCAGGAATAATAACAGAATTTCCAGGACATGAAAAATTCCAGACAGACAAAGCAGGAATATTATCAGGCATAATCCACGGAGCAATCGCACCAATAATGCTGGTAATAGCCCTATTCACAAAATACACAGCATACGAAATAAACAACACTGGCTGGTTCTACAATTTAGGATACATAGTCGCAATGCTGATGGTATGGGGAGGAGGAAGCCACCCAACAGAAAAAATAATCCAAAAATACTATGACAAAAACAAACATCAACAAGACGTAGAAAAAGCAGTAGAAAAAGCAATAAACAAAAAACAAAAACAAGAAGAAATAAAAAAAGAAACAAAAGAAAAAACAAAAACCCTAAAAGAAAAACTCCAAAAGTAAGATTTTTAAACCAACCCCATATAATTTAAAGATGCAAAATAGTTCAAGAAAATTAAACCAAATAATAAGAAACTTATCCTACAAGTCAGGAGCCTAGCATGGAGATTCAATCAACATTCATCAATTTACATCAATGCGACAAGTCTCTCCTGAATGTTGAAGCCCCTCTAAAAGCTTTCCCTAAAAAACTCTGCAAATCCATTAACATGAAACCTCACGGAAAAACAATAATCGATAGGTTCGCAGAAAACAAACTAGAAGGATACTCTGCAATGCAATTCATAGAAACAAGCTCAATAACAGTCCACCTCGACGAAGTCGAAGACAAAGCATTCATAGACATCTGCTCATGCAAACCCTTTAACCCAAAAATAGCAGAAAAATTCGCAAAAGAATACTTCAAAGCAAAAAAATCATCTTCTAAAACTTTCTTCAGGAAATAATAATTTAACTCGATAAAATAATTGACAATTTCATAAAATCCTTCATTCGGGAGGGAGGGATTTGGGGGATGGTGGAGGAAAATGAAATTGTCTACGAAAACGCAAACCCTTAAAAACACTCACTTAATTCTTTAAACATGCGAAAAGTTAGCCCAATTAAAATAACAAAAGATATGTCAGCCAAAAACTTAGTCAAGGGCATGGAAAATGTAGGATTCGGCGCAGGACAGATTGCAAAAGCATCTTCAGTAATGAACCAAATGTTCAACGACAAAGAATGCAAAGTCTTCTTGGGAATCGCAGGAGCAATGGTTCCAGCAGGAATGCGCGAAGTAATAATCGACATGCTCGACAATACTGATGTTTTTGTAACAACAGGCGCAACATTAACTCACGATTTAGTAGAAGCCTTGGGCGAAAGTCATTACATAACAACTCCTCCTTTCAACGATGAAGAACTACACAAAAAAGGACTTGACAGAATGTACAATATATTAATGAAAAACAAAGTCTACGAAATAATGGAAACCTTCTTTGAAAAAAACTTCGCAGAATTCCAAAAATGCGAAACAATAACAGAACTATTATGGAAAATCGGAGAACTAACTCCTGAAAAAAGCATACTAAAAAAATGCTATGAAAAACAAATCCCTGTCTTCTGCCCTGCAATAGCAGATTCAGGAATCGGATTAATGATTTGGGGAAGAATAGCAGAAGGAAAAGAATTCAATGTAAAAGCGTTTCAAGATATGAACAACATAATTGACATTGCATGGACAGCAAAAAAAGTAGGAGTAATATATATCGGCGGCGGAACACCTAAAAATTTCATACAACAATCATTGCAATTTTCAAAGGGTGCAGATTACGGAATACAAATAACAACAGACAGACAAGAGCCTGGAGGCTCAAGCGGCGCCCCACTCCAAGAAGGAGTAAGCTGGGGAAAGCTAAAATACGAAGCAAAATTCGTGGACGTTTTTTGCGACGCAACAATCGCCCTACCATTAATCTTCGCATCAACAAAAACAAAACCGAAACACTTAAATAATACTCAAACTAAGATATAATATTCTACTTCGGTAGAATAGGGTTGTTGAACTTCGGTTTTCAACCCTTTTATATTTTTAAATTAAACAATAAATTTAAATAACTTCTTTAATAAAAAACAAAATGGAAAACGAAATAAAAGTTTCTGATTCTGACTTTGAACAACAAGTAATTGAAAAATCAAAACAAGTTCCAGTTGTAGTAGACTTCTGGGCAAGCTGGTGCGGCCCTTGTAGAATGCTCGGCCCAGCACTTGAAAAACTTGCACAAGAATACAATGGAAAATTCATCCTTGCAAAAATTTCAGTTGAAGAAAACCAGCAAAAACCACAAGAATACGGAGTAATGAGCATCCCGTCAGTAAAAATGTTCAAAGACGGAAAAATCATAGACGAATTCGTAGGAGCAATTCCAGAAGAACAAATAAAAGAATGGCTCAACAAGAACTTACAATAACAATGAAAAAGCAAATCCTAAATCTTTCACTAATATTTCTAATATTTCTAATTTCAATACAAATAATTTCCGCCCAAGTAACACAAGAAGAAATTTCTGCTCTAAAAGAATTTGAAGGACAAGAACTCCCAGAAATCGCAGGAAAATTTTTCGGAAATGAAAAAATCACCCTTTACATAGACTCAAATTCAAACCAAACACAAACTATCTCAATAACCACAAAAGACAAGAAATTCGAATCAATCACAACACAAGAAATTGAAAACCCCACAATAAACGCTTACACAAGTCAAGAAACAATAACAAAAATAAAACAATCGCAGAATCCCTTGGAAGAATTCGCATCATCATTAGAAAACGGCGAAATAACCTATAAAGGGGCAACTTTCACAAGCAAAATAAAATTAACCTTCATAAAAATATTCTCAGAAATAGCAGGCTGGTTCGCATAATATCAAAAGCCTTATAAACCAACTTTTTCTACATCTTTTATAAAATTAGTTACAATGAAAAGATCAAGCAGACGTTGGAAAAAGAAACGCCAAATGAGATGGAAATGGCAAAGAAAAAAGCTCAGAAAAGCTAAGCATCTCAGAAAAGTAAGGCGTGCAAGATCTAAGTAGTTCTACACCATAGCAATCTTTTTATACAACTCAAATTTCAAGTTCTTATGACTATATCAGATAGTGAAATTTGGACTGAAAAATATCGTCCTGTAAAATTCGACGAAATCGTAGGGCAAGAAGATATTGTAAAAAGAGTGAAATCATTAACTAACTCATTAAATATCCCTCACTTGTTATTTGCAGGTCCAGCAGGAGTAGGAAAATCAACCTTAGCATTAGTTGTAGTAAAAGAACTCTTCGGCCCATCATGGCGTGAAAACTACCTAGAACTAAACGCCTCAGACGAACGCGGCATTGATGTAGTAAGACAAAAAGTAAAAGACTTCGCGCGAACAAAAGCCATTTCAAAAATTCCCTTCAAAGTAATCTTCCTCGATGAAGCAGACGCACTAACACCAGAAGCTCAGAACGCATTAAGAAGAACAATGGAAAATTTCACAGCAAACTGCAGATTCATAATGTCTTGCAACTACAGCAGTAAAATCATCGACCCAATCCAATCAAGATGCGCAGTCTTCAGATTCCGACTTCTAGAAAAAAAAGACATTGAAAAAATAATTAACAGAATCACAGAAAGAGAAAAAATAGAAATCGCACCAGGAACAATCGAAGCACTATTCGAAGCAAGCGAAGGCGACTGTCGCCGAGTAATCAATCTCATGCAAACCACAAGTTCAATAAGCACCTCACTAACACCCGACTTAATCAATATAGTCGTCCCAAGTGCAAAACCCTCAGACATAAAACTAATCCTAGAATATGCACTCTCAGGAGACTTCCACAACTCACGAAATAAATTATTAGATGTAATGCTAAAAGAAAGTATAGCAGGAACAGAAATAATAAAATCAATTCAAAAAGAAATCTGGAACTTACAAATAGATCCTGAAATAAAAGTTAGATTGACAGAAAAAACAGGCGAAATAGAATTCAGACTCACAGAAGGTTCAGATGAATTCGTGCAGTTAGAAGCTTTAATAGCAAGCTTTGTCCTCGCAGGCAGAGGAAAATAACTAAATCTAAAAAAGAAGAAATGGAAAAACAACAAAACTGGATTGAAAAATATCGAGTCAAAAACTTCAACGAAATAATAGGACAAAGCAAAGCAGTATACGAAGTAAAAACTCTCTTTAACAATCTGGAAAGAATACAAAAAAAAGCTCTCCTCCTCCATGGCCCTGCAGGAACAGGAAAAACCTCAGTAGCACAAGTGGCAGCAAAAGAATTCGACTTAGAACTATACGAACTAAACGCCTCAGACTTAAGAAACAAAGAACAACTCCACCAAAAACTAAAACCTGCTTCAGAACAAAAAAGTCTTTTCAAAAAAAGCAAACTTCTCTTAATAGATGAAGTCGACGGACTCTCAGCATCAGACAGAGGTGGACTCCCAGAATTAATAGAATTAATAGATACAACAAGTTTCCCAATGATAATCACAGCAAACGATGTATGGGATAAAAAATTCAACACGCTTAGAAAAAAATGCAACCTCATCAATCTAAAAGAACTAGATTACAAAGACACAACAAAAATCCTTCAAAAAATAGCAGAAACAGAAAATCTGGAAATCGACAATAAAATCCTAGTCTCAATATCAATACGCTCAAAAGGCGACGTAAGAGCTGCAATCAATGACCTTCAAACACTGGCATCAGACAAAGAATTCGCAAAATCATATCTAACCCTTGACGAAAGAAACAAACAACAGGACATCTTCAACGCACTAAAGATGATTTTCAAAAACCAACTAAACGAACACACACTAAGAGTTTACGACCAAGTTAACATGCCTCTTGAAAAAATCTTCCTCTGGTTAGAAGAAAACATTCCAAAAGAATACAAAGGAGAAGAACTATACAAAGCATTTGAAGCCTTAAGTCTCGCAGATATTTTCAACGGCAGAATTCGAAGACAAAGATACTGGAGATTCTTAGTCTATCAAAACATCTTCCTAAGCGCAGGAGTCTCAATCTCAAAACTAACTCCAAAACAAAACTTCGTCAGATATTCCCCGCCGTCAAGAATCCTAAAAATCTGGATGTCAAACCAAAAAAACCAGCACAAAAAAACAATAATCGGAAAATACTCTCACAAAATACACTGCTCAAAAAGAAAAGCATTCAAAGAATTTCATCTCATCGCAAAAATAATAAAAAACTCTCACAAAATACAAAAACAACTAGCCCTAAGCGAACAAGAAATAAATTATCTGGCCAAATTAGAATAGAGTCTTCTGACTTGCCTTCTTCTTTGCTTCTCTAAGTTTATCCATCTGTTTATCAATTCTTTCTTCAGCAAAATCATGGTTCATTAAAATCTCCTTAACTTTCCTCTCATTAATTTCAGGAAACTGAATATCAATATTTTCATCAACAACAGGTTTCTTAAATAACTCAAAAATTTTCTTCCAGTCAAAATCCAAATCTTCAAATTTAGAAAAAATCACAGCAGGATACTCATATTTCTGAACAAACTGCAACGCCTTTTTCTGTCCAATTCCCCTCATCCCTCCAACATTATAATCAGTCCCAGTTAAAATCCCCAAAGAAATCAATTGCTCATGACTAATCTGCAAAGCATTCAAAACCTTTTCAAGTTCAATCATCTCTGGCTTTATCTCAACATAACCTGAAACAGTCTTTCTTTTCCGAGCCAAAGTCATATTCTGAATTAATCGTAGAGCTCCAAACATCAAACAGTCATAATCCTGCGAAGCAACAGCATAAGCCTTGCCCCTCTTAACAAAATAAGATGCCTGCGCCTCACCCTCCTCTGGTGCCTGCACAATAGCAATCCCCATCGCCTCCAAAAGCTCCTTACTCTCTTCAATCATCTGCGAGGTAAGAACACTCATCTGCTGTCCATATTTTTTCATACCCTCATAATCATCCTTGCTCTTCGCCTCTTCATATTTCTCCTTAGCAGCACTCTTAATCTCCCGCCTTTTATCACCAGTCCCAGACTTCATCTCAGGAGGCTTACCATCAAAAACATAAATCAACTTAATACCTTCAGACAGCAAACTAATATTCCGATAAAAAAGCCCAGATAAATGACTTGTAACATTCCCACTCTTATCCTGCAAAGGAGTCCCATCATACTGCCGAATAGAAGACAAAAATTGATAAATAATATTAAATGCATCAACAGCAAGAGTCTTCCCATTTAACTCAGAAAACTCAATTGCCTTCCGCGGCACAATCTCACGAATATTAACTCCCATAAAAAACAAACAAAAAACCACTATAAATAATTAATTGAACTAAGCAGCCCTTCTTTTAATTCCAGAAATTGCTTTCTCAGATTGTTTATATACTCTCTGAAAAATAACATATGTCTCAGCAGGAGAGTAATTCGGATTCCCATTAGAATCATAAACTGGCTGTTTCCCCCCATGTCTAAATCTTGGAAAAACAGTAAGCCAATCCAACTTATCATAAAATCCAAAATCAGGAGCTGTTCCTACAAGTTCACTAGCACCATCATGAAAAAACTTATACCTAGATTCTTTAGTATCTAAATTATGACTATTAGAATAGCTATTCTCATCTTGAGAAAAATTCTCTCTTAACTGCTGAAATCCTTGCCAAAAAGTTAATCTGTCTTCAGGCTGAATTCCTAAATCCAAACAAAGCCTTGCATACTTCACAGAATCTCCTCTAGACAAAGCATCTTGCCGCTCTCTATCTAATCGAGCATTCCTTCCAATCAACGCTCCCATCTCTGGAAACTCTTCAAATCTTTTCATATCCATACACTAAAATCCAACTTTTTAAGCCTTTCTATCACTACTAAACCTGAATGAAAATACCAACTATTACAACTTACGAAGTAAGCTATTTTAGGAAGGTGTGTGAGAGGAAACCTTAGGTTTCCTTCATCAACAAGAAGTTTTTAATACATTCCAAACCTTACAATAAAATGGAACTCGACTTCGTCCCTCTGGATTATGACTATTTCGAACACGAAAACAAAAACTATATCAAAATCATAGGTAAAACCTCAACACAAAAAAGAATCTGTCTAATCGACACCTGTCAAAACTACTTTTGGGCAATCCTAAAACAAAACACTAAACAAACACAAATAAAAACAATCCAGGAAAAAATCCAAAACCTGAAAATCAATGAATCAAACAGAATAATCAAAATCATAAAAACCTCTCTAGAAGACAAAAATTTCATGGGACAAAAAGTCAAAGCAATAAAAATCCAAGTCCCCCTCCACAAAGACCTAAAAAAAGTCGCAGAAGAAATCCAAGAAATAAAAGAAATAGACAAAATAAAGGAACAAGACTTAAACTTCATAACCCGCTACATAATTGAAAAAAAACTAGTCCCAATGAAGTGGCACAAAATTCAGGCAGAATCAACAGAAGAATTATCCCAAAACCTTGATGTTGACTTAATACTAAAACCAACAAAAATCCAGCCATTAGAAAAAAACCAATTATTCAAGCCAAAAATTCTCGCATTTGACATAGAAACAAATGACTTAGAAATAGGAAAAGGAGAAATCCTGATGTTATCAATAGTAACAGACAACTTTAAAAAAGTCTTAACAACAAAACCAGTTTCAAAACCACACATTGAAGCATGTAAAAACGAAGAAGAACTAATTGAAAAATTCATCAAACATGTAAAAAAACAAAACCCTGACATAATAACTGGATACTTTTCAGACAAATTCGACTTGCCATACTTAAAAGCCCGAGCAGAAAAAAACAAAATCAGATTAGAACTAGGACTAGACAACTCACCTCCAAAATTCACAGGAGGAATAAACACGCGCGGAAAAATTTCAGGAAGAGTACATATAGACCTATATCAATTCATTGCAACAGCCTACTCACAATATCTCCAATCAGAAACTCTTGGCTTAGGCGACGTAGCATCAGAACTTTTAGGAGAAAAAAAACACGAACACGAACACAAGCACTCATCAAAAATGAATGACAAAGAATGGGAAAACTTTCTTAACTACAACCTCCAAGACTCAATACTAACATTCAAACTCCTTAAAAAAGTCTGGCCTGACATAACAGAATTTAGCAGGGTAATGCAAGAGCCATTATTCAATGTAACCCGCGACGGCATATCAGCAAACGTCGAAAATTACATAATCCACAACTTAGAAAAATATAATGAAATAATAGAAAACAAACCAAGCCACGAACAAATAAGACAAAGAAGAAAAAGAGAAAAATACGAAGGAGCATTCGTCCTACAACCAGTCCCAAAACTTTATGAAGACATTGTAATGTTCGACTTCACAAGCTACTGGCCCAGCATCATAGCCTCTTTTAACCTCTCAGCATCAACTTTCCTCAAAGACAAAAAACAGCCAAACTCAGAAGAAATAGAAATAACAGTAAACAAAAAACCAAAAAAAATTTACTTCTCAAAGCAAAAAGGTTTTTTCCCAGACATGCTCGAACAAATAATAAAAACAAGAAAAAAATACAAACAAGAATTCAAAAATAACCCCTCCCCAATTCTAAAAGCAAGAAGCAACGCTTTCAAACTTCTGGCAAACGCATCATACGGATATCAAGGATTTTTCGCAGCAAGATATTATTGTCCAGAAGCATCAGCAGCAACAACAGCAATCTCAAGACAATTTATCAAAAAAACAATAAAAAAAGCAGAACAAAAAAACTTCAAACCAATTTACAGCGACACAGACTCAATCGCACTAGAGATGAACAAGCAGTCAAAAAAACAAGCCTTGGAATTTCAAAACTCAATTAACAAAGACTTGCCAGGAATCATGGAACTGGAACTTGAAGATTTTTACAAAAGAGGAATCTGGGTAACAACAAGAAGTGGAGAAATAGGTGCAAAGAAAAAATACGCCCTCATCGATGAAAAAAACAAATTAAAAATCCGCGGTTTTGAAACAGTTAGAAGAGACTGGTGTAAATTAGCAAGAGAATTGCAAAACAAAATCTTAGAAAAAACACTCACAAACGGAAATGAAACCTCAGCACTTGAATACACAAAAGAAATAATAAAAAAACTCAAAAAAAGACAAATTCCAAAAAAAGAACTAATAATAAAAACCCAACTAAAAAAACCAATTTCAGAATACAAAGCCAATACACCTCATGTAACAATCGCAAGACAAATGATAAAATTAGGAATGCCTCTTGACCCAGGTGCATTAATAGAATACTATATAGCAGAAAACAATAACAAAAAAGCACTTGCACGAGACAAAGCAGCTCTTCCTGACGAAGAAAAACCCTATGACATAGAATACTATCTCAACAAACAGCTCATCCCAGCAGTAGAAAACATTTTCCACGTATTCAACATTGAAATCAAAGACTTAATAAAAGGCACAGAACAAAAGAAACTATTCTAAAATGGAACTAAAAAATCAAAACCTTGTAGAAAAATTAAAACCAGAATTCAAACAAAGAATGCAGGAACTATTACAAGAAGATTACCAAAACTACTGCAAAGTCCTTGAACAACCTTATTTGAATTCAATCCGCTGCAACACTCTAAAAATTTCACCAGAAAAATTAAGCTCAATCTTAGAAAAAAAATGGAAAATAAAACAACCTTTCAGCTCAAACCCTGAAATAATCATAATAGAATCTTCAAAATCAGGAGAATTAGAACCAGGGGAAATCGGAAGAGCACTCGAACATCAATTAGGCTATTATTATATTCAGGAAATTTCAAGTATGATGCCCCCAATAACCTTAAACCCAAAACCCGATGAAATAATTCTAGACTTAGCAGCCTCGCCAGGAAGCAAAACAACCCAGATATCAGCCATAATGCAAAACTCTGGAACACTAATAGCAAATGACTTAACAATGCCCAGAATAAAAATCCTCGCATCAAACACTCAAAAAACATCTTCATCAAACATCTTAATCACAAGGGCAGACGGCGCTCATTTATGCGAAAAACTCGCAAAACAAAACTTCAAATTCGACAAAATTCTTGCAGACGTCCCATGCAGTGGAGAAGGAACTTTAAGAACCTCGCCAAAAACAGCGAACATGTTCAACCAAAATATAATTAAAAAAATGTCAAACACCCAAAAACGAATAACAGTCTCAGCACTTAAAGCACTTAAACTCAACGGAGAAATGATTTACTCAACCTGCACACACGCCCCAGAAGAAAACGAAGAAATAATCTCATACCTCTTAGAAAACTTCCCAATAAAACTCCAAGAAATAAAAATCCCCCTAAAAACCCGCCCCGGAATCATCCAATGGCAGGACAAAAAATACAATCCAGAAGTAAAAAAATGCGCAAGAATCTACCCACAAGACAACAACACAGAAGGATTCTTCCTCGCTAAAATCAAAAAAACAGGAGAAATAAAATGAAACCAAAAATAACCTTCCTTGACAAAACAAAAAAAAGAAAACTCCTTAAAGAATTTGAAAAACAATACAACATCACAAACCTCCCTTACCTAATAATCCAAACAGGAAAAGACAGATACAGAATTTACTCGGGCTCTTTGTCAAAAGAAGAACTAAACGAAATGGCAAAAACGACAAACATCGAACTAATAGGAACTCATCTATGCAAAATCCAGGAAGGCAAAATAAGACTAAGTTTTGACATCTTAAACACACAAGAAATAAAAAACCAAATAACAAAAAACATTCACGAAATAAAAGACGACGAAGTAAAAAAATGGATGGCAGGTGAAAACCTCGAAACAGAAAAAGAATTCGCAACACAATACATAATAATAAAAAACCAAAATAACATCCTGGGCATAGGAAGAAAAATCAACAATACAATACAAAACTACACTCCAAAAGAAAGAAGAATCAGAAAATAAATTCACTCTCCTCTTAAAATATTCATTGCAGATTCATATTTTGAATTAATTTTAGCAGTTTATTTATCTCTTTCTTGCTGAAGATTTGTTAAATACTTATCTAAATTTTCGCGCGCGC
>CAZHOH010000012.1:22360-42012 GCA_964534185.1 Candidatus Woesearchaeota archaeon | reverse complement strand
TTATCCTATTTAAGTTAACAGAGTTCACTTAAAGTTTAAATATATTATTTTGTTTTTTCTTGTAATGAAAATTAAGAAAGTTGAAAGGAGGAAGAAAAGATGAATGAAAAACATTCCAAACATGATGAATCTCGCTCAGACTATCACATGTATGGACATACTTTAATAAGAGTTACAGTAGGGCTGTTATTTATTATAATGGGTTTTGGTAAACTGACAAACCCCTCAGGAATAGTAGGCATGTTGGGAGGATTAGGGTTCCCGATTCCTATTTTTTTTGGATGGTCATTGTTGCTTTCTGAATTAATATTTGGAGCACTGATACTTATTGGATACAAAGTTAGATATACTGCTTGGCCACTTGCGATAATATTAGTAGTGGCAGTTGTAACTGTATCTATTCCTAGTGAAGGAATTAGCTCTGCTACAGCCTTTTTCCATTACATTTCCATTGCAGCCCTAATAAGCTTAGCATGGACAGGTCCTGGAGAATGGGCAATTAGTAAAACTCGCTAGAAATTTTTATTTATTATTTTTTTAATCTTATAAAAAATGAAAAAAGTAGTTGTAATAGGAGGAGGTTTTGCAGGTTCTTATATCGCAAGAGAATTGGAGAAAGATTTTGATGTTACTCTTATAGATTCTAAGGATTATTTTGAATTCACTCCTGGAATATTAAGGACTATTGTAGAACCGAACCATGTAAAAAAAATACAGGTGCTCCATACACATTATCTTAGAAGGACAAAAGTAATCGTTGGATGCGTAGATGTTGTGGCAAAGAACTATGTAGTTTTGAAAAACAAAAAGATACCTTTCAATTATCTGGTGATTTGTTCAGGTTCAAGTTATAATGTTCCTTTTAAGGAGAAGAATATAGTTACGGTTACAAGAGCTAACCATCTAAGAGATTGTTATAATAGTTTGTGCAAGGCAAAAAAGGTTCTTATAATTGGTGGGGGTTTAGTAGGTGTAGAATTGGCAGCAGAGATATCTACACACTATGGAGATAAAGAGATAAGTATTTTACATTCTAAGGAGAAATTAATAGAAAGAAATCATGAAAAAGCAATTAAGCATGCCGAGAGATTTTTAAAAAATAGTGGTGTCAAAATATTTTATTCTGAGAGGGCAGTAATAAGGAAAGAAGGTTTCTTTTTAACTGATAAAGAAAATAAATTTCATAATGATATGACTTTTTTATGTACGGGAATTACTCCAAACTATGATTTTATGAAGAAGTATTTTTCATCTTCTTTAAATGAAAAAAATCAGATAAAAGTTGATAAAACTCTTCAATTATTTGGAGAGAGAAATATTTTTGTAGCAGGGGACATTACAGATACGCAGGAAGAAAAAACAGCACAGAACGCGGAAAGACAGGCAAAGATCGTTGTAGAAAATATAATTGCCCTTGAAATTGGGGATAAATTAAGTGATTATTCTCCCAGAACAGGGCCTTTAGTGATTAGTTTAGGAAAGTGGAATGGGATCTTTACTTATAAAAATATTAATTTTGGAGGAGTGATCCCTGCATTTTTGAAATATTTTGTTGAGAGAAGAGAAATGCAGAAGTTTAAGTAAATCTACAGGTTAACTTAGTTCACTGAAAATTTATAAAGGTGTTTTATTCAGTGAAGATATGAAAATAACTATATACGGAACCGATTCATGTCCTTGGTGTCATAAAGCAAGAGAATTTATGAAAGAACATAAAGTTAGATTTATAGATAAAAATGTTGGCGAAGATCAGAAAGCTGCTAAGGAAATGATAGAAAAGTCGGGACAGCAGGGTGTGCCTGTTATAGATGTTAATGGAGAAATTATTGTTGGATTTGATGAGGAAAGATTAAGAAGTTTGTTGAAGATAAAATAATCTTAATTCTCTTTTTGGATAATTTAATCAACAATCTCTAAAAAATTCTTGACTATGTGGGTCTTATTATAATAAAATTTGTTCTTCTTATGCTTTGGAGCTTTATGTCTTTTTTATTTTCATTCTTGAATGAGGTTAAGATTTCTGTATCCAATATGTTATGTGCGATTTCAATATTGATTTTTCTGTTTCCAATAATGTAAATATTTGTATCCTATTTTTAGTTTTTAACAGGTAAAATATTTAAGTTTGTAGTTAACTTGGTTCACTTAATATTTATAAGGAATGATATTTAATTGTTGTTATGAATAAGAAATATTTATGGGTTGTGTTGATTATTGTAGTGTTGCTGGGAATATTTGTTTTGGCAGGCAGTCTAAAAGGGGCAAATACTAAAAGTCTTGAATTGACAGATGGACAGGTAGGTTCTACTGAGGGAGTTCAGACAGGAACTGATTGGAAAAATAGGGATTTGAAAGATATCAAAACTGGAGAGCTTTTTAAAATATCTGGTTTTGAGGGCACGCCTGTTTTGATTGAAAGTTTCGCGGTATGGTGTCCAACATGCACAAAGCAACAAAAAGAGATAAAGAAGCTGCATGAGGAGATAGGTGATTCTGTTATATCAATTTCTTTAGATACAGATCCAAATGAAGATGAAGAAAAGATATTAAACCATGTTCAAGAAAACGGATTTGATTGGTATTATGCTGTTTCTCCAATTGAAATGACAAAATCTTTAATTGATGAATTTGGCACAAGGGTAATAAACGCTCCGAGTACTCCCATGATATTAGTGTGTGAAGATGGTAGTTACAGAAAGTTAAGAGGATCTGGTTCAAGGGATGTTGAGAAGCTAAAAGAAGAAATTGCTTCGGGGTGTTAAATGTCTTTAATCACAAATATTTTGAGCTCTTTTCTTTTGGGACTTTTGACTCCTTTAACTGCGGTCTGCGTTCTACCTCTGTATCCCGGATTTCTTGCATTTTTGTCTAATAGGTTCTCTGGAAAAGAAAGTAGAAAGACTTTTTTTCTTTTTGGCGCGGTAATTTTAGTAGGAATAATCTCTTTCATGGTTTTGTTAGGACTGATTTTCACGACTATTCTTCAGAAATCTTTAACGAGTGTTATAGGGATTATTTCCCCTATCGCTTTTGCAATTCTTGGCTTAGTAAGCTTGGCTTTAATTTTTGATATTGATTTTTTAAGGTTTATTCCGAGAGCAAATATTCAAACAGCAAATAAAAGTCCCCTGAAGAGTGCCTTTGTTTTTGGATTTTTCTTTGGAGCTATAGTTCTTCCGTGCAATCCTGCTTTTATTGCTGCATTTTTCGCAAGAGCTTTCCTATTTGGAAACTTCACTTCAAGTATGCTTAATTTTATTTTCTTCGGCGTTGGGCTAGGCTTTCCGCTGCTTGTCTTGAGTTTAATTTCAGGACAGTGGAGTAAGAAGATTATTGGTTTCTTAACGAGGAATAAAAGGATTATGAATTTAATCTCTGGATTGATAATGCTTGGAATCTCTATTTATTATTTATTATTTGTTTTTAGGATTTTAAGGTAATGTAATATTATTTTTTCCTTTTTCTTAAATGAAGATAAATAATATATCTGAGAAATAAAATTAAGAGGGCTATAAGAAATTGAAAAATGTAAGGTTCTATTATATGCCCAAAGAATGAAAAAAGAAAAACTATTTGAATTATTCCAATGAACGTTACAAGTGCAAAGGTAAAAACATTAAGTTGCTGCATAGCTGACTATACCAAATGAGATGTGGATCATAAGTCTTGTGAACAAAATTCTTTTTTCTAGTTTCTTAGAGATAAAATTTCTTAAAAAGAATTTTGCAATTAATAATGCTAAAACTGTTCCAGTAGTGGCACCAACCAAGGTGTAAATCATACCAAAAAAAAGGTCCAAAAACAGAGCCTCCAATTATTGCTAAGGGGGATGAAGTTATTTGAAAAACTAAAATTGTAATAATCCTCAATAAAATATGTACTAATGGGGGGAATAGTCCTGAACTATCGATTATTGATTCTATGTCCAAAACTTTATTTTAGGAAATAAAATTATAATGATAAAAATTAAAGCTATTAGAATAATTAGGTTCAATATGTTTTTTAATGATTTCCTCTTTACCTATAAAAAAATTTTAGAATCTTCTTTGAAAAATTGGTTAATTTTTCAGAATAAATTTTTGTTACTGCTTTTTTATTGATTCTTGATGCTGTAGGATAAGGGTAGATTTTGTTGAATAAATTTTTAATATTTAGTCCAGATGATAATGTTAAAATTAATTCCTGAGAAATTTCACCAGCATTTGGAGAAATTAAACTTCCACCTAAGATTTTGTTTTTTTTGTTTATATAAATGATTAATTTTCCATTAGAATTTTCAACTATTCCTCTATCAACTTCTGAATATTCTTGTTTAATTGTTTTGTAAAGAATGTTTTTATCATTTAGTTCTTTTTCATTTAGGCCAAAAGTGGCTATCTCTGGATCAGTATATGTAACCCATGAAAATTTGTCATACGAGAGTTTTTTCTTAAATGGTGAAAAAAAATTGGTTAAGATGACTGAAGCGTGTAATTCTGCAGCATGTGTAAATTGATAACTTCCAGCAATGTCTCCACAAGTGTAAATATTTTTATTTGTAGTTTGTAAATATTCATTGACTAATATTTTTCTTTTATCTTCAGTTAGTTTTATATCTGCTTTATCTAAACCTTTAGGAATATTTAATTCTCTGCCTACTGCAAGAAGAACAGCGTCAAAATTGATATTTTTACTTTTTCCCGACTTTGTTTTAGCTTCTAACGTCTTTTCTGAATTAAATGATACGGGTTCGCAATCAAAATTAATATCCATCCCCTCTTTTATTAACTGTTTATATAGAATTTCAGAGATCTCAGTATTTTCTTTTGGAAGAAAGCGTGGTCCTCTTTGAATAAGAGTAACTTTTGATCCAAGTCTTAAAAATGCTTGTCCAAGTTCAATACCTATTGGACCTCCCCCAATAATCAATAGATCTTTAGGAAGGAAATCTATGTCGAAGATGTTTTCATTAGTATATGCCTTCTTAATTTTTTCTAAACCTTTTATTTTTGGATAGAGTGGATGAGAACCTGTTGCAATAACTATTTTCTTTGCTTCAAAAATATTTCCATTTACTTTAATTTTTGTTTTATCAATAAATTCTGCTTCTCCTAGTTCTACTTTAATACCTTGTTTTCTAAACCATTCTGCATTTTCATGTTCTCTTATAATTTCTTGTTTTTGTTTAATATATTCTTTAACTTTTTCCATATTTAATTTTCCTTTAAGAGTCAGACCAAATTCTTGTGAAAGTTTGGCATGATGGGTTATCTTTGCTATATGGATTAGTGCTTTGCTTGGAATACATCCAAAATTTAAACAATCTCCCCCAATATTTTTGTCAGATTTATCTATAAGCAACACCTTAAAACCAGCTTTGTTCATAAATCCTGCTATGTTTAACCCTCCAGATCCTGCTCCAATTACAATTACATCAAAAAGTTTTTCTCTCATAATTTTTGTTTTATTCATGTTAAGAAATCTTGAAGAATGTATTTAAATTTTTAATAAACCTTGCTAATTTTATTTGTTACTTTCTCTAAAGACTTTTAATGCTTCATTCTCGTTAATTTTTGTTTTATGTATCTCTTGATGGGCTTCCTGAACATAGATATATGCAGGAGCTGCTTGGTTGACTACCATGAGGATTCCATCAAGCAAATTTTTTAATCCCTCATTTTCTGCAATTCTTAAAGTTTGCGTTTTGCCAGTTTTATGCAAGGCAATATCTGCAATAATTGCTTCTGGATTTAATATAGATAATTCTCTGGCAATAGTTCTTGAAATATTTTCATTGTATCCCTTATCATCTGCAGCTGCAAAAGCAGCAAATTTTTCAAGATTACCATCAGAACCTTTATTTGTTAGATTAATGATAGCATCGGGTTTAGTAAAAGAATTTAATATGTATCCTCTGATTATATCCTCCCCTCCTGCAACAGCTATACCTCTTCCATATTCAACATTGGTTTTATTAGCTAACTCAACAGCTTTTGAGATAGTTCTATTTAAAATAGATATTCTATTAGGTTCTTTTCTTGCAATTAATCTTACAATTTCTTTAGTAACACCTCCAGCACCTAAAATTATATAATTTGCTCCTGCCATATTTTTTCCAATTTCAGAAAACTTCTCTTCTAAACTCCTAATAAATCCTAAAGCATCAGTATTATATCCTATTAATTCCTTGCCTTCTCTAACAACTATATTGGCAGCTTCTAAATCCTCAGGAAAGATTTTGTCTAAGTAGCTGATTCCTTTATCTTTAAATCCAGAACCAAATCCTCCTCCAAGATATTTTGGATCTTTTCTGAATGTTTCCATAATTGTTTCTAAATTTTCTGGATTGGCAACAACCATAATGTTTCTTATGTTTAATCCTTTTTTTTCATACAAAGAATTCCACATTAAGGGGGTTTTAGCAGTATAGTCATGATCTGTTAGAGGAATTGTATAACCGTCCAAAGAATCTAATCTTGAAAGATCAACACCACCGTTTTCTGTTAATAGATAATCATTTTTCTGCGGCAGTCTTGCTATTGTAACAACATCCTGTTCTATGAGCTCTTTTAGATTTCTTGGTTTTATCATATTAACTCAACTTACAAAGAGTATAAAAGTATTTAGTGAACTTGGTTAACTTTAATGTTAGCTTAGTTTACTGAATATATAAAAAGAAAAATAAGTTCTTAAGTTTGGAGGTGTAAACATGGAAAAACTGAAAATATGTGGGGGATGTTTAAATGCTGAAGCAACAAAATTTTGCAAAAAATGTAATGAATTTTATTGTGATGAATGCATAATTTTACATCATAAAGAAAAACATATGAAAAAACATTTAAGAAGAATTAATTTATCTTAATGGCGCGTTTCGTTATCTCTAAATTACATCCTTTATGTTCTTTGCAGAAATCCTCACATCTCTGCGCTAATTTCTTTTCTTTGTAAAAAAAACTACAAACAGAACATTTGTAATAATCATTTTTATTGAGGTTAATATCTTCTACCATTTTAATTTACTGCCATCTCTGGAATTTTAACTTCTACACAATCATGCAAATCTCCTTCTATCATCTGCCCGCACATTTCACAATGAAATTTTTTCTTCTTTATTATTTCTAATACTCTTAATATTTCTTTTGTTACATTGCTTTTATTTTTTACAATTCTATTGCAAGATATCTTCACTTCTTCTAATGCTTTTGGGTGTATCTTTATCATTCCAACTCTTTTCCCAGAGATATATTGAGATATCGCGGTCTTTGTTAGACCCATCATTAAAGCAATATTATCATAACTAATTTTATGTTCCCGAGAAAAACAAATAGCCATTTCTCTTCTTATTGCCGGAATAATGTACCAAACTTCTATTTCTTGAGGTAGAGTGTGCATAAGGAAAGGAATATTATTAAAGTTATAAAGTTTGTCATAAATTGGTCGGGGTATGAACCTCTTATTAATATTGGTGATAGATATTTTTTCTTGATTTTGTTATTAATAATAAGATTATTATAGAATGTACTGCGTGGAGGGGTAGAATAAAGCATATAAATTAAAAGAGAAGATTACTTATTTGAAAAAGAAGTATAAAGTTTATGTTGTAATCCCAAAAGATTTATATAGCTATTACAAGATTTTAGATAAGCATCTGATTTTAGGATTAGATGACTACGCCCCGGTAGCTCAGACTTTTCGTTCAACGTAAAAATTGATGAAAGGAGCAATAGGTAGAGCGAACGGCTGTTAAGTTGTTCCCTGCCAGAGGCAGACTGATGGTAACCGTTAGGTCAGAGGTTCGAGTCCTCTCCGGGGCGTCCTTCTCACCTCTGACTCCGCCCAAGCGTGGTCGTCGTGAGGTTCGAGTCCTCTCCGGGGCGTTTTTTTATTTTGTGTTAGATTTATAAAATTTGGAGATTAGTTATTGTTATGAAATTTAATAATAGAGAGATTAAGGATTTGGTTTTTGCAGGTTTGCTTTTGTCTTTAGCTTTTGCTATACTTTTATCTGGAGGTTATCAAGCGTTTAGCTCTTTTAATTCTGGTTTTTTTGTTATTTTTGGAATTGCTTTTTTGACAGCGGGTTTGGGATTTTTGTTTCATGAGTTGATGCATAAATATGTTGCGCAGTCTTATAATCTGGATGCAGAGTTTTATGCTTCTTATGGTGGTTTAGCTTTGGCTGTTGGTTTATCCTTTTTTGGATTTATTATTGCTGCTCCTGGAGCTGTTCATATTCAAGGGTTTAATATTACAAAAGAGAAAAATGGGAAAATTTCTTTAGCTGGGCCGATGACTAATTTAGTTTTGGCTTTGGTGTTTTTTTTCGGAATTTTATTCTTGTGGTTTTTTGAAGTTGGAGGTATTTGGAGGAATTTTTTTAGTATTGGTTTAACAATTAATTCTTTGCTGGCAGCGTTTAATATGATTCCTGTTATGCCTTTTGATGGTGCTAAGATTAAGGAGTGGAATGGGAGTGTTTATTGGAGTGTTGTTGGTGTTTCTGTTGGTTTGTTTATTTTGAGTTTTTTTATATAAATCTTTAAATAATTGTTTTTGTATTTGTTTTTATGAATAGGTTGTATTCTACTTTGGTTGCAGGACTGGTTTTTGTTTCTGGAGGATGTGCTAGTTTTGACAGAGAGGGACATGTTTTTAAACAGGAGCCTGTTGCTGGAGAAGCAAGTTATTTGATTAGAGGGCATGGTGAAGAAGAGCCTAATGTTTTCTATAAATATTTTGATAAAGCTACTAATAGGGAAAGGAATAGGAATTTTTAAATATTGTATTTTGTTGTTTTGTTTATGAATTTTGATGATGTTGTTGCAGGAAGGAAAAGTTCTAGGAAATTTAAGTCTAAACGTCCTGATTGGAGACTGATTATTGAGGCGATTAATTCTGGATTGCAGGCGCCCTTGGCTGGTAATCTTCCAAGTGTTAAATTTATTTTGGTTGATGATATTAAAAAAATAAGTAAGCTGGCTGAAGAGTGTGACCAGGATTTTATTTCTGAGGCTAAGTATGTTGTTGTAGTTTGTTCTGACCCGACTGAAGTTGTTCGTAGTTATTATGAACGTGGGGAGAGATATTATAGGCAACAGGCAGGGGCGGCGATTGAGAATTTTCTTTTGAAACTTGTTGACGTGGGGTTAAGCGGGTGTTGGGTTGGGAGTTTTGTTGATGATAATGTTAAACGTCTTTTGAGGATTCCTGAGGGTTTGGAAGTTGAGGCTGTGATTCCTGTGGGTTATGATTTTGATAAGGCAAAGGGAAAAAGGAAGCCGTCTCTTGACAGGAGTTTGTCTTTTAATAAGTATGGACAGAGATTTATGAAGCCGAGAACTGGAGAATATAGTGTTTAGAATTAACTTCCAGGTATGAATCTTAGGATTGCGCCGATTCCTGATAGGTTCATGAATTGTTCTCCTTCTTCTGTTTCATTACTTATTATTTCAATTGTTGTTCCCATTTGTTCTGCGAGCCGGGTTAGTTCTTTTTTTATTGGTTTTTCGATTTCTTCTGATAGGATTAGAGTTTCGACTGCGCCCATTTCTAGTGCTTTTTTTACTTCTGTGTATTTATATGCTGCTTTTTTTGAGTTTTTTCCGAGGGTATCAAAGAATCTTTCTATTACTTTTCTTTGTTTTGTTATTTCTTGTTCTGACAAATCTTCTTGTGCTGCTTCAATTAAAAGACTGAGCCCGTGTTCGTCTGCGTATCCAATATCTTTTACTGCAATTATTTTTTCTTTTAGTGCTGTTACTAATTGCCCTTCTTCTATGAAATCTTCTTTTGTGGGAATCGGACCTCCGATTAGTATTCCTTTTAATCTCGGCATATCAAAGAAAGTGTTTTTCATTAGTTCTGCAACTCGTCTGTAAAATTCTTTTGCTAGTCCTTCTGTTATTCTGTGGAATCTTTGTGATGACTGTCCGCCTGCCCTGATTTTTCCAGGGACGCCTGATGTTAGTTTGTGAAGGACTTTTACTCTTGTTCCTTCTAAGACTCCAATTGTTGCCTCTTTTCTGTCGATTACTAAAAGTCCGTAGACTTCTTCTGTCTCTGTCATTTCTTTTAGTGGTTCAACCACGAATTCCTGGTCACAGCGATATGTTCGAGTGTTGAGGGGTTTTGGTGGTTCTATGTGGAAGAATTCAATGTCTGTTTGTCCTTCTTCTTGTGAAGTGTTTCCACAGTAGAGTGCGATTCCATTTGGATATTCTTGCGGACCTGTTTTTAGTTCTCTTATTATTTTGTCCAGAGCTTCTATTACATTGTTTCGTGTTGTCCTTGATTTGATGTTGGTTGCTGTTGATTTTTCTGCTTCGAGTTGTTTTATTACATTGTTGACATTGTATCCTGCAGGAATTAGGACTGTGACTAATTCTGTATGGCGTCCTCTAATTGAATCTATTTTTTCTATAAATTCTTTGAATTCCTGCAGGTCGATTTTATTGTCCATTTTATTAGAAATGTGTGAGGGTTAATAAGAGTTTGCTATAATTTGTGGCAAGCCTTTAAGTCACTTTCAAAATTTTTTAATTCTTTTGGAATTTTAATTCCTTCAATAGGGTCTCTTAGGGGTATTCCTTTTTCTTTTTTGGATTTCCAAACTTGGCTGTTGAATTCTATTATTTTGTCAATTAGTTTTAGATTTGATTTGCCTATTTTGGCTTTTGGGAATTCTGATTTTAGAAGTTCAATTTTTTTCTCATTTGCGATTGTGGTTGTTACTTGGGGTATGAGGGGGTAGATTAGTGTTAATATTCTTTCTAAGATAAAGTGGAGTGTGAATTTTGCAGAGTCGCTTTCTTGTTTTGAAAATAATTTTTCCTGATTGTATGCACGGTTTTTTACTAGTTCTAAATAGTGTGAAGCTAGTGTTTCCCAGATTATTTTTCTTAATTCTAATGCTGGGTGGAAGAAATCGTATTTACTGTATGAGTCATCTGTTCTTTTTGTCAAGTCTTCAATGTAGTCTAGGAATAGTTGGTCGAGATTTGTTATTTTTGCCTGTTTTGGTTTTTCAAATTGTGAAATGAATCTTGATATGTTTAGAATTTTGTTTATTGTTTTTACTTCTGCTGCTATTTTTTCTTTTGAAACCTTTAGGTCTTGTTTTGATAAGTCTCCTTCTGTTGCGCTCCATAAACGCATTGCTTCTGCACCGTATAGTTTTATTATTTCTTTTGGGTCAACTACGTTTCCTTCTGATTTTGCCATTTTTCTGCCTTTGTTGTCTGTTAGGTGCTGGTGAATCCATACGTCTTTGAAAGCAGGTTTTCCTGTTTCTAAAAATCCTCTTAGCAAGGTGTAGTAAAGCCAGGTTCTTACTATCTCTTTTCCCTGAGGGCGGAGACTTGCAGGGTATGCTTTTTTGAAGAATTCGTTATTTGATTTGTATTTTAAGATATATAATTCTGATATTGAAGAGTCCATCCAAGTGTCGAAGATTCTTGTTTCTCCTGTCCATTTTTTATCTTTGAATTCTTTATCTGTAATTTTTCCTATTTGTTTTCCGTTTTTGTAAACTTCGCATTCTTTTGGAGGGTTTTGTTTCCAAGGAGCATAATATTTTCCTGCAGGGGGAATTGCGATTAAATTTTCTGAGTGCCATAGAGGAATTGGAGTTGCATAAAATCTCCTTCTTGAAATTGGCCAGTCGATTGAAACTGAATTAATCCAGTCGTCTAATATTTTTTTTGATTCTTTTGGGTAGAAATTTATTTTGTTTGAAATTGCTTTCATATCCTTCTTGAATTTTAATTGATTTAGATAAAATTCTGGCATTTCTATGAATTCGACTTCTGCTTTTGAACGTTCTGATATCGGGGTTCTGTGCATTATTTTTTCTTGTTTTGATAAAAGGTTTTTTTCTTTGAGCATTTCGATTATTTTTTCTCTTGCCTGTTTTACTTTTAGTCCTTTTAATGGGCCTACGATTTCATTCATTGTTCCATCTTTGTTAATTGCGATTTGTGGTTTGAGTTTTTGTTCTCTGAAAAATTGGATGTCTGATAAGTCTCCTGCAGAACACATCATAACTATTCCAGAACCTTTTTCAGGGTCGGCTAAGGGATGTGGTTTTATTGGAATTTCTTTATTGAAAATTGGAGATACTGCGTGTTTTCCTTTTAAGTGTTTGTACTTTTTGTCATCTGGATGGTAGATTATCATGCCACATGTTGCTATTAATTCAGGACGTGTTGTTGCAATTATTATTTCTTCGCCTGTTTCTTTTACTTTCCATTTTACATCATTGAATGTTGAAGGTATATCTTTGTATTCTATTTCTGAGTCTGCGATTGTTGTCTGAAGTTTTGGGTCCCAGTTGTTTATCCTTGTGTCTTCGTAGATTAGTCCTTTTTTGTAAAGTTCTATGAATGTTGATTGTGTTAATGCACGATATTCTGGTGAGTCTGTTTTGTAAACTGCGCCTAAATGGTTTCCTTCTTTGTAAGATGTGAATGAGATTCCGAGTTTTGCAAAGCTTTCTGTTGTTCCTTCAGAGCCTTCGTTTATTAGTTTTTCACAGTATTCTATGAATTTTTCTCTTCCAATATTGAAAGGAGATACGTTAAATTTTTTTTCAGCAGCCATTTCTATTGGCAGTCCGTTTCTGTCAAGTCCTAAGGGAAATATTACCTCGAATCCTTTCATTCTTTTGTATCTTGCAAAGAAATCCATGTAGCAGTATGTGATTGATTGTGCAATGTGGACAGGGGAGTTTACATAAGGTGGTGGGGTGTCGATTGAGTAAATTGGTTTTTTTGTTTTTTCATTAACTTTGAACATTTCTGATTTTTTCCAGTTATCTGTTATTTTTGTTTCTATTTCTGGATTCCAGTTCTTGATTTCTGATAATTTTAGTGCCATAGTTTTGTTAGGGTTATTGGGATTAAAAATGTTAGGGTTGGAAAAGTTTAAAAAAGATTTTTTTGTGGATTTGCGATGGCAAGAGTATATTTGGATTATGTTCAGTATAGAGATGTAGAGGGCAATTTGATTGGTATTGGACGAGGAGTTTCTCCTGATGATTCACGCGATTTTGAGCTGGGGGGTTATGTAAAGGACAAGCCAGGCTTTATTTTTCGCTACCTTGCCTCTGATTCTCCTGGGATTTTAAGAGAGGGTTTTATGTCTGGTGTTCGTGAGATTTGTGATAGTATGCCAAACATTGAAATGTTGAAATTGAGTATAGAGGAATTGATTTTTGATAGTGAAAAGGAAATGGGTTTTGTGGGAAGGTTTTATAGTGATGATTATGATTGATAGGAAAATTTAAAAGTAAGTTATTCGTGTGGGGAGTATGTCAAAAGATAATCAGATTTCGATGCCTGGAGTTTTTGGTGGGTTGATGAGATACAATGACGAGTATAAGAGCACTTTTCAGCTTAAGCCCTCTCATGTTATAATTTATGTAGTCTTGTTTGCTCTTGGAGTGTTGGCTCTTGAAATTTTTTATCCTATAGTTTAAAATGTTACCTGGAATGAATCCTGCGAAAATGCAGTCAATGATGAAGCAGATGGGAATTAACCAGAAGGATATTCCTGCGTCGCGAGTTGTTATTGAGTGTGAAGGTGAGAATGTTATTATTGAAAATCCGCAGGTTGTTGAGATTGATATGAAAGGGAATAAAAGTTTTCAGATTTCTGGTGATGTGAGGCGTGAAGAGAGTTCTATTTTTAGTGATGAAGATGTAAAAATTGTTATGGAAAAGACCGGAAGTGATGAGGAGAGAGTTAGGGAAGTTTTAGAAAAGAATAAAGGAGATATTGCCGAGAGTATTGGTGAGTTGAGTTAATTTTTTAAACTGATTTTTTCTTGGAGTTTTATGGTAATATTGCAGTTTCCGAGTGGAGAGAGAATTGAAAAGAAAGTTTCTAATGATAAGGATTTTATTCCAGGTTTATTAGGTGATGCTCCTTATGATCCTGCTATTGATTATTTATTTATGGGTGAGGAAATTTTTGAAGGTTATCATATTGTTAGGGATGAATCTCGTGATAACCCTAAGGATGTTTTTAGGTTTGGTAGTCGTGAGGAATTTGAAAGTCGAAAGGATAAAACTCCTGAAGAAATTTTACGAGAGAGGGAAGTAGATGATCCTGAAGAGCTTAGGGAGTTTTTTGGTTTTGTGAGTCATTTAACTTCAGATGGTTTTGAGTGTAGGAATTGCGGTAGGAATTATGTTTATCCTTATGGAATGGGGTTTGTTATTGGAACTTATATGGCGATTGACTCTTTTGCTGTGCCTATTAAAAATGAAAGTGATTAGATAATTTTTTATATGTTCTTTGAGTTGAGTTTGTATGGAAGTTAGTCCTGGGACGCGAGTGCGACTGCATACTAAGAAAGGAGATTTTGAGTGTTATATTCTTGAATCGCCGTCGAGTGACTTTGTTCTTGTTAAGCTTGATTCTGGTTATAATGTTGGAGTTAAGGAGGAAGATATTCTTGATTTGAAAGTTTTGAAAGAGAAGAAAGAAAGTGAAAAAGAAGTTAAGAAGGTTAAGTCAAGGAAGGGTTTGAAAAATATTGCGCTTGTTGTTACTGGCGGGACTATTAGTTCTAAGCTTGATCCTAAGAGTGGAGGGGTTAAGTGGTTGAGTGATAGTGATGAACTTTTGAAGTTTTATCCTGATTTGATGGATATTGCGAATGTTGTTAAAGTTGAGATGCCGTTTTTGAAAGCGAGTGAGAATATGGATTCTAAAGATTGGAAGAAAATTTCAGAGGTTGTGGGAGGTTTGGTTAATGATTTGAAGATTGATGGGGTTGTTGTGACGCATGGGACTGATTTTCTGCATTATACTGCTTCTGCTCTTGCTTTTAGTTTGAGGGATTTGAATAAGCCGGTTGTTTTGACTTATTCTCAGAGGAGTTCTGACAGGGCGTCTTCTGATGCTAATTTGAATTTGCAGTGTGCTGCGCGTGTTGCTGTTTCGGATGTTGCTGAGGTGATGCTTGTTGGACATGCATCGATAAATGATAATTTTTGTTATGCTCTGCCTGCGACTAAAGTTCGGAAAATGCATACTTCTCGACGTGATACTTTTCGTCCGATTAATTCTAGGGCGATTGCAAAAGTTTGGAAAGATAAAATTGAGATTTTAGATAAATATGTTCATCGTAAAAGTGGTAAGGTGAAGGCTGTGAATAAGTTTAGTGATAAAGTTGCCCTGGTTAAATTTTATCCAGGGCAGAGTCCTGATATTTTGGATTATTATGTTGATAAAGGTTACAAAGGAATTGTGGTGGAGGTTTCTGGTTTGGGACATTTGATTACTGAAGGGAAAAAGAGCTGGGTTTCTAAAATTCGTAAGATTGTTAAGAAAGGGATTTTTGTTTGTGCTGTTCCGCAGACTTTGTATGGGCGGTTGCATCCGTGGACTTATAGTGCTGGGCGGGAATTGGAGAAGACAGGGATTGTTTATTTGAGAGACATGCTGGCTGAAACTGCTTTTGTGAAATTGTCTTGGGTTCTTGGGGATACTAAAATGAGGAAGGATGTTAAAGGGAATATGCTGAATAATTTTGCGAGGGAGTTTAGTGAGTATTTGGCTGAGGATGAGTTTTTGAATTGATTACTTTGTAGGTGTAATAACTTGTTAGGGGTTACAAATGGAAAGGTTTAAATATTATTTTACTATATAATTATATGAATATATTAAGTATGAAACATGATGTTAGTGAAGGACATAGTCTAGATAAATATGTTGCTGATGTTGAGTCTGCTTTAGGCTTGCATAGAGGAGAAGTTGATATTTTTTTAGGTCCTGATTATGCTCTTTATCCTTATCTAGATGGAGACCATGTAGCAGGTTCTAATTTAACTAAGGAGGCTTTTGATAATTTCGTGGATTTAAGTAGGAATTATTCTTCGATAGTTCTTATTCCAGGTACTATGCCTCTTACTTCTAATGGATGTATGAGTCATTCAGCTCCTGTTATTTATAACGGAAATGTTTCTTTTTTTAATAAGGAAACTAATTGTGATGAGGAAGAGAGAGCTAATAGGTATGGTTATGAGTATGTTAGAGGAGATTCTTCATTGAATCATTTTGAGCATTCTGGGAAAAGAGTTTTAGTGTCTATTTGTGGTGACAGGGGAAAGCAGAATATTCCTGACGATACTTTTGTAGAATTAATTCCTGCTTATGATCAAAATGCGGGTTTTTCAGAAGGAAAAAGCAGATTTGTGGAGAGATATGGGATTGTTTCAAACGGTTATACTGGAGAGACTTTTGGAGGGAAGTTTGATCCCTTTTCAAAACCAAGACTCAAACCTATTTCTCCAATTGAAGAAACTGCTGATTTTGGGTTATTTACTCTAGTATAGAAAAATATATGTATGGGTTTTAATGGGGATTTGTATGGCACGAGAAATTTATTTGATAAATGGAGGAATTTCTAGTACTAATCTTTTTTATGATGGGCCTAAGGATGAGAAGAGAAGAGTTGAGTATCTAGATTTGTCTTCTATGTTGAAAGATATTCCTCATAGACTTAGTAATTTAGATCCTAAAAAGAAAGCTGTATTTCATTTAGAGGGCTATACTCCAAGTCAGATAAAATCTATTCAAACTTATATTAAAGAAAAGTTTCCTAAAGCTAATTTTAATGCTATTGAAGTTACTGATGAAGTTCAATTCTTTTATTCTCCAAATGATGGTGATAAGCTTTACAATGTTGTGGAGTTAGGAGAAGATGAGACAGAGGCTTCTTATGATACTTTAGATAGTTTAATTGCTGGTTTAGAGTCTGATGTTTTTAATGGGGAGATGCCTAATAGGCTTTCTGTTCTTTTTGAAGACATGAATGAGAGTGATTCAAGAAAGATTAAATCTTATTTAAGTTCTAAGACAAAGATTGTTTCAGGCAGATAAGATAAATTTTAATAAGTTGTTTTTCTAATTATTTTTATGGATTATAGCGAACTTGGATTTAAAGCAGGACTTGAAATTCATCAGCAGTTGGATACTCGGAAATTGTTTTCAAATACACCGAGTTTTTTGAGAAGTGATGAGCCGGATTTTGAAATTAGCCGACGGTTGCATGCTGTTGCTGGTGAGGGAGGGGAGATTGACGAGGCTGTTAAGCATGAGGCAGGAATTGGGCGCGAATTTGTTTATCAAGGTTATAAAGATGGGATTTCACTTGTTGAACTTGATGAAGAACCGCCCGAGATGATTGATGATGAAGCTTTGAGTATTGGGATGCAGGTTGCTTTGCTTTTGAATTGTGAGATTATTCCTTTGACACAGATTATGAGGAAGACTGTTATTGATGGTTCTAATACTTCTGGTTTTCAGAGGACAGTTTTGATTGCGCAGAATGGTTATGTTGAGACTTCTTTTGGGAAAGTCAAAGTTGATACGATTGCCTTAGAAGAAGATGCTGCGCGGATTATTTCTCGTGATGATGAGAAGAGTGTTTATCGTCTTGATAGACTTGGAATTCCTTTGATTGAGATTGCGACTTCGCCTGATATGAAAAATCCTGAGCAAGTTAAGGAGGTTGCTTTGTATCTTGGAGATGTTTTGAGAGCGTGCAAGGTTAAAAGAGGGATTGGGACTATTAGGCAAGATGTTAATGTTAGTGTTAAAGGACATCCAAGAGTTGAGATAAAAGGTTTTCAGGATGTTAAAATGTTTGTTCCGACGATAGAAAAAGAAGTTGAAAGGCAAGTAGGTGAGAAAGGGGTTAAGAAAGGTGAAGTTCGGAGAGCTGAAGCAAATGGGACTACGAGTTTTTTGAGGCCGATGCCTGGTGCTGCACGAATGTATCCTGAAACTGATTTGCCTTTGCTGAAAATTTCGCGGCAGATGATTAATGATGTTAAAGGGAATTTGCCTAAGTTGAGGAGTGAGGTTAGAGGGGAATTGAAAGATGCTGGTTTGAGTAGTGAGATGATTAATTTGATTTTGAAAGAAGGAAAGCTTGAGGAATTAAAAGAGTTGAAGGTGGTTTATGATGATGTTAATTTGATTGCAAAGATGCTGGTTCTTTGGGTTAGAGATATTTCTTCTAAGTTGGGGAAAAGTGTTGCTAGTGTTGAGAAAAAATTGAGTGTTGATGTTCTTGGAGAGATTTTGGAAAATTTGAAAGAGGGCAAGATTGGGAAGAATGATGTTCTGGATGTTATGAATGAGATTGTTAAGGGTAAGAGTGTTGAGGATGCTTTGAAAGTTGAGAAAGTTTCTTTGGATAAAGTTGAAGAATTTGTTGCTAAGATTGTTAAGGAAAAACCTGGATTAAATGTCGGAGGTTATATGGGTTTGATTATGAAAGAGTTTAAGGGGAAGGTTAGTGGAAAAGAGATTATGGAAATCCTTAAAAGGTATGTGAAATAGAATTTTTAATGGTAGAACTAATCGCTCCGAGACTTAAGTTGAGAGAAGTTAATCAAAAAGATTTAGGACTTCTTTTACAAGGTTTTAATGACGAAAGAGTTACTAAATATTTGGGGAGTAATCCTTTTCCATTTACTTTAGAACATGCTTTACCCCATATTAATTATTGTTTGAGTGAAGCTCAGAGAAATCCGAGGACTTTTTATTCTTTTATTCTTGATTTGGAAGGTGATGGTATTGGAGAGGTTGGTTTGTCTGGAGTTCATCATTCTAATAGATATGATCCTGTTCAAAACGGGGCTTATTTGAGTTTTTGGCTTTTACCTAAATTTTGGAGAAGAGGTTTTATGTCAGAGGCGTTGGATGCTGTAGTTGATTTTTCTTTTGATGATTTGAATCTTGAATTATTATATGGGGATGTTGCCAGTGAGAATTTGGGTTCTTGCGCTCTTTTAGAAAAGAAAGGCTTTGTGTTGGCAGGTGTTGAAGGTAAAGAGATTCATCCTGAGTGGGATATGGAAAGAGATAAACTTTATGTTTTGAATAGAAATTAAGTTAATTTTAATGGGGGGATATATTTTGGTCCATCCTGATAATTTCTCCAGATAAGGGCTTGCTCTGCACTTGTTATTTCAGGGGGGACACCTTCAATATGGTAAACACCGATGGAAGGATTTCTCATTTTCAAATAAGGTCTTGTTCTTCCGTCGCCTAAATCTAATAATAAAAGTTCATAATTCATTCCATTTACTTCATCTCTATAGTGTGATATTGGCTGAGCATTCAAGTCTTTACATACTTTTTCTATTCCGATTTTTCTTACTATTTCTCTTCTGATTTCTGCGTTTGTTTCTCTTAAAATAGTGTCTGCATGCAATTCTTCGGGTTTTGTTTTGACAACATGTTCGGGGCATCTTGTTCCATTAAGATAATATTCTTCTTCTCCATTTGGCCAGATAATTGCAGGGCCTAAATCTTTGTGAGGTTGATTTTGGGAGTTTAATTCATAGTAAGGATATGGTAAAGCTAAAAATTGTTTATCAGTTATTATTGCAAAACCTAATCCTCCTTGTTTATGGGCTTGTGGAAGATATTTTGCAAAATTTTTTATTTCAGGATTTTCATTAAATTGATAAAGAATATCCCAAAGTTTAAATCCATAATCTGACCAAAGTGATGACTCAAGTGATGACTCAAGTGATGACCCGAGTGATGGCCCAAGTAATCTCCAAAGTGATGACTCAAGTGATCTCCGAAGTGATGACCCAAGTAATCTCCAAAGTGATGACTCAAGTGATCTCCGAAGTGATGACCCAAGT
>CAZHOH010000012.1:0-22260 GCA_964534185.1 Candidatus Woesearchaeota archaeon | reverse complement strand
AATCTCCAAAGTGATGACTCAAGTGATGACTCAAGTGATGACTCAAGTGATGGCCCAAGTAATCTCCGAAGTGATGACTTAAGTGATGACTTAAGTGATGACTCAAGTGATGACTCAAGTGATGACTTAAGTGATGACCGAAGTGATGACTCAAGTGATGAAGGTGAATCTACTATTTTTATTTCTTGAGAAATTCCTAAATATTCTTGTCTTTTTTAAGATAGTGTAAAATTGTTTCTTTGTCATGTTCTTTAGGAGGGAGAAAATTCCATTCTTCAGCAAATTCTTTTGCTTTTTCTAAAACATATTTTTCTCTTTCTTCAAGTGGAAGTGTTGAAGGTTTTGGATTTAACATTTTAATTTAGAATTTTTTAATCTATCACTTCTCTTGCTTCTTCTGAAAAATGGTCGTACTCTCTTGTAATTGGAATTTTGTAATCTCCGGGAGGAATTATTTGAGGATGATGTTCTTCATGCTGGACTTCTGCAGGAGTTAAAACTCTCAAATATAAAGTGCCGTCTTGTTCATAAAGTGTTGCATTTCCTCTTGTTACTTTATGTGCATGTCCTGTTGTTTCTCCTTCTCTAAGAACAAGTGTGTCAAGTTTTTTTGCACCTTCGGGTATTTCTTTTATTCTGCTTATAATTACATCTCCTTGTTGGTAGTCTGTCATAATTTATTGGGATTTAAAGATTATTTAAATATTTGGTTGATTAAACATATCTTTCCTTTTATTGAGATATTATCTTATTTGGAAATTAAGAATCTTTAAATAGTGATTAATTTAATTATTAGAATGATGCGGACAAATACTTGTGGGGAATTGAATAAAGGATTTAGTGGTAAGAAAGTTGTTCTTTGTGGTTGGGTTGATAGTATTCGTTCGCATGGGAAGATTTCTTTTATTGATTTGAGAGATAGGTATGGCAAGACGCAGATTGTTGTTAAAGATAAACATAATTTGAAACCTGAATATGTTGTATGTATTCACGGAGAGGTTAAGGAGAGAAAGAAAGGAACTGAAAATAAAGATATTGCAACTGGAGAGATTGAAGTTTTGGCTGAAAAGGTTGAAGTGATTAATGAATCTAAAACACCTCCAATTGAAGTTGATGATTCTAAAATTGCTAGTGAGGAGCTGAGATTGAAATATAGATTTTTGGATTTGAGAAGACCTCAAATGATTGAGAATTTGCATTTTAGGGCAAAAGTTTCGCAGGCAGTTCGAGAGTTTATGGTTGAAAAAGGGTTTATTGAAGTTGAGACTCCGATTCTTGTTAAACCGACTCCTGAAGGTGCAAGAGATTATATTGTTCCTTCTCGCGTAAATCCTGGAAAGTTTTATTCTCTTCCGCAGAGTCCTCAATTGTATAAACAAATTTTGATGGTTTCGGGATTTGATAGATATTTTCAGTTTGCGCGATGTTTGAGAGATGAGGATTTGAGAGCTGACAGGCAGCCAGAGCATACACAGGTTGATTTGGAAATGAGTTTTGTAAGTGCTGAAGATATAATGGATTATGTTGAAGAGATGTATAAGTATGTTTTTGAAAAGGTTTTGAATGTTAAACTTAAGGATTTTGTTAGGCTGACACATAAAGAGGCGATGGAAAAGTATGGTACTGATAAGCCTGATTTGAGAAAAGATAAAAGTGATCCTAAGGAGTTTGTTTTTTGTTGGGTTTATGATTTTCCGCTTTTTTCTTATAATAAAGATGAGAAGAGATGGGAGCCAGAGCATCATATTTTTAGCTGTCCTAAACAAGAGCATATTGGTTTTATTGAGAAAGAACCTGGGAAAGTTTTAGGAGATTTATTTGATTTGGTTTTGAATGGTGTTGAGTTGGGGAGTGGAAGTATTCGAATTAGTAATCCTGAACTGCAAGAAATGGTTATGAAAGTTATTGGTATGACAAAGAAAGAAGCAAGGGAGAAGTTTGGATTTTTGCTTGATGCTTATGAGTATGGGGGGCCGATTCATGGGGGGATGGGATTAGGTTTTGATAGGTTGGTTGCTTTGATGTTAGGTTATAATGATATTCGTGAAGTGATGGCTTTTCCAAAGAATAAAGCAGCGCAAAATCCGATGGATGGTTCTCCTGCAGAAGTTTCTGAAGAGCAGTTGAAAGAGGCGAATATAAAGTTGGATTTGCCTAAGAAAAAGAAAAAGCTTGGTTAGAAGGGTGATTCTCTTGATAGGTTGATGACATTTTTTCTTCTTAGTATTTTTAATGGGATTGTGGATGATAAAACTTTTTTTCCTATTCTTTTTATTGGGCTTTCTATAATCTTCGGAGGATTTCCTGATTCAATTAATAATGGAAATCTTGATGCAGGTTCATACATTTTAAAGACTGCATAGCTTATTAGCCCGTTATCAGTTTCTTCTATTTCTGGGAATTCTTCTTGTAGTCTTGCAGATAAATTTTGATATGTGCCTAATCCAAGGGGTTTTTGGTCTTCTATTCTAAAAATATATTTTTCTGTTTTTTTATCTATTCCTCCTGAAGGATTTGCAGCTTCTGCCATGTGAATTTGGTATTTTTCAAATTGCCTGTCATCATATAATCTCCTTGCAACTATTTCTGGGCAATCTGTTGTAAATAATTGTCCTACTACTCTTTCTGGCAAGGAGGCATTTTTTCTTTGTACTTCTTCTTTCCATAAATGTAATTCTGGTTCAATATTTATTTTTGTTGAGTATTTTAAAAAATATGCTATGTATTCGTAAAAACAAGTTGCCATTGTTGTTAATGCTTGATTATGTTCTTCTTGTCTTTTTAGTTCTCCGTTTCTTCTTATACTTAGCATTTTTGTATGTAGGGTTTTAATTTTATAAGGATTATTGTGGTTAGTTTTATAAAGTTTTAAATGTTTTTTTATAGATGGTTCGGATTTTGGTTATAGGTGATCCTCATGGTGATTTGCAGAAGATTAAGAAGGTTCCTATCAATAGTGTTGATTTGATTCTTTTGACTGGAGATTTAGGAAGTGCTGATTTTGCAAGGAAGATGGCATTTGAGAATATTGAGAGGAAAAGAAAAGGACTTGAGGGGATTGAGTTTTCTGTTGCTCAAAGAAAAAAGGCATTTATGGAAGCTTATGATTCTTCTTTGAATGTTGTTAATTATCTTTCTAAAAAAGCTCCTGTTTATGTTATTTTTGGAAATGTTGAAAGTCGGAATGATGAAACAAGGGAAGAGGCAAGGGAGATTGGAGTTGAACTTCCTTTTTTGTATAATGATTTGAATGCTATTGATAATGTAAGGGTGATTAATAATAAGGTTGCTAATTTTGAAGGTGTTAGAATTGGGGGATTGGATTATTTTATTGATACGAGCTGGGTTAAAGAGTTTAAACCTTCTGAATATAAAACAAGATTGAAAAGTGCTAAGAAACAATCTGATAAAGCTCGTCGGATTTTGAAATGGTTTGGTGGTTTGGATGTTTTGGTTTGTCATCAGCCTCCTTATGGGGTTTTGGATAAGGTTGGAAGTCCTGCTCCTAAATCTTGGAGGGGAAAGCATGCTGGAAGTAAAGTTATTTTAGATTATGTTAAAAAATATCATCCTAAATATGTTTTTTGTGGACATATTCATGAGGGAAAAGGCAAAGCAAAAGTTGGAGAGAGTGAAGTTTATAATTTAGGTGTTGGAGGATATAGGGTTGTAGATTTTTGATTGGAAAGAGTTTTAAACTTTAATTTTGTTGGAAATGTATGGCAGGATATTTATGGCGGAAACTTTCTGAGCAGGAGAAAAGGGAAATTGAAGAGGATGCGAAGAAATTGATTCTTGAATTTGGAGATAGTATTGCGAATCTTCCTGATTTGAAAGAGGAAGTTATTGAAAGGGATGCAGATGTTCGTGAAGAAGCTGATGGTGAAGAAGGTGATGAAGATTTTAAGAAGAGAATGCTTGATAATGCGCCGGATGTAAAAGACGATTGTATTGTTGGGGAGAAAGGGGGGTGGGTTAAATGAGTAGAACTCTTGAGAGTCAAAGTTTGCCTTTGATTGTTCAAAAATATTTTAAGGAAAATCTTGGGCCTAGAGATATTTATAATTTATCTCGTATGGCTAATGATGGGGATATTTCTTGTGAAGTGAAAAGAGAATATGAAAAACATAGAACTGGGCTTTTTTTAATTTGTGGGCCAGATTCTTTGGATTTTAATTTTAAAGTATATCTTTTAGCGATTAATTATTTAGCATGGAGAATGTGTTTAGAATGAATGCGATTGAAAAAGTTAGGATGATTAAAGACGGGAAGATGAGTGCAGTTGAAAATGTTAAAGGGTTTTTGAGTGCGATTGATAAAGATAATAAAAAAGGCAGGAAGTTGAATTGTGTTTTAGTTGTTAATGAAAATGCTTTGGAAGAGGCACGGCAGGTGGATGATAAAATTAAAGGGGGGAAAGGGGGGCGGTTGGCAGGTTTGGGGATTATTGTGAAATCAAATATTTGTGTTAAAGGTTTAGAAACTAATTGTGCGAGTAAAGTTTTGGAAGGATGGAAAGCGACTTATGATGCTAGTGTTGTGAAAAAGATTCGCGATGAGGACGGAATTATTTTAGGTATGGCAAACATGGATGAGTTTGCGTGTGGTTCAAGTGGTGAGACGAGTGCTTTTGGAGTTTGTAAAAATCCTGTTGTTCCTGAGCTGATTGCAGGAGGGAGTTCTTCAGGAAGTGCTGCGAGTGTTGCTGCTGGTTTTTGCGACGCTGCTATTGGTTCTGATACTGGAGGGAGTATAAGAAATCCTGCTTCACATTGTGGAGTTGTTGGTGTTAAGCCCACTTATGGTTTAGTTTCAAGATATGGTTTAATTGATTTGGCTATGAGTTTGGACCAAATTGGAAGCCTTGCAAAAGATGTTGAGTCTTGTGCTTTGATTTTGGATGTTATAAAAGGTAAGGATGGGTATGATGCAATTAGTTATGATAGTGATAAACTTAAAATCTCTAAAATCAAAAATTTTACAATTGGTTTGCTGGATAATGTTGCTGAGCCAGAGATTCAGAAATTAGTTGATGAGAAGGTTGAAGAAGTTAAGAAAAAATTTGGGTGTAAGGTTAAGAAAATTAATTTGAAATATTTGGATTTGGCTATTCAGACTTATTATCCTTTGGTTTATGTTGAATTTTTTTCAGGGACGAGGAAGTTTGATGGGAGGAGGTATGGGAAGTTTATTGATGAAAATGTTGGTGAAGAGGTTTTGAGGAGGATTTTGGGGGGAAAGGAAATTTCAAGGGCAGAGTATGAAGGGCAGTATTATAATAAAGCTTTGCAGGTTAAAGAATTAATTAAGAAAGAAGTTGAGAAAGTGTTTAAAGGAGTTGATTGTATTATTGTTCCGAGTGTTCCGAAACTTCCACATAAAATTGGAAGTGATATAAGTGTTAAAGAGATGTATGGGTATGATGTTTTGACAACTCCTGCTAATTTATCAGAGATTTGTGCTATTAGTGTTCCTGCTGGAAAGGTTGATGGAATTCCGACAGGGTTGCAAGTGATGTGCAAAAGATTTGATGAGAGCAAAATGTTTTCTATTGCTAAATGTTTTGAAAGATTGAGTTAAATTTATTAATAAAAAAGCTTTTTTAGTTTAAGATTGATGCTTTTTCTGAATTATCTAATGTTTGTGATTTTGTCAACGCCCAATCTAGTTTTATAAGATTTTGTACAAAAATATTCTTTAAATTAAGTTTATAATAATTAGATTTGTGTATTTTTCTTGTTTTAATTAGAAATCCATTTTCAACAAATTTATCTATAAACATCTTTAGAGAATTATAACTTACATTGCTTTTTCTTGCTATTTCTGTAAGAGGAAAATCAAAAAAATGATTTTCTATCATAAAGTCTATGACTCTTAGTTGAGGATTATCTCCTAGCTGTTCTAAGAATGCAGATTTTGTTTTTTTTGTTCTCATTTGATTTTAGTGATTACATTTATTTATATTCTCGACGATAAAAATCTTTATAAATCTTTCTATTCTTGTAAATCTGTCTCATTTTTAGAAACATTTAAAAATTTGGGATTTCAATAGTTTTATGGAACTAGAGGTGGAAAAAGCGCAAATTATGTTTAAGCTTGCGCGTGGCAAGGGGAATTGGGGGGGAAAATATGATAGATTTGAACATTTGAAAAGATTTCCAAATTTAGAAGAATGTCTAAAAGAATTGCTGAAAAAAGATTGGGTAATTATTTATAATAAGCCTAATTATAATGCTGTTTCTTTAAACCCAAAATATAAATCCGAAATTATTAATTTTATTGAAGACAAACTTCCTTATTTGAAGGGTTCTATTAAATGATTTTGAAAGTTTGAATTAAATTTATTGATTGTTTTTTCTTGAATTTAATACGAATGAAAAGTTGGATAAAATATTGAGAGGAATATTGTGGTTTTTGGGAATAATTGCCTTGATTTTACTTTTGTATGGGATTGTTAGAACTTTTATTTGAAGGGGGAATTATCGGATGATTTGTTGAAATGGTTTGGTAATTTTCTGAATTTTTTAATTTTAATCTATTTGATAAGAGTTAGTTTTAATTTAGGGGAACTTTGTAGCTTTGGATTGTTTGTTTCTGTTTTAATTCATCTTTATACTTCGTTGAAAAGATAATTTTTTAAGAGTTAAGAAAAGTTTATAAATTTATATTATGGCTTTTTTAAATGGTAAGTAAAAAAGATAAAACAGAAATGAAAGATTATTTAGTTGCGAAACTTGGGGAGGATAATTGTATTCTTAAAAGTGAAGAAGTCTTGAGAGGTTCTGGTATTGAATCAAGTGTAATAGATGTTTTTGATGAAGACAGTGTTAGAGAGGGTGTTGTTTTGTTAGTTGATAGGCATTATCCTAATGATAGTTTTCCTGAATTATATAGGTTAATAATCTCTTTGAAAGGCAGAGTTATTCCTGTTTTTTATAAAGATGGTAAGACATTTTTTAGAAGTGCGGCTGCAGGACAGCAAAGGACAGGGATTAAATCAAAGAGTTTTAAGTTGGATGAGTTGAGCCTGAAAAATTATACTACACAAGAAATGAATAAGATGATTTCTTTTCGTCCTGAGGAAATATTTGTTTCAAGAAATTTGGGACAATGGGTTCAGTATTATCAGCCAGATTCAGAGAGATTGGAGCAAGGAGTTAAGTCTTATGAATTTGAGCCAGTTGTTTTTGATTATTCACATATACCTTCTGAAAAAAGATTTGGACCTTTAAGAAAAGAATCTGAAAAACTAAGTTTTTGGAAAAAAAGTTTTTTTTCTAATAGTGATTTATCTATCAATGGAAGATATTTAATTACAAGGAGAGTTCATACTGGGACGATATAACAATTAATTTTAAAAGAGTGTTTTTGTTTTGTATTTTATGGAAAAAATTAACTTCTCTGCTGGAGATGAAGAAAAAGCTATTGAGTTTCTGAAGAGTATTTCTGGGAATGATAAAGTTGCGCTTGTTTCCCACACTGATTTGGATGGTATTAGTTGTGTTAAAGTTCTTGATAAGGTTGTTAATCCTAAGATTGTGAAGTTTATTGATTATGAGGAGATACGTAATGAACTGGTTGATGAGCTGAAGAATTCAGGAGTTAATAAAGTTATTTTTTCTGATTTGCTTATTGAGTCTTTGGAAGTTATTAAAGAGATTGAAAGTTTTGCCGAGGTTTTGATTGTTGATCATCATAAATTTGAAACTGATTTTAATTCTGAAAAATGTGTTTTTGTTAGTGCAGAAGGTTATTGTGCAGCTTATTTATGTTATTATTTAGTTAGTAAAATCAAAAATATCGACGAGATTGATTGGTTAGTAGCTTGTGCTTGTGTTGCTGACTGGCAGTTTTTTAAAAATGCAGATTTTATGATAAAGGTTTTTGAAAAATATGGAGATAAGTTTGAGGCAGGAGAGAATAGTCTTAGGAAGAGTGGGAAGTTTTGGGATGCTAATGTTGTTTTGAGTTATGCCAATATTTATTTTAAGAGTAATAATGGTTTGGATAAGTTTTATGAAATGTTGGGTGATGATTTTTCTTGTATTGTTAGTTTTAGAGGATATTCAGAGGCTGTTGATAAAGAGATAAAAAAGTGGGTTGTTAAATTTGATTCTGAGAAAGAGGTTTTTGAGGATGTTTATTTTTTTATGATTGGTGAGACTGAGTTTGGTATTAAGAGTATTGTGAGTAATATTTTGAGTGATAGGGAACATGATAAGACTTTTATTTTTATGGAGAGGAATAATAGTTTTGTTCGAGTGAGTGCAAGGAGGCAGGATGGGAAAGTTGATTTGTCTGGACTGTTGAAATCTTGTGTTGCTGATTTGGAAGAGGGTATGGCTGGGGGGCATTTTAGGGCTGCTGGAGCGAACTTTTTAGTGAATGATTTAGACAAGTTTAGAGAGAATTTTAAGAAATTTTATCATGATTTTGTGGTTTTTTAGTTAATTTTTCTATGTTTTTTAGTAGAATAAATTATATAAAGAGGATTTTTCTTTTTAGTTACTATAGTATGTTCATATGATTGATGTAAAATCAGAGATTTTACTTATTAACGCTCATACAAATGAAAGGAGGTGTAAGATATGGTTTTAGATTTTGCAAAAGAGGCAGTTCAAAATGCTGAGTCTCATAGTATTAATTTTAATGAACTGAAAGCTGGAAAGGCTAACATTAAAGTTTTTGGTGTGGGAGGAGCAGGATGTAATGCAGTAACTTGGCTTTACAATAAGGGATTGACTGGTGCAACAGTTTATGGGTTGAATACTGATGCTTTGCATTTGAGTATAACTAAGTGCGATGAGAAAGTTCTTCTTGGTAAGGAGTTGACAAAAGGGCTTGGTTGTGGTGGCTATCCTCAGAAGGGTAGAGAAGCAGCTAAGGAGTCTGTGTCTGAACTTAAGAAAATGGTTTCTGGTTCTGATATGGTATTTGTGATAACTGGACAAGGGGGCGGAACCGGAACTGGTGCTGCGCCTGTTGTTGCTCAGATGGCTAGAGAATCAGGCTCTGTTGTGATTGGTGTTACAACAATGCCTTTTGAGTGTGAAAAGTCAAGAATTGACAAGGCTGAATTTGGTTTGCAAGAATTGAGAGAAGCATCTGATACCTGTATTGTAATTGACAATAATAGATTGGTTGATATTGCAGGTAATCTGCCTATGGAGCAGGCATTTGCAGTTGCGAATGAGTTGGTTAGTACAATGATTCAAGGAATTGTGGAAACAATTACTTTGCCTTCATTAATTAACCTTGACTATGCTGATGTGTCTGCGATTATGAAGAACGGCGATGTTGCTGTTATTGGAATTGGTGAAGATACCAGTTCTGCGCGGGTTGACCAGGCAGTTAGGCAAGCATTGACTCATCCTTTGTTGGATGTTGATTATAGGGGTGCAACTGGTGCTTTGATTCATATTACTTGTGGACCTGATATGAAACTTGAAGAGTTTGACAACATTGGAAGACTTGTTACTGAGAATTTGAATCCTGAAGCGCAGGTTATTATTGGAGCCCGTATTAACAAAGAGTTTGAAGGGAGAATTAGAGTGATTACGATAATGACTGGAGTATCATCTCCTTATGTGCTTGGGAAACAGCAATACGAGTCTCAGGATTTGAAGCATAGTGTTTCAGAAGATTTGGGGATAAGTATGTTCAGATAAGGTTAATTTTTTTATTTTTCTTTTTTTTTGTTTTCATAGGTTTTTTAAATCTTGAAATTATTTAGTTTTATGGAAGAATTTGAAAGGAAGCAGACTGCTGAGGAGCTTGACGAAGTGCGAGATATTGAAAATTTTAAGAAGGTTGAGGCTGCGCTTTTTATTTCTGGGAAGTTTGTTTCGACGCAGGAGTTGGTGGCTTTGACTGATTTGAATCCTATTTTGCTTAATCAGACTCTTGGGAAATTGGCTGAGAAATATGATGATAAATCTGCGATTGAGATTGTCAATAAAGGAGATATGTGGAAAATGGATGTTCGGGGGGAGCATCGAGATATTGTGAATAAACTTGCTGGGGGGAGTAATGAATTTTCAAAAGCTGAGCAGGAGACTCTTGCGATAATCGCATATAAACAGCCGATTACTCAGGCGAAGATTGTGCAGATTAGAGGGAATAAGTCTTATGAGCATATTAAGAGGTTTGTTGAATTAGGGTTGTTGAAGAGCAGGAAAGTCGGGAGGACTAAGGAATTAAGTTTGAGTGAGGAATTTTATGATTATTTTAATGTTGAGAAAAAAGGAGATAGTTTGAATTTTGAGGGAGAAAATGGTTGAATTTTTGACAGCAATTTATTTGACTTATATGTTTATAGCTTTGTATTTTTTGTTTTTGTTTATTCTTACTTTTGTAGGTAATCGGCATGAGATGTTTGATTTTCCTGAGTTGGAGAAAAAACCTTCTTTGAGTGTTTTGGTTCCGGCTTATAATGAGGAGGAGAGTATTGAAGATACTGTTAAAAGCATTTTGAATTCAGATTATTCTAATATTCTCGAGGTTATAGTTATTAATGATGGGAGTAAGGACAGAACAAAAGAGATTGGAGAAATGCTTGAGAAGAGGTATTTTAAGGTTAGACTTTTAGATAAAGAGAATTCTGGAAAAGCAGATTCTTTAAATCAGGCACTTAAAATTGCCAAAGGGGAATTGGTTGCGGTTGTTGACTCTGATAGCTTTCCTTCAAAAGATGCTTTTTCAAAAATGGTTGGTTTTTTAGAAGAACCTAAAGTTGCTGCAGTTACCACGAGGATTTTGGTGCGAAATCCGACGACATTTATTCAGAAACTACAGTCTATTGAGTATAAAGTTATTGCTTTTACTAGAAAGATGCTGGGTTTTTTGGATGCAATTTATGTTACTCCTGGGCCTTTGGCTATTTATAATAAAAGAATTTTAATGGATGTTGGTAGTTTTGATACTAAAAATATTACCGAAGATATTGAGGTTACTTGGAGATTGGCTTTTGAAGGTTATAGAGTTAGGTTTTCTTTTTTGCCTGCTGTTACAACTGTTGCACCTCATACTTTTAAGAGATGGTTTAAGCAAAGAATAAGATGGAATGTCGGGGGTTTTCAGACTATGTGGAAGTATAAGAAATATTTTTTTAGAAAAGGTATGCTTGGTTTTTTTATTCTTCCATTTTTTTCTATTTCCTTACTTTTAGGTATTGTAGGGTTGAGTATTTTTATTTATAGATTATCCAAGAGATTTTTATTGAATTATCTTGCTACTAAATATTCCCTTATTACTGGTTCTGCGATAGTTAATTTGCAAGAGATTAATTTAAATCCCTCGATTTTACATTTTTTTGGTATTATTCTGTTTTTGGCAGGATTGTTGTTTATTCTTTTTGCTTTGTATTTTGTTAATGAAAGAGTTCGCGGCAGGGAGAGTTTGATTACAATACTTTTTTATAGTGTGGTTTATATGACTCTTTATCCAGTGATATTAATTACTTCATCATATAAATATCTAAGGGGGACTTACTCATGGTGATTTTGCAAAGTAAGAAGCATGTTTTTTGGCAGGCACTTTTTGTGACAATACTCGTTTTTAGTTTGGGAATTGTTATCGGAATTTATTTTGAACAGATGAGGGTTGATGAATCAAATATTCTTTTTTATGAATCTGAGATTGCTTTGTTTGATGCTTTTGCTTTATCTAAACTTCCTGAAGCTGGAAATTTTTCCTGCGATAATTTGGTTGGAGCTAATTTAAAATTTGCTGATAGGATTTATAATGAAGCGAGAGTTTTGGAAAAGTATGATGAGTCTAGTAAAATAACGCAGTCTTTGAAAAGTATTCATCGTAAGTATGATTTATTGAGAACTATTCTTTGGATGAATGTTATTGATGTTGAAGGAGAATGCAATATTGATAGTGTTGTTTATTTTTATGTTTATGATACTGAAGATATTGGAGTTAAATCTGAGCAGGTTGTTTTTTCAAGAGTTTTAAGAGATTTGAAAGAAGATAAAGGTGGAGAGCTTATTTTAATTCCTATTGCTGTTGATTCTGAGATTTCTTCTTTGGATTACTTGCTTGATGTTTATGGTGTGGATGAATTTCCTTCTATTCTTGTTAATGAAGAGCATTTGATTACGAATATTTCTTCTAAAGAAGAAATTGAAAAGTATTTAGAGTAGTATAAAAAATAATAAAAAGGGTGTTTCTGTGGTTTTTTTATGAGAGGAGATTGTTCGATTTGTGGAGTTGATGCGCATTTAGTTGAGGCTGTTAGTGATGCGCAGATTGTCAGGGTTTGTCGATTTTGTGCTGATAAGAATAATCTGCCGGTGATTAAGAGGCCTGATGAGTTCCATTTGGATGAGGTTGATAAGAGAAAGAGTGTTCGTGAAAGGTTGATTGAGAGTAATCCTAAAATGTCGAGTAAAGAGGATGATGATTTGAAAGAGATTGTTGTTCAGAATTTGAAAGAGGGCGAGAGGGATGATTTGGTGCATAACTTTCATTGGCATATCCAGCATGCGCGAAGGATGAAAAAAATTTCTCAAAAGCAATTGGCAGAGTCTGTTGCAGAGCCAGTTGTTTTGGTTGAGATGGCTGAAAAGGGGAAACTGCCTGATGATTATTCAAAGTTTGTTAGCAAGTTAGAGCAATTTTTAGGTATTCAGTTGTTTAAAGAGGTTAAGGCAAATGTTCCTGGGAAAGAGGTTAATCTGGATAAGATAAATCCTTTTGAAATGAAGACTGGGGATTTAAGGTTTAAGAGAGATAGTTCTAATGAAGAGGAGGTTGAATTTGTTGATGATTTGGATAAGGTTTAAAACAAAAACTTTATAAGGTGTTATTTGAATTCTAATATATGGAAATTGAAGTTTTGAAAGATGTTAAGAATGAGCTTGAAATTAAGATTGGTAATCTTACAGTTGCGGAAATTTTGAGAGAGTATTTGCATAAGGATAGTGATGTTATTTTTGCTGCTTGGAGGCGTGAGCATCCGAGTGAGCCGTGCATTTTAAGAGTTGAGACAAAAGGTAAGACTGCTAAGAAAGCTGTTAATGATGCGCTTGAGGCAATAAGCAAGGATGCTAATAAGATTGCTGCTGATGTTAAGAAGATTTGATTTATGAAAATTAAGATTTGTCCGAAGTGTGGAAGTCGGGATATTGAAGAAATTAGCAAGGATGAGTTTTCTGGTATGTTTTGGCATTATGCTGGCAAGAATAAATATAAATGTAAGAAGTGTAGTTTTGTTTCTTTGACTTTTCCAGAGATTGATGAAAGGGATGTTGATAAATTTAGAAAGAAGTTGTGATTATCTGAAATAGTCTTGTATATTTTTAGGCCAGGAGGTTACTTGAGATGCACAGTATTCTAATACTTGATTTTTTGGAATCCATTTAATATCTTGCAAATCATTTGAGGGACTTACTTGCCTTGTTTGTGCAAAGCATTCGTACCATTTTGCTTCTCTTTTACTTGTTGGAGTTATAGTGCTCTCAAGATATTTTCCGACTTTGACTTCTAATTCTGCTTCTTCTTTTAATCCTCTGATTATTGCTTCTTTATCTGATTCGTCTTCTTCAGGACCTTCTCCTGGAATGTGCCATTCTCCTGCTAAAACTTTTGGAGAGTCAGATCTTTTTTTACCTAGAAGAATTTGTCATTTATAATTTACAACTGCTATAACTGCACTACGTTTCATATTTTTATTTGTTTTAAAGTATTTATAAGAATTTAGATAGTTAAATTCCCTGTCGGTCTAGTTCGTTGTTGACAATTGTTACAACCTGGCTTGCGAAGTATACTGGTTTGCCGACGCTGATTGGTGTTCCTAATGATTTTAGTTTTTTGAGTTCTTTTTTTGGAAATCCATTCTGGTCTGCGAGAATGAATACGGGATTTTGTTCGAATTTTATTTCTCTGATGTCTTTTCCCTTTTTGTCCAAGATATAAATTTTTTTATTTTGATTTTGCAAATTTTCTATTACTTTGAATAAAGATTTTTTTTCAACTTCGTAGCCTGGTTCTATTTGGGTTTTTTCATTTGGTTTTCCTTTGTAGAGCATTTTTTTTAATAGATTTGCTACGTCTTTTTTTGAAAGAGTGATTGAACCTGATGATTTATTTCCTTGAGGGAAAATTTCAAGGTGTTTGGGAGGGGTTGGGGGGCCGTTAAAGACTAGGTGGAGTTTTGTGTCTGGACGAATTTTGTGTGAGAGGAAGATTGTGTGGATTAGGACATGAATTGCGATATCCATTCTTCCTGCGTCCATTAAATTGTTAAGGTTGAAGTTTCCTGATGTACGCGCCTTATTTGAAAAATAAATGAATTCTCTCATACATTTTAGAAATTAAGGAGTATTATAAATTATTCTATAAAACTGAAGTTTCTAAGTTTTTCATGCTTTTTTCAGACCTGTATTCTTCTTGTTTTAAATTTTCTTCAAAATTAAGATCTACTGATGCAAAGACTAACCCTTTTGTTGGACATGTATTATCTGATTTTTCATAATATGGACAATTCTTGTTACATAAGAAATTTCCACTTCTGTATTTTGTTTTTTCAAAGTATTCACATAATCTTGAGTTATTTGTTTTCATTTTTTATTGGCTGAAGTGTGAATTCTGGTCTTGCTAAAATTTCTTTTTCATTTGTTATTTTGTAAATTCCTATGAATTTGTTTTTGTCGAAAACTGCGATTTTTTCATCTTTTGGGAGTTTAATTTGTTTTTCTAGGAATTCTTTGTATAAAGGCGAGCCGTGGTAGAGTTTGTTTATTCCTTTTTTTACTTGGATTGGTTTTAGGACTTGGGAAATTATTTCTGCAGGTATTAGGGTTTGTCTTAGGGGTGTTTCATTTCCTTTTTTATATTCTTCAACTGCTTTTATGAATTCTGGGATTTTTATTGAATTCTTTTCTTCGAAGATTGAAGCTTTTGTTCTTCTTAGTTCGAGCATGTGAGCACCTCCTATTTTTTTGCCAATGTCATGGATTAGTTTTCTTATGTAAGTGCCTGCTTGAACTTCTGTTTCAAATAATATGTCTTTTTCTGATTTTTCGAGTATTTTGAAGGAGTGTATTGTTCTTTGTCTTTGTTCTCTTTTTACTCGGGATTTTATTGGGGGGAGTTGTGAGATTTCTCCTATGAAAGGTTTTATTTTTTGGTTTAGTTCTTTTAATGGAATGTCTTTGTGGATGCGCATTACTCCGATGTAAGTTTTGTTTTTTCCTGTGAAGTGGCTCATTAGTCTGCATGCGCGGTTTAAAGAAATTGGAAGTACACCTGTTACTCTCGGGTCGAGTGTTCCAAAGTGAGAAGTTTTTGTTAAGCATAATTCTTTTTTTATTATTGTGTCAACTCCAAAACTTGTTGGGTTTGAAGGTTTGTCGATGTTTATTATTGAGAAGTCTAGGAGTTCTTTGATTGTTCTTTGAGTCTTTATTTTTTCTATATCCATAGGATTAATTGCCAGAATGGGATTTTATATCTTATGATTTCGCGGAGTTCTATTACTTTTGTTTTTTCTAGTGCTGTTGTTATTCTTGAGCCGGCTATTCCTCCACCTATGATTACGAGTTTTTTCATTATAATAAGAAAGAAAATAAATTAAAAATTGTTTTCGGATTATTCTTCGGATTTTTTTGTATAAGCTTCTGCTCCAAGTACTCCATAGTTTGCAACTGCTGCTATATGTAGTAAGAAACTTGGCCAGCTTCCCCAATTAGCTGTAAATGCTGCCCCTAATAATATTATCATTGGAGGAATTACAGTATACTTAATTTTATAGTTGGCAAGTATTGCGATTCCAAAGGCTATTTCTGAGATTATTAGAACCCATGCTAAAAATGCGGGTGCTGGAAACCCAAATCCTGATAACATTCCTGTTACACCTTCTGGAGTGTTTACGAATATTTTCAGGAGTCCTGGTACTAACATTAACAATCCGAGGATTATCCTGTTAGTGAGTTTTGTGTATCTTTTTAACTCTTTCATAGAAACCTCCTTTCAGTTTTTATTTAGAAAGGTTTTTTGTATTTAAACTTAACTATTGTTTATTTTTGCATAGTTTTTCTTATTGGTTGCCTTTTTTCTTTTTGTTGTTTTGAAGTATGTTTTTGTTCTTTTGCCTGCATTTCTGCTTTTTCTTGTTTTGCTATTTCTGAAGATTTTTCTTTTTCGTCCTGTTCTTTTTGCTGTTCTTCAGTTTTTTCTTCAGTTTTTTCTTTTTGTGTTTCTTCCTGTGCTTTCTTTTTTTGTTCTTTTACTTTCTTTTGTTCTTGTTCTCTTTTTTCTTCTTTTTGTTTTTTGTATTTTAGTTTGTCTTTAAGTTCTACTAATTCGACTTTTATTAGTTCACCCTCTTTTTTTGCCTTTACTTTTATTTTTGCAGGAGGATTTTTTATTCCCCTAAACCATAGTTCTTGATTTAGATATTTGTCAAGTTTGATTTTTGATGTGTCTCTTTCTGGAACTCTCATGTGTTTTGCTAAAAATTTTTTGATTGCTTTTACTGCTTTTGGTGTTCTTTTGTGTCGAGGGACTTTTAGGATTTCACGTCTAAGAGGGATTATATATTCTCTTTCATTTGGGACTTGTTTTTTTGCCATTTAACCTAGGTGCCTCTTTTTGATTCTTCTTGGTTTAATTTTTAGTTTTGTGATTCTCCAGTTTCTTCTTATTCTTGTTGTTGTTGAAGGGTGAACTCTTTTACCTTGTCCGAATTTTTTTACTACAACCCAAAAAGGTGCCCATTTTGTTCTTTTGTTTGCTTTTTGGAGTTTTATCTTTTTTTGATTCTGTCTTTTTGGTTTCATTTTATGCTTTCAATTAGAGATTTACCTTTTTGCGTAAGTTTTCTTCCTGGTTTTGACTGTGATTTTTCTATGAGTCCTGCTTGTTCTGCTTGGTTTAGAATTGTCCTGATTATTTTTCCTGAGCCTTTTTTGAAACGCGCGGGTTTTGCGCCTCGATTTTTTCTTCCACCGTATCGCGGTTTTAATTTATTTACTCCGATTGTTCTTTTTATGTAAATTTGCCTTAGAATGCTTGCTGCTCTTTTTTGCCAGAAGTCTGGGTCTTCAGGAGGACGTTCTCTTGCCACTGATGATTTTACAAAAATGCTCCATTCTGGTTGTGCGAATTCGGGGATTTTTTTTAGTTCTTCAGCTAGTTTATTGTTTAGTTCTCTGTGTGAAATGTTGTATATATTCATTTTAGTTTGGCTCTCTTTGCAGAGATAGAATCGTTTATACGATTAACCTGATTTAATTTGGTTGAGGAGGTTTATAAGGTTTTGGTTATTGGGCTTTGGTGAAATCCTTTTTTGAAACGCAATTTCATTTCCCACCACCATCCCCCATTAACCCTCCCTCCCGAATTGGTATTGAATTATGAAATTGCGTAATATCCTAATTTATAATGGTTTCACCAAAGCCGGTTATTGTCTTTTTGGCTTGCGCCATTTTTTGATGAATATTGTAAAACCTAAAACTCTGTAAGTGTAGTTTTTTCCTAGTTCTTCTATGATTTCTTCAGCATGTTTTTTTATTTTTTTTCTGTCTCGAACAGAGTTTTTTAAAAAGACTACTTTTACGTTTTGGTGGTTTTTGAAGTGCGATTTTAGGGTTTCTATGAGGTTTTCTGAAATTCCTTTTTTTCCGATTTGGATTGATGAGATTAACTGCATATTTGTGAGCCTCCTGTTGGAAGTGCCTGAATTGTTTCATTGAGATTTATTTCTTGTTTTACTGCAATTTGTTCTGCTAATTTTTCTTTTGGGGTGTTACCAGGTGTTATGCATACTGCTTTCTTTTTTTCCTGAGGGATTGCACGTATTTTTCCCAGCTGTGTTGTTAGGTATAATTTTAATTCTATTGTCTTTGTTTCGATTGGTTTTTTTACTCCGAAAGTTCCTGGTTTCATGCCTTTTGATTTATAGACTTGATTTATTTTGAAAATGTCCACAGAGGTTTTTTTCTTTTTTTCGCGCCAGGCTCTGCTAAAGCATCCTGTGAAAATTGCTGTTTCTTCAATGTCTTTTTTGTTTGGGGATTCTGATTTGATTATTGCAAACGGACTGCCAGGATGTTTTGTATGCATTACTGTTAAATTTTTTCCTGATTCAATTACATTTTTTACTATTTCTTCGTTCTGTTCTGCATTTTTTCCGCCAATGACAAGTTTTCTGCTGGAAGTCTGGAACCATCGGTATTTTTCGTATTCTTCTGGATTGTGTTTTTTTACCATGAATTAGGATAAAGAAGGAGGCTTTTAAAATTTGTGTTATTGGTTTTTGTTGTTATTGGGATTTTTAATAAACAATTTTAGGACCGTATCCCCATTGTGCGACTGCTGCTGCAAGTTCTGATTCGGGGTTTTGTTTTACGAATTTTTTTAGAGAGATTTTCTTTTCGTAAATTTCTCTTGCCTGCTCGATTGCTTTTACTCCTGCTTCAATTCCTTGAGGGTGTCCGAGAAGTCCGCCGCCGCATTGTATTAGTATGTCTTGTCCGAGTTTGTCGAGAACTGTTTCAAAGTCGCCAGGGTGTAGTCCGCCTGATGCTGTCATGATTACTGGTTTTATGTGATGCCAGTTTTGTCCGAGAGTTGGGATTTTATTGTGAGGTTTTAGATTTTTTTCCTGCAGGACTTTTTGGATGTATTCTGCTTCTCCATAATCTTCCATTTTTGCAAGAGGTGAGCCACCGTGTAATGAATCAACACCTAAGAGTCTGAAAAGTTTTGCCAATACTATCATTGAAATTGAGAAGCCGTAGAGTTCACCTTTGGTTTTGTCGATTCCTGGTGAGTTGTCCCGTGTTATGAATCCGTGCATTGCTCTGTGTGCGTGAATTGCAAGTCCTAGGTTTTTTCTTCGCATTGTATCGACTGCTGTAAAGCCAGTTGTTATAACATCAATCATCATGAAATCGTTGCCTAGTTTTTTTAGGTATTTTGCGTTTTGCTCCATTTTCTCAAGATTTGAGTGGGTTATGTTGCATAGGTAGAATTTTTTGTTTTTTGTTTGTTTTTCTGCTTTTTTCATTTCTGTTATTATTAGTTCTGCTCTTTTTCTGAAGTTGTTAAATTCTAAGTTAGTAAGATTTTCGTCGTCTTTAATTCCGTCGTATGTTCCGTGTCCGCTTGTGAAAAGTATTTTTGCTAAATGGGCTTGTTCTTTGTCTGTTCTACCTATTTTTGGTTTTGGGACTGTTGCGACTAATGGGCCTTTTGCTTTTTTGAGGAATTTTCTTACTCCTGAGACTCCGAATGCAGGACCTGGGAATTTTTTAATCATTTTTTTCGGGAGGCGAATGTCATAGATTCTCATGCCTGAAACCATTTTCATGCCTGCTATGTTGCCGACGATTCCTGCTAGTAACCCTGAGATGTTGTCAAGTTCGAAAAGTGTTATTGGGTATGCGACTTTGAAGGTTTTGTTTTTGTAATCTAAGTCAAAGGCTAGTGCTCTTTCCTGCTTTGCTTTTGGAATTCCTGAATCTGGACCGTCGTAGACTTTTGTCCATGTGCCTGTTGATGATTCTGCTGCAACTGTTGCTGCTGCTTCTTCGAATAAGTGTTTGTAAGAGAATTTTGTTTTTTTAGAGTGTGCGTATTTTGCTTTACGGACTGCTTTCTTGCTTATTTCTAGTTTTATTAATGTAATTACATAATTTTCATCTGGATTTTTTGGCTTCCAATTTTTTGGTGCTATATAGTCAAATTGAACTGCGATTTTTCTTACCTCTTTTTTATTATTGGTCCTTGCGGAGTATCATCAATAGTATAACCGAGTTTATTAATTTTTTCTCTTAATTCGTCGGATTTTGCGAAGTTTTTGTTTTTTCTTGCTTTCTGTCTTTGTTCTGCGAGTTCGGTTATTTGTTTTGGGATTTTTTTGTGTTCTTTGATTGTGAGGTTTAGTGAGAGGACTTTGTCTATTTGTCTTATTGTTTCTAATTTGCCTTTTGCTTTTTTATCGTTTAGGAGTTTTCTTAGGACTTGGATAGCTTTTGGGATGTTTAAGTCGTCGTTGATTGCTTTTGTGAATTCGTTTAGGTATTTTTTGTTTGTTTTTTCGTCGTCTTTTAGGTTTAGGACTTGAGCTTTTAGTCTTTTGTAGGATGTTTGTGCTGATTCGAGTTTTTTGATTGAGAAGTCAAGCTGTTTTCTGTAATGGGTTGTGAGTGCGAGGTATCTGAATGCAAGAGGGTTTATGTTTTGTTCTTCGAGTTCTGAGATTGTGTATAGTCCACCTTTGCTTTTGCTGACTTTTTGATTTTTGAATGTAAGGAACGCGCCGTGGAGCCAGAAGTTTGCGAGCTTTTTGTTTGTTGCTGCCTGACTTTGTGCTATTTCATTTGTGTGGTGGACTGGGATGTGGTCTTCACCTCCTGTGTGAATGTCGAATGGCTGTCCTAGGTATTTTGTCGACATTGCTGAACATTCTATGTGCCAGCCAGGATATCCGATGCCCCATGGAGAGTCCCATTCTTGTTGTCTTTTGCCTGGTTGTTTTGAGAATTTCCAGAGTGCGAAGTCTGTTTTGTTTTTCTTTTCACCTAGAGAGATTCTTTTTCCGGCTTGAAGTCCTTTAATGTTTAGTTTTGCTAATTTGCCGTAGTCTTTGAATTTGCCTGTATTGAAATAAATGCCGTCGCTTGTTTTATAGGTGTAGCCTTTTTTTTCTAGTTCTTCTATTAGTGCTATTTGTTCGTCTATGTGTTCTGATGCCTTTGGCCAGACGTCTGGGAATGAGATGTTTAGTTTTTCTAGGTCTTTTTTGAAAATGTTGAAGTAATAGTCTGCTATTTCAGATGCTTTTTTGTTTTGTGAGAGTGCGGCTTTTTCGATTTTGTCTTCACCTGTGTCTGCGTTGCTTGTTAAGTGTCCGACATCTGTTACGTTTATGATTTGGAGTACGTTGTATTTGTTGAATTCAAGAGTTTTTTTTAGAATGTCTGCGAAAATATAGCTTCGCATGTTTCCAATATGTTGGTAGGAGTAGACTGTTGGGCCGCAGGAGTAAATGCTTATGTGGGATTTTTTTATTGGTTTGAATACTTGTTTAGTTCTTGTTAGTGTGTTGTAGAGTTTTAACATGGTGAAATAGAGGGATTGGATTTTATTAAGGTTTGGATTATTCTGTTGTTACTTCTAGTTTGTTGTCGTGGATGAGGATTGTGTGTTCTGCCTGCGCGACTTTGTTTCTTGATTCTTCGATTAGTTGTGGGTATTGGTGAATGATGTTTGCTCTTTCTAAAAGTGTTAATGAGGTTAATGCTCTTGTGCCGAATTTTTTTACTAGCCATCTTGAACAGAACGGGAGGGTGTTGTATTCGGTTTCTATGTAGTTTAGGATTTGTCTTGATGTCGAGTCTCTTATTGGTTTTTTTGATATTAGCTGATAGATTCCTGAGGGTTTTCCTTCTGTTACTTTTCCTTTTCCTGTTGTTACAAAGGGTTCTATTGCATAAAGTCCGTCTTTTAAGATTGTGCTGTTTCTATTGTCGTAGTTTGGGACTGTTAAACCTGCGTGCAAGTCGTATTGTTCGATTTGATGTCCTGAAAGGTTTTTTATTGGTGTGAAGTTGTTTTGCTCTGCTGTTTCCTGGATTGCTCTTCCTATTTGATTTAGTGTCGGCTGTTTTTTTGCCTGGTTTATTGCATTTAGGAGGCAGGTTTGTGCAGTTTTTATGAGTTGTTTATTTTCTTGCGAGTTTTCTAAGTCTATTGAAACTGCGTTGTCTGCTGTGAATCCATCGATGTGAACTCCAAAGTCTACTTTTAAAATTCCGTTTGCTTTTGTTTCGTCATTATGTTCTGGAGTGTAGTGTGCTGCGATTTCATTTATGCTGAGGTTTGTTGGGAAAGCTGGTTTTCCTCCCAAGTCGCTGATTTTTTGTTCTATTTTTTCTGCTATTTCTAAAAGAAGCATGTCTTTTTTTATCAGAGGGATTATGTAATTTCTGACTTGCTTTGCTATTTGTCCTGCTTGTTTTGTTTTTTTTATTTCTTCTGTGTTCATTTTAGTTGATAGTTAATATGTTTTTTAATTCTTGTCTTTTTAATTTGTAATTATTTTATAATGGTTATTTATAGAAAGATTTATAAAATCGGAAATTTTGATAAATTTATGGTAGAATATGCTGGAAGATTGGTTTCAGATGAAGATAGAAGAATTATTGAAATGATTGAATCTCATAGTCCCGGTTATAGGGCTTTATCTAAAAAAGAACAAGAAAGATATAATGAATTTGTTAATGGATTTAATTCTGAAAGAGCAAG
>CAZHOH010000011.1:0-47530 GCA_964534185.1 Candidatus Woesearchaeota archaeon | reverse complement strand
TTTTTGTTATTGTTGGGGTTTATTATAGTTGGAGAATTTGGGTTTAAGAAGATTAAGCATAAAATTGGTATTAACGAAAGATATATAAACACATAACCTTTGTAGATAGTATGGAAATACCTTTACAAGCCAGACTGAAAAGAGAATCTCATAGAAAGATAGCTTATGCTCAAGATCTTGTTGTAAAAGAAGTTTATTCTGTAATAAATAATGCGATTTTACACGGCGGGACTGCGATTTGGAGATGCTATAATGGAAAAAGATTTTCAGAGGATTTAGATTTTTATTTTCCTAAGAATTTAAAAAAGATTGAGCTAATTTTTGAAAACTTAAAAAAATTAGGTTTTGAAATTACAAAAAAGAAAATTTCTGAGAATAGTGTTTATTCTGAATTGGTTTTAGACAGAACTTCAGTTAGATTGGAAGCAACTTTTCAAAGAATTCAGGGAGTTTTAGTTGACTATGAAATGTCTGATGGGAATTTTATTTCAATATATAGTTTAACTTTGGAACAATTCTTATCTGAAAAAACAAACACTTATTTAAAGAGATTGAAGATAAGGGACTTGTGGGATATTTTCTTTTTGTTAAGACAAATTAAAGATATGGGGGCCATAAAAGATATTGAGATTTTAATTAAAAACTATAAAAAACCTCTTGATGAAGAAGATTTAAAAGTTATTTTGCTTGAAGGGATTGTTCCTTCTTCTGAAGATATGATTCAATACATAAGAAGAAAATGGGAAAACAAATATATTTAAAAAAAATTGAAAAGCTCTTTGATAAAAGTCCTGTTGTGGATTTTAATTCTATAGAAAGAATTATTGGGGTAAAGAAAAAGAGCAATTATGCAAAGCTTTTAGTTTTCAACTTGATTAAATCAGGTAAAATATATAAAATTGGAAAGGGGATTTACACAAAACATCCTGAAAGTTCTTTAGCAGTATTTGCATTCAAACCAGCATATTTAGGATTACAAAGTGCTTTAAGTTTTTTAGAAATTTGGGAACAGGAAACTATCCCAGTAATTTTAACTAGCAAAAAGGTTAGAAGAGGAATAAGAAATGTTATGGGTTCAAATATTCTTATAAGAAATATTGATAAAAAATATTTTTTTGGATTTGATTTGCAAAAAGAAGGAAGTTTTTATTTGCCTTATTCAGATTTAGAAAAGACATTTATTGATATGGTTGTTTTTAATCAAAAAATGAGTGACGAAGTTGTTAAAAAGATAAGGAAAAAAATTGATAAAAAGAAATTAAAAAAATATTTAAATAGGTATGGAAAAAATATTCAGAAGAGAGTTGAGAAGATAATAAACGGTTAATGTTGTTGAGAGGGTTGGATTTAAACAAAAGATTTAAATATTGATAACTATCAATATTTAAAATGGAACAAAAAAATAAAGAAGAAGGAGAAGAACTTTGTTGTGCAGATCAAAGTGCTTGTTCAATAGATTGTGCTCCTAAAAAAGATGAGGAAAATTCAGAATCTAAATGTGGATGTGGAGGTTGTTGCTAATGAAAACTTATGACTTAAATGAAAAAATTGTTTTTTCGGATGAAAAACCAATAAAAAGACATTTTCTTAATGTTAAAGGATTTCATGCTGCTTTGATATGTTTGAAAAAAGGAGTTGGGATTCTGCCTCATGAAGAGGATTATGCTGTTCTCTTAAATGTTCTTGAGGGAAAAGGAATTTTTACAGATATAAATGGAGAACATACTTTAACAAAAAATCAGAGTATTTACATAAAAAAAGATGAAATAAGAGGAATAAAAGCAGAAAAAGATTTAGTTGTTTTGGGAATTCAAGATAGAGCGAAATCAGGAAATAAAAAATGAAAATAAAAGTTATAGGTTCAGGATGCCCAACATGCACAAAATTTCATCAATGGATTGTAAAACTTAAAGATGAAGGCAAAATTAAGGCAGAAGTTGAATATTCTAAAGATATTAATGAATTAATTGGACTTGGAGTTATGGGAAGTCCTGTATTGGTTATAGACGGAAAAGTTGCTAATGTGGGTATGCCTGAAAGCGAAGAAAAATTGCTTGGAATAATTAAAAAGAGTTTTAAATAAAAATGGAAAGAAAAGATTTCTATATGCTCTTTTGGATAGTTTTAGTATTTGGAATTTTGTATTTTATTCCTGCGAATTCCTTTTGGTTTCAAACCTCAATTCTCTCTGCATTTTCTCTTCTAAACGACTACGCTCAAAAACACGTCTTAACTTGTTTAATTCCTGCCTTATTTATTGCTGGAGCAATTGCTGTTTTTGTAAAAAAGGAGGCTGTTTTAAAATATCTTGGCCATAAATCTAAAAAAATTGTTTCTTATTCTACTGCTTCTGTTTCTGGAGCAATCTTAGCTGTATGTTCTTGCACAATCTTGCCATTATTTGCTGGAATTAGAAAAAGAGGGGCAGGGCTTGGACCTGCAATAACTTTCTTATTCGCCGGACCTGCGATTAATATTGCTGCAATTTTTTTAACGATGTCAGTTTTAGGTTATGAAATAGGTTTAGCAAGAATATTTTTTGCAATACTGCTTTCTATTTTGGTTGGTTTAACAATGGCATTTATCTTCAGAGAGAAAGCAGAACAAGGTGGATTAATTATGCAGGAAAGCAAAGAAACCCAGATGTCCAAAAAAGTATTATTTACTTTCTTTGGTTTAATGATCGCGGTTTTAGTTGTTAATGGTTTATCAATAAATCAATTTTTTAAATATGTTCTAATGTTCTCTTTTGCGATAGGGGTTGTTTTATTAGTTGTATTCAAATTTCATAAGGAAAGCACAAAAGAGTGGCTTGATGAAACCTGGAGTATATCAAAAATGTTATTGCCTTTATTGTTTATAGGAGTTTTTGTTGCAGGATTTATAATGCCCTTGCTTCCAGAAACTTTAATACAAAATTTGGTGGGGCAGAATACAATTTTAGGGAATTTAATAGCGTCGGTGTTTGGAGCATTTATGTATTTTTCGACTTTAACTGAAATTCCAATTCTTCAAGCTTTAATTGCGAAAGGAATGGCTAATGGACCTGCACTTGCATTACTTTTAGCTGGACCTTCCTTAAGTCTTCCAAACATGTTAGTAGTTAGGAAAGTTTTAGGAACAAAGAAAACCATAGTTTATATTTTATTAGTTATAATCTATTCAACTATTGCAGGATTGATTTTTGGGATGATTTAATCTCTTTCAAAAAGGCAATATGAAGGAATACCTTTGGAGAGTTTGAAGCTGGAAATTGTGAAATAGAGTATTCAGAATAGAGAATGGAGAGTATTGTGAAAAGGATTAACGCCCCCACGAATATTTAATCACTAAGGATTAACTCCCAACATTTTCGCCTGCGATATCAGAAATTACCACTCAACTTTTAAGCAAGCTGGAAGTTTCCACTTTAATCTTTTTTCTTCTTCAAAATAATGTTTTCTGCATAAATAACTCCATCCTTTCTTTTTGCTATTCTTCATTGCCATTGGATATACTTCTGCATAAGCAATATTTGTGCATTTTCCTTTAAAATCACAGCAAGGAAATTCTTTTCCATTTTTTAATTTTTTGAGTCTTATTGTTGAGCCCGTATCTTTGCCTTTATCCTTAAGAAGTTTTAACTTTCCTTGTTTATCATAATATTTTGTTGTGATTTTCATCTTGGCATTTTTGATTATACTTAAAATTTGAACAATTTTTCATAGTCTTTATGATTCATCCAATCAAGTACGATTGCTAGAACTTCTATTTTGTCTGGAGAGGTAACAGAATAAAGCAACCTCCAACCGCTCTGAAGATTATAAATCCAGAGGTTGTTAAACCCAAACTTCTGAATAAGTTCTTTTGGAATTAATTTTTTCTTAACGTTCCGTCCACAAAAAACGTTTTTGCTAATTTCGTCAGTGGCTTTATCAATTTGTTCATATAAATCTTTATCCACTTCTTTTAGTTCTTCAAATGCTTTCCTTAATTTTTCATCTCCAAACTTTACTATCCCTTCCATTTCAAATCATCCCTATTTTTATACTTGGCTGCAAATTCTGGATTCCAAATGTAAACAGTATATCCTTCGTTATCATAAGCTATCCTTAAATTATCTTCTAAATATTCCATTATTACTTGGAAAGTTTGCCACATTACTTTTCTTGGAAGATTTTTGAACAAATCGGTTTTTTTGTATTCTCCAGAGTTTTCTTTTATGAATCTTTCAACCATTAATACTGTTTGAAGTGTTGGGCTTCTAGCTACATCATTTGTTTCTATGTAACTTTTTTTCTTTATAGTTTTTGATTCCATACTTATTATATCAGGTGATATTATATAAATTTTTCTATTTACTTGAAAACCTGCACTTTCCACTATTCTTCCAAGGTTTCTTTAAATCAGATTTAAATGCCCCCACGAAGATTTGAACCTCGGATGCTTCCTCCGCAAGGAAGTGTTATATCCGGGCTTAACTATAGGGGCTTTATAGATTATATTGTTAAGATATTTAAAGTTTAATTGTGTTTGGATTTTATGAGGTGGAAAGATTATTTGTTAAATAGTTTGGGAGTGTTTTTTGTATTGCTTGGAATTGGGGCAGTTGTTAATACTCTTTTTGTTGAAAATCCTGCAGGAATTTTTTGGTTTTGTTATCTTGGATTGGTTTTGATTGGGTTGGGGATTTTGATGAGGGATGATTTTCTTCTTGCTGCGCAGATAAATATTCTTGCTCTTCCTGCATTGATTTGGATAGTTGATTTTTTTTATGTGTTGTTTTTCGGGCAGAGTTTGTTGGGGATTACAGATTATTTTTTTGGTGATTGGCTGTTGATTTCAAAACTGATTACTATACAGCATATTTTTACTATTCCACTTTCTGTTTTTGCGTTGTGGTTAATTGGTTTTACAAGAGTTGATGCGTGGAAATTAAGTGTTGCTGAAATTGGGGTTGTGTATGTTATTGTTAAACTTTTTACTTTACCGTCGGCAAATATTAATTGTGTTTATGAATCATGTATTCCTTTTATTCAAGTTGAGTATTATACTTTGTTTTGGTTCTTTTCAAGTATTGCTATGATTGCTGTTACAAATATAATTTTAGCGACGGTATTATCAAAGTATCATTCTATCACCAAAATATTTAAATAGTTCTTGTTTTTAGAGAATATTGTTTTATACAATAAGACGTATAAAAAAGAGGTTGTCATACAATATGTTGTATGTTAAAAATTCATGAAATGTCCATTTTGTCAGAAAGATGAAACTCGCGTTACTGATAAACGGCTTTCTGGCGAGGCGATAAGAAGACGGCGTGAGTGTGTTTCATGTGGAAATCGGTTTACAACATATGAAAAACTTGAACCTTTGGAAAGGTTTGTTGTTAAAAAAGATGGAAGACGCGAGGCATTTAATAGAGATAAATTGTTCCTTGGCATAATCAAGGCGTGTGAAAAAAGGAATATTGGACATGATGAAGTGAACAATATTGTGAATGAAATTGAAAAAAAGTTGTTTGCTAAAAAAAAGGAAATTGAGGCGGGAAAAATTGGTGAAATGGTGATGAAGAAATTAAAAAGATTGGACAAGGTTGCGTATATTCGGTTTGCGTCTGTTTATCGAGATTTTCATGATATTGATGATTTTAAGAAGGAGGTTGAAGAGTTATGAGTGAATTGATGGTTGTAAAAAGGAATGGGAATGTTGTTGATTTTGATGAGATTAGAATTCGGAATGCTATTGCAAGGGCGATTCGTGTGACTGACAGAAAAATCTCTGATGAAGATTTAGATGAAATGATTAAAAGTATCGTAGAGGAAATTAAATCAAGATTTGTTGATTTATATCCAAATGTTGAGAATATTCAAGACATTGTTGAAAAGCATCTTATGAGGAATGAACTTTTTGAAGTTGCAAAGCATTATATTTTGTATCGTTCTGAAAGGCAGAAAGCACGGGAGCAGGAAAAAGAAAAGGTAATTGAAAAAACTCTTCTTGGAAAACTTACAATTAAGAAAAAAGATGGGCGGACTATTTTGCTGGACCCTTACAAATTAAGAAGAACAATTGAAAGGGCAATCAATGGTTATGAAGAAGATGTTTCTGCTGAACTGATTTCAAATGGTGTTGTCAAAAATATGTTTGATGGGATGACAACCGAGGATATTGACAGGGCGCTTGCGATGACAACTGTTTCTTTTATTGAGAGAAACCCAGCATATAGTAAAGTTGCAGCGAGGTTTTTTCTTCAGAGACTTTACAAGGAAGTTATTGGAGAGTCTGTTGATGATGAAAGTTTTGAATTAAAATATAGGGAAAAATTTATTGAAAATATCCAACTGCTTGTTGAAAACAGGCAGCTTGACAGGAAACTTTTGGAGTTTGATTTAAATAAACTTGCACAAAATCTGAATCCTGAAAGGGATAATTTCTTTGATTATATTGGTGTTGAAACTTTGTATGATAGGTATTTTATTAAGAAGGATAAGAAAAGAATGGAGATGCCCCAAGGGTTTTGGATGAGGGTTGCAATGGGGCTGGCAATTAATGAAGAGAGTAAAAACGAAAAGGCGATCGAATTTTATGATGTTCTTTCAACTTTGAGATTTGTTAGTTCTACTCCGACGCTGTTTCATTCAGGAACTGCTCACCCACAATTAAGTTCTTGTTATTTAACGACTGTTAGTGATGATTTGGACCATATTTTCAAGTGTCTTGGCGACAATGCACAGCTTTCAAAATGGGCGGGCGGACTTGGAAATGACTGGAGTTATATCCGCGGAACAGGAGCTTTGATAAAAAGTAATTTTATTGAAAGTCAAGGAGTTATTCCATTTTTAAAAATTGCAAATGATGTAACTGTTGCGATTAACAGGAGTGGGCGTCGGCGGGGCGCTACTTGTGCTTATTTGGAAACCTGGCACTATGATCTTGAAGACTTTATTGACTTGAGAAAAAATACAGGAGATGAAAGAAGAAGAACTCATGACATGAATACTGCTAACTGGATTCCTGATTTATTTATGAAAAGAGTTGCTGAAAATAAAGATTGGACTTTGTTTTCTCCTGATGAAACTCCGGAGCTTCATGATTTGTATGGAAACGCTTTTGAGGAGAAATATATTGAATATGAAGAGAAAGCGAAAAAAGGAGAAATTAAAGAATACAAAGTTGTTTCTGCTGTTAAGCTTTGGAGGAAGATGCTTTCAATGCTTTTTGAAACAGGGCATCCGTGGATTACATTTAAAGATCCTTGTAATATTCGAAGTCCACAGGACCATGTAGGTGTTGTTCATAGTTCTAATTTATGTACAGAAATTACTTTGAATACTTCTCCTGATGAAACTGCAGTCTGCAACCTTGGAAGTGTTAATCTTACAAAACATATTAAAGATGGAAAAATAGACGGAGAATTATTGGCTAAAACTGTTAAGACTGCTGTTCGGATGCTTGATAATGTTGTGAATATTAACTTTTACCCGACAAAAGAAGCACAGAATTCTAATCTTAAACATCGTCCGATTGGTTTAGGAATTATGGGGTTTCAGGATGCTTTATTCTTGCAGAGGATTCCTTTTCAGTCAGATGCTGCTCTGGAGTTTGCTGATAAAAGTATGGAATTTATTTCTTATTATGCTCTTCTTGCGTCTTCAGAACTGGCAAAAGAAAAAGGAACTTATGAATCATACAGTGGGAGTAAATGGGATAGGGGTATTTTTCCGCTTGATACTGTTAAGCTTTTGGAAGAAGAAAGAGGGATTGCTGTTGATGTTAATCGGGATGTTCGTTTTAACTGGGATGAACTTAGAACTTTTGTAAAGGAAAACGGTATGAGGAATTCTAATGTTATGGCTATTGCTCCGACAGCGACTATTGCGAATATTGCAGGGTGTTATCCTTGTATTGAGCCAATTTATAAAAATATTTATGTAAAAGCCAATATTAGTGGAGAGTTTACAATTGTAAATAAGTATCTTGTGGAGGATTTGAAAAATCTTAATCTTTGGAATCAGGATATGTTAGATCAGTTGAAATATTATGATGGAAATCTTGAGGCTATTGCAGGAATTCCTGAAGAGATTAAGGACTTGTATAAAGAGGCTTTTGATATTGACCCTGAGTTTGCGATTAAGATTACTGCTGCGCGAGGAAAATGGATTGACCAAAGTCAGAGTCATAATGTTTTTATGAAAGGTGTTTCTGGAAAGAAACTGCAGGATATTTATATGACTGCGTGGAAGTGCGGTTTAAAGACCACATATTATTTGAGAAGTCTGGGTGCTTCGCAAATTGAAAAGGCGACTTTGGACATGACAAAGTATGGTTCTACTTCTCAAAGGAGTTCTGTTGGAAGTGCTGTTGTTAGTCCTGATGCGCAGGTTAGTTCTCCGTCGGCAATTCCGATTTCTGCTTCTTCTGAGACTCGTGATTCTTCTGGCGGAGAACCTGTTTCAATTGATATTAAAAATTCGAAAAGTATTGTTGGCGGGAAAATGAATAGGTTGCAAGATAATAATGATTTTAAATTGTCAGGAAGTAGTGCGACTGAGGTGAAAAAGATTTGCAGTCTTCTTGACCCTGATTGTGAGGCGTGTCAATAATGGAACATGAAGAAATTTTGAAATGCCCTAAATGTGGTAAAGATATGGATGTTGATTCAATTAGGAAACATAGAGATGGAAAGACAAGAATATATTGGGAATGTAAGGATTGTAATTTAAGTATCATGTGGAGGGATAAAGATTTAAGACTTTAAAATGGCGATAATAAATAATCCGAAAACAGATCCGAATAAGATTCTGCCTATGAAATATATGTGGGCAAGGCAGCATTACAAAGATGGGGTTGCGAATAATTGGGTTCCTGAAGAGATTGCAATGCAAGATGATGTTGAGCAGTGGAAATCTGATAAGCTTAGTGAGAAAGAGAGGAAACTAATTATGTGGAATCTTGGATTTTTTTCGACTGCTGAGTCTTTGACTGCTAATAATATTGTGCTTGCTGTTTATCGGCATGTCACAAATCCAGAGTGTAGGCAGTATCTGCTTAGACAGGGTTTTGAAGAGGCGATTCACACTGATACTTTTATTTACTGTTGTGATACTCTTGGTTTGGATCCTGAAGAAGTTTATAATATGTATAAGACAATTCCGTCGATAAAGGAAAAAGATGATTTTGTTATTAATCTGACCGAGTCTATTTTTGACCCGAATTTTGAGACAAAAGGAATTGAAAACATTAAGAGGTTTGTCCATGACTTGATTGGGTATTATATTATTATGGAAGGGATTTTCTTTTATGCAGGTTTTGCGATGATGCTTGCTTTGAAAAGACAGAACAAGATGGTAGGGATTGGTGAGCAGTTTGAGTTTATAATGAGGGATGAGAGTCTGCATCTTGCTTTTGGAAGAGATTTGATTAATACAATTAAACAAGAGAATCCAGAAATTTGGGATAAGGAATTTCAGAATGAATTGGTTGAATTAATGAAGAAATCTGTTGACCTTGAAAAGATTTATGCGCGGGAGGCGTGTCCTGAGGGTGTTTTGGGGATTAATGCAGAGCAGTTTTGTGATTATGTTGAATATATTGCTGATAGAAGATTTGAAAGTATTGGACTGCCAAAGCAGTATGGGAGAGAGAATCCTTTTCCGTGGATGTCGCAAAGTGTTGACTTGAACAAGGAAAAGAATTTTTTTGAGACAAGAGTTACAGAGTATCAAACTGCAGGAAATTTGAAGTGGGAAGAATAATGGTGAAAAAAATTCGAAAAAGAGATGGAAGTATTGTGCTTTTTAATAAGGATAAAATATCAGAAGCTATTTGGAAAGCTGCGAAGTCTGTAAGTGGGTATGATAAAAAAGAATCTGAAAGACTTTGCAATATGGTTGTTTCTGAACTTGATAAAAAATACGGAGAGTTAGGTATTCCTGAAGTTGAAGAGGTTCAGGATTTGGTTGAGAAAATTTTGATTGAAGAGGGAAAGGCGAAAACTGCGAAGGCATATATTCTTTATCGTAAGACACATGAAGAATTAAGAAGTGTTAAAGGCTTGTTTGATACTATCGAGGCAGTTGATGATTATCTGAGTTTGAGCGACTGGATGGTTAAAGAGAATTCCAATATGGGGTTTTCTTTGCAAGGATTGAATAATTATATTGCGACGAAAATAATTACAAATTACTGGATGAGAAGAATTTACCCTGAAGCAATTCGTAAGTCGCATGAAAATGTTGATATCCATGTTCATGACTTGGGGACTTTGGGGGCTTATTGTGTTGGATGGGATTTGAAAGATTTGCTTGTGACAGGTTTTAGGGGTGTTTCTGGAAAAGTTGAATCAAAGCCTGCGAAACATCTTAGGACTGCATTTGGGCAAATGGTTAATTTCTTTTATACTCTTCAAGGTGAAACTGCAGGTGCGCAGGCATTTTCAAATTTAGATACTTTACTTGCTCCGTTTATTTACTACGATAATTTGGATTATGAGCATGTGAAACAGGCTATGCAAGAATTTATTTTTAATCTTGCTGTTCCGACGAGGGTTGGGTTTCAGACGCCTTTTACAAATGTGACTATGGATTTGAAAGTTCCGGATTATATGAAAGACGAGGCGGTTGTGATTGGAGGGAAAATGATGGATAAGACTTATGGAGAGTTTCAGAAAGAGATGGATATGTTTAATCGGGCTTTTGCTGAGGTTATGATTGAAGGTGATGCGTCTGGAAGGGTTTTTACTTTTCCTATTCCGACTTATAATATTACAAAAGACTTTGATTGGGATAATTCTAATTACGAACCGATTTGGGAGATGACTGCGAAATATGGAATTCCTTATTTTTCTAATTTTGTAAATTCTGATATGAAACCTGAGGATGCAAGGAGTATGTGCCCTATAGCAGGAGAGGAAAAGGTTTTAATTAAATCTTCAAGAGGAAGAGGGTTGGAATATGGCGAAATAAGAAATATTTTTAAGAGTTCTAAAAAAGAAGAATATAATATTTTTTCAGACGGGAAGTTTGTAAAAGGAAGATTTAATTCATTTAATGATCAAAAAATGATCAAAATTTCTTTAGTAAATGGTCATGAAATAAAAATCTCTTCTGAACATCTTAATTTTGTTTTAGAAAATGAAAAATCTTCTGAAAAAATTGTCAAGGGAAATGATTTAAAAATTGGAGAATATCTCCCTTATTCATTAAATATTTATGAAGGTGAAGATGGGAATGAAGATTTTGGGTTTTTTGTTGGTGCTTATGCTGGAGATGGAAGTTTTGATGGCGATACTGGTGTTGTCTTTTCACTGGAAGGCCATTATAAAAAAGAATTAATTTCACGATTGTATAATATTTCTAAAAAATATTTTGGGGCTAATTGTAATATTTCTGAATCCAAAAAATCCAAATTAGTAACTCTTAGAGTTAATTCGAGGGCGGCAGTTGGATTATGCAGAGATTTTATTGAGGGAAAAGAAAAAGAAAAATTTTACAAGCCTAAATTATTTGGTATGAGTAAGGAATTCAGACTTGCTGTTCTAAAAGGGCATTATGCTACTGATGGGGGCAATAGAAACAGGATTTATACATTCTCTAAAAAGATGGTTGAAAGTTTGAATATGCTGGCCGCCACATTAGGAACAACAACTTGTGTTTGGAAAGATGAAAGAGATAATAGATATGGAAAAGAGCCAAATTATTCTGTTCTTATTTATCAGTTAAATAGGAAGAAATATGGGAATGTTTGGTTTAAGAAAAATAAAAAACTATGGGTGAAAATAAAAAACATTGAGAAAATAAAAAAGAATACTGCCTATTGTTTTGAAGTTAAAAATAATAAACCAATGTTTACTGTTGGAACTACTGGAATTTTAACACATAATTGTCGCCTGCGATTGGATCAGAAAGAGTTGAGGAAAAGAGGTGGGGGTTTGTTTGGGGCAAATCCTCAGACAGGAAGTGTTGGTGTTGTTACAGTCAATATGCCGAGACTTGGGTATACTTCACAAAATGAAGATGAGTTTTTTCATAAATTAGAGGGTTTGATGGATTTGTCAAAAGAAAGTTTAGAGATTAAAAGAAAGACTCTGGAGAATTTTACTCAGATGGGTTTGTATCCTTATTCTAAGTTTTATCTTCGGACTGTGCATGAAAGATTTGGAGAGCATTGGAAAAATCATTTTTCTACCATTGGATTGCTTGGAATGAATGAGTGTATTATGAATTTTCTTCCTGGAGAGAATATTACGACTAAAAAAGGGCAAGATTTTGCTGTTAAGGTTTTGGATTTTATGCGCGGGAAATTAGAGGAGTATCAAGAAGAGACAGGAAATATTTACAATCTTGAGGCAACTCCTGGAGAAGGAACGACTTATCGTTTTGCGCGAAGTGATAAGAAAAGGTATGGAAAAATAATTGCTGCTAATGAAAAAGTTGAAGGTGCTAAGCCATACTATACAAACTCTACTCAGCTTCCTGTTAATCATACTGATGATATTTTTGAAGCTTTGGAATTGCAGGATGAATTGCAGTCTATGTATACTGGAGGGACTGTGTTTCATACTTTTATTGGAGAGAAACTTGAAAAAGAAAATGTGAAAGTTCTTGTGAAAAAAATTGCTGAGAGATTTAGACTGCCTTATTTTACTTTGACTCCTACTTTTTCGATTTGTCCTAAGCACGGTTATATTTCCGGCGACTGGGAGTATTGTCCGAAGTGTGATAAGGAAATTGGAGTTAATAGTGAATTAAATTTGGTTAAGGAGGTTTAGATGGAACAAAAACTTATGCAAGACAAGGTTGCTTTGACGAGGACAAAATGCGAAAGGTATTCAAGAGTTGTTGGTTATTTGCGTCCTTTGGAACAGTGGAACGATGGGAAGCAAGCAGAGTGGCATGAAAGGAAAGTTTTCCGAGTTGAAAATTGCTAAAATGAAAATTAAAGGTTTGCAGAAAACTACATTAGTTGATTATCCTGGAAAAGTAGCGTGCACTATTTTTTTGTATGGGTGTAATTTCAAATGTGGTTTTTGCCATAATCCTGAACTTGTAATTATGCCTGCTGGTAAAACACCTGAATATTCTTCTTCTGAAATTCTGGAATTTTTGGAAAAACGTCGAGGGCAGTTGGATGGGATTTGCATTACAGGAGGAGAGCCATGTTTAAATCTTGATTTGGATTTTTTGAAAAAAGTTAAAGATATTGGTTATAGTATTAAGTTAGATACAAATGGAAGTTTTCCTGAGAAGTTGGATGAGATTATTGATTTAGGTTTGGTTGATTATATTGCGATGGATATTAAAGCTTCTCGTGGGATGTATGAGAAAGTTGTAAATTCAAAAGTTTTTATTGATAGAATTGAAAAAAGTATAAAGATTATTTCTGATTTTGGGAATTATGAATTTAGGACTACGATAGTTGAAAAGTTTCATTCTGTTTCTGAGGTGAAGAATATGATGGATTGGTTAAAGGAGATTGTTGGCGGGAAAATGAAAAACTATTATCTGCAAGGTTTTAAGAATTCTGGGAAAATGATTGATGAAAATTTTCAGAGAGAGGGCGAAGTTAGTCCGGAGTATTTAGAAAAGTTGAAGAAAATTGCTAAGGATTATTTTGAAAATGTGGGGGTAAGAGTGTGATAGGTTTGGATTTTTCTGGAGAGGCAAATGAAAATTAAAATTAAAAAGTTAAATTCGGATGTGGCAATTCCTAGTTATGCTTATGAAGATGATGCAGGGATGGATGTTTATGCTGTTTGGAAAAAGTCTGAAAATGGTTTTATTGAATATGGAACAGGCTTAGCGTTTGAAATTCCTGAAGGATATGTTTGTTTGATTTTTCCTCGAAGCAGTATTTCAAATAAAAAATTAAGCCAGTGTAATTCTGTTGGAGTTTTGGATTCTGGTTATCGTGGTGAGTTGAAAATTCGTTATTACAAACATGGTGAAGAAGAATATGATATTGGAGATAAAATTGGACAAATAATAATTATTCCTTATCCAAAATTTGAATTTGAAGAGGTGGAAGAGTTGGAGGATAGTTCGCGGGGGGAAAGGGGTTTTGGGAGTACAGGATTTAGGTAATTTTATTGTAATTATATTTCTTTAGTTCATTTTCTATATCCTGGTAGGATTTTCCACAAAGAAATCCTCCGGCAATAAATTCTTCATTAGTTACTTCTGCCAAGCAAAACTCTGGCTTTTCAAAATTACCTTTTTCTTGTTCTGAATTAAATTCAAAATCAATCACCACCAATCCTTTTAGGTTTTTACTATAAATATCAATTTCGCATTCTGTTCCCTGATGATTATATTTGTACCTTGTTTTAGAATGTTCTTTTCCGTCAAGGTTTTTTAATGAATTAAATTCATTTTCATCAAGGATTATTGTTTCTTCTATCATTACTGAATTGTCTCCTTTTGTTTTTGGATATTTTTTTGTCATTTCAAATTTATCACCCTTTTTTCTTATTCTTAAAATGGGGTGATGGGAATCTTTTGGTATGAAAACGTCTGCCATTTCTTTTTTTGGAAAATTTCCCAAATCTTCTGGCAAGTATTTTGCTAAAAATGTTCTTTCTAATTCTTCCATATTGTTTTATTATTTTTAGATTAATAAATTTTATGATTTCTTTGAAATAGAGGTTGGAGAATAACAATTGTTTAAAAGATGGGCATTTTAGTCTTGAGATGATAGTTGGATTAACTGGTTCGTTTGCGTCTGGAAAAGGAGTTGTTGGAGATTTTCTTAAGGAAAAAGGATTTGTTTATTTGTCTTTAAGTGATGAATTAAGAGAACTTTGTAATAAAAGGGGGCTTGAAGTTACTAGAGAGAATTTGCAAAATCTTGGTAATGAAATGAGAGAAAAAGAGGGAAGTGGTTTTTTAGCCAAATTGGTTGTTAAAAAAATTAAGGAAAATAATTATGCTAATGTTGTTGTGGATGGAATTAGAAATCCTGGGGAAATTTTGGAATTAAGGGGGTTAGATAATTTTGTTTTAGTTGCTGTTGATGCTTCGCGAGAAATTCGGTTTAAGAGAGTTGTTGAAAGAAATCGTGAAAAAGATCCTAAGACTTGGGAAGAATTTCTTGTTATTGATAATAGGGATTTAGGAATTGGCGAAAAGGAAAGTGGACAGGCTGTTGAGGTATGCATTAAACAAGCAGATTATAGAATTTCAAATGAAAGTAATTTAGAAGATACTAAGAAAAAAGTTTATGAATTGTTTGGTAAGATTTTTGCAAAAGATAAAATTTCGAAGAGAAAAGATTATCTTGGTTGGGATGAGTATTTTATGGGAATTGCATTATTGTCTGCTCAAAGAAGTAAAGATCCGAGTACGCAGGTTGGAGCATGTATTGTTAATAAAGATAAAAAAATTATTGGAATTGGGTATAATGGTTTTCCAATAGGGTGTTCTGATGATGAATTGCCTTGGGAAAGAGAAGGACAATATGTGGAAACTAAATATGCTTATGTTTGTCATGCAGAACTCAATGCGATTTTGAATAGTATGGGTAAAGATTTGAAAGACTGTGCAATTTATGTTGGGCTTTTTCCTTGCAATGAATGTGCGAAAGCAATTATTCAATCAGGAATAAAAGAAGTTGTTTATCTCGAGGATAAATATGCCGATACTGATTTGGTTAAAGCTTCTAAAATAATGTTTAATCAGGCAGGAGTTAGGTATAGAAAGTTTTTTCCTAATGTCGACAGGATTGAAATTGGTTTTAGTTTGTAATTTAAAGTATAGTTTATAATATATGCTTTTGTTTTTAGATTAATATTTAAATGAAAGAAGGTATTTTGTTTTATGGATGATTCAAAAAGAGTTGTGAGAGATTTGAATTCTTTAAAGCACATTAAAAGACAGATTCCGGGTGGAGGAAAGGTAATCGTTTTGGATACTGGAGCCATTATAAACAGCGAAGGTGAGGCAATGTTGCAAGCACTTCATTCACGTTCTACTGGAGGAATTGAACATCACTTGGAAGTCCTTGAAAAAGAGGGAGCTGACGATTTCATGAGCAAATTTTATGTAGGGTATGGGCATAAATCAATTGGGGATTGTGGTACTACAACGATTTTTGTTGAAGATGTTTCTATGCTTGTGGCAAAAGCAATTCAAGATAATAAATTATATAGCGGACAAGAGGCTTCAACAAGATATGTCGATTTTTCAAAACAACGTTTTATTAATCCTGTTGGAACAAAAGAAGGTGAAGATATTTTAGAATCTCAAAGAGAATTTTATTTATCTACTTTAGAACCAATAAGGGATTATTTGAAAGAACAGAATCCTCAGATGGAGGGCGAAAAAGAGGATACATATAACAAAGCGATTAATGCAAGGGGTTTTGATATTGCAAGAGGATTTCTGCCTGCTGGCGCCGCGACTAATTTTGCTTGGCATTCTAATTTGAGACAAGTTGCGGATAAATTATTATTTTTAAGACATCATCCTTTGACAGAAGTTAGAAATGTTGCAAGAACAATAGAGGACGCAGTTATGAAAGCACATCCAAACTCTTTTTCAAATAAAAGGTATCCACATACTGAAGCATATCAAGATTTAATTGCAAGAAATTATTTTTATTATGATAGGGATACTCCTGAATTAGAAATTGGTTCTAATATTAATCTAGATGATTTGGATGCATTTTATGAATTATTACATGGAAGACCTGAAAAAGCAGAACTGCCAAAATTTTTGAGTCAGCTTGGAAGAATTTATGCCAAATTCAAATTAGATTTTGGTTCATTCAGAGACATACAAAGGCAAAGATCAATTAATCAAAGAATGCCCTTACTTACAACAGACCTAGAATTTAATAATTGGTATTTGAGTAGTCTTCCAGAACAAACTCGGGAGAAAGCAGAGGAATTTTTAGACAAACTTGAACAAAGAGTTGAAGGTTTGGAAGTTTCTCCTGAATTAAAACAATACTATATTCCTATAGGTTATAATACTTCTAATACTATTGAGGGAGATTTGCCTGCAATGGTTTATGTAACAGAGTTAAGAGCAACAAGATTTGTGCATCCTACTTTAAATATTAAGGCAAGAAAAATTGGAGAGTATATTCAAGATAGTTTAGGGGTTCCTGTTTATCTTGATAATGATTTTGGAAGATTTGATGTTAAACGCGGAGAGCATGATATTTCTTTGAAAAATTAAAATGGAAAGAGGAAAACTGATAGTTATTGAAGGGACAGACGGTTCTGGCAAGGCAACGCAGGCAGATATTCTTTTGTTAAGAATGAATGCTGAAAATATGCCTGCTAAAAAGATGAGTTTCCCTCGATATGATTTACCGAGTGGGAGGATAGTTGGACAAAGCTATCTTGGAAAGGATGTTGATTTTTATGGTTGGGGTGGTGATAGTGGGTGGTTTGGGGATCCAGATAAAGTTGATTTTAGAGTTGCTTCAATGTTTTATGCAGCAGACAGAGTTTTTGCTACTCCTGAAATTTTAGATATTGTTGAATCTGGACAACATTTAATTCTTGACAGATATTATCAATCAAATATGGCTCATCAAGGCGGGAAAGTTTTGAGTCCGCTTGCAAGAGAAGAAGTTTTTGATTATATTGAATCTCTTGAGTTAAAGTTAAATCAAATTCCTCGAGAGGACACTACTATTTTTCTTTATATTCCTTTAGATGTTGCTTTAGAAATGAGGATGAGGAGAATGGAAGAAAGTGGTGAGAAGCAAGATGGACATGAATCTAATTTAGAACATTTGAAAAGAGCTGAAGAAACATATTTACAACTTTTTCAAAGGTATAAGGATTCTTGGACTAAAATTGATTGTTCTCCTGATGGAACTTATGAAGGGTTGAAATCTAGAAAAGAGATAGGTGAGGAAATTTTTTCAGAAGTTATGGAGAAATTGTAGATTTGGTTATGTTTAGAAGAATTTAAAAACATAATTCTCTCTTGAATGTATTGAGTTAATGGTGGGTCCATAGCTCAGTCTGGTTAGAGCACTGGCCTTTTAAGCCAGGTGTCGGGGGTTCAAATCCCTCTGGGCCCATTCCTTCAGAGGCTTCACCCCAATTTTCCTTTGGAAAATTAAAAACAAACAAGTTGTTTTAGGGGTTCAAATCCCTCTGGGCCCATTTTTTCTTAAACTTTGAGTGAGCGAAAAGTTTAAATAGTATTATGAATATATATTCATAACAAATAAATAGAACTTGGAGGAAAAATGCCACGATTTGATGGAACAGGACCAAACGGGGAAGGACCTCGGACAGGAAGAAGACTTGGAAACTGCGGTAGGAATGGAAATAGAAACTCTGGAAAAAAAGAAAGAGTTTTTGGCAGAAGGCTCTTTGGAAGAAGGAGAAGAGATTTTTCTGAGGACGAGGAATAATAAATGCCCCGCCCACGACGATTTCGGAGGATTGGATTTCACCCAGAAGTCACTTATTTCAAGCCGGCAGGAATAAGGATGAGAGAGTTGGAGGAAAATGTTCTGGCTTTTGATGAACTGGAAGCTGTACGTCTGAAAGATGTCGAGGGAATAGAACAGGAAAAGGCTGCTAAAAAAATGAATATTTCGCAGCCTACTTTTCATAGATTGATTTTATCAGCTCGGAGAAAAATCGGGGATGCAATTGTTAATGGTAAAGCGATTAGGATTAATTCTTAGTAAAGTTTTTATAGTTTGAGTTATTGTTCTTATTATGGTTGAGAGGTTAGATGCAGTTAAATTTGGAATTGCAGGCGGAGCTGTGACTGCGCTTGCTGTTGCACTTATTACAATTGGAGGAATTTATGGATACTTGGGCAATAGTATGAACTTGATCTCTGACTGGTATGGTGCTTTTGGTTATAGTGTTACTTGGCTGGGAGTTCTTCTTGGTGGGGTATATAGTTTTATTGATGGATTTATTTTGACTTGGATATTTGCCTGGATATACAATAAGTTATTGTAATTGAGTAGTAAAAGCTGTGAAAGAGATTTCCGAAAAGTTTAAAAGGCTATTTTTTATAATGTTTAGTATTGCGAAGTTGTAATAATCGCCTCTAACCAAAATGATTTGTAGCTAAAGATATGCACGTTCTCCAACCAAAACATTCCAAACTAAGTAAAAAAGATGAAGAAGAGTTACTGGTTAAGTTAAATATTTCTAAGACGCAATTGCCAAAAATAAGGAAAGAGGATCCTGCTTTGCCAGAAGGTTCTGAAATCGGAGATGTTATTAAGGTTGAAAGAAAGGAGGATGACGAAGTTTTTGTCAGTTATAGGGTTGTAATATGATGGGTGAAAAAGGTTTGAGGCTAAATTTGAAAAGTGATGAACATCTTGTAGTTAGAAAGTACTTGGAAGAGAATTCTTTGGTTGGTTCTAACCTTACTTCTTTTAATAATTTTATTGATAAAAGAATACAGGAGATTGTTGATGATATTTCTGAGACAATTGAAAACGAGGAGGAATTGGAGATTAAGCTTGGGAAGATAAGAGTTGGAAAGCCTAATGTTATAGAGTCTGATGGTTCTGAAACTCTTGTGACTCCTTCTGAAGCTCGACTTAGGAAGCTGACTTATTCTGCTCCTTTATTTTTGGAAGTTTCTGTTAAGCAGGATGGACAGATGGAAAATCAGGAAGTTGAGATTGGTAGGATGCCGATTATGGTTAAGAGTAAGGTGTGTAATTTGCAAGATATGAGTAAAGAACAATTGCAGGAAAATTATATGGATCCTGAGGACCCTGGAGGATATTTTATTGTTAATGGTAATGAAAGAATTATGGTTATGACAGAAGACTTAGCTGCAAATCAGTCTTTTGTTGAGAAGATTAAAGATTCTCCTGCTTTGAGATTGTTTTCTTTGAGAGGGGCTTATAGAATTCCTGTAACTGTTAATGAATCAAATGAAGGTATTTTACAGGTTTCATTTTCACGTTTTAAGAATATCCCAGCTGTTGTTTTGATGAAAGCGTTGGGTTTGACTAAAGAAGCTGATATTGCAAAACATATTGGTAAAGAGACTGATAGTATTGTTGTTAATTTGTATGAATATGCTAATATTCAGAGTGCTGAGGATGCTATGATGGCGATTGCAGAAACAACATCTGTTCATGGAACAAAGAAGGAGATTCTTGATAGGATTAAGCAAAGACTTGATTCTTATTTTCTTCCGCATATTGGTTTGAAAAGAGATTCAAGGATGGACAAGGCAATTACACTTTGCAAATTGATTAAGCAGTTTTTGATTTTTAAAGAGAATCCACACTTGGAAGTTGATAAAGACCATTATGCGAATAAAAGAGTAAGGTTATCTGGTGATTTGTTGAGTGATTTGTTCAGAGTTAATTTGAATATTTTAGTCAGAGATATAAGGTATACCTTGCAAAAGACAATCAAGAGGAAGAAATTTTTTAGTATAAAGACAATTGCCAAGTCGACGCTTTTTTCTCATCGAATGAAATCTGCGATTGCAACTGGAAGCTGGATTGGTGAAAAAAAGGGTATTACTCAGAATATGGATAAGACAAACTATATGTCTATTATTTCTCAGTTGCAGAAAGTTTCGAGCACTCTTGCTGGCGAGCAGGCGAACTTTCTTGCAAGGACTTTGCATCCGACACACTATGGAAGATTTTGTCCTGTAGAGACTCCTGAAGGAACTGAGATTGGTTTGAGAAAAAATCTGGCTATGTTGAGTAAGATTTCAACTCGTCTGCCAATGGAAGAATCAGAGCTTATTAAAAATTTTGAAAAACTTGGTTTGATGAAAGATGGAGGGGAAATGGATGTTTTCTTTAATGGTATTTTTGTTGGAGGTGTTGATAATTATTTGGAATTTATGAAGAGTGTTAAAGCGAAAAGGCGGGAGAGGGTATTGCCTGAAGAATTAAGTGTTTCTTATGAAAAGAAACTTAATATTATTGCATTGAGTGGTGATACTGGAAGAGTTTTGAGGCCTTTAATTATTGTTGATAATGGGGTTCCTAGATTGAATGAAGAGCATATGAAATTAATGCAAGAAGGACAGCTTGGATGGAGTGATTTAATAAAGCAAGGGATTATTGAATATATCGACGCTGCTGAAGAGGACGATGCTTATGTTGCAATGGAAGAAGATGAAGCGACACCTGAACATACTCATCAAGAAATTGACAATATTGCTTTTGTAGGACCAATTACAAGTCTTGTGAGTTTTGGTAATCATGACCAGTCTTCAAGATTGATTAGAGGTAGTAAGACTCAAAAGCAGGGGCTTGGACTTTATGCTGCGAATTATTTGTGCAGGGTTGATACAGATGTTAGCGTGTTACATTATCCTCAGCAGCCGATTGTAAGAAGTTTTGTTTATGATTCATTGAATACCTATCCTGTTGGTGAAAATATTGTTGTTGCTGTTATGACTTATGAAGGTTATAATATGGAGGATGCGTTGGTGATTAATAAGGCAAGTATTGACAGGGGATTTGGAAGGAGCACTTATTTTAGACCTTATATTTCTGTTGAGTTAAACTATGCAGGAGGATTAGCTGATGAGATTGTTATTCCTAATAAAGATGTTTCGGGTTATAGAACTGAAGAGTCTTATAGGTATTTAGAAGACGATGGGATTGTTTATCCTGAAGCAAAAATGAAATCTGGAGAAGTTGTTATTGGTAAGACTTCTCCTCCAAAGTTTTTGTCTGAAGCTCGTGATTTGAGTATTAGGACAAAGAAAGAAAGTAGTTCTGTAATCAGGCAGGAAGAACAAGGTATTGTCGACGGAGTTTTTGTTACTCTTGATGAAAATGGCAATAAAATTATTCAAGTAAGAACAAGGGATCCGAGAATTCCAGAACCTGGAGATAAGTTTTCAACTGCGCACGGACAGAAAGGAGTTATTGGTGCGATTATTCCTGATAATGATATTCCTTTTACTTCAAGAGGAATTAAGCCAGATTTGATTTTTAATCCTCATGGTATTCCTGGTAGAATGACTGTAGGTTATTTGTTAGAGTTGATAAGTGGAAAGATTGGGTGTTTGAAAGGAGAGATTATGGATGGAACTTCTTTTACAAAAAGAGATATCAAGAGTTTAGAAAATCAGTTGAAGGGATTTGGATTTAGATATGATGGTAAAGAGGCTATGTATGATGCAATTAGTGGAAGAAAGATGACTGCTAAAATTTATATTGGAAATATGTATTATCTTAAATTGAAATATATGGTAAGTAATAAGATGCATGCGCGTGCAAGTGGTAAGGTTGCGCTTTTGACAAGACAACCGATTGAAGGGCGGGCGCGTGGCGGTGCATTAAGACTTGGAGAAATGGAACAGCAGGCATTGGTTGCGCATGGAGCTTCGCTATTGTTAAAGGAGAGATATGATTCAGACAGGACAAGTTTGTATGTTTCAAATAAAACAGGAAGTCTTGCTATAAATGATAAGATTAGAAGCAAATTATATTGTCCGTTGACAGGAGATACTGATGTTGATCCTATTGAAGTGTCATATGCATTTAAGTTGCTGCTTGACGAGCTACTTGCAATGAATATACACACGACTTTGGACTTGAAAAACAAATACGAAGATTAAGATGGCATATGTAAGAAAACAAATAAAAGCATTGAAATTTAGTCTGCTTAGTCCTGAAAAGATTAAGAAATTAAGTGTAGCCAAGATTATAACTCCTGAACTTTATGATATGGATGGTTATCCTGTTGATGGGGGTTTGATGGATTTGCGTCTTGGAGCTATTGATCCGGGAGTTAGATGTAGAACTGACGGGGCAACTATGAGAGATTGTCCTGGTTATCCTGGTTCGATTGATTTGGCGCGTCCTGTTCTGCATGTTAAGTATGTTCCTTTGCTTTATACTATGTTAAGGAGTTTTTGCAAAGACTGTGGAAGGATTTTGCTGGATGAAAAAAATATTGAAAAGATGGGCAGTGCTGCTAAGAGACTTGCAAAGGCAAAAGATTCAAAGAAATGTCCTTATTGCAATGCTTCTCAGGAAAAAATAAGGATTGATAAACCAACTACATTTATGCTTGGAAAGAAAAGAATTTTTCCGACTGAGATTAGAGAAACTTTAGAAAGAATTACAGATGATGATTTGAGATTGATAGGAATTGATCCAGAAACTTTTAGGCCTGAGTGGGCTGTGCTTACTGTTATGCTTGTGCCGAGTGTTATGATGAGACCGAGTATTACTTTGGAGTCTGGTGAAAGAAGTGAGGATGATATTACTCACAAACTTGGGGATATTATTCGGGCGAATCAAAGGTTGTGGGAAAATCTTAATGCAGGTGCGCCAGAGGTTATTATTGATGATTTGTGGGATTTGCTTCAGTACCATGTTACAACATTTTTTGACAATACAATTTCAAGAATTCCTCCTGCAAGACATCGAAGTGGGCAGCCTTTGAAAACTATTACTGAAAGGATTAAAGGTAAAGAAGGAAGAATTAGAAAGAATCTTGCAGGTAAAAGAGTTAATTTTTCTTCGAGAACTGTTATTTCGCCTGACCCGTTTTTGAAAATTAATGAGGTTGGGATTCCTCTTGAAATTGCAGAGGTTTTGACTGTTAATGAAGAGGTTACTGATTTGAATAAAGAGTATTTGAAAAAGTTGATTATGTCTGAGGAGTATCCTGCTGCCAATTATATTGTTCGTCCTGATGGTAGAAGGAAAAAGATAAGTCCTGAGTTAAGGCAAGAGATTATTGAAGAGATTCAGCCAGGATATTATGTTGAAAGGCATTTGGTTGATGGAGATGTTGTTTTGTTTAACAGGCACCCGAGTCTTCATAGAGGAAGTTTGATGGCACATTATGTTAAGGTTCTTCCTTATCGGACATTTAGAATGCATCCGGCTGTTGTGTTTCCGTATAATGCAGACTATGATGGGGATGAGATGAATATTCATGTTCCGCAGACAGAAGAGGCTCGTACTGAAGCAAGAGTTTTGCTTAATGTTACAAATAATTTAATTAGTCCAAAGAATAATACTAATCTTCTTGGAAGTATTGCTGACGCCATAACAGGCAATTATCTTCTTGGTAAGAATGAAATTGAAAGAAAGGAAGTTCAACAGTTACTTTATCAGGCAGGAGTTATTTCAAAAGCTTCAAAGAAAAATGTTCCGGGTAAGGAAGTGTTTATGGAAATTCTTCCTGATGGTTTGCAGAAAGGGACTTTAAATGAATTTGAAAAAAATGATTTGACTGATGAATATACTTTTGGTGTTGAAAATGATAAGAGTACAAAATGGCTTGACAGAGAGGTTGGGAGAGATAAGACTATTGATGCAACTTCAAAAGCATTTGCTCTTGGAACTTATTATCTTTCAAGAAATGGTTTTACAATTGCACTTGGAGATTTGAATGTTCCTGATAAAGTTAAAGAGATGACAACGTCGATAATTAAGGAGGGCGAGGATAAAACTTCAAAAGTTATTGATGCATATAATTCTGGAGAGATGGAGATTATTCCTGGTAAGAGTGCTGAGGAGTCTAGAGAGATTAAGATTTTGCAGGCACTGAATGAGGTTAGAACTAAGATTGGTAAGGCAGTTAAGAGTGAGTTTCCTGAAGATAATCCTGTGAATAATATGATTGCTTCAGGTTCTGGCGGAAATATGTTGAATATTACTCAAATTGCTTGTTCTGTTGGGCAGAAGGTTTTGTTTTCAGAAAGGTTTAATCTTGGCTATAATAATAGGACTTTGTCGGCTTTTAAGCCTCATGATTTGTCACCTCGTGCTAAAGGATTTATTTATTCATCTTATATGGATGGCTTGAAACCGCATGAGTTCTTTTTTGATGCGATTACTGGAAGAGACGGGCTGATGGATACTGCTCTTAGAACTCCGAAGTCAGGTTATTTGTATAGAAGACTTGCGAATGCTTTACAGGATTTAAGAGTTGAATATGATGGAACTGTTAGAGATGCGACTGGGCAGATAATTCAGTTTGTTTATGGTGATGATGGCATTGATGTTTCAAAGCACCATCTTAAACAAAAAGTTTCTCCTGGTGAGGCGATTGGAATTGTGACTGCGCAGAGTTTTGGTGAGCCTTCAACTCAGATGGCTTTGAATGTGTTCCACTTTGCAGGTGTTCAGGAAATGCAGATTACTCTTGGGCTGCCTCGGTTAATTGAAATTTTCGATGCACGTAAAACTCCTTCAACTCCAGCTATGGAAATTTATCTTGAAAAGGAGCATAATGATGAAAAGAATGCGAAAGTTATTGCTGAGAAAATTAAAGAGATTAAATTAAGAGATGTTTTGTCTGAAACTAATCTTGATTTCTCTGATAAAAAAATTGAACTTGTTATTAGTCCTAAGGCATTGAAGCATGCGCATATTGGTGTAAAGACAATTTCTGATAAGATTGACGAAGATGCAAAGACAAAAGGAATGAAAGTTAGTGTTAAAGATAACTCAATAATTATTAATCCACAAGAAGCTGACTTTAAAGAGTTGTATAAGTTGAAAGAGAAACTTAAGGGTAAAGTTATTTCAGGTGTTAAAGGCATTAAAGAAGTTTTGATTGTTAAGAGAGATAGTAATTATGTTATTTTAACAGCTGGAACAAATTTGAAGGATATAATCAATTTTAAGGGGGTTAATGTTAATAAAACGACGACAAATGATTTATATGAGACTGCTAACTGTTTTGGAATTGAGGCTGCGAGGCAGGCGATTATTAATGAGATTTATAAGGTTATTAATTCACAGGGATTGGATATTGATAAACGGCATTTGAAATTGGTTGCTGATGCTATGACTGTCGACGGAGAGGTTAGGGGAATGACAAGAATGGGAATTATTGCAAAGAAGAGTTCTATTTTGGCTCGTGCAAGTTTTGAGACTCCGATTAAACATTTTGTTAATGCTTCAATTAAAGGAAGTAAGGACGAGCTTTTGAGTGTTATCGAGAATATAATTTTGAATCAGCCTGTGCCTATTGGAACCGGACTGCCGGGATTAAATGTAAAGATTACTGGAAGTCTTGCAGGCGAGAAGAAAAAGTAAATCTCGAAAAGCTTATAAAGTGTTTTCTTATTTAAGGATTGTTAACCTTTTTGAAAATGATTAAGACGATTGATATGCGACATATAAGGTACATAAACCTATTTGCTAAAATAAGTTATGTTTCGCCGACACATTGTTTTGTTTATAATTCTATTATAATTTTTGTTGTTCCTGAGAAGAAAGTTTCGAGGGCTATTGGAGATAATGGTAAAAATATAAAAAAGGCTTCTGAGATTTTGGATAAAAAAGTTAAGGTTGTTTCTTCTCCTAATGGAATTGAAGATGCTGAGAAATTTATTTCTACGATTATTTATCCTGCGCAGATGAAGGGAGTTGAGATTAAAGATAATCAATTGATAATTAATGCCGGTTCGCAGAATAAAGCGATGTTGATTGGGAGGAACAAAGCTCGGCTTGATGAGATGAGGACGATTGTTAAAAGTTATTTTGGTAAAGAGTTAAGGATTGTTTGATTCTGTTTATGCAAATTAATTTAATTTTTATACATAGTAAGTTTTAAAAAGCAAAATTTACTGAGGGTTGTATGGGATTAAAGAGTGCTCAGAAATTAATGAAGCGGAGGACGAAGTTCCGTTGGAAAGATAGACATTATAAAGTGCGAACTCTTGGACTTTATGCTAAATCAGACCCTCTTGAAGGTTCAAGCCAGGCAAAAGGGCTTGTGACTGAAAAGGTTCAGAGAGAGGCGAAGCAGCCTAATTCGGCTATGAGAAAGTGCTGCAAAGTTCAGCTGACTAAAAACGGGAAAGTTGTAACTGCTTTTATTCCTGGGAATCTTGCGCAGAAATATATTGATGAGCACGACGAGGTTTTGATTGAAAGGATTGGCGGAAAGCAGGGAAGAACTAAAGGAGATATTCCAGGTGTTAGGTTTCAGGTTATTAAAGTAAATGATCAGCCTTTGCCGATGTTGGTAAGAGGAAAGATAGAGAAGGGAAGAAGATGATAAGGCACATTCAAAATGTTTCAGGTGAAAAGAAAGTAAGTTTGGTTAGTTTAATGAAATATAAAATAAATAATGATGGTATCTGGATGGAAAAATGTTAGAACCTTATCCTCCTTATGAAAGATCAATAGATGAATCTTCAAATTATTCTAGAATTATTATGAGTGATAATGAAGTATTTGGAAGGAGGGATGAATAAAATGGTAGAAGAAAGTAGTTTAGCTGTAATGTTTGGATTTGATTATTCTAATGAAAAAAATAACAAACAGAATAGAAGACATAGGAGAACAGACCAACTGAGAGAATTGGCAAGGATGGGAACTTGGGTTAAACTTAAAGATACAAATAGTGAGGTAGTATATACTGGAGAAATGGGGTATTATGAAAGAACTGATGAAGAACATCCAAAACAAGGATATTATCTTGAAAATAAATTTGGTTCAAAACAAATTCCTATAGATTCTATTGGTAAAGTTGATTTTAACAAACATAAAGATTTAGCAACAATTGTTTTAAGAAATTAAAATGGTAGAACAAGAAATGGAACAAACTGAGAAAATGGAAAAAGTTGAAAAGCAGGAAGAGAAAGGAGTATGTAGGAAAATGGTTTTTGGGCTTTATGATATTTCTGAAGTTAAAGTTGAAGATCCAGGGTTGAAAGGGGTTATTAATCTTGATTATAAACTTCTTGTTAAGTCTCATGGACGTAATGCAGAAAAGTATGGGAAGGCTAATGTTAATATTATTGAGAGATTGATTAATACTGTTGGTGTGCCGGGACATCGGGGGAAAAAGCATAAAATAATGACTTCTTGGGCAACTGGAAAATATAATACAAATGCCAAAATGGTTTTAGGAGCTTTTAAGATTATTAATGAGAGGACAAAGAAAAATCCTGTTCAGGTTTTGGTTGATGCTATTGAAAAGGGTGCGCCTAAAGATGAGGTTACAATGATCCAGTATGGCGGGGCGCGTTATCCGCAGGCAGTTGATAGTTCACCTTTGAGAAGAGTGAGTGTTGCATTGAGAAATATTGTGCATGGTGCTTATGATAAATCTTTTAGAAATAAAAAAGCATTTCCTGTTGCATTGGCTGAAGAACTGATATCTACTGCAAATGAGTCTGGAGATAGTGTTGCGGTTACAAAGAAGAGTGAGCTTGAGAAGCAGGCTGATGCTGCGAGATAGTTTGAGATGAAAAAGTCTGTAATTAAAAGCCATATAATAATTTTTATTGGAATAATTTTTATTATTTTTGGTTTAACAATTAAAGGAAGTATCATGATGCTTTCAATACTTTTAGGGATGTACTTAATTTATGAAGGATTTAAAATAAAATCTGGAAGAAATAAAAGTATTTTTGATATTCCTGATAATTGGTAAGAGATTAATTTAACATTTTTATCACAGCAAGTTTTAAAAAGTAACTTTGTTACAGAATATTACTTCTAGGAAAATGGCATTGGAAGATAAAAAGATAGGACCTTTGATGAGGAAGCAGGATAAGATTAGGAACATAGCAATTGCTGCGCATATTGACCATGGGAAAACTACTTTTTCAGATAATCTTCTTGCAGGCGCAGGTATGTTGTCTGAAGAGACTGCAGGCAAGCAGAGGTTTTTGGATTTTCATGAAGATGAGGCTTCGAGAGGAATTACTATTGATTCAGCATCGGTTTCTATGATTCATCCTATTAAGGGTGAAGAGTATTTGATTAATCTTATTGATACTCCTGGACATGTTGATTTTGGTGGGGATGTTACAAGAGCTATGAGGGCTGTTGATGGGTGTGTTGTTTTAAGTTGCGCTGTTGAAGGTGTTATGCCTCAGACTGAAACTGTTTTAAGGCAGGCATTGAAAGAATTGGTTAAACCTGTTTTGTTTATTAATAAAGTTGATAGACTGATTAAGGAAGTTAAATTGACTCCTGAAGCAATGCAGGAAAGATTTGTGAAAATTATTAATCATGTTAACAAACTGATTCGAGAAATTGCGCCTGAAGGTTATAAAGAGAAATGGCAAGTTAGTGTTCAGGATGGGAGTGTTGCTTTTGGAAGTGCTTTTCATAACTGGGCGCTGAGTTTTCCTTATATGAAAGAGCATGGGATTTCTTTTAAAGATGTTATAGAAGCTTATGAAAATGATAATCATAAAGAGTTGGCAAAGAAAGCGCCTTTGCATGATGTCGTTTTAGAGATGAGTGTTATGCATCATCCCAATCCTCTTGATGCTCAGAAATATAGGATTCCGAAAATTTGGCATGGTGATTTGGATTCTGAAATTGGAAAGAGCTTGATTAATTGTGATGCGAGCGGAAGACTTGTTTTTGTTCCGACGAAAATTGTTGTTGATAAGCATGCTGGAGAGATTGCTGCTGGAAGAGTTTTTGCAGGTACGATTAAGCAGGGTGATGAAGTTTATTTGAATATGGCTAAGACTAAGACAAGAGTTCAGCAGGTTAGTGTTTACAAAGGTGCGCAGAGAGTTATTGTTGATGAGGTTGTTGCAGGGAATATTGTAGGGATTGTTGGTTTGAGGGATGTTGTTGCAGGTGAGACTGTTAGTCGTGTTGAGATGGAACCTTTTGAAGCAATTACCCATATTTTTGAGCCTGTTGTTACTAAGTCTATTGAGCCAATGAAGTCTGCTGATTTGCCGAAGCTGGTTGATGTTTTGAGACAAGTTGGTAAAGAAGACCCTTCTTTGAAGATTGAGATTAATGAGCAAACAGGAGAGAGTTTGGTTTCTGGAATGGGAGAGTTGCATTTGGAGATTGTTGAAAACAGGATTAAGACTGAAAAAGGACTTGAGGTTAAAACTTCGCCTCCGATTATTGTTTATAGAGAGACTGTTTCAAAAGAATCTAGTCCTGCAGAGGGAAGAAGTCCGAACAAGCACAATAGTTTTTTTATTACAGTTGAGCGTTTGGAAGAGGATGTTTATGAAGCGATTCACAAGGGAGAGATTCCTGAGGGAAGAGTTAAGAAAAAGAATGAGGATTTGGCGAATGCGTTTTCTAATTTAGGGTGGGGTGGTGATGAGATAAGGAATATTAGAGATGTTTATCATGGGAATATTTTTATGGATGAAACAAGAGGAGAGGTCCATATTGGAGAGGTTATTGAAATGGTTCTTGATGCTTTTGAAGAGTTGATGAGGGCTGGGCCTTTGGCTCGTGAGCCTTGTACAAAAATGAAAGTTTCTTTGGTTGATTTGAAACTGCACGAAGATGCGATTCATCGAGGGCCTGCACAGGTTTATCCTGCTGTTCGTGATTCTATTTCAGATGCGATGAGGAATGTTGGAATTAATTTGCTTGAGCCGTTGCAGACGCATGTTATTGAAGCACCTAATGAGTTCATGAGCGGAATTACAAAACTTGTTTCGACTAAAAGAGGGCAGTTGCTTGATGTTAATCAGGGTGAGTCTGGAACAGTTGTTAGAGCAAAGATTCCTGTAGCTGAAATGATTGGTTGGAGTTCTGATTTAAGGAGTGCGACTGAAGGGCGGGGGGTAAGTTCTTTGAGTGACCAGAGTTTTGAGAAGATGCCTACTGAATTGCAGGCAGACACTGTTAAGAAGATTAGAAGTCGTAAAGGGCTTGCTGAGAATCAGTAATTTTTTAATTGCTAATTAAATAATCTAATCCTTTGCCAATAGTTATTCCAACAGCCATTGCAGAAGCTGTTATTCCTGCCACATAAGATAGTCCTATAATTAATCCTAAATTTTCGTTTCTTCTTTGGTTAGAATAAGCTAATTGCTGATTAATTAAATCTGCTTCTTGTTCTGAAGTTGTTTCTAACATACTTCTTAATTCTTTTCTTGATTTGATTCTTTGAAATTTTGAATGTTCATATTTTAATCTTGTTACTGGGACAATATGTTTTTCATATTTATCATCCCAACTGAAAGAATTTCCGCTTAAAAATTCTGTAACTTCTCTTTGCCCTGTTACTTTGTATACTTTATTATTTAGAATTTTTCCTAGTTGTTGAATTTTTTCATTATTTTTCATGTTGTTTTATAATTTTTAGGTTTTTATAATTTTAGGAGATTTAGTTCAGAAAAGTGAAAGAGAATTATTGGATTTTCATAATTTTGGACAAGGTTCTCTTGAGGTTGTAAATGCTGCACTCGGATAATTTAATTTATATCTTGGTATGGACATAGATTATGCTATAGAAGTGCTTTCAAGAGAATGATTAATAATTTCTCAACAATTCTTCTGTTAATTTTACATCTTGTTTGTCTTTTCCTCTTCCTGCAATTCTTTTCCAGAAAAGGAAATCTTGAAGGTTTACAAAAGGCAATTCTTGAATTAATTCAGCTCTGTCGATGAAATTTTGAATTGTTCTTCCTTCCAAAGGGCCAAGTCTTGTCCAGAGTTCGACGTTTCCTTTTTTTAGATAGTGAGTTTTATATTCTGATAAAATTTCCTGCCAGTCTTCCTGAGTCCAGCAGACTTCGTAGAGTTCTGGAGTTACTATTAAGTCGATGTCATGAGCGTCTCTTATTTCTCTTATTGCTAAAGGTCCGCCTCCGATAATTGCATATTGTCCTTGAGGAAAATTTAATGTTTTAACTTCTTCGACGTATTTTTGGAAGTTCATTTTAATTGTTGGGATAGAGGGGTTTAAATAAATTTGGCAAAAATTTTGAAAATAGTAAAGTTTATAAACTGGGCAGTGGTGACAAAATTATGGAAAGAGAAATTTACGTTGAAGATAATCATCCTTTGTTGAAGTTTGTAGATGCAAATAAAGATTCTGCAGTAATTGGTGCTAGTTTTAGACAAGTAGGAGTTACTCTTGCACAAATAATTTCACTGGGAATTGAACTTGAGGAAATGGGATTAATTGGAGAAGATAAAAAGGTTGACTTAAGCAGAGATCTTCAAGCTTTAGAAAATTACAAGAGGTTGATTGAAGGTAATAGTAGATATAGAGAGGCTGAATTTAATACTTGTGAGGGTTATTTTCCGAATGTTGAAAAAATTGGAGACCATGGTGCAAGAAATTATGTTGAAGAATCAGTTAGAAGATTGATTAGATAACTTACCGACGGAAAATTAAAACATTTTATCATTAAATAAAAAAAGTTTTGACGAAAGATTTATAAACCTCTAATTTTATCAGATAGTACTAAAAAATAATCTTAGATGATTATAATCTATAACAAAATGGCAAGAGAAAAATTAGGAATGAACGTTGTGTTCGTTGGGCATGTTGACGCTGGAAAGTCAACTACAGTTGGAAGACTAATGTTTGACACTGGTGCTGTTCCTGAACAGCAAATGAATAAATTGAAAGAAGAGGCTCAGAAATACGGAAAGGCTGGTTTTGAATTTGCTTATATTATGGATAGTGTTAAAGAGGAGAGGGAAAGAGGAGTTACTATTGATTTGGCTTATAAGAAAATTATTACTCAGAAATATGAGGTTACAATTATTGACGCTCCAGGACACAAGGACTTTGTAAAGAACATGATTACTGGAACAAGTCAGGCAGATACTGGTTTCTTGGTAGTTGCAGCAAAGTCAGGTGTTCAGCCACAAACAAAAGAGCACTTGTGGTTGTTAAAGACAATGGGGGTTAATACTATTGGAGTTATAATCAATAAAATGGATGAAGTTGAATACAAAGAAGAAAACTTCAATAAGGTTAAAGAAGCTGTTTCAAATGAATTAAAAATGGTGGGCTATAAACCAGATGATGTTCAGTTCTTGGCAGTTTCTGCTTTGAAAGGAGATAATGTTGCAAAGAAGTCAGAAAATATGGCCTGGTATAAAGGGCCTACTGTTCTTGAGCAATTGGACAAATTTCCACAGCCAGAAAAGCCGGTTGATTTGCCTTTGAGAATGCCAATCCAAGATGTTTATGAGATTACTGGTATTGGAACTGTTCCTGTTGGTAAGATTGAGACTGGTATTATGAAAGCTGGACAGAAAGTTCTTATTATTCCTGGAAGAAGTGGTAAAGGAGTTCCAGGCGAGATTAAGTCAGTAGAGGCTCATCATGAACAGTTGCCACAAGGAGAAGCTGGGGATAATGTTGGTGTTAATCTTAGAGGAGTTGGTAAGAAAGATGTTGCAAGAGGAGATGTAATTTGCGACGCTGCTCAGCCAGCTACAATGGCAGAAGAGTTTACAGCCAAGATTGCAATTATTAATCACCCAACTGTTATTGCTAAAGGTTATACACCTGTATTTCACGTCCACACAGCGCAGGTTCCGTGCCAGTTTGTTGAAATTATTGAAAAGTATGATCCAAAGACAGGACAAGCTTCAGAGCAGACTCCAGACTTTTTGAAGAATGGAGATGTTGCTAAGGTTAGGTTGAAACCAATGGGCAATCTTGTTTTGGAGAAACAAGCTGATAACCCACATATGGCAAGGTTTGCAATTAGAGATGCTGGACAGACAGTTGCAGCAGGTGTTTGCACAGAACTTGTTCCTAAAAAGGTTTAAGCTTTCTAAATTTTAGGTTATAAAATGAATTCAAGATATCAAGCAAGTGTTGAACAGAATGCTGTCAGTGATAACTCTCAAGGATTAGCTGGAATTGCGGGTGATGGAGATTATACTCCTGTTGTTCATAGTAGTCCTGTAACAGCTAAATATGCATTTACTGATTTAAGTGAAGCGATTAAAATGGCTAAAGGATATAGTTCTGAGCCTGCTATTGAATATTAGTTTTGTATACAAATTTTTAAATAATAATTCTGATTTTTATTTTTATGGAAGAGAGAGGTTTGACAAAGCAAGAAGTTGAAGAGGCTATAAAAGGCAAGGACTATTTTGTTAAGATAGATTATTTGAATCGTTTTTTGAAACGGGCTGGAAGTCTTGAGATGAAGAAGTTTGTTCTTTTGAATCTTGCAAGTGTTAATGAAGAAAAGGGGCTTTTGAATGACGCGATTAAAAATGTCGAGGCGGCGGCAGATATTTGTGTTACTTTTAGAGAGAAGATTGAGCTTTATATGAAAGAGACTGAGTTGTGGGTTAAGATTGGAGATTTTCATATGTCTGAGAAGGCATTTCAAAAAGCGTATTTTGTCGGCAATAGTCAAGAAAAACTTGATATGTCGAAAAAGTATCTGAATTTGTTTCGAGCTTTTGCGCGTGATGCTGAAGAGCAGGGCAAGACGCGAAAGGCTTTGGACTATTATGAGAAGTTGTTTAATATGAAGCAGGATGCTGAAAGGAAGGCGGATGTTAAAGAAAAGTTAATTGAGATTTATGATAAGCTGGGAAGGATGAAGGATGCTGAGGGGTTGAGGAATAAAAGTTTTTAGAAAGATTTTTAAATGATTAAAACAAAGTATATTTATTATTAAGAGTATCATTATCACACTCAATAATCACTTTCATTTTTGTGGCTCGTTAGAGTATGAATTGGTATTTCTTAATTAATTAAATCAATTAAATATAAATATGGAGATTACGAAATGGCAAAAATAAGTCCTGTATCGATAAAATATATGGTATATGCTAAGTTCGAAGTGATTGGGCCAGTTGAAAAGCCTGATGTAATTGGAGCTTTGTTTGGACAGACTGAGGGTTTACTTGGAAGGGAACTTGAAATAAGGGAACTTCAGAAAGAAGGGAAGATTGGAAGAATTGAAGTAGAAACTGAAAGTTTTAATGGAAGGACTAAAGGGACTATTCAAATTCCGACTGCTTTAGACAGATCTGAAACAAGTTTGATTGCAGCTGCTATTGAGACTATTGACAGAGTAGGGCCGACTGAAGCGACAATTTCTGTTGAAAAAATTGAAGACGTAAGAGGAAATAAAAGAGATTTTATTTTAGATAGAGCTAAGAAACTGCTTGAGGGTATGGATGGAGGTTCTTCTAAAGAAATTTCAGAATCATTAAAGATTGCGTCAAGGACTTCAAGAATTCAAGAGTATGGTGATGAAAAACTTCCTGCAGGGGATTTGTCTGGCAAAGAGATTATTGTTGTTGAGGGAAGGGCAGATGTTGTTAACTTGCTTGAAAATAGAATTGAAAATGTGGTTGGTATGAATGGAACAAAACTTCCAGATACTATTCATGAACTTGGCAAAGAAAAGGAATTGACTTTGTTTTTAGACGGAGACAGGGGTGGAAAGTTGATTGCAAGTAATGTAATTGACAATGCCCGGATTAAGTTTGTTACTTTTGCTCCTGATGGAAAAGAAGTTGAAGAACTTAATGGTAAAGAAATTTGGGCTAGCTTGAGGAAGAAGGTTCCTGTAAAGGAGTTTTCTTCTTCTGGAAAGCCTGTTGAGGAGAAAATAGAGGAGAAGATTAGAGAAGTTACTGAAGAAGTGAAGGAAGAGAGTGAAGGAAGAGAGGTTGATAGAAATGCTTTGATTAGGATTGCTAAGGATGTTGAGGGAACAAAGAAGACTTTTTTTTATGATTCTGACTTGAATGTTGTGAAAAGAGTTGCGAATACTCGTGTTGCTCGTGAGCTTGGAAGGGTGAAGGGAGTTGTGGCGATTGCAATTGATGGAACTTCGACACCGAATATTGTTCGGGCAGCTGAGAGTGTTGGTGTGAAATATATTGCTGCAAAGAATTTTTCAGATGCTTCTGCTCAAGGTATTGAGTTCTTGAGTTTTTAGCGCTTTGTGGAAAGATTATTTCTAAATAAAATTTCAAAACTGAAAGTTTTGACTATCTGTCCTGAAAGGACTAAGCGCGTGCCCGTTTTTAAAACTCAAACTCAATTAGACATAACATCGCGATTAAAAAACCCGTAGGGCTCGAGGTGTAGAAATTTTTCCCTCGACGAAGTCAGAGCTGGAAAAATTGCGGAACGCTCGAGAGTTTTTTCTGAAAGAAAAAATTTGGGAAAAATGTGTCCCGAAAAAAGAGGGTGAGCAAAGCGAAAACATTTTTCTGTTTAATCTGCTGTTCCCAGACCCGAAGGGCACGAGCTGAAACAAAAAGTTTCCTCGTGAGTTGAAATCTGTCACCAATCTGTTCTGAGCGGAGTTGCTGAATCTATAAAATTGTCCTTGGTGGGTTCGTTGTCTTTGAGAGGGCGCTTCTTTGCTTCTTTCTTTTTAAGAAAGAAGTCGCCACGAAAGGCGAAAGATAAAATTAGAAAGAGTTTTATATCTAGGATTTATAAAATAAATATGCAAAAAAGCTATGTTTTAAGCATAAAAAAAGAATATGGTCTTAACCTTATCGAGGGAAAGTCTTTATGGGAATACAGGAGAAGAAAAAGCAGGATAAAAATAGGAGATAGAATTATTCTTTATGCAACAATTCCGGATAAAGAAATATTTGGGGAATTTATCGTTGGAGATGTAATAACTGGAAGTCCCGAAGAATTATGGGAAAAAACGAAAAAGGAAGTTTGTTATAGTAAAAATGAAGTTGTTGATTACTTAAAATCTGGGAATTTTCCGATAGCATTTAAAGTTTCTAATGCAAAAAAATATCTTCATACAATTTCTATTAAGAATATCCCTTTTTTTAGACCCCCTATGAGTTATTGCATGGCTCCGGAACAATTAATTTCAAAAATAGATATGTAATTTAATAGTTACAACAACCGAAAGGCATATAAACTTATTTTGGCCAGAAACTCTATGGAAATGAATAAATTTGATGAAAATAGGCATTCATCTAGAGAATTTATAGAGATGTGCAGTGCTTCTATTGGAATTAATTATAGTCAGATAGATGATTCTTTTGGAAAGGGAATGATCGAGGCAAATAGATGTGGGGAACCTTATGGGCTATATAGTAAAGATTTCGAGCTATGGGTTGGAGAAGAGAATAGCCAAATGCAAGGATTTGTTTCATTAGTTAAAAAGAGAGGAGGCTCAAGCAAAATTAAAGCCTTAATAGTTAATCCTTCTACTAGAGGCAAAGGCATTGGATCTCAACTTTATAAATTTGCTATGAAACAGCTCGAGATGAGTGGTGCAAGAAAGGTTTATGGAACAGATGCTTTTATAGATTATCCGACGATAAAGTATGATTTACTTAAAGGAGGTTTTGAAGTCGAGGGTTCGCTAAGAGAGCCATATAAAGAAGGTGTGCCTGAAATTATAATAGGAAGAATGTTCAAACGGGGAGTGCCTGTTCAAACTATTTGTCCCTCAAAAAAGCAAACAAGCAGAAATCTCGACCTTAGCGTCTCTGAATTTCAAGAAGAAGATTTGCCCGGAGTAAGACAAATAGTTCTCGATATGATGCCAGAATTTTATGGAGATATAAATGAAGATTTTATAGATAGAATGGCTTCTGCTCATAAAAGGTTTACAGAAGGAGGTCTTGAATATTCGATAAAGCCTCGGATAATGCATGTTGCAAAGGCTGATGATCAAGTCGTAGGTGTTGGGTTATTTGCTCCAAAAAGAGGAGGCTCAGCCAAATTAAGCCCTTTTTTAGTCTCGCCAGATTATCAATCCTTGGGAGTCGGGAGCGCCTTAATAGAAAATATCGAAACTCACGCAGAAAGTCTAAATATCAGAAGATTATATCATCACTTTCCTTCTTGCGCTATAATTTCGCAATTATTTTTTGCTAAACATGGTTATTTGCCTGAAGCAAGAATAAGAGAGCCTTATTCTCAAGGGGTTGATGAAATAGTTGCTTCAAAATTTCTAAAATGAACAAGATAATATCTCTTGATGAATTTGCAAAGCAAGTAAAAGAAAGTTCAAAAGTCGGAATCGGAGGCTTTGATTTGCATAGAAAACCCTTGTCCTTAATATTAAGATTATCTGAAGAGGAACGATTAAAAGATTTAGAATTATTTGGGATTTCCTTGGCTTTAGAAGCAGATATTTTAATTGGATCTGGACAAGCCAAAAGAATTATCAGCTCTTATACTGGGCTAGAAAATTTTGGGCAATGCTATTTTTTCAGAGAAGGCGTAGAAGAAAGAAGAGTAGAGCCAATCGAAATGAGTACCTATGCGACTATCCTTTCATTACAAGCAGGAGCATTGGGAATAGAATATTTACCTTCCAAAACAATGCTTCATTCGGATATGGCTAAGAATAATCCTCTTGTTAAAATAATAAAATCAGAATTTACCGGTGAGAAAATGTCGGCAATTAGAGTGTATAATCCAGATATAGCATTGATTCATGCTCAAGAAGCAGACAAAGAAGGAAATATACACATCGCTAGCCCACCCGCGACGAAAGTTGATGAATTTCTCGCGAGATCTTCCAGAGAAACTTATGCTAGTGTCGAAGAAATTGTGGATAAAATAGAAAATCCTACTATCTCCGGATTGTATGTTTCTGGTGTAATTCATTCGCCCGGAGGTTCTGCGCCTACATCTTTATATCCGCGAAATGATGTAGATTCCATTGCAATGGAATTATATGGACAAGGCTCGAGGGAAAGAGATTTAATATATTGCAAGGAGGTAATAAGAAATGCAATTGAAAGAAGGAGAAAAAATTAGTATAATAGGAGCAAGACAGCTAGCTGAAGAACAATACTTTTTCGCTGGACATGGATTTCCTGTTTTGTCAGCTATTCTTGCAAAAAGATTATACAATCCGGATCTTAAAATATGTTTTGAGTCTGGAGCGATTTATTCAAATCCAGAAAGACTGCCTCATTCTGTTTCGGATATTATTAATTATTCAAGCGCACAATTCCCTTTAGATTTACCAGAAGCATTTGCTATGTTAGAAAGAGGAGAAGTTGATGTGGTTGGATTAAGCGGAGCTCAGGTCGATAGAAGAGGAAACATAAATTCCACACTGATAAATAATCAGGGTATAATAAAAAGATTGCCTGGAAGTGGAGGAGCCTGTGATTTTGCTTCCTTAAGCAGAAAGGAATATATTTTTATGTTTCATGAACCGAGACGGCTAGTAGATAAAGTAGATTATATCACCTCACCAGGATTACAAACTAGGAAGGATAAAGAAATTAATCTTATCACCAATTATGGAGTTTTTAAAATTGGAGAGAATGGAGTATATGCTCTTAGTTTGACTAGCGAAGCAGAACCCGAAAAGGTTAAAAATAGCGCAGGATTTAATATAAATATGGAAAGAAACATAGGGAGATTAGAAGATTTTAGAAATGAAGAGATAGAACTTTTAAGAAAATTAGATGTCTATGGGATAGCACACAGATAAAATGGATATAAAAGAACTTCAAGAAAAAATAAAAAAGGCAGATAAAGAAAGGGGATGGGATATCTCTTTTTTATCCCAAACATTTACACATTTAATTGAAGAAATGGGGGAGATTGGAAGGCACATTTTATTTAGAGATGGATATAAAACAGGGGATTTATCAAGAGAAGTTAATGATGAAGAATTTGGAAAAGAACTTGCAGACGCTATAATATTTCTTGTAAAAATCGCTAATTCTCAAGGAATTAACTTAGATGAGATTATTCAAAAGAAAGCAAATAAAAACTGGGATGAAAGATTCCCTGTTGATAAATGTTTGAAAGATTCAAAGAATTATATTGAAAGGCAACAAAAAATTCTCGATGAGTTTAAAGAAAGGATACAATAATCAATCGGCGTAAGCCGCCTATCTGTTCCGAAGGAACGCGCCCTCTCTATTTTTAAGGGTGGGTGGCTGGGGGACGGCAAAGGACAATTTTATTATTCTGTAAAAAGCATTCAGCAATTAAATATAATCAATGTTAGACGAAGCGAAGTTTCGAGAGTGGTTTTTTGACGATTATGTTTAGCGAAAGAACAAAAAGATTGGTGATTTATCCGAGCGACAGCGAGGACAGATTTCAATTTGGACGCAGTCTGGGAACATCGGGGATAAGGAAAGTTCTTCTGACCTCGAGACTGGAGCGGAACCTCACAGGCTCGAGCTGGAAGAAGAATTTGGGTGGAAGAAACTGCAAGTTTCTGGAACTCTTTATCCCCTGTTCAACTCTCCCGAAAACTTGCAGGGATTGATTTTTAATGCAATGATGCCGAAGGCAAAAAATAAAAGTCGTGAGCCATATTAATTTTAAAGAGGGCACTTTAGGACGGCGGGACGCAGCCCATTTTATAATAGAAATTGTTGTGTATTTTTGTTTTGTGAGCCGCCACCTTTTTTGCTTCTTTTTTTCTAAAAAAGAAGGCTGAATAATTACTTTATAGTTACTACATATGAAAAAACTTATAAATCCAAAGATAACTTTATATATATGAAAAATGATTTAGAAAATATGGTTAATACTACTAAAAGACTTAAAGGAAAGAGACTAATCACAGCTGCGCTTCCATACATAAACAATGTCCCCCATTTGGGCCATATTGTCGGTTCTCATCTTCCAGCAGATATCTTTGCTAGATTTTGCCGTTCAAAAGGTTATGAAACATTATTTGTTGGAGGAACAGACGAAAATGGTTCTACTTCGGAAATTGCAGCAGAAAAAGTAGGGGTAGATATTAAGGCATTTTCAGATAGGCTACATTTAGAGCACAAAAAAGTTTATGATTGGTTCAATATTTCTTATGATAATTTTTCAAGAACAAGTACGCCCCTGCATTATAAAACTGCACAAGATTTTTTTAAACAGATTGATGCAAAAGGACATATAATTGAAGGTTCAATGAAAGTATTCTATTCACCAAAAGATGAAAGATTTCTTCCTGACAGATATGTAGTTGGAGAATGTCCTAATTGTGGTTATGAAGAAGCAAATGGCGACCAATGTGAAAAATGTACTTCTCTTATTGATTCCTCGGAGCTAAAAAATCCTCATTCAAGCCTATCTGGAGGCAAAATTGAAATAAGAGATTCTTCTCAATTATTTTTTGCAATGGATAAATTATCTCCGCAGTTAAAAAAATGGGTTGACCAACAAACACAATGGAGAACACCTGTAAGAAATTTAGCTCTTGGATGGATAAAAGAAGGATTAAGACCTCGGTCAATAACAAGAGATTTAAAACATGGCGTACCTGTACCAAAAGAAGGTTATGAGGATAAAGTCCTTTATGTTTGGTTTGACGCACCAATAGGATATGTTACTTCAACAAAAGAAGCTTCTGAAAAATGGAGAGATTTTTGGACAGGTGATGCAGAAATATTTAATTTTCTTGGAAAAGATAATATCCCATTCCACACAATTCTTTGGCCAGAAATGGTAATGAGTCGGGGAGAATTCAACCTTCCTTCAAATGTCATAGGTTTGCAATATCTCAACTATGAGGGGCGGAAATTTTCAAAAAGTAAGCAGATAGGGGTTTTTTGTGAGAAACTCCCCGAATTAGGATTAGAACCCGACATATGGCGTTCATACTTAACAAAGGTAATTCCAGAAGTTAATGACACTGAATTTCGCTGGAGAGATTTTCAAGAAAAAACAAATTCTGATTTAATTGGGAATTATGGGAACTATGTAAACAGGATTGTTAAATTTGTTGGTGATCGACTGGAAGGTAAAATAGAAGAACCAGCAGAGAATAGATTAACAGAAAGGGATCGAGAAATGCTTGAAAGAATTAAAACTTCAAAAGAAAAAGTCGATGGACTAATGGAATCCGCTGAAATTAGAAGAGCTTATGAGGAGATTTTAGGGCTTTGTAGTGAAGGAAATAAATATATCCATGACACTGAACCATGGAAAGCAATGAAAAGTGATCCTCAGAGAGCTAAAGACATATTTTATAATGGTGCAAGATTGTTAAAAGCAGTAACAACTTTTATTGCACCTTATCTTCCTCAAACTTCTGAAAAAGTATGGAAACAACTTAATCTATCAGGTTCTCCCTTAGATATTGGTTCATGGGATACTGCAACAGAAGGATTTGGAAAAAAACATACCTTTGGAACTTCTGAAATATTGTTTAATAAAATTAAAGATGAAGATGTTAAAAAATATAAAGATGTAAGTTCAAAAGCAACAGATTTAAAAGGTTTTTTTAACCAATAGATTAATGGTGGAAAAAGAAAAAGACTATTCTAAATTTTTTATTAATAAAAGAGACAAAGAAGAAATCCTCAAGTTGTATAATGAAGTTATTAAAATCGGGATTGATTTTAAACTAAGTAAAAATAGAAAAGAAGTTGTTAATTATAAAAATCAAGAAGAGATAATGAATAATTTTTTAAAAGAAATTCCTAAAAAAGGAAAACCACTTAAGGAAATTCTTGAAGAATTTAAGGAAAAAATACTTGATGGCTCGATAAATTTTAGTAGCCCTCATTTTTTAGCTTTTCCCGATTGTGGCAATTCTATTGCAGCAGTTGCTGGGCATATCCTCTTGGGGATGATGAATCAAAATTTAATTAACTCAGTCCACACTTCTCCCACAGCAACTTTTGTAGAAATGGAATGTATAAATTGGTTAAGAGAAGTTGTTGGATATTCAACAATAAATAATCCAAAGACAATACTTGATGTTGGAGGAATAAGTGTAACTGGTGGGACAATGGCCAATACAATAGGGCTTTTATTAGCAAGAGAGAATAAATTCCCCAACTCAATTAATATGGGGCTGAAATGTGAAAGTTCAAAATTAAAAGTATTCATCCCGAAAGGTATAGGGCACTATTCTATCAAAGCAGGATTAGGATGGTTAGGCCTTGGCACAAGAAATGTTGTTGAAGTAAAAACTACAAAATATTTTACATTAAACCAAAAGGATTTAGTTAAAAAAATAGAAGAACAAAAGAAAAAAGGGAATATTCCTATTTGTATTGTTGCATACACAGGGGACTCAAGAACCATGGCAATAGATGATTTTCCCTCTTTGTTTAAGATTGCGAAAAAGAACAAAATGTGGTTCCATATTGATGCATGTCATGGATTATCTTTGTGTTTTAGTGAAAAAATGAAACAAAAAGTGAAGGGGATTGAACTTGCAGATTCTGTAACAATAGATCCTCATAAAGTATTATTTACCCCCTACACGCTAAGTTTTGTCCTCGTGAAAAATCCTAAAAAATTTAAACTTATAGCAGGGGTCAGTGATTTAATAACCAAAGAAAATTTTTCATTTGGACAGATAACCCCCTTCCTTGGAAGTAGAGCATTTAATAGCCTAAAATTATGGTTTTTAATTAAACATCTTGGAAAAGAAAATATCGGTAAATTAATGGATTTAAGACATGAGATGGTAAAGAAATTTTCAAGAATGATAGAAAGAGAAGAAGAATTTGCATTGTTAAATGAACCAACAATAAATAGCTCTGCATATATCTATCTTCCCATTAAGTTAAAAGAAAAGTTAAAGTCTAAAAATAAAGAATCAACAAAAAAAACAATAGACACATTAAACAATCTGAATAAGAATATTCAATTTAGAATATTTAAAGAGGGAAATTTTTATGTACATACTTTTCTATTAAATGATTTTAAAAATGTGCTTAGAACTGGAACAGAAACAAAAATTCAAATGCAAAGATTAATGCTGGGAAATCCTTTAACAACTGAAAAAGACCTTAAAGAATTAATCGAATATACAAAAAAGATTGGAGAAGATGAATGGAGAAGATTAAAAGACAAATGAAATTTTTAATAAGCTTTTATATCACAAATTTCGATTTAATGAAAAACCATTGGGGCAGGAATAGCGTATTAAAGAAAAGGGGAGTGTTTGGAACAAATAAACCTATTGGGAGAGATGTTAATCTTGGAGGGATTTTACAGGTAATTGATTGGAGCAAAAAGAAAATAATTAAAGAAAAAAAATTATCTTGTCCTAGTGGGATTACAAAGAAAGGAGAAAATTTTTATGTGGCATCTATGCGTGAGAATATAATTTATATTTTAGATAAAGAGTTAAAAGTTTTAAAAAAAATAGAAAATAACCTTTTTAATGATATTCATGACATAAATGCAACGAAAAGGGGTTTAATAGTATCAAATACTGGACTAGACAATATCCTAGAAATTGATTTCGAAGGAAATGTTTTATGGACTTGGTTTGCCACAGATAATTCATATAAAAAAAATAAATTGGGTAAAGTAAGAAAAGTAGACAAAAATTTAAACCATAATAATAAAGATTATCCTACTTTGATACAAACAACACATTTAAATTCTGCAATCTATGAAGGAGATTCAAACAATTCCATGCTTTGTTCATTATTCCATCAGGGGGAAGTAATTGAAATTTCAAAAGCAAAAAAAGATATAAAATTAATATTAAAAAATTTAAAACAACCCCATTCATTAAAAAAATTAGGTAAAAATAAATTTTTAGTTTCTGATACCAACGGAAAAAGGATTATAATTTTCAAGAGGAATGGAAGCATAATTAAAAATATCCCTGTAAATGCCGATTGGATACAATCTGCGATACGATTAAAAAATAAAAATTATCTAATTGCAGATTCCAATAATTCTAGAATAATCGAAATCAATCCGGATGGAGAAATAAAGGAGATATATAATTACAATAAAAATTACAAGATTTATGAGGTTAAAGAAATATGAATAAAAAAATAGATAGGGCAGTCAATCTAAACCCCTTGGGAATGCCAAAAAGATTGTCTAAAAAATTAAAGAAAAATATAAATCTTTTGGAGAATTATTCAGACCAGCATAATGAATCAATTATTAAAGAGCTGAGTAAATTTGCGAATGTAAAAGAAGAAAATATAATCTTTGGAAATGGCTCAACAGAACTATTTTTTATGTTGCCACATATTTTTAAAATAAAAAAATGTCTAGTTGTGGGTCCAACTTTTTGGGAATATGAATATACAAACAAAATAAATAAGGCAGAAGTGGATTATTTTATGACTAATGAAAAAGAAAACTTTAAAATTGATTTTAAAAAATTAGATAAAACAATCACCGATTATCCTTTTGTATATATTTGCAACACCAATAATCCAACATCAGTGAATTATAGAAAAGAAGATATTTTAAGATTAATTGAAAAAAATAAAAAAACTTTTTTTATTATAGATGAAACCTATTTACTCTTTCACAATGAATATAATAAACGAACTTTAAACAAAGAGGCAGTAAAAAACAAAAACCTCCTAGTTATTACTTCATTATCTAAATTTTTCTCTGTCCCTGGATTAAGAATAGGATTCGGATGTTCAAATAAAAGGGTTATAAAAAAGTTTGTTAAATTTCAAATTCCCTTCACAACTTGCTCATTAACTCAACTTTCGGTAAAGTATTTGCTCAATGATAATGGATACATTAAAAAGACTAGAAAGTTTATATATCAACAAAAAAACAAATTATATGAGTTATACTCTTACTTAAGTATCATAAAACCCTTCAGACCAGAAGCAAATTTTATTTTATGTAAAATAAAAGATGAATCCTTGAATGCAAAACAATTAACAAAATTTATTAAAAAAAAGGGGTTTTTTATAAGAGATTGTACATCATTTAAGGGTTTGGGAAATAAATATGTAAGATTTACTTTTGGAGCTAAAAAGGATAGTTTAAAATTGTATAAACAATTTAAAGAAATAGAGAAGAATGAGACAAAAAGATAAATTGAAAGGGATGGTGGCTGAGCTAAAAATATTCTTAGATGAAACCTTTAAGGATAATACTTTCTTTGCGATAACCTATGGTTCTTATGCTGAAGGTGTAGAAAATGAGAATTCAGATTTGGACATAATGATATTATGTAAACATAAAGACAAAAAGCTCATCCAGAAATGTATAGATCTTGTTATTAGATTACACAATAAGAATTCATTGAAACTTGATAATGAAGTTAAATATGAAAACAAATTGGTTATAAGTTTTTCATTCTTAGAAAGAAGTATACTTGGAGAAGGATTTAGGATTATCAATAATAAATTTCATATACCTCCAATTGTAAAAACGAGAAAATACTTAGATTCAAAAGAACTCTTACTTAGGTTCATACATAGTGTTATGGTGCATAATCACATTTTTATAACAGGTAATAAAAAAATTTACAACCTTTTTAGAAATGCAGCTATAAAATCTTTAATGGCTGTAATAATCTCAAATAAGAACAAATTAAAATTTACAAAAGATGAATTAGTAACCTCATATATTTGGAATGGGAAATCAACAGGCGATTTCTTTTTAGGTTATTCTGACAGAGAATGTGATTACAATTATCTCTCAAAAATAGTTAATAAATCATTAGAATTATTAAGAAAGGAGGGATTAGTGACTTATTCAAAAAATCATTATCAGTTCAGTAAAAAAATGTTAAATCCAGATATTGTTAAAGATTTTTATAGAATTAATTAAAAATAAATCTTCTTAGAATTTTTGATTAAATTTCTTGACGAAGTCAAGACAAAATGTGCGAAGCACCAAGGCGGCTCACTTTTTTATTTAACAACAATTTCTACAATTTAGGGGCGGGTGGTCGGGGGTTTTAAAGTGTCCTCTTTACTAACTTTTTACATTTTAGTTTTGGCTCACGATTGAGTTGAAATCAGGATTATGAGAAGTTTCGCGAAGCGAAATTTGGGAAAATGCCGAGCTGAGGCATTTTCCTCATAATCCTTGTTAAACGTCCCGACGACTGAAAGGAGGAGAGCGCAGCGTGGTCGGAGCGTAGCGGAGAAGTTGCTAATTTGCCCGTACGATTTGCTCTGCTTTCTTAAGAAGAACTAAATCTCTTTTCTGTATAAAAGAACCCTCATAATTTTCAGGCTTATCGTTTTCAACTTTGGAAATTGCATCTTTAAGAGAGAGCCATACAATCTTAAATCCTTGACTTAATTCCTTTTCGGTAAAATCAGGTTCACCTTTAGAAATAATCTTTCCATAATAACAATAGGAAATTTGTTTCAAATCCCATTTGGATCTAAATTCAATGATTTTACCAACTTCACCATTAACTTCAATTTCACTTCCAACTTCTTCAAGGCATTCTCTAACTAAAGCTTGAGCTTTATCTTCGCCTTCATCAATGCCTCCACCTGGAAGTTTATGGTAATTATATTTAGCAACAAATAATAAAGGAATTAAGTCATTTTCATCAAAAAGAATGGCTCTTGATGCTTCTCTAATTTTCAAAGTTGATTCGTCTTCTGGAAATTCTTTGTCTTTGATTTCTTTTAATAGTTCCATAGATTATGAGGGTTCTTAGTTTTATATAAATATTTCTGCTTAGGGCAAATTAGCAATTACGTTTAACATTCACGAATAAATAAAGTTGTGTAAACAATTTGGGAGAGAATTTTAACCCTTGTATTTTGTTAATTCATTCGAACTATTTATTCGGTGTTCAGAGAAGTTTTTTTGTTAGAAAAAATTTGGGTGTAACCTCTGAACATCGGGCTTAAGGGAAGTTCAATTTCCTCGAAAAAATTCTCCTCGTGAAACAGAGCTGAGAATTTTTTCAGAGCTGAAATTGAATTTGGGTGTAGTGAGGTGCAACCGAACGAAACCCTTTAAGCCCTGTTAGTTTCGTCCGAATACTTGGAGGACTTGATTTTTAGTGCAACGATGCCGAAGGCAAAAAATCAAAGTTTTTGAGAATGTCGTTTATATTAATCTGAAATAATATTTTTAGGCGAGCATTTTGCTCTTGACTAATAAATATAGAATAACAAGTGTAAAGTGGGAGTTGGGTTATGTATTAGAGAGACGCGCGCTTTTTTTGTTTCTTTTTTAGGAAAAAAAGAAAATGGGGATTTCCGTCTTTTTGCTTCTTTTTTCTAAAAAGAAGAT
>CAZHOH010000010.1:15619-50146 GCA_964534185.1 Candidatus Woesearchaeota archaeon | reverse complement strand
GAAAGATTGTTTCAGAGTTAGACCTTTTATGATAGTGTTCTAAAAATTCATCGTGTTTATACATAAAGTAATGATACATTTTACCCCAAATTGAACAACCGCCCCTTTTTCCTGTAACATTCTTTTTGAAAGGAATATAAGGAACTCCGCCAACTTCTTCAATAACCTTAAAATTCTCTCGGCTATTGTATGCTTTATCTCCGCTTACTTCTGAAATTCCAAAGTTCTCGGCGGTTTTTCTAACTAATTCTTTTAATTGTGGGCTATCGTTTTCTGTCCCTTCTGTTATCTTAACTCCTGTAATAACATTAGTTTTAACTCCTGAAATTAAGTGTGCTTTCAACCAAACTTTATATTTTCGTTCTTTCCCCCATTTGTAATCAAACCAACGAGCATATCTTGAGGTGCTAAATCCTGAACTATCAACTGCAAAATCTTTTTCAATTTCTTTTAAAGGTAAAGAACTAATTGTTATTAGATTTTCTAAAATTTGTTTGACTTCTTCTTTATTCATAAAATTAGATAATGAAGAATAGCAAGGAACATTATCAACTAATCCGTAATCGTGAGCAATTTTCATATCTGACATAAATCTTCTTAAAGAAAATCCTGTATAAACTTTCATTACAGAACCAAAGAGCATATCTGAAAAAGGCAAAGTTGGACGACCAAACTTATATTCTGGCTGTTCTACATTTTCGCATAAATCTTTTAACAATTTCATAAAAATTAATTTCTCGTTTGTTTGAGATTTATTATAAGCCGACCATTTTTGAGAATATTGTTTTATGTTTATTCCTCTTGTTTCGGTTATCTTTCCTTCTTCATCAATTTGTCTTTTAATATAAAGTTCTACTGCGAAAATATGTTTGCATTTTCCTTTTCTTAATTGACAATCTGGACAAGTGCATTTCGGTTCGTGTCCGTTAAAACTTACTTTATATGCTTTAAATGAAGTTTGAGAGCCAACAACCCAATAGTTATCTTTCTTTCTTATTCTTCCAGATTGAAAGATTAACTTGCCTCGTTCTTCTCTATTAAGTTTCCTTATATCCGTTGTTTGTATTTGACTATTTACTTTTATCATCTTACTTATATAAGGAATAACCACTATATAAACCTTTCTATTTCTTACTTTTATAAGTAAATACTATATAATCACCAACGATAAAAATACACCTATATCCTATGTCATAATAAGATTAACTAATATTAACTATGTTTTTATAAGCAATAAGTATATAAAGAATAAGAACTTATAAAAGTTATGAAAACTAAGGAAGATTATAAGATTAAGATAAACGTTAATGCTTACAAGTGTTTAAGATGCGGGCATGAGTGGATTCCAAGAGTAGAATTAGAACAACTAAAGGGCAAATTAAAAGAAAAGCCAAGAATATGCCCAAAGTGTAAATCTGCTTATTGGGACCTGAAACCAAAAACCAAAAAAGAATGAAAATTTGAAAGTGGACTCTTCATTTGTAGAAGTAGAAAATTATTTATTTAAATCAAATAGTCTAATTGTGCTTTCTCTCACCACTCTTGCTATATCTCTAAACTCGTCATAAGTTAATATCCATTTATTGCCAATATCACAATAATCCTCGCCCAAAAGATTAACAATTTCAGGAGAATAAGTTAAACCATTATATATCTCTTTAACTCTCCTTAAATTTGAATTCCCAATACAAGCTACAATACCCCTTTCTTCAACTGAATGAGTTTGAGAGGGATAATCTATAAATTGTAAGCCTAATTCTCCAAGGTATTTATCCCTATTTAATCTTTCATTAACTAGGAATTTTTCTAATATTTTTCTAGGATATTTTTCTAATTCTTCTAAATCACTTTCAGTTAAGATATCTCTATCGCGTGCATCACCCATAAATTGGGATAAATATTTAGAAAGTTGTCTACCATCAGATTTCGTAATAACATCAACCATTGTTCCACTAGATGATAAAGAATAACTGGGATCATTACCTAAGTAATCTTTAGCTACAGCTAAGGCTATTGGACTTTTGCCATTATTAGCGGTACAAACAAATTCTATTCTTTTTAACATATCACTACTTTGTAGTTACAATATATAAACCTTTCCATTACAAAAATTAAAAAACTAAATAATCTATAAATTATTATGGTTAAAATAAAAATTTGTGGAATCCATAGTCTTGAAGAAGCAAAAAAATCAATAAACAATGGGGCTGATTTTTTAGGGATGCTGATTGATATTCCCGAGACAAATTTAAGTTTATCTCAAAATGAAGCCAAGAACATTATATCTAACTTAAAAGAAGGAAAGTTTATTATTTTAACAGTAGAAAAAAATCCAGTTAAGTTATTATCAATTATTAATACTCTTTCTCCATGGGGAGTTCAATTATTGCAACCTACAAAAGAAAATGTGTCTTTTCTTTCAGATAAATCAAAAGTTAAAATAATGCCTGTAGTTCATGTAACTTGTAATAAAGATGTTGAGAAAATAAAATTATTTGAAAAAGCAGATTATATTCTGTTAGATTCTAAATTAGGACATCACCTTGGGGGAACTGGAAAAACTCATGATTGGAATATTAGTAAAAAGATAGTTTCTAAATCCAAGATTCCGGTTTTTCTTGCAGGAGGATTAAACAAATCTAATGTAAATGAGGCAATAAAAATTGTAAATCCTTATGCTGTTGATGTTGAGTCTTCTCTTAGAAATAAAAAAGGATATAGAGATTTTAATAAAGTAAAAGAATTTATTGAGATTGTTAAAAGTTAATCAAAGTCTTTAGAGAATGGACCAAAAACCTTGTTTTTTAATAACCAACTCCAATGCACTCTAGGAGATTCTTTTATTTTTAATTTTCCAAAGGGAATCTTAAAAGATTTCGGTTGATTGAATTCCATGACCTTTTCTTCAATAGGATTATAGTATAAAATTTTCGGGATACAAATATTTCTTTTATCTTCATTACTAGCTAAAATTAATGGACATTGTATTTCTTGCCCTCTGACATATAAGAATTTTTTCCATTTTTCCACATCATTATGAGGTATCATTGAAGGAATAAAAACTATATCAATATCTTTATTCGCAAGAAAATGAGATATTCTAGGATTTAAGAGGTCATAACATATTATTACTGCAATTTTAATACCTTTATGATCAATAATTCTTGGAAACCTTCCTTTTTTCATTATTTTCTTTTCATCTGCAAATGCTGTTGATTTGCTTATTTGTAATGGCTTTTTTTTCATAAAAAATGTTTCAGGGCCTTTGTTTCCATATTTTCCGAATATAGTTCCTTCAGGAAATCCTTTTGAATTAAATTTCATCCTTGAAAAAGGATAAGATTCTGGGAACAAGTATAGATCAGACTTGTTTTTAAATATAAACCCCTTAGCTTTATTAATATCCTTTTCTGAATTTAATACTTTTCCACAAAATACAGATACCTTAAGTATATCTAATTCTCGAAATTTTTCTTCAATAATTGCATTTATTTCTCCAGAAACCACATATTTTCTACTTTCATTTGTTTTTTGAAGAAGTTTTCTATTAGTTTTTCTATTCTTGAATATTTTGCCAAAAGGAATATGTGGATTTTTACTAGTCCAATCCATAACTAACTCATTTTTCATCGTTTTGTTTTTAGCAAAACACAAAATATATGGACCCAATATAAAAGCTATCTCTCTATAGAAATGATTTTTATATTCTTCTTGTTTTAATACAACAAACTTTGAACTTTTAAAAAGTTTGAATATCTCATAAGTCGTGGATAATCTCACTCTTTTTAAAAGTCTTGAATACCACTTTTTATTTTTCATTTGTTTTTATTTCAATAGTTCCTTCTTTACCATCAATCTTGGCCTTGTCACCATCAGAAACAGTCTCAAGTAAATCTTTTATACCAACTATGCATGGTTTATCAATTTCTCTACAAAAAATAGATGCATGAGATAATAATCCTCCATGTTCAGTTAGAACTGCTCCTACATTCAAAATTTCAGCACTCATTTCAGGTGAAGTAGTAGGTGCAACAAGGATATCTTCTTCGATGAAGGTTTTTTCTTTTGAATAAATCTTAATAGTTCCTTCAAATTTTCCTTCAGAAGCAGGAATCCCTTTTAATATCATTTATGAACCTCCCAAAACATGATAGATTCCCTTACTAAGTTTCTCTTCGGGTATTTCACAGGTTTTAATATAAAATTTTACAATTTCTTCAGGAAAAGGTGTCTTTAAAAATCCTTTTTGTGCTTCGGGAACATCATAATTAAAAGCACTATAAATTTGATTGACAACATATTCTCTATCAAACTCTTTCGATTCTTTTAATTGATTAATTTTTTGTTTAATTTCTTCAAATAAATCATTAACATCTATCATTGATAGTTTTCCATCTTCTTCAATGAAAACCTTAGATTCTTCGAGGTCTTCTGGTTCTATTATATGTTCAAAAAAATCAATCCTCATTTTTTCTTTTGGAGAAACTACTAGAATTTTTTTCCCTAATTCCAATCTATAATAATATCTATAAACATTCTCTTCGTCAAAAAATAGTTGTACCCCATTAGATCTAAAAATGGGGTTAATCATCTCAGTTAAATTATCTAAAAGAAACACTAGTTTTTTAGCATTAACATTTTTGGCTGTCTCTGGAATGTTCCAATTAGGCACCCATGATTCAGAGGTATAATTTTCAAGATAATTTTCTTTCTTAAATAACATTAATTTGGATATTATACCCATTAACATATTTTTATGATTTTCTTCACCCATTTTTTCCTTCGCTTTTTCATTCAAAAAATAAAAAATTAGGCCAGCTATTTTTCCAGGCATTAGATCTTTTTTGAATAATTTTAATGGATCATTTTCCCAACCTCTTAAATTTTTGCCTATTTCAGGAATTAAAAAAGGTCCAGAATAATACATAGCTTCTACTGAGTTTATCGGCCATTGTGATAATACATCTGATTCGTGCTGAACTTTAGCAACATCTTCAGATATTTTTTTTAATATTGCATTAATATCCATGAAATAAAAAACCGAGATATATTTTTAAAGCTTTTCATTTCTTATTTTTATTCACCTTTCCTGCCAATATCCAATGTGCACTTTTTATATCATATCTTCCTATAGGGGCAACTATTTTTTCTCCGATCATTAGATTATCCAATTTAAAAAAACTTTCAGCTTTAGATTTATTCCAATATTCAATAGATATCCCCTTTTTTCCTGGTTTATCCTGAAAATAAGTATTTTTTCTAATTTCTTTTCCAACTTTATATCTAGAATCATTTTTGGATCTAAGAGAGAAAATAACCCAAGTTCCATTTTTTGAGACCCTGTAAATTTCTTGCATTGTTTTTTGTTGGTCGTTTGGTGAAAGATAATGAAAAATTCCCCAAAGGACTACAATATCAAAATAATTTTCTTCATAAGGTATATTAGTGGAGTTGGCTAATTTTATCTCCGATTTTACTTTAAACTTTTTGAGAAATTTTTTAGAGGTTAATATTGCTTCTTCAGAACTGTCTATTCCAAATGTTTTGCATCCTTTATAATCAAACATTAATAAATGCCTTCCAGCACCAGACCCTACATCAAGGACTTTTTTTCCAGATATATCCCCCAGATATTTCTCAGTAAAAGTGAATATATCTTCAGAAGGCCAATAAATGTATTTAGAACTCTTCTTATAAAATTTATTCCAAACTCCTACATTATCTTTTGACTCATTCATATAAAAATAATGATTAGAAAGTTTTTAAAATATGCCTTTATTAATATTATTATGGAAATAATTAAAAAAATGAATAGTATAATCGGAAAAAATAATATTAAAAGCATTGATGATTGGAAAAAGATTAAAATTAACACAAAAAAAGATTTATCTAAATCCCTAGTCCCAAAAAAATTTGCAGAATTAAGGATTACTAGCGGTTCAACAGGAAAACCATTATATATTTTTTATTCAAAAGAAGCCGTTGATGGATTCATAAGTAGAACGAGAAAATCAATAAAATTATCTGGGGTATCAAAAAAAGATATTGTATTGAATCTATTTGCATATGGAAATTATGTTCCTGGAAGCATGTATGAGAGAGCTTGTATGCTTGAAGGAATATCTGTTCTACCACTAGGAGCCCCAAATACCTATCCAAAAGAAAAAATAATGGATGTTATATTAAAAGTAAGACCTACAGTATGGTTTTCTGTCCCAAGTTATGCTTTAGGACTTCTTGAAGTGCTTAACACTATAAATCCCAAATTAAAACCTAAAAAAGTGATTGTAGCAGGAGAGATGCTATTAGATTCTTATATATCTAGATTTAAAGATTTAGGAGTAGAAGTTATTAATCATTTTGGTTTAACTGAATGCCCTGCAATAGGCATATCAAAAAAAGATAACCCAAAAATTATTGAAGTGATAGAAGAGGACATATATGTTGAAGCAGTAAAAATTGGGGATAAATTACAATTAGCCATTACAGATTTAAATAATTCATCAACTCCAATAATTCGTTATAACACCAAAGATATTTTAGATAATGTAAAATCGAATAAAGATGGATCAGTTAGTGAGTTTACAATTGTTGGAAGAGATGATGATTTAGTCAAACTTCAAGGCATGTTAACATCAAAAACAAAAATCGAAGATACATTATCAAAATATACGAATGAATTTATTGTAAATTTTAAGACTAAAGAAAATAGGGATTTTGTTGAATTTATTTTACCATCTAAATTTAAGGATAAAGAAAAAGAATTGTTAAAAGAACTTTCATTTATTTTTGCTAAAAAAGAATTTATATTCAAGGACGATATTGAAGTTCCTAAAACAAGTTCTCATAAGTTAAGACATATTGTCGACTTAAGAAAATGAGAGAAAAAATACTTATCATAGGTTCTGCAAGTAAAGTTTCTCAAGCTATTTCAGAAACATTAACGAATAATCATCATGAATTGATAGGAACTTATTATAAAAAATACCCTCAAAATCCAGAGTGTTATACTAATTTAATAAAGGTTGATTTTTTAAAAAAAAGTGAGATACAAAAACTAAAAAAATTTAAAGGGATTTCAGACATTATCTTTACAATAGGAGAAGCCGATTTTCTTGATAAAAATAGAGCTAAGGTAAATTATCTTACCTTAAAAAATTTATTAGATTATTTAAAAGAACAAAATAAAAATATAAGGATAATATTTTGTTCATCATCAGCTGTTTATGGGAATAACAATTCTAAGACTATTTTAGAAAAATCAGAAAAAAAACCTACTAGTTATTATGGAAGATACAAATTAAAGGCCGAAGAATACCTCATAAATTCAAATAACAAATATATCATTGTCAGATTTCCAATGATATATGGTCCTTTTTTTTCACAAAAATTTAAAAGATTTGTTGAGGTCATTAATAATAATAAAGCCATAATATTTGGAGATGGGAAGAATAATTTCTCTTTTATCCATCAAAACGATTTGTCTAATTTTATTCTAAGGCTAATTAATAATAATCTAATAAATGAGGATTTTAATATATCATCGGGTTATGTTACACAAAAAAAATATATGGATGCTGTATCTAAACTTTTTAACAAAAATATTTCAAAAAAAGAATCTATAGAGAATTTACTTAAAATTGCGAAAAGGCAATTGGACAATTATGTGAAATCTGGAATAAAACCCTCTTTACTGAAAGAGGATATAATTAGCCTATCTAGAGATAGATCATTTAATTTAAATAAATCTAAAAAATTAATTAATTGGAAACCAAAATACACTATACATGAGGCTATTAGAGATACTTTTATGCAAACGAACATCTTGTCTAGATGGGAAGGAATAAAAATTTTAAAATTTATTTATGGGAAGAAATTGTTACCTGTAAAAATATATAGAAATCCCCATGATTTCAATCCAAGTGATTTTCAAAAAAACCCAGAAGAAATATGGAGCATTACCATTAGAGATGAAGAGGGCGATTTAATCAATACTGATCATTTATTTTCTAAAGACTATAGAAATATAAAAAAATTTATGATAAAAAATAAAAAACCAAATAAAGTTTACATAGTAAGATTAAGTCCTCCAAGACAGGATATTCTTTATTATGGATCTTTTTTAATAGATAATAAAAATTTCAAAGACAAAATAATAATAACCATCTCAAAAAATCCAGAAGAACCTTTTATCATAAGAAATGAGGGGAAATCCTTAAGGCTCCTACCAAGAGATATCGTACCAGATTATGATTTGATATATGAGAATGGAAAACTAAATGGAAAGTTTATTAAAAGATATTCTAAAATTATTACGAAAGATATTGATAAATTGAATAAATTTTTGAAAAAAACCAAAAGAGAAAATTTAACAATACCTGTTCTTTTTATTATTTGTAAAAAAGAGGTTCAATATATAAGTTTAGGACTATGATAAGAAATATTAAAAATAAGTTAAGAAATGTAATAAAAAGAGAAAGAAAAGCCTCCTTATTAAGAATTGGTATTCCTCAACCACCAAAACCTCAAAATTATTTTAAAAAGGAAATCAAAGAATTACTAAAACTAAATCCGAATAATATTGGAACAACTACAAGGATGAAATTTTCAGAAGATAGTTGTAGAGAATTAGAAAACAAAACTATAAAAAAGATATCTAAATGGTTTAAGGGAGTAAATATTGATGGATATATAAATAGTGGGTCAACTGAAGGCAATATTATGGCTCTATGGATTGGTAGGGAATTTCTTAAAAAGAATGGTAAACCAATTATAATATCACATATTGAGAGTCATTATTCTTTAGATAAAGCCGCAAGATTGCTTAACTTAAAAATTATTAAAACTAAGAAAAATACTTGGAATAAACCTCTTGATAAAAAACTTTTGAAAGAAATTACAAAGAATATTAAGTCTCCTTTAATTATTGTGGGAACTCTTGGCCATACTTCAACAGGAATAATAGATGATGTGAATTCAATATCAGATTTTATTAAAGAATATAAAAAACCATGTTTTTTACATCTAGATGCTGCAGTCGGAGGATTTTTCTTGCCTTTCCTTAATCAAGAAAATTTCTCTGGATTTTCAAATCCTTTAGTTAAATCCTTAACATTCGATTACCACAAATATGGTTTTCTTTATTACCCTTCTGGAATATTTCTATGCAAAAAAAATTTACAGGACTGTATTGGTTCAAATACAGATTATGTTAAAATTTTTGATGACACATTAATTGGTTCAAGATCTGGAATATTGCCAGCAATTATCTGGGCAAATACTGAATATTTAAATAAAAAAGGATTTAAAAAAAGAGCAATGAAAATTATAGACAATAAAAATAATTTTATAGAATTATTAAAAGAAAAGAATATTGAATATATTGATACTCCGAACATGCCTATGTTATGTATTGTCTTGAAAAAGAGGTTGCCAAAATCAACAGAAGTTAAATTTAGAATTCATTCTATAAAAAGGAAAGAAGGTTATACCTATACAATATTCTTCTACCCTGAATATCTCAAAAGTTATTCAGAATTATTAGATTTACTTTAGAACCGAATACCCTTTATTATTTGGCTTTGCTGAAAATGTGACCATGCCTTTACTTTTTAAAATTTTTTCAATTTTTTTTGGATTCTTTGTTAAAATATAAATTGCTGGTCCACACGATGATACAGATATTATTGGGGTATTTTTATTTCTATACTTCATCAATGATTTTACAAGTAAATATAATCCTTTCCAAGTCTTTGAGTCAATTTTTAAACTACCTGTTTTGAACCTATAATATTCAAGAATATCTCCAATAGATTTCATATTCTTATTCATAATAGAAGGAATAAGTTCGTGTAGGACTTTCCATGCTATATCTTTTGAAAAATCTTTACTAGATTTTAACATTGTTGGAAACTGAGATTTTTCAATAGCCATAAGACATGGGGCATCACATTTCTTATACATTTTTGGAATTCCAAAAACGAAAGTATAACCTTTCGGAAATTCCTCTCTTAATATCATATTTGATTCTCCAACGATAACTTGCATTCCTCCATCATAAAGTGCAACTGAAGGTGATCCTCCATTGCATTGAACATGAATGAGATTTTCATCGTCAAATTCTATTTCTTCTCCATGATTTTGAGCAATAAATAATGTCAGCTGTCTTTGATTAAGAGGTTTACCATAAGCTTCATTAATTGCTATACAAACAGCACTAATTAGAGAAGAGGATGATCCAAGACCCGAGTGAGGATAGTCATATATATTATTGGCCTCAACGTACAATGTATCTTTTAGGTTTAATGCATTTTTCATCATTTCGGCAGCATGTTTAACTATTGCCTTTCTTTTTGTATTATTTGATAAGATAACTAAATTATTCTTAGAATTATTAATATTGATTTTTGCATATGTATTTACATCAACAGAAAAGGCTAGTTCACCTGCATTATAAATAAATTTCTTTTTAGGTTTAGTTAATGTTTTTAAATCAAAACACATAGTATTTAATCTTGCTGGAACGGTAACTTTAACTTTTTTATACTTAAGTATAGGTTTTCTAATTTCACCCTTTATAGGATTAAATATTTTTCCAGCTTTAAATATCTCAAGTTTCATAATATCTAATATGGAACTGTATTTAAAAAGCTATTTAAGTAATGTTGTTATTGGACGACTTTGAAGGATATAAAAAGTATTTTTTTCTTTTGCCCATTCTACATCAACAGGACATTTATAATGTTGTTCTATTTTTTTTATTATCTCGCATAACCCTATAATTTCCTTTTTAGATAAAACTTGATCTTTTCCTTTGTTCTTCAATTGCTTCCATTCATTTTTTCCTTTTTTGTTTTTATATAAACCTTTAATTTTATTATTAATATTTATATCAATAATCTTCAGATTAGTTTTGTCAATAACATAATTATCAGGGGTAATTTCTCCAGAAACTATAGCCTCTCCTAAACCAAAACATGCCTCAATTACAATTTGATTATTATCTTTTGTAAGCGGATGAACTGAAAAAGCAACCCCCGATTCATCACTTTCAATCATTTTTTGAATTACAATCGCTACAGAGATATATTGGTCTGTTAATCCTTTTTCAATTCTATAAAGTAATGCTCTTGGTGTAAAAAGCGATGCCCAACATTTTTTAATATTTAAAATTAAATCATTTTTTTGAGTATTAAGATATGTATTCAATTGCCCAGCCCATGCAGCATTAATGCTATCTTCAGATGTTGCAGAACTCCTAACAGCTACATATTTAGATTTTAATGTTTTAAAATTCAACATTATTTCCTTTACAATTTCTTTTGGAATTTCTTTAGACATTATTAGTGAATAAATAATTTCTGAAGATTTCTGAATACTATTGAGGTCATTAGGGTTAATTTTTTCAAATATTGAATCAATCTCAACATTTATATCTGTATCCTTTAAAAATTTTTCAAAGGCAACTGTGAGGATAACATATCCATCTGGAACATTTAGTTTGATATTAGCTAATTCTCCCAAGGATGCTCCCTTCCCTCCAGCTATCTTTATTTTATTTTTCCCTACTTCCTTTAATTTTTTAACATATCTCATATATCTATTAATAAAAAGAGTATTATAAATATATCAATTAAGGAAGGAAGCTTTTTTAAGGTTTGATTTTTCAGTAAATATATGAAATTTACAGTTAATTTTAAGGGAAGAATACTTGATAATAGATGGCATGATGACATAAATTTTGAAGAATTAGATAATGTTACCCAAGTATATGCTTTTATATTTGATCAAGAAGGAAAAGTATGCTTAATTAAATATAAAGGTATGTGGGGGATACCTGGAGGCACTCCTGAAAAAGAGGATATTTCATTTGAGGAAACTTTAATTAGAGAAGTAAAAGAAGAAGCTGATTTAGAAATTAAAGATATAAAAAGAGTGGGATATATTGAAGTTATTCCCAGAGATGGATCTAAAATACATTATTTACTAAGATACGTTGCATTTGTAGATAAAATTAAAAATCAAACAGAAGATCCTGCAATTGGCGAAATTTTAGAAAGAAAGTTTATAGATCCAAAAGATATATGTAAATATATAAATTGGGGGCAATGTGAATTTCAATTGAATAAAGCAATTGATATTCTTCGTATTAAACCTTAAAATTTTTGGGATATTAAAAAAAGAGGACTTTTTAAACATACATTACTTATTAAACAAAGCCGCAGCTAAAAAAACAAGAGCAAAAAACAAAAACTTGCTGGAATTATAAGAAATTACTGCAAAATAAACAAAACCTATACTAAAAAGAACCAAAATCAAACTAATAAGCTTATCAAAAACCCTATCTTTTCTTTTCAAATATCTCTCAAGCTTTCCAGTCCTTTTCCTAACACCCTTTAACTCAGAATATAATCTCCTAGACATACTAAAAATACACACTCCAACTTTATTTAATTTTCCATTCAGATTTTCACCCCTCCAATAACACCCAATATAAACAAATATATTTCCTAAAACATATTTTATGTCACAACAATCTATTTTATACTCTTAACATTAAAATAGACATCTAAAATGAAAATCTTTAAACTCAACAAAACTCAGAATCAAGTCACTCGCACTCTTATTTCAAAAATAGGACATCAGATTTACCAATGCGAAGATGTAAAAGAAATCAGCCTGCAGGTAATTTTCAAAGACGGCAGTAATATTGGGTTCAACCGTTCAGAAGATGAAGATGACTTTGATGCTTTAATAAAAGAAGAAGAATAATTTTACCTTTTTATATACCTTAATATAATTATGAACAAATTATTAAGCCTTATCTGAGTAAATTATAAATAACTCCTATTTCTTATTCCAAAATAGGAGGAGATTTTGTAGAATGAGAGACAGAAAAGATTATGATTATTACATTTTCATAGATTATTCAGACAATTTAGTTGGATATAATATTATTGAACAAAACAATATGATAAAACTTTTACCTAAAATAAAGAAATTTGAACATTATAAGGCACGAAAACACAGAAAAGTGTATATTCAACATATCAACAATACAATCAAACGTGAAAACATGGTGGATTTCTTTGAGAGGATTAGAATAGATAAAGTCAATAAGAATATGGATTTATTTATTGAAGTATTGGAATTTATTAAAAAACATAAAAATTGCATTATCTTTTTGTGTGTTGATGATTATCAATTTAAGAAGTTTAGAAGATTAATTCATTTAATTGATGGAGATAATGCTGAAGTACGAAAGGAGAGCCAGTTGAAAAAAGGAACTCCTGAATATCAAACCAGTTTAGTCATAGATAATTTATTAAACATAGAAAGGAGGAAACAAGAATAAATAGAATCGAGGATTCGTCTAACCTACTAGCGGTACAAGACCGTCTTCGTCAGAATCCCTCCATCTATTTATATTAAATAAGAGAAGATGAAATATTTAAACTTTTCGTTTGATGATAAGCAGTAATCAGAGCTCAAAGAGCCGTAACGAACATTTTCACGTGATAAACACGAAACGCCGAACCCCATTACTGCTTGAAAGATATAAGTTTAAAATGCTTAAAAATATTTTTGGTTACTTCCCATCACACCCTTTTTCAGGACACTCTCCATTCAGCAATTTCAAAACTTTAAAAAAATAATTTTATTGATTCTTAACAATTTTTTTTTAATTCATCCAAAATCACAACCTCTGCTAATGTGTCTAATTCACAATATTTTTCAAGAGCCTCTCTAATTTTATTTTTTTCTTTATCTGAAATTTCATCATCACCAAAATGAGAGTGAAGATATGAAATAGAAGCATCTTCCCCATTTCCAATTACTAAATCATCATATTTCAATTCCTTAGAGAATATTGGAAGAACTTTCTTGATACTTGCACTTCCATTTTGTTTTGGATGGTAAAAATGAAAACTTCTGAATGGAACTAACAAATCAACAATTCTCAATAACACTTTTTTGCCCCATTCATCATATTCTTCAAAAAATTCAGTAGTTTCTTTTATAATCTTTTTCTCAAAAGATTGATTATAAACAATAATATCCCCATCATCCCCTAAATTATCTTTGAGGGCTTGGGCAAAACTTTTTCGAGGATCTTTTCCCCCTTCAGCTAAAAAAGAAACATGTTTTGGCTTTGATCCCTCTTTCTCAACAATATGGAGAGAAAATTGAAACGGTATTTGTTGGTAAGGTTTGGTGCCTTCAAATCTTGGTATTGCCTCATTAAATGTCTCAAAATCCAAATAATAATGAGGATATTTTAATTTGTCAATAAACTTTTTTATTTTTTTCTCATCCTTATATTCACAATTATTTCCAATACAATCTTTCTGAATTTGCTGTTTTGTATTTAGTTTCACATCAGAAGTAATATCCTCAATTTTTATTATTCCTTTTTCATATAATTCAACCTTCTTTTTTGTTGCAAGACGATATAATTTGAAAATATTATGTTCTGGAAGAGAATTATAGAAATCATCAATTGCAACATTATTATATTCAGCCTCCAATAAATCTTTCATTTCAACAGGGGGGCATTTATCTAATTTAAGAACATTCAATAATGTCTTTATTTTATCTTCAACATTTGGAAGAACTTTTTTAACTTCTGAGGTAATATCATCTAAAACAAATAATTCCTCAAGATTTATATCTTTTTTTCTAACATAATCAGAATTTATATGCATCAAATAACACTTATTAATTTTAATGCCTAAATTTTCACAAACATATTTTTGAAATGAAACATCATGAACATTGATATCTTTTACCTTTGTTCCACTTTTAACTTCGACAATATCCCATTTATTTTTACTTGCTGGGATAAGAATATCTATTCTAGCATAAAGAGAGTCATCACCTACATCAAGCTTAAACCCTGCCTCAAAAAGAGGTTTCTTATTCTTCAAATTATTCCCAGTCTCCAAAATATTTTCATTAAATACTTTGTCTGGAATCTTTATCCCATCAGCATATAATCTAGTCGCTAAAATTCCCACTTTTATCCCTTCATTCATTCTATGTTTTGTCCCATCGTCAAAAGGAGGAATTTTATCAGGAGTATTTACTTGCATCCAAAGATACGCAGGACATTGAACACCATTAACATATCTTGATTTTGTCAAAGTTACCATATTTATCCAATAAAATCAATACTTAAAAATTTATACATTATGCTTATCAAGCCAAAAGCACCGAGGACACTCATTCATTAAGTTCAACGCAGAGGGCGATAGTTTGAACGAGTTCGCCCTTGTAAAACGAGTTCGGGCTTGAGTAGAGAGTTTGAATTGTATACAATACAAAGAAGAGCAGGGTTTTTATGGGTTTTGAATTCCACACATTTTATATAAGATTAATCATTAACTATTAGATGAAAGAGTATGAACTCTTATTTGATAAAAATTTTGTCAAAGAATATCAAAAATTAGATAATTCTCTACAAATTGAAGGTGATAAAAAATTAATAAGACTCAAAACAAATCCCAAAGAAATAGGAAAGCCTTTGAAGTTTTTCCCAAATTTATATGAGCTTCATCTTAGAATGTACAGAATATATTATTTTATTGAAGAAAATAAAATAAAAGTCTTACTGCTATCGGTTTTACATAAAGATGAACAAGATAGATTCCTTAGAAGTTTAACAAAAGACAAAATAAAAGAAGTTATTGATGAGAATGACTAAAAAACTCTTCTTCCGAAATATAATCTCCAGATTCAATTCTTTTCAAAGCCTGAATTAGTCTCCTAACTAATTCCCTATTCATTAAAAGAGCCAATGCTCTTTTTAGCTCTGCATTCTCATCCTTTAGATTCTCTATCTCAATATTCATATTATTTATTATGATCTTCTATATTTAAGCTTTATCATCAGAAACATAAATACCCAATAATTCCCTTATACATTCAGAATGATAAATGCCATCATCTAAAACAGATTTATCAAATTCTTCAATTCCTTTACCACACTTATCACAATATTCCATATTAATCTATACTCCCACTCTTTTTATTATTTATCACTCAAACCTATAAATAGACATCCCAACGTCTTTCATAGCTTCCTCAACACTTTTATAAGGTTTATCCTTTTCTCCATTCTTAAGCCAAACCTTGAAAATAAGCTTCCCATCCCGATAAAACATAAGGTGATGATCAAAATGCCCTTCTTCTTTATCTGCAATATAATCCACTTTATCACAACCAAACATCCTGCTCGAACTTTCAGTATTCTTATGCTGAACAAAAACATCAAACCACCCTTTCAGTACTTTTGTCATATTCAAGATAATAGGGAAGGGTTTTTATTGTTTTAGGAAAGAGTTAAAAAACCTCTATTTCCTTAATATTTCATGGTAAATCTATCAGAAAAAGAAATAGCAAAACAAGAAGTGGCTAAATTAGTTGAGCGTTTTCAAACAATACCTAAAAGCGAGAGAGATTCCATGTCAGAAGATACAATAAAAAGCTGGTTTATTGAACCCTTGTTTAAGGCCTTAGGTTGGGAAATATATGATATGTACAAAGAAGAAAGAGTTTTGAAAGGAAGAGCAGACTATATTATGAAGATAGGAAATCAAGATAAATTAGTAGTTGAAGCAAAGAAAACAAATGTTAGACTTGAAGAAAAAGAAGGTAAACAAGCAGTATCTTATGCATATCATAAAAATATTAAATTTTCTGTTTTAACTAATTTCCAATATTTGAGAGTTTATCACGCTTTGGCAAATATAAAAGATATTGATAAAAATTTGCTAAAAAAAGACGGAGGATATTTTATTCTTGAAGTAAAAGATTTTATCGAAAAATTTGATTTTCTTTGGCTTTTATCCAAAGAAAGTTTCGAAAAAGAAGAAATAAATAAATTACTTTCTGCAAGGGATGAAAGGATTAATAAGTCAATTGATAAATCTCTTTTAGCAGATTTATTGCACTATCGGGAATGGTTATCCAAAGATTTGAAAAATAAAAGGATGCCCCTATCTCCGAAACAAATTGATGAGATTGTTCAGATATTAATTGATAGACTTATTTTTATGCGTTCTGTAGAAGATAGAGGTTTAGAAGCAAAAGATTTTTTATTAACCATTGTAAAAGATGCTAAACAAGGATTTACAGATATGAATCTTTGGGCAGTGCTAAAAAAGCAATTTAAAAGATTTGATGAGAAATACAATTCAAAATTATTCTCTGATGGGCTATTAGAAAAAGAAGGTTATTTCGATAGGGATACTCTGATTAAAGTTATCGAAGGATTATATTATGGAACACAAGATCATCAAGAAAGATATATGTTTGATGAGATTCCTGTTGACTTACTAGGTAGAATTTATGAACAATATCTGGGAGTTGTTTTAAGAGGAACAGAAAAGAGGGTTAGATTAGATTTAGAAAGCGGGAAAAGAAAAAAGATGGGAATTTATTATACTCCCTCTTATATTGTAGACTATATTGTTAAAAATACAATAGGGGAATATGTTAAAGGCAAATCTCTCGACGAAATTCTAAATATTAAAATTGTAGATCCTGCTTGCGGTTCTGGATCATTTTTAATTGATGCATTTCAAGAATTAGTAAATATTGTTGAAGAGAGACTAAAGAATGGAGAAAAATCAAAAAGCCCACAATTTAGTTACTATAAAAACCGATTGGATTTAGGACAAAAATCTGCATTATTATTAAGGGGCATTTATGGAGTTGATTTAGATGAGAAAGCGGTGGAATTAGCACAATTTAATTTATTACTAAAAATATTGGAAGAAGAAACAAGAGAAACAAGAAATAAACTTTTGCCAAATCTAAAAGACAATATCAAAAATGGAAATAGTTTAATTTCAGATTCAAGTTTTGAAAAAGCATTTAATTGGAATGCCCAATTCCCAGATGTTTTTAAAGAAGGCGGTTTTGATATTGTTGTTGGGAATCCTCCTTACGGTGTGGATTTCAAAAAGAAAGATAAAGAATATTTGAGAAAGAATTATGAAACTTCTTCACGAGTTTTAGAATCATATATTTTATTTATAGAAAAATCTAAAGATTTGTTAAAAGAAAAAGGCAAGTTGGGATTTATTATTCCTGAAACTTGGTTGACAAATCCTTCAAATAAGAATCTAAGAGAACTTTTGTTAGAGGAAACAGAGATAAATCAATTAGTGGATATTCCAGGAATGGTTTTCAAATCAGCAACGGTTGACACGATAATTCTTATGTTCACAAAAGAAAAGAAAATAAACAACAAACTTTCTGTAATTTTTGTAGAACCTGTTGAAGATATAAGAATCAAAGAAATTGTTGAAATTCCGCAGGAAAATTATTTGGAATTGAAAGATAGTTGTATGAATACAAATTTTAATCTAGAAACAATTAAATTAATAGAAAAAATTGACGAAGATTCTGTTAAACTGAAAAAGTTGTGCAAGAATACTCGTGGGATTGAAACTGGAAATAATAATAAATATCTTAGCAACAAAAAAGAGGAAGAAGAATATTTGCCAATAATAATCGGCGACGACATAAAAAGGTATCTTCCGATTGTTAATAAAAAATTTGTCAAATATGGAAAATGGTTGAGCAATCCTAAAAATTTAGAAATGTTCAAAGGAAAAAAGATTGTTTTGCAAAGAATAAAAAACCAAAATCTCAAACGAAGATTGGTTTGTTCAATTGATGAAGATAACAGAGTTATTCTTGATTCAGTCCATATGATTTATGACATTGATGAAAAAATAAATCCTTATTACTTGTTGGGTGTTCTTAATTCAAAATTATTAAATTTTTATTTCAAATTATTCAGTTTGTATCCGAGAATTAACGCTGATGATTTAGATAATTTGCCGATTAAACTCCCCCACGAAAAACAATCAGCAAGAATAAAAGAACTCGTTGAAAGGATAATGCAGTTCTACAAAGAAGGAAAATCGGAGCAAGACATTAAAAACATCGATTATGAAATTGATGAAGAGATTTACAAATTATATAAAATAACTGATGAAGAAAAAAAGATTATTGAGAATTCCTTATAAAAATGAAAAATAAGAAACTGATTTATCTTTTATTATGTTTTGTATTAGCCCTCCTTCTTTCTATCCCAATAATATTCATAAGTTCTTCTCTAATCCACGAATTTGGACATATGAGAGAGGCGAAAAAACAAGGCTTAGATTTCCAAATAAAAATCAATCCTCCAAAAAGTTTAAGCGATTCAAAGAATACTGTATGGGGAGAAGCCATTCCTTCCAATAGTTCTGTTTGTGAAAAATTCAACTCTTTACAAATATACAATAAGAAAAAAATAATTCATGCTGGAGTTTATTATGAATTAACTTTCACATTAACTATGGCTTTAATTGTCTCAGTTCTCTTATTTAATAGTTATAAAAAATATGAAATAAATTATTCATGCTTAATATTTATTGCTATTTTGATAATTTTAATTGGAATGGCTGTAAATACTATTTGGACCAATATAATTTCCTCAAATCCTTTAAATGATTGGCACAGATTATTTTTAGACTGTTGAACAAACAACTCAGCATCACTCAAAACCTCACAACCATACCTCAAAAACCTTATCGAGGAAATTAAGTTATAAAAATATTCTTAAAGGGTGCCCACAAAAAGAAAAAAGCAAGATATGTGGTCACCCAATATTCAATTATTTTATAGCCACCAACCCCAACCACTCACCACCAATAATAACATGATCGAGGGCTTTGATGTCAATCAGGTTTTCGATTTCTATTATCTTTTTTGGTTATATAAGGTCTTAAAAGGGGTGCCCACAAAAATAGTAAAATATATAAATCGTGGGCACCTCTATGTATTATGTATATTGAACAAAGAAAATCAAAAAACAATATTAAGTATTATCTTGTTCATTCATATCGTGAAGGAAATAAAGTAGAAAAGATAAGAAGATATCTCGGAAGTAACCTTTCAAAAAAAGAATTAGAAGAAAAAACAAAAAGTTTTGAAAAAATAATTCGCGATTTAATAAAAGAAATTAAAACAGACGTTTTCTTTTTTTCATTAACAAAAAAACAAGTAGAATCCTTAAATAAATATAATGATAAAATAGAGATTGTCAAGTTATCCAAAAAAGAATGGGATCATTTTACAGAAGATTTTGTGTATAATACAAATGCTATAGAAGGCTCAACAGTCTCTGAAGGAGAAGTTCCGAAGATTTTGCATAAGAAAAAGGCTGAAAATGAAGAAGAAATTGAAACAAAAGGTGTTGCAAAAGCTGTTGATTACATTAGAAAAACTAAAGAAGATCTGTCTTTGAATTTATTGTTAAAATTACACAAATTATGTTTCGAGGGTTCAAAATCCTTCGCAGGAAAATTCAGAAATGTAAATGTCATTATAAGAAATGCCAAAGGAGAAATTATACATTCAGGAGTTCCAAAAGAAGAATTAAATGATTACCTTAAAGATTTTATTGAATGGTATAAAGAAAACAAAAATAAATTTAAACCTCTTGTTTTAGCAGCAATTATTCATAATCAATTCGAATACATTCACCCTTTTCAAGATGGAAATGGGAGGGTTGGAAGACTTTTATTAAATTTCATTTTATTAAAAAATAATTATCCTCCCATAAATATTATGCTCGAAAACAGGCAAGAATATTATCATACTCTGCAAGAATATCAAAAAAGAGATAATTTAAAACCCACTTTAGAATTTTTAATTAAACAATACAAAAAAACCTTGAAAGAGGTGACCACAAAAAACAAGAAAGATTAATTTTGTGGGCACCCGTTATCTTCAATAACCTAATTGTCTCTGATTATTCTTTTTCCTTAACATTCTTCTTCACCAAAACAATCTTTCCTTTTTCTGCTTTGACCTCAACTTCATCCCCGTATTTTATTCCAGCTTCTTTTACAGCCATTGGAGGGAGATTAACTACATATTTGTAATAATCTTTATCTTTGTGTTTTCTGAGGAACCTTTTTTGTATTTTCATAAATTCTAATAGTGAATTTTATATATAAATCTTTAGGCGCCACAAGCTTTAAATATGTGAGGCACCTAAACCTTTTATGAAGAATAGATTTCTCGGAATCGGCTGGAAAAGCAAAGTAATTTTCAAAAGAAAAACTGCTTACATTTCAATTAATAAGTTGGTTGTGGATGGATGTGGTCTGGAAAAAGGAAAAGAAATTTATTCTTATTTGGCCGAGGATGAAAAGGGAAGAAAAATAATTATTGCTTATTTGGACGAGAAAAAATGCAATCAAAAGGTTTAAATAATACTATCACTATAATGATAGTATGGATATAGAAATGATTAATCCCCACACATTGAAAATATTATTATCTGTAAGAGAAGAAGATAGCATAAGCTCTGTTTCAGAGAGAATTGGTTTATCCTATGGTTGGACAAATAAATGGGTTAATCAATTAATAAATGAAGGGATATTGAAACAAAAATGGAGGGGATTTGAATTAGATAAAACAAACAGCAAATACAAAAACATCATAAAATTCATAAGAGAAAATTTCAATAAAGTAAGATTTTATTATTCTGTAATTGGATTATTTGGATTAGAATATTGTTTTACAAAAACTGATGCAGTTTACTTTTGGACAGGAGGCAGATATAATGTCTCAAGATACAGGGATTATTACCCAATATTCATAAAGATAAAAAGAGAACATTATCCCTTCTTTTTAAACTATTGTAAAAGATTAGGATTAAAAATTAATGCAAACAAAGGGGTTTTCTTTTCTCCGGAGATAGTTGATGATTTAAAATTTGAAAGAAAGAATAAAGTAAATGTAGAAACATTAGACGAAACAATAAAATTCATGAAAGAAAATATCTATAATTTTCAACCGGCATTAGAAATGGTGCAGGAGATGTATTCTAAAAAATTAAACATTAAATATAGCGAGGTGAATACTAATGGATAATTTAATTGAAAGAGAGAATATGATTTTTGAAACACTTAAGAAATTCACAAATCAAAATTTGGATTTTGTGATGGTTGGGGGTTATGCGGTTTCTTCTTATAAGCATCGTTTTTCAATAGATGCAGATATTGTTATAAAAAAAGAGGAATTGCAGTTATTTGAAGAAATTTTGAAAAAACAGGGCTTTGTAAAAACAAGAAGCAAAGAATTAGAATCAATTTATTCCTCTGGTTTTGTTAGATATGAAAAGGATTTGGTAAGTGTTGATTTGATGGTTGGTGCATTAGCTTCCAGACAGACTGGAGCAGAATTTAGTTTTGATTTTTTGTCAAAAAATTCTTCAAAAAGAAAAATAATTGGAATAGAAAACGAGATAAGTGCCTTAGTTCCTAGAAAAGAAGTTCTTATAATTACAAAAATACACTCTGCAAGACTGACTGATTTTAGAGATATTGCTGCCTTAGCAGATAATACAGACATTGAATTTTTAAGGGAAAATTTATTCAGAGGCAATAAAAATATCATATTAGAAAATTTAAAGAAGTTAAAAGAGACCACTCACAACTCAAAGTTTATAGATGCTTTTAAGGGAATGTTTAGAGAAAAAGAGTTTAAAGTTAATCTTGAAGATGTAAGGAAAATTTCTCTTATCAAATCTTGAGGATTGAAAATTATTCCATAAATGGACAAACTTTTTTATGATTTTCTAAAGCCCAATCCATCATATGTCCTTTCTGGCAACAAGAGCATTTATGCCTGTTTCTTAATCGTTTGCAGTTTTCATTGTGTGCCATTATAAAAGATATTTCTTAAAATTTATATCCGGCGTGTTTACGCAAAAACTTCCACACAAATTATATAATTTCTTTTAACTAAATTAATGCATGGCAGAAAGTCAATCCAGATATAGCATCGTAGAGAGATTAACCCGGAAAAAGTTAGAGATAATGAATTCTAAATCCAATCTTAAAGAAGAAGTAAAAAGAAAAGAGCAGAAAATCGGAAAGTTAAAAAAAGATTTTGAAAATTGGAAAAAAGACATTCAGGAAGATATAAAGAGGGAAGAAAGGAAAAAGGAAATTGAAGTTGAAAGGACAAGACAGGAATTTGAAAACTCAAAAGAGCAAATGAACGGAAAAGAAAAAGTTTTTGATGAACAAATTGAAGCAATTGAGCAAGCATTAAAATCTATTGAAGAAATTTCAAAAACAACTCCAAATATTCAATCTTAATTATTGGAATAAAAAGAGATTTTTGAATCAATAAAAGTCTGCAGAAAAAAACCGATGCCATGTGCGCAAAGCAGACTCAATAATGGAGAAATAAACCAATGCCATGCTGCTGGTTCATTTATGGGGGCTTTTAGCCTCCAGATTAAGTTTTTCCTTAAAACTCCACTAACCATTATTTCTTTTTACAAAAGCCCAAACTTCTCTAATCTGGATTTAATTGCATTAGGTTGCCTTTTTAAAATTTGAGCAATCTCACTAACTGAAACATTCCTTGAATAAAGTTCCTTCAATAAATAATCCTCTTTTTCATTCCAAGGCTCATAAGCATTTGGATATTTTTCTTTAATCTGTTCTAATCTTTTATGGTAATCTGTTTTTACATTATTCTCTATAATCGCTCTTTCAGGAACAATATTGTTTTCTCTCACATAATCATTTATTACTTTCAAGAAAGACTCTCCAAAATCATTTAATTTTTGTCGCCCGACCCCCTTAATTTTCAAGAACGCCTCTTCATTTTTCGGAAAATAAAAAGACATTTCCCTTAAAGAAATATCTCCGAATATAATAAATGGCGGGAAATTTCTTTCATCAGCAATTTGTTTTCTTAAATTTCGCAGTTTTTCAAATAAGATTTTATCATAAATAATTTCTTCTTTTACCTCTTCAAGAATTAAACTTTTATCTCTAATATCAACTTCTATCTCTGGAATATTTAAGCAAACATCGCATCCACTACAATTATCTTTTGGGAAAGATTCTCCAAAATATCCAAGTATGTCTTTTCTTCTACACGAGGTATTTTCACAATAGATCATCATTTTATTTAATTTATCCAAGGCGTTTTTCCTAATAATCTCGTTCTGAATTTGGTCAATAAAAAACTCATGCTTTCTTTTATCTCCTCCTGAATAAAATAAAACACAATCACCTGGAAGTCCATCACGTCCGGCTCTCCCTATTTCTTGATAATATCCCTCTATTGATTTTGAAAAAGTGTGATGGATTATTAACCTAATATCCGGTTTATCTATTCCCATTCCAAATGCAATTGTGGCTACAATAATATTCACTTGATCTTTAGCAAATAACTCTTGATTTTGTTTTCTTATATTATTAGGGAGCCCAGCATGATATGGAAGAGCTTCAAACCCCTTTTCTTTTAATCGTTGAGCAATTTTTTCTGTGTCTTTACGAGAAAAGCAATAAATAATAATAGATTCATTTTTATGTTTTTTAAGTAAACTCAAAATTTTATTAAAGGTATTTTTCTTTTGCATCACAATCAAATTAAGATTTTCTCTATTAAAACTTGAAATAAAAATCTGCGGATTTGCTAAAGATAATTGTTTTACAATATCTTCTCTTACTTTTAATGTTGCTGTTGCGGTTAAAGCAATTATTGGAACCTCGGGAAAAATTATTTTTAAAAATATCAAATTTCTATAATCCGGACGGAATTCATGTCCCCATTCAGAAATACAATGCGCTTCGTCGATTGCTATTAAACTTATTTGTAGTGTTGTTAAAAATATTTTAAACTCTTCAAGAGCAAACCTTTCAGGAGCAATGTAAAGAATTTTAACTTCCTTTTCCTGAATTTTTCTCTTAATCTCCTCAATTTCACTAAAAGAAAGAGTAGAGTTGATATACTCTGCTTTAATTCCATTTGCTTTTAAATTGTCTACTTGGTCTTTCATTAAAGAGATAAGGGGAGAAATTACAATCGTCAATCCTTCAAGTTTAAGGGCAGGAATTTGATAACAAAGAGATTTTCCCCCGCCAGTAGGCATTAAAACAAGCGAATCCTTTTTTTGAAGAACATTTTTAATTATTTCTTTTTGCATTGGTCTGAACTTATCGTAACCAAAATATTGTTTTAATAAATCTTCCATTTAATAGAATATTTATTTTACTTTAAAATATTAATTGTTTTCAACCCCTCCAACCCCCCAACCCCCTCCTCCAAACAACAACCCTAATCCTTATTCTCCCCCCAACCCCACCACCTACCATCCCCCACAATAACATGGTCCAAAACCTTTATTCCCATCAACTCTCCCCCCTCCTCCAACCTCTTTGTAATCTCTAAATCCTCTTCACTTGGTTCCGGATCCCCACTCGGATGATTATGAACTAAAATAATCTTACTCGAAGAATGTCTAATTGCCTCTTTGAAAATCTCCCTCGGATGAATAATCGACGCATCAAGAATTCCTTTTGTAATCAGTTTCTCAGAAATAATCTTATTCTTATTATTCAACATCAAAACATAAAAATGCTCTTGTTTTTTATCTTTCAATCTATCATGAAAATACTCAAAAACATCCTTAGCACTCAAAATTTTAACAATAGGATTTTTTGCCTGAGCATATCTTCGCCCCAACTCTGCCATAGACAAAATCTGCATTGCTTTTGATGGCCCAATCCCCTTTATCTTCTGTAATTCCTTTAAAGAACAATCAAAAAGATTCGCAAGCCCATACTCTCTTATCAACCTATTACTCATCCCCACAACATTCTCATTAACCGTTCCAGTCCGCAAAATAATCGCAAACAACTCAGCATCACTCAAAACCTCACAACCATGCCTCAAAAACCTCTCCCTTGGCCTCGAACTCTCAGGCAAGTCCTTAATCTTCATAACCGAGCTAACAATACCAAATTAATAAAATTTACTTTCATAAAATTTATCTATCTTACGCTATTAATTTTGCTCACAAAATTAATAAAGAAAAAGTGCCATAAAATGGCAAAATTTAAATTTTACCAATTAAAGAACAAATTGGTTATCAACAAAAAAATTAACAAGTTCTTTCTTTAACCATTTTCTATTTCCTTCTATTGCTCTAAGATGGTATTTTCTTTCTTGAATTCTATGTTTGAAATGATCTGCAATTGGATTCTCAACAACCCCTTCTATAGAATTTAATACACTTTCTAATGATTCTTCCGCTCTTGAAATAGATTCATTTATTTGTTCAACTACTTCTCCCATAAATTCTTCAATTTGCTTTTCAGTTTCCTTATCTTCTTTTTTATCTTTACCAACTTCTAAAGGATGAGCTACACTATAATCCAGTAAAATACTCATCCCAATTTTTCTTTCAGAATGAATATCTCTAGTTCTACCTTCTCTTTCAAGACGCTCATAAAGTCCATTTGAGCTAAGTCCACCATTAAAAAGAAATTCTCTTGCACTAGGAGAAAAAGAATCATAAGCATGTAACTTATAAAAATAAGAAGTATATGCAAGTTGAAACCAAGGATCATCACTCTTCCCTCTAGCTTTGTCTAATATTCCGACCCCATCCAAGATTATAGGAGCACTATCTTCTTCATCATGTTCAGAGTAAAACTCATCAGCATATTCATTTTCATACAAAAATAAATCAGGAGAATTTAATAAATCTTTAATTGAATATTGTCCTTCACCATCATCAAATAATTTTACCTCACTATCTATTAAATACTTAAAAAATTCCTGTTCTCTTTCATAAAAAGGAATAGAATTATCTGAGCCAATATGCTTACAATATTCTTCAATAAATCTTCTACGATCTAACTCTAAATTCAATTCTGTTGTTTCATCTCCATATTGCTCATACACTCTCTGATACTCTTTTTTCCTCAAGTCTCCACTAACCCCATACGGCCAAATATTAACATCTAAAGATTCAAGTTCTCCTCCAATATGGGTTTCTGCATGATACTTCCCAATCTGACTAGCTAATCCAGATAAGAAATATTCAAAACTTTCAACAAAAGAAGTAAACTCTGCTAAATCTTTTTCTTGAGAATCTAATCCAGATTCTCTTGCTTGTTCTCTAAAAAAATCATACAATTCTCTGTAAGCGTCTTGAGATTTCAAATAATAGTATGCACTGCTAGTGCCAATATCAAAAGTTTCTTTCAATGCTTGCACTTGTCCTAATCTTTCTTGTAGATTCATAAATTTCTGATAAATTAACCATATTTAAACTCTTCTAAACAACCCGACTAACCCCCAACTCCTTTTTCAGCCGTATAATATTCTCAACAAACCCCTCCACCTTTTGATCATGACTCACAATAATTAACTGCTCAGAATTAAGCTCTTTCAAAACATCTCTCATCTTATCCAACTGCTGCTGCGAAAATCCATCAGTCGGCTCATCAAGAATAACAATCCCTTTTGTCTTTATCTCACTCATCATAGAATTAATTGTCTGATTCAAAGCAAGACGATAAGCAAGAGCAACAGCAGTTCTCTCACCACCAGACAAATAACTATAATCCAACTCATAACCTCCCTGCTCAATCACAGGCGTAAAATCATCATCCAACCTAACAACAAAATTATCTCCAACAAGAATTCCAAACCATTCATTAAACAATTTAGAAAACTCACTCCTAAGTTTTAGCATAACATTTCTTTCAATTGCAGCAATCAAATCCAAAAACTTCTTCGAAATCCACGACTCCAACTCACTAACATATAACATCTCTCCTTTAACTTTCTCTTTTTCTTTTATGTCCTCAACAAGCCTTTTAATTTCAGAATTCCCAAGCTCAATCTCCTTAGCAATCTCTGCTTTCTTAATTTCAAACCCCCTCTCCTCACCCCCAATCTTAGAAATCTCCTCTTCTTTATTCGCAGCAATATTCTCATACTTTTTCAAACCACTCACACTCTCCCTAAGCATCTTAATCTGCTCATAAAACATCCCAATATCTTTTTCAAGTTCCTTATTAAAACCCTCAAGTTCACTAACTCTCTTCTTATTATCCTCAACCCCCTCCAGCCGAATCTTCATCTCCTGCAAAGCCCCCTTTCTTTCCTCCAACTCAGAAATCTCCTTATTCAAACGGGAAATACTAATCTCTTTTTTCTGTTTATTATTATCAAACTCAATTTTATAATTGTTAATATCATAAATTTCCTTGTCAATCTTTGTCAAAATCGTCTGCTTATACGCATCAGAAACTTCCTGCAGGCACGTCGGACAGCTTCTAAGATTAACCATATTATGCCTCTTTTCCTCCAAATCTCCTTTACGCGAATTCAAAGTATTTATCTCAGCAGCCAGATTAATAATCTCTTTATTCAAACTCTCATATTCTTTCCTCTTCTCACCAATTTTTCCAACAATCTCATCAAACTCAGACTCATTAAAACTTTTCAAAGCAGTTTCAACTCTTTCATTCAAAACCTTAATCTCTTTTTTATTCTTCTCAACCTGCTCTTCTTTTGTCATCAGCAAAATCTTACTCTTCTCAATTTCATTTTCCATCTTTTGTTTCTCTTTAATCTTCTCTCTAAAACCCTCAACCTCTTTTTCCTTCTCTTCTCTCAATTTTTTAACCTCTTTAATCCTCAAATCAATTTCAGGAATCTGTTTCTTAATCTCTTTCAAATTTGCCTCACGCTCCTTTTTCCTCAGTTTTAAATTCTCTAAATCAGAAATTTGCCCCTGCTTCATCCTAATACTCTCTCTAAGACGCGAAGCCAAAATCGCAGAATTCTCTTTTATCCTTTTATACTTATCGATTCCAAAAACATGCCTTATAGTATTCAATCTAGTCTCAGGATTTTCAATAATAATCTGCTTCATCTGTTCCTGCGGAGTATAAACACTAAACCGATACAAAAGATTAGTTTTTTTTGCAAATTCAGCAGGATAGTTTAACAAATTTAAAATAGCATTTTTCATTTCAGTTGAAGTCTTTTCTTCAGTCTTACCATTAACAGAAATAAAAGAACTTTCTTGACTAACTCCTTTCTTTCCTCTTTTCAAAACCCTCCGAACCAAAACCTCCTGCCCATCAACTTCAAATTCAACTTCAACCTCCCCCTCATTAGTCGAATTCTTCAAAAGCGAAATCCCTTTCTGCCCTGGCTGCAACCCAAAAAGCGCAAACTCAATTGCCAATAACAAAGTCGTCTTTCCAGCCCCAATATCTCCCGACAACAAAACAGAACCTTTGGGCAATAAAATCTCTGCATTTTCATAACTTCTTATATTTTTTATTTTAATTTTTTTCAACAACATCAAAACTCCAAAACCTTTTTTAATTCATCAACAAGCCTATCATGAAAAATAGAATTTTTCTCATCTTCCTGCTTTTCAATACTCAAAGCCCTTAAAACTCCCTGAATATTCCCACTAAACCGAGAAGGATTCTTTTCAAAATATTCTTCAATCATCTTGTCCTCAACTTTATGCATATCCTCTTTTTCAATTTCAATATTCAGCTTCTCACCCTCTAACTTAGAAGTATTCTTAACAAAAACATAAGCTCCCTTACTCTTAACAAATTTCTCAATCTCATCAAACCTCAAATCAGAAACTTTCCCTTGCAAAACTTTCCCATACAATTTAACTAAAACAATTTTATCTTCAAGATTATACCTATCCAACTCACGAATAACTTTCTCAGTCCCTGTCATCAGATTATCAATCTCAATCTCTAAATTAACCACCTCTTTCAGTTTCAGCTCAATCTTCTCTCTTTTAATCATCCCCTCATTAACCTCAATAATATCAAATCTCCCATGTTTCAGCTCAACCAGCTCTTCAAAATTATTAGGAAAAATCGGCCCTGAATACGCAAGATTATCCATCTTAAAATTAACATGAAGATGAGACAAAGCATAATAATCAGCCTTAGGAAGTTCAGAAATAGAAATACACTCAATAGGCAAATCCCCAATAGCCTCTCTCAAAGTCGTATGTAGCATAAAAATTTTAAAAAACCCTGGCGCATCCTCCAAATCAACCTTTTTCAAACCCTCAACCTCCAACCCAGTCTTCATCCCAGGATAACCATAAATAGCATAATTATTAAAAATCGTCGGTTGAAGATTAATTTTCCCATCACGCTCTTCATAAGAAAAAACATTCTTGCAAAAACCCGCATGTTCTAAAACATCTAAAAAAGTCTTCCCTGCCACAGAATAATCATGACTTCCTGCAATAATAAAACACTTTATCTTAGCATCATACAATTTCTTAAATTCCTGAAAAGTCCGTTTCAAAGTATCAATCGGCGGATAAGCAGAATCAAATAAATCCCCAGAAATCAACACCATATCAACCTTTTCCCTAATACAAAAATCAACAGCTCGTGAAAAACTCTGCATATTCACCTCTTGTAATTCAGGATACCGCCAGCTCCCAAGATGGCAGTCGCCCATATGAGCAAACTTCATAATCAGAACTATCTGCACGTTTTTATAAATATAGTTGTAATACAATCAATTAATCAAACCCAAACTTTCCACACATAAATCTCTTCAAAAAAAACTTTCTTACTATCAATCTTCTGAACTCTTAATCCCAACTCACCACACAAATCTAAAAACCGCCACTCTGGTGTATGCGACGAACTCACAAAAAATCCCACACCAGAATAACTCAAATACTCTTTCAGCCCCTGCAAAAACCTAATAATAGCTTCATCCCCCCTCTCCCCGCCAGTTGTATCAACCCCCTTGTCAAACTCATGCTCAGGAAGATAAGGTGCATTAAAAATAATCAAATCAAATCTCCCTTTAACATTAGAATACAAATCAGAATTAATAACTTCCACTCCAAGTTTCCCAACCTCTTCCAAAACATTTTTATCAATATCAACACTTACAATATTCTCTTTTTTAACACCAGTAGAAATACAGTTCTTAGCCTGTATCCCACTCCCACTCCCCAAATCCAAAACCCGAATTTTATCCAAATCAGGCCTGTCTTTCAAATACTCTTTAACAACTTTATTCAATAAAAAAGAATCATCTTTAGGCTCATACATTTTAATAACTCATTTTAGAACAAATTTTGAAAAAAATCAATAACACTCTCCCTATAAAGAACTAACATAACCAGCACTCCAATCAAAACAACCAATCCAACACCCAATAATGCAATTTTCCAAATCAACCCTTTTCTTTTCTTTCCAACTTCTTTCTCTTTCTGCTCCTGCTGATTATCCATATAGTTCCCAAAACCCCTTGCACCACGATTCTGCTGAAACTCTTGATATTCTTGATTCATATTCTGCCCCCCCTGCATTTGATTCGTCTGAGAATCCATCTGCCCTTCTTGATTTTGCCCTTGCATCTGAGAACCCTGTCCCTCATGCTGGCTTGGTTGCGGAATATTATCTGCCTGCGGAGGCTCATAATACTCTTGATTCTGCTGAGGCATTCCACCAATACCTCCCATCAAATAATTAATCCCGTCCTGAACTTCCTGCGCATTATAACCAGAATTAATCAAAGTCTGTCCAGCCCTTTCAATAGGATAACCTCTTTCAACAGCATTTTTCAAAGCAGCAACAATATCTTGTCTCACCATTATTTTATCATCACAACCTTGCCGTCCTGGCAAAGATGCGCAGTCTCTCCATACTTGTAACCCATTTCCTTTGCAAGCTCAACAGCAGGAGTTGTTTTATCAAGTCCTCCGTGCGATGGTATAAGGTGTCTCGGCTTTAATAAATTTATCATATCTCTCAAATCCTCCCTACCTCCATGCCCAGAAACATGAACATCATCAAAAATACGAACATCTTTCATTCTTATTTTTTTATCCATCGCAGCACGATTCGCCTGATTAACAGGAACAGGAATTACAGAAGAAGAAAAAATTACACTATCCTGCGAATGAAACTTAAACGGCAAATCATTTTTAACAATTCTATCAAGAATACTCCCGGGCTCTGCCTGATGCCCAGTACAAACAATAACATACTCATGCCTTGATTTATCAATCTGCTTCAGTTTTGATTTAACCTGATTTTGATAACCATGAATCTCAATATCTTTCGCAAAATCACACTCTCCAATTTTCTTAGCTGCATTAACATATTTCATCAAACTCCTTCCAAAAAAAACAGGCTTTCTTCCAATTTTCCTACTGAACTCAACAATACTTTTCAAACGTGCAATATGTGAAGAAAAAGTAGTCACAATTATCCCAGAGTTTTTATGATTAACAGTCATCAAAGCTTCTTCAACCATAGCTCTTGCAATTTTCTCACTATGTGTCTTCCTATTATCTTTTGCATAAAGCGAATCAACAATCAAAGCCTTAACTCCTTTCTTAGCAAGCTCTCTCATCTTAGCATAATTCGGCGGATTGCCAATAACTGGATTATTGTCCAGCTTATAATCATTAGCATAAACAACAACACCTTCAGGCGTATGAACCGCAATCATGGCACTCTGAATAGTCGAATGAGTCATATTAACAAAATCTACTTTATATTTCCCGCTTTTCCCCTTAACAAAACACTCTCTGTCTGGCTTAACATTTGTAATCTTATTTTTAAGATTCATCCTAGAATCCTCCATTAAACTTTTCAAAACTTCATTTGTAAAAGGAGTCCCAAAAATCTCTGCATTAGGATAATTTTTAGCAATATAATGCAAAGCACCAACATGGTCCAAGTGCGCATGAGTAACCAAAAATGCACGAACACGATGTTTGTTCCTCGCAAGATAAGAGTCATCAGGAAAAGCCCCTGCCTCTTTCAGCATTTTTGGCGTCGGCAATTTTTCAGTCTCTTGCAAATCAATAACAGCAGGCAAATACAAACCGCAGTCAAAAACAATAATGTCCTCGCCAATTTCCAGCGCAGTCATATTCTTTCCAACTTCGTCATAACCGCTTAATGTGTGAATCTTAATCATCTTTAATCTTAAGAAAATTTTATTTAAATATCTTTGTAGTATTCTTTACAAAATTACATTTATAAATTTACTCCTTCCTGCTCAAAAGATAATAAATGCCTGCAATCATAAAACCTGCAATCACAAAATTAAACCACCCAAAAAAAGGAAGCTTTGACGTCGACGGACAAGGATAACTCTTGCTCCCATCTCCACACCAATCAACTGTTTTACTAGCTTCTGTGTTAGTATCTTTCAAAAATAATTTTCCAGTCCAACTCAATAAATAATTATTCTCTGCAGTTCCACATTGGTTTTCAAGATTTGTAGTTGTCTTACACTCAAATGCTCCATTACCACTACCTCCACCCCCGCCTCCACAAATATACTCCTCAGTTGCTATAACCTTTTCTTGACAAACCCCTTCACCCTCATTCCATTCACACCCACATCCAACTAAATCTTCACACATGCCGTTTTCTAATTCCTTAACATAAATGTCTTCATCTCTTGTATCACAAAAATTATTCAAATCATCACCTGTAGCATCTTCCATTCCCAAGTTACCTCCAACTTCTGTATAAATTGTACTTTTTATCTCATCATCCTCATCAGTAATCGCATCTCCACATTGGCTTTTACTCCTTTCACCACAAGTAGTAGGAGTAGTCTCGAAATCAACTTGAAAACCTACTGTTGTTCCACCCCCCCAGTCAATATTAGACTGCGCCGCAATAAGCGGCACAGCCAAAACTAGAAAAACCACCAATGCAATCACTTTCACCTCTTTATTCCCCATTTACAGTTTTTCATAACCCACATTTAATTGAGTTGAATATTTTCCCTTAGTTAATCTTTTTCTAAACTCAACAACTTTGTCATCTTCTTTGCCATAATTAGTACTCCATTTACCTCCACCAGTCTCACCACCCACTACAGTCGTCTCTACAACCTCATCATTATCATTAATCTTTTTAATTATCCATTCAAACCAAAATTCATACTCATTTCCAATAACATCCTCATCTTTAGATAAATCTCTACAATATAATGTGCCTAAGTCCTCACCACTTTCACTTTTCCCGCATTCAACAGGATAAGCATCATTTTCATAAGTAAGACTTGAATCAAGATTATTCACATCATAATCACAAACAGCAATATAACTCTCACTTCCGTCAAAATCAACCCTTCCTGTTTCAGAGACCTCATCTTGTGTAGGTTTAGTAATCTTGGCAAATTTATTTATTCCTTCCTTGTGAAGAAGAATACCAACCCTCCCATCTGCCTGAATAGTCTGAGGAGAATCACCTTCAGTCTGTTTTGCCTGCGCTCCAATATAATAAGTTCCACTTTCAGAATAAGAATGAGTTGTATCACAATCATTATCTAAACAATTATTCAAAGTCTCAGTTTCAGTATCTCCAAAATTCCAAATCACATCATACTGCACAGGACTCTTACTATCTTGGTCAAAAGTTATTTCCTGATTAATACAATACTTATCATCATTTTTAGGCTTAATAATATCAATAGTAAAATCATCAGAAGGAGTTTCACCACAATCAGGCCCCTCACATATAGGATCGTTTGAAGCACTACTACAACAAAGTTTAGTCCCATATGTCGAATAATCGCCTAAAGCAAGATGAGCATTTGTTCCTCCAGAAAGAGATAAAATAGTAGCTTCTGTATTAGCATCACAAG
>CAZHOH010000010.1:0-15519 GCA_964534185.1 Candidatus Woesearchaeota archaeon | reverse complement strand
TATAATCTCCTGCAAAAAAATCATTATAACAAACTTTTGTTTCATAATTTTCAGCATCCCATAAACCACCATGCGCATTTGTATCATCACTAAGTCTCATAATAACCTGAGAATCTTCACACTGCCCTAAAGCACTAACCCCAGAAACCAAAATAAGCAAAAATACAAAACCAATGAATAATTTCAACCTCATTTTACTATTTATCTTATACAACTTTATTTATAAATTTATCTATGTTAAACGTCGACAACAACCTGACAAACCCATTTCCCGTTTTCCTCGCGAACAAACATATCATTATAAGTTATTGCCTTAACATCTAATCCAATAGCATAATTCTTCGCATCATCTCCAAAAATCTCTCCAAAAACTTCCATCTTCCCAATATCAACCTTAACATCAACTCGCGAAACAAAAAAATTCTTAGCATCAACTAAAACAATCAGCTCTTCTAAAAAATTATACAAAAGACCTTCCAAATCATCTCCTTTAACCTTAACCTTCTTACTTAAAGCACTCTTAACCTTTCCTTTATACATCGCATTAAACATAGCAAGAGCTGCATTCCCAAAACACTCTCCAAGACTTTTGCCATATGCCCTGAACTTTATATCTGCAGTATGTTCTAAAAATTCGTACTTCATCTTTCCCAAATAAATATCCTTATTTTCTTAGGATCAAAATCAGAACTATCCAAAGTCACACTAACTGAAACTTTATTAGAATAAACTGCCCCGTCTGTTTCATCAATAACAACTCCACAAATTTCTTCCAGTTCGCAGATTCTTGATTTAAAGCCATAATGTGCAGGAAGAATGCCCCTTATTTTCTCATCAATTAATCTTTTATTTTCTTCTAAAACATAATTCCTCAACTCTTGATTGCTTTCAATCTCATTCAACAAAATTCTTAAATTCCGATTCGCCTCTTCTTCAGCATCCTGCCCCTGAATCTGCGTCACATAAATAAAAGCCATCACTCCTCCAATTAAAAGTATTGCAATAACTGCCTCTACAACTCTTAAAAATCCTCCTTTCCCTCGCATTACCATGTTTTCACGACCATCTTATGTTGTTTAATCTCAGCATCTTTATTCAAAATCTTAATAGGCGTTGTCTTTGCAACAACCTCAACACCTTCAGGAATTTCATTATCAAGACTGTATTCAGATTTCAAAACATCATTCAAGGTATAAACTTCAAAACTAAATTCATTACCTCCTAAAACATAATCACTCTTGATACTTTCATAATCTTGTCCTATAAAATTTAAAATCAATTTCTCAGACCAAGCTTCTCTCATAGTTATAATTCCAAGATTGTCTTTTGTTAATACAAGATTATTTCCACAATCACCTAAATCACTTCCACTACTCTCAATTTCTTCAGAACAATAAATCGTGTAAAAATATTTTCCTGTATCTGCATCCTCACCAGAAAGCTCAATCTCCAAATCATTGCCAGAATAATAAGAATTAACTTTTCCTGTTCTGTCTTTAACCAAAACATTTCCACTATTACATTTCATATCTTCAGCAATTTCATCAAACCCAATACTAACACAACTTTTCCCATCTTCAACATCATCCCCTCCAAAACTCAAAGAAACACTATTAATCTCTCTCAATAAATCCTCTTCAAGATTTACAAGCACACTATCAGCAATTCCTGTATGCTGAGAACTTTCAAAAGGATTAAACAAAACAAAAAGCACAACTAAAAAACCTACAAATAACACAAACGAAATTATTACTTCAACATGCCCTAAACCTTTTTTTGTTCTCATCCGAATATTATTTTTGAACCAGTCGAAATTAAAACTGCCATCGCAATCATTGCAAATGAATGTTTAATTCCAGCTTTTATATTTCCTTCTGCTAATCTCCCAATTATTAATCCTGCAAATAATCCCTGAGCAATTAGCAAAAACAAAAGTGCATTTGAAAAACTACTTATATCAGTTCCTTCCCCCCCAATACCTCCAAGTCCGCCCAAAGGCCCCGCACTTCCCGCCCCCTGCAGGTTCTGAATGCTCAGAATATTAGGAAGCAAAAACAAATCCAAAACAACCATAATAATTACAAATATTAAAAATATAATATATCCCTCGACAACAATAGAAGAAATAGCTGCCCTTCTTTCAGCTCTTAAATTCTCAATTTCAGAAACACTTTTTGCAACAGATTCAAGAATTGCATTAATATTCCCTCCTGTTTTATCAGCCTCTCTTATCAAGGTTATCGCACGAATAATCGTCTTACTTTTAGTATCCTGAGCAAAAGTTTGCAATGCCTGCTGCAAAGGAATTCCTAACTGAATTTGATTAGCAAGTTTTTCAACATGCAGACTCAGACTTCCAAAACTTTTATACTTCATATTAATAATACTTTTACTAATCGGCGTTCCTGATTCAACACTTTCAACCAAACTTCTTGCAAACTCTAAAAACATTTCATCTTTTTCTCTCGCAACTCTACTTTCCATAATCGATGAAACAACAAAAGGTAGCATACCAACTAAAATCCCAATACCAAAAAGAAAATAAAACAACTCAATAAAATCAAACAGAGTAATAAACAAAAAGGAACTTCCTGAAACTAAAACCCCTGCTACCAAACCAATTACAACACTTCTTTTCATTCTAAACTCCATTATAGCTTCCTCTGATTCAAGTGCAAAAACACAAGGAATACAACATTTATTAATGAAACCGCTGAAATCATAATTATAGTAAGAATAGGAAGTGGAATATTAAATCCAATCGGAAATACACTCATTAAAACAAGCAAAAGCATCATCAACATCGGAGCTGCAATAACAACAGCAATATAAATATCCATAAAAGTTTCTGCAGATTTCGTAGCTTTCTCCCTATCAAGCCGATAATTAAACAAAAGTGTCTCAGCCTTTTTATCAAGATACTTTGACAAATCTCCTCCTGTCTTAATTATCGTCGACATCCCACTTAATAAATCAGCCCACTTCTCACTCGGACTCGCCTCAGCAACGTTTCTTAAAGCACTAATCAAATCATATCCATAAAGATTAATCTGATTCATAAGCTTCTTAGCTTCTTTCCTTATCTGGGGATACTCTTTACTCATAGCAATTATCTTAAAAATATTGCTCGGCTCAAGTTCAGCTCCTGCAATCGCAGACATTTGAATAGCCGCAAAAGGAAGTTCATAATTAATTTCATGCTTTATAGTACTCCTTTCAGTAGAAGGATAAAAATAAATCACAAGAATCGTCAGCAAAGGCACAACAGGAACTATCCAGAACACCTGCAATAGCCTTGTAAAAAAATTAGCATTTGTCAGATAAATAAAAGGCGGCGACAAAGTCAGACTAAAAAACAAAAAGAAAAGCATAATAAAAAACCCAACAATTGCAGAAATCAACGTAGTAAAAAACATCATAGAAACATAACTTCTAAGCAAAATCATAAAATTTGCTTTTCTTAAATCTCGATTCAGCCTCCTAAAATATCCCCCTTTTATTAACTCACTTGAAATATTTGAAAAAACATTATTCGAAATTCGAATATAAGAATTTGGTTTTTTAAAAATCCGCGAATCATCTTCCTCTTTTTTATCTTTCTTTTTCAAACCTTTCAAAGACTCTTCAGTAATATTCAATTCCTTCAAATACTTGCTTTTATCTTTATCTTGTATAGCAACTCTTTTTGTAGAACCTCCAATCTGGTGACTCACACTTATAATCTTTTTATTCGGTGTTTCAGGAGAAATCTTCCGTGCAAGCGAAACCCCCTTTACCAAATCAGGAGTTCCAGCATTCAAAATCCGAATTTGGTTTTTAGTAGATTCAATCGCCCTCATCAAATTATCTCTCTCCTTAGAATCCTGCACACTTTCAACATTATTAACAAGACTCTGCAATCTTTTGACTAACTCTTTTTCCTGCTGAACATTGGATTTAAGATATTCAAGGCTCATTTCAAAATTTGCTCAATCCTCCCAGACACTTCTAAAATAAACTTCCGGACTTTATTAAATCCCTCGACATTTTTCCTAAGATACATTTGCTCAAGTTGCTCAACACTTTCATCAAGCGCATTAATATGCTGAGCTAGAATATCTGCATCTCTTTTATCCATAGATAAATAAACCCTTGAGGGTTTTTATAGTTTATTCAAATAAGTTAAACCGCAGAAATTTCCAAGAGTTTTATCTTCTTTTTTATTACTTCAAGTTTGTTATCAAATAAAACCCATCCTATAAACCCTGCCAAGATTACTCCAGCACTAACTAATAGTTTTATATAAATCAACAAAGAAAGATTTAGATTTAGATTAAATGTAATCCAAAAAGTTATTAATCCACTTCCTAAAATAACTATAAAAGCGTTGAAATAGCTAATAATTGTATTATATTCTAAGTCGTAAATATTTTTTAGTTTATCTTCCTTATTCATGTTATTGTTCTCAAAAATAAATACAATCCAATTAGGAGAATGACAAAACCTATTGCAGTTATTGAGATTCCTATTGTTCCAAAATTAATAAAAGAGGGTGCACTAAAAATCATAACAAATAACCCAACAAATATCAACATTCCAGACAATAGTTGCTGATCTTTCGTATCCATCGCCATCTTTTTATGATTAAACTTAATTAGAACTTATTTATTAAATTTTTGTTTTGCAATCAATCATTCACAAACAGTCCTATTAACATTCCTGCAAAAATTCAAACCTGTGCATTTATACTGCGGTGGATAACTTTCTAAAGTCGCAAGCATTCCAATACAATTACATTCTTTTTCATAAGTTATGCACCTCGCCCCATCCCAGCTAAAAGTATTATAGCTATTATTAAAAACAATCAAAAAAAGATAAACAAGAAACACAATCCCAAGAAGAATAAGGAGAATAATGTTTCTTTTTTTCATTTTAACTCTGTATCCTGAATTTGCCAAGCACCTGTTCAGGATGCTTATAATACTCTCCAATTATCTTCTTTATCTCATTAAAATCAAAAATCTTTCTCTTAAAAATTTCATAAATAAGCCGAGTCCGAACATTAAATTCTTTTTCAAGCTCCTGATCACTCAAACCATATCTCCTTTTTATCTTATCAAAAACCTTACTGTCTTTCTTAAAATAAAACTTATCATCTTGCGGATTCCACATAAAAGGAGTATTTGTCATAGCAATTCCTTCAGGAGTAACATTAATAATTTCAACAATAGAACTCAATCTTCTCGTCTGCTCTTTTTTAACAATAGCATGAGTCATGACCGCAACAGCATCAAGAGTATTTACCAACGTCGGTGACAACTCAATCGGAGGAGTTTCAAGTCTTTTAATCACTGTATCAACAGAGTCAGCGTGCAAAGTACTAAGCGAAGCATGCCCAGACGCCATCCCTTGAAATAAAACATAAGCCTCTTTACCTCTAACCTCTCCAACAATAACATAATCTGGATTTTGTCTAAATGAATTCTTAAGAAGTTTAAACAAATCAACCTCTCCAAAATTACTTGTTCCAACAGAACTCCTCGCAACACTTGGTAGCCAGTTTTCACGAGGCAAATTTAATTCCCTAGTATCTTCAATTGAAACAACTCTTGCTTCAGGAGGAATAAAAAAAGAAACAGCATTCAAAAGAGTAGTCTTACCCGAAGAAGTCCCTCCTGCAATCAAAATATTTGACTTGTATTGGACAAGCAACCAAAAATATGCAAGCATTTCAGGACTCAAAGTATTAAAAGACAACAACTGCGTCGGAGTCCAGGGCAGAGTTGTAAACTTCCTTATTGTAAAAGTAGGCCCTTTACTCGAGATGTCTTCAGTATAAGTTGCATTAACTCTCGAACCATCAGGAAGTGAACCATCAAGAATAGGAGACGCATAAGAAACATACTTGCCTGCTCTTTGCGCAAGCTTTTCAACAAAACTCGCAAGCTGATCAACACCTGTAAACGTAACATTCGTCTTAATATTCCTATAAACACGGTGGACAATATAAATCGGAGTATTAACACCATTACATTCAATATCCTCAATAAAATAGTCATTAATCAAAGGATCAACCTCATTCAGTCCCACAAAATCTCTGTATAAATAATAAAATATCTTCCGATATGAAGTTTCATCAACATTTAACCCAAGCTCATTAATCAAAAGTTTCGCTGTTTTATCAATATACTTTAAAACAGCTTGCTGGGTTTTTTCAACAACAACATTAACATTAATCAACTCCGCCATTCCTTCTTCAATCTGTATAAGAATATCTTGTTCAAGCTCATTCAAAACAGGCTCTTCAACATCATATTTCAACTCAGAATCTTTATTGTCCCAATAAATATGAACACTCACATAAGGCGCAACAACAGTATAGCGAACATCAACTTTAGTTTTATCTTTTAATAAAGGCAAAGCAGGAACAGGAGCTGATGTATCGATATCATAAATTGCTTCTTCCATATTAACCTCTTTTATTATAATCTTTGTCAATTCATATATTTAAAACTTTACTAAGACTTTTCCACAATATTAATCACAGGTTCAGTATGACAATAACCACCAATACATATCTCGTCACTTCCACCACATCCACTATCCACTATACAACTCGTTCCAAGATCCTCACGCCCAATATTTTCCACACCTAACAAATAAGGAATAGCAACAGAATCAAAAATCTCTTCAATTTCCTCTCCATCATACTTTATCAAAATTCCTGCATTACTATAATCCAAAGTCAAACTAACCTTATATCTATCACCAACCTCTTCTGTCCTTACAATCAAATTACTCCCAGGAATATTTATATCTCTCCCTACCTCACTATACTCATATTTACTTTCTTCTAAAACATAAACAATAGTATTCTCAGGCGGACTAATAATAAACTGCCCATCACTTAATCCAAGATTCAACTCACGAGAATTCCCAACCCCTAACCTTTTAATATTCTGAATCTGATTATCCAAAGTATTCATTAGCTCAACACTTCTGTCAACTATAATCTTATCTTTCTGCTTTTCAATCTGCGGAACAGCAAATGCAAGAATTGTCGAAATCAAAACCAAACCTATCAAAGTATAAACAACTGTCTCAACCCATACCTGTCCTTTTTTATCAATTTTTTTTAACATCTTTCTAACACCATTTCATCAGAAGCATCACACCTCTGTCCATTTATCACAGCACCAACACTCGCACTATCAACCCTTTCACCACCACTAAAACTAACCTCATAATCACTTAAAAACAATTCGTACTTATGCTCTCCTCCACCATTATCAGGCAACTCTTCAACTTCATCATTAAAATTTATATCTCCTGTAACACTAAGATAAAGTCCATCAATATCAACATTTCCTCGTCGCACTCTCAAAATAACAGAATCATCATCTAAACTATAACAACTCGCATCTCTTTCAAAAGTCAACTCCCCAATTGTATCAAAACAACTACTGCTTTCACCAAGAGAATCTTTAACAAAAGGAACAATTACACTCATTATCAGAATCACAGCTGCAATAGATATTACTATCATTAGTACAGTTGCAACAATCGGCGAAATCCCTCTTTTTCCCATCATTAGACTGAGTACTCATTTTTATCACAAACATAAGACTTCTGGCTCCCTTCATCAGTCACCCAGATAATCGGAATCACAGCATCAGCATCACTAACACTTATCAACGTTGATTTACCAGGTCCTAAAGGCTCACTAAAAATCCTTTCATTAATATCTCCATCACTATCTTTCACATTAACTCCATAAATAGGAACTCTGTCAGCACGATTAACAATATTCAAACTTCCTCCAGAATAACTAACACTCAAACTAATCTCTCCACAAATATTCCTCGCACTCTCTCCAAATTTCTCTTCAGTATCACTCAAAAAATTCGTAGCCCAAAGAAAAATAATAACTCCAATAATAATCACAAGAACAATTAACAAAACACTTGCAACAATCGGCGAAATCCCTCTTTTATCCTCTGCTTTCATACTCAATTAACTCCCAGATTATTTAAATAACTTTCTATGTACATCTAACTTCCCTCGTCAAACTCTTTTCATTACATAAAACCAAATCATCTTCATCAGAACTTACAAAAGGAACAACTTCAATTTCATAAAGGGGGTTATTTCCAAGTCCGGGTTTCTCAACAACAACATTATACTCTTCATTCGGAGTTAAACCACTCCCTTTCAAAAATTCAAAACTCAAAAACCCCTCTTCCCTATCTCCTGCAAAACTTCCAGTCGATAAAGTATCTCCTTTTTGTTTAAACCCTCCTGAAATATACAAATCCTTGTCAATAGCCCCATCTAGCTCACTACTCCCACGAATATACCCTCCATCAATTGTAAACAAACCCTTATTCTGGAATTTAATACTCACTTCCCCCTTTGCAGTATCATAATTACAATCAACCTCTTTTATAATAAGTGAAATATCACTCGAACACTCAGCTTTCTCTTTCGGAATTTGCAACTGCAACCAACCATAAACAATCACAGCAAGAGAAAGCGAAATCACAATAAGTATAACATATGCAACCATCTGGCTAATTCCTTTCTTATTCATCTTCACCTCCAGTTTCTCCGTCATCAACACTCTCACCAGAATCATCTCTTACAACAAAAAAGAAATTCTGTCCTTTCTTTACATCAAAATCATAATTGCTCCCACCAACATCAACAGCAACATTACTATCACTCCCAATCTCTTCCTCAGTCACACTAGCTCTATCAACTCTTTTACCCTGAAATCTTAATGTAGTTTGACTGCCACCAATATTAAAATTTATACTTCCAGATTCATCTCTCTTATATCCAAGAACTTCCATTCCAGTTTCATCCCCATAAATAAAATAAACATCAGAACCCTCACTAATATACTCTCCATACTCTGCTGTAAAATCTTCTAACACTTCTTCAAGTTCCTGATTATCATTAAAAATCCCAAAATTAACAACTGCCTCTCCTTCTAACTGTAGTTCTTCAGAAATATCATAAAGCTTAATACTCTCTCCTGAATTCTGCACTCTCAGATAATTAGCAATCCCAATCGTCCCAACAAGAATCACAACAATAATCACCGCTGCAATCAAATAAAACTGCCCTCTCTTTTCCATAACTTAACAAATAAATTTCATTTTAAATACTTATCTAAAATCCCAAGTTAAATTCATAATTAATTTACACTCGCTAACGCTCGTGAATAAATTTACTAAAATTCTTAAAAATATTTTAATTAATTATATCTATACAAATAATAAATCTCGTCATCGCTTAAAGCTCTGTCATAAAATCTTAATTCGTCAATTCCGCCATCCCACATTCCTTGTTTAGAACTATCTGCTCTATGTCCAACTCTTAACTTATTTAGTGTTGGATATGAAATAGTATTAGGAGCAGTACTCTTAACCACCATTTCACCATTAATAAATAATCTTAATTCTCCGGGTTTGTAAACTCCGATAACCTGCGCCCAATCATTTCCATAATCTCTAAAGAAATTAGGGATTGTAGCATGATAAGTATTGGAATTCATTACTGAAAATTCCATATTATCTGAACTTCCATATTCTTCTCCCAAAGTCCATCCTTTCTTTTCAGAATGGCTGTAAGTTGAAGCAATAACTCTTCCAACACCATCTGGAGCTGTCTCAAGTTTTACCCAAGAACTCACTGTAAATCCGTCTGTATCCTGTAATGGTGAATTAACAATATCAATATTAATCCAAGTATAAGGAGAAGTTTTAACAAATTTTCCAGCTTGCCCAAATCCATTTTTACTAGGAACAAACAAAACATTATTGTTGATTAAATCGCTACTTTCAACATTCCCACTTTTATCCATAACATCCCCTTCAAAAGGCAAATACAAAACCAAACCATCATCACTTAAAAATCTATTTTCAACAACATACTCATCATCACTTCCAAAAGAATATTCATCTCCTGATTTAACTGCAGGAGTAACAACAATCCTACTAATCTTCCCAAAATCTAAATTCTCATCTTCAAACATTTCACGATTAACAATAACATCTGAAGTTTCAAGCTGTCCAATTTCTTTTTCAATAACAACAGAATCAGAATTCCCCGTTTCATCACTCACAAGAACTTTCACCCCATACATATCTCCTTTAGAACCATCTCGATGAACTTTAACATATAAATCCCCTTGATTAAAAGAAGCACTTTCAACTTCAACATTCAAAGTATTAAGTCCAAGTCCAATTTTATCAGTACTCGAAGTCAAAAACCCAGAAATAACACTCCACAAAATAACAACTGCTGCAATAACAATTAAAATCATTAAAACAGCAACGATAACCCCTGAAACTCCCCTCTTATTCATCTTTAATCCAATAACTCATTCTTTAAAAAGATTTCGTGTAGACTCGGGGGTTTGCTCATCAAGATATGAAATGCAACCCTTATTCTTTCTCAGCTTTGCTACCCTAAAAGCACCTTGGTTCCTGGGTAGGGCTGCTCCGATCAAGGCCTGACCCATTTAACAGGAGCAAGGTCAATAGGACAAAACATCACAGTCCAAATAAGGACATGCCATATCCTAACTCACTTACCCCTTTGCAGCCTGCTTAAAGCCCACGAGCAAACAGCGCAGGGCTAGCGCGCCAACCTAGTCTACAATATTCACACAAAAAGCAACTTTTTAAGTATTTTGCTTACACCGAGTAGTTCTATTCTGCCACTATCCTTTATTTGCAATTATCGCAAATACCCTTTATTTCCAGTTGAACACTACTTATTGTTCCCGGAATCTTCCCTTTAAGGTGTTTTAAGAAATCTAAATTTTCTATTTCAAAATGTATTATTTTTCCAGTCTTTTCACATATGAAATGGCAGTGGCTATTTTTCTGTCTAGAATATAATGTTCTCCTGTCACAAATATATGAATGTAGTTCTTTTTTATTAACTAAATCATTAAGAAATCTATAAACCGTTGCTATTCCTATATTAGGATCTTTCTTTCTTGCTTGTTTAAAAAAATCTTCTGCTGTGAAAAATGAATTAAATTTTTGCACTTCTTTACCCAACAGTTCTTTTTGTTTAGTATTCCTAGAGATTCTTTTCATTTTATTATTGATAATAAAAATCAATAAGCTTTATAAATCTATTTTTAGGAGTTTAATAATGGTAGATTTTATTTTTACAGCAGGGCCCTTGGGGTCAGGAAAAACAACATTCATTAATGCTATAGCTCCTGGTTTAGAAAGAATCGGAAGAGTTGGAGCAGCTATATCTGATTTGGGAGCAATAAATGACGATGTTAAAAGGGTAAAAATTAAAGAAGATGTTACTGGATTTAAGGCAGGATGTGTTTGTTGTGAAAGAAGACAGGATTTAGAAAATTTAGTGGAAAGAATTGATTCTAACTTTGATTATTTTGTAGTTGAGCCTTCTGGAGCTTCAAATGTTTATGATATGGTTCAAGTTGTTCAGGAAGCTCAAGCATCTAAAAGGCCTGATTTTTCAGTCAGTAATGTTTTTACTATGGTTCCTGTTGCTAATTGGGGGCAAGTTAAATCTTTACGTGCTTTACAATCAGGAGTTCAAACAGCGAGTTCTATTGTCTTAACAAAACATTACTCTGGAGATTTAAATCAAGTTAATAGTGCTTTAGATGATTTAGGAGCAACACAATCAAGATTCATCTATAATGGAGAACCTAAAGATTTAAGCCATATATTAGCAGATTTGCCAAAGTGGTGTGAACCTCTTATAGAAGTTGGAAGAGGACATGAACACTTTAAAAAAATTAGTTTTTCTATACCTCCAAAAACAACAAGGGAAGAAGTTGCTCAAAGATTAGAACAGTTAAAGTCTTTAGGTGTTGCTAGAGCTAAAGGAGTAATACCTGGAGAAGGATTTGAATTTGATTTATCTTACGGAGCTATTTCTACTTCAGAGTATGATGGAAACCAAATTGCAGCAAGAGGAACAGTAATTTTTGAAGGAACCTCTGATAAGATTATCGAAGTCGTTAATTCTTTTGATGTTGGGGGAGCAGCAGATGTTAGCCACAGTGTTTCAGGAGCGAGTTTAAATGATTTATTAAAAACATTTCATTATCATTATAGATTTGCAGATCAAACTAATCCTATTCTTGATGGAAAAGTGAGAGCTAATTTTGAAGGGACTGATGACGCTTACACTCTTGGTAAGGAAATTTATCTTAGAACTGGTGGAAATGAAAGTGCTCCTTTGGAGATGGCATTGAGTCCTTACTTAAGAGTTAGGGATGAAGGATTAAAAGCATTGGAAAAGTCAAGCCAACCAGATAAACATTATATCGGAGTCATGCTTGGCTCATATATGATTCAGATGTTAGGAGAAAAAGATGGAGTTCCATTCAATAGATTAACAGAAAGCAAATGGTTACAAAAAATTAGGGAGGATGTTGCTCCAGCTTATTTTAGACATCTTGAGAGTTTTGGAAATTCGGACTTAGCATATTTTGCTCAAGATGACAAACACTTTCCATTTTTTACTTGGATGGCAGAACAAGCTGCACCTTATGTTGATAAAAAAATAGTTGGTGCAGGGGCAGATAATATGGCAAGAGTTCATGATAACGAATTATCTCAAAAGTGGAGGCAATTAGCAAATGTCTAAAGGAATTGTTGTTATTACTGGAGTTGGAATGAAAGAAGCTAAAAGAAAATTCAAATATCCAGACCCAGCAGAAATTGTTGACGGACATACTCCGGGAAAGAAAGCTAAAATAAACGCTCCTGCTGGCGCAGCAATAGAACTGAATGAAAAAGATTATATTGTTTATATGACTGGGGATTGTGGGAACTGTTTAGCACATGTTGGAAAGATGTTTCTTAATGGAGAGTATTATTTTAAAGAAATTGATTTGTTGAATAAAGATTCTGTTAGGGAGTTAATTAAGGATGTTGAGAAGTTGAAAAGAGAAAAAAATCTTCCAGTTCATTTAGTTCATTATGGTGGAATGTCAGGCGTTGCTTCCAAGGTTAATCTTCCTAAAGAAACAGTAGCGTTAAACCCTTGGGAGATTCCTTCTGAAGCAATAAGCCCTTATGTTGAAGCTAATTGTGCAAGTTTATTGAATATTACTCAAGAAATGAAGAGATTGTTTAATGAACAAGAAGTTTCTAAAATTGTCATAATCTCTGCAATTAGTGCTATTAGAACAAAAAGATTGCATACTCTTGATGCAATACAAAAATCAGCTATTCATGCTATGGCTAGAAGTATGGCTTTAGATTTAACTAAAGAAAAAATTTATGTGACTGAGATAATGCCTGGAATTACAGACACCGGATTTTATGATGATGAAGAAACATTTAAGGCAATGCAGATTGCATCTGAAGAATTTGGGTATAAATATAATAAAAATAATTTTCCAGTTTTCAGACCTCAAAAAGTAGGAGAAGCAGTTGCTTTTGCATTGGATACTGATGCCTATGTTAGAGAGCTTATTTTAATGCCCTATGGACAATATCCTCATTTAGGGTCATAAAAATAAAAACATATATGAAATATATATATTATATGATAAAAAGTAAGAAAAAGCATCATTTGTTTTACACAATCACTGCCCAAAATAAGCAACCATCTTTACAACAGCAACAACAATCCCCACCAAAAACAAAACATTCAGAATAATCAAAAGAGTTCTAACAACCGGATCATCTAAATACTCTGGCCATTCCCAGCTACTCAGTGTCTTGCCAGGAACATATCTCCTTGTATCTCTTTCCTCAGAATCATTTGCAGAATCTCCCCCAGTATAAATAATATCCTCAAATCCTATTGAACCCCCTCTTTTAACAATAATTGTATCTTCAACACTCAAAGTCTTAATCATTTCATCTCTTTCCCCATTAAAGAACACAATAGCTTTAATATCATAATCTCCAAATTCAACATCAGGAATTGTCCACACAAAGTCTCTTTGCGCCCTATCATCTTCATCATACTCTTCAATTTCAAACTCATTAGTTCTCAAATTCAAACCCAACTCACTATTTTCAATCTGAACATAAACATCCTGTTCATCAGAACCAAGATTCTCAATCCAAACCCTGAACTCAACTTCCTTGCCAACCTCTCCACTTTGAGGAATTATCTCAAACTCTCTAATCTTAACACTATCCTCAGCTCTCTCAACCTCAATTTCAATATACTCTGAATTACAATAGTCATCATCTCCTTCTGCATAAACATAGACTGCATAATCATTATTTTCATCAGCATCCTCAGGAACCTTAATCTCAAGTTCAATACTCTCTCTATCTCCTTCATCAACTTCAACCTCATCTTCCTCTTCTTCAATACTCTCATCTTCATCTAAATCATATAAATAAACTTTAACATCAAAGTCCATATCTTCTTCAAACTCATTCTCTATTTCAACTTCAACATTAATAATTTCTCCAATTTCAAAATCATCGCCATCATCTGGCTCTTCAATACTAACTCTAATATTCTCATTTCGGGCAGAACACTGCTCAGCATCACCAAACTGCGGCGGAATTTCAACATCTGAAACTTTAATTTTAACTTTCTCACTATCTTCTAATCCAGTACTATCCCTAACTCTAAACTCAACTTCATAATTACCTTCCTGAGAAAAATCAGGAGTCCATGAAAAAATCCGAGTACTCTCATTAAACTTTGCACCAGAAGGCAAACCATTAACAGAATAACTCAAAGTATCATTATCATCATCTTCAGCAATCACCTCAAAACTCAAACTCTCATTCTCTTTAATATTAAAATCATTAATAGGAACAATCTGCGGAGCATCAGCAACATCTACTTCAAAACTCCAAACCTCAGAAACCCCTGCAACCTCATCATCTTTACAAGAAACTTTCCAGTCATAATCTCCGTCATTAAAACCATCAACACTAAAACTCTCATTCTCAGCACCATTACCTAAAACAACTTCCTTGCTCTCAACAACATCACCATCAACAATCAAATCACAATTCACAGAATCAGAATCGTCACTAACCTGAAATTCAAACTCAACATTCCTAGAATCAATTAAACTGCCATCAGTAGGAGAAATCAAACTAACAGAAGGCGCAGGAAGAACTCTTAAAGTAACACTATTACTCTCAACAACATTCTCTCCGTCAGTTGCATTAAACACAATCCAGTCTGTCCCATTCCACCCCTCAACAGAAGAAAACTGAACATACCTTGTATTGTTAGGATTAAACAAAACACTAATATTTTTATTATCAGAAGTATGAGCAACCCAGTAATTCAGCTCATCTCCTTCAGGATCTTCAAAATAACCTTCTAAATCCAAAACAAAACTCCCTCCTTCACCCCAAGCTAAATCAGGAATTTCTGTTTTCAAAACAGGAGCATCATTTACACAATCATTTGCTTTTCCAGCACCAGGATAAACACTCGCATCATTATCATCACAATCACTTCCTCCTACAGCCTCAGCACTATACCCATCCCCATCAACATCAGTTAAATCACCCCCATCACAATTCTGGTCAATCCCAT
>CAZHOH010000009.1:0-52070 GCA_964534185.1 Candidatus Woesearchaeota archaeon | reverse complement strand
GCTACAGAGGGTAAATTTCAAAATACTACTTGCTTTTTAAAAGTTCTCATCGAAAAGAATTTAAACATAAAAACCAATAAAATAAAATGGCAGAAACATTAGAAGAACTTGCAAAAAAAGAAGAACTAGCAGAATTAGAAACAGATGAAAAAGGGAATATATTCAACTCCAAAACAAAAGAATTATTAGAAGGACTAAAAGGAATATCAATAAAATCATATACAGACTTCAAAAATTATGTAGTAAATGCCTATGGATATTTGTCAACAAATAATGGATTAATCTTATATTATTATCCAATCTAATCAAACTCTCTTGTCACTTCTTTCGGTTCATTAATAAAAATCGCCCTATTTGACTTAGACTCATGAACTTTGCCCTCTTTCTCATAAACAGCAGTTGCAACAGGCAATTCAAACTTGCCCACAACTTTCAGCTTTGAATAAATCACATAACTAAAAAATCTCTCCTCGCCTTCAGCCAAATGAGGCAAATCCCAATACATCCTCCCCAAATTCTTATCAATATGCTTCGGCGCCTGTCCATACTTCTCATACAACTTAGTCATTCCCGGAAGTTTATCATAAATCCTTACATTCTCAACAAACTTCCGCGCTCGAACCCTAAGTGAAACCTTCAAAGCAAAATCTCCACTCTTAGTCTTAACATAACTCACTTTCTTATTCAGAACCACGTCATTACTAAAAAACATATTAAGAAGATAAACAATAATCCCCATAGCAATCAGCAATATCAAAGGAAAAAGCCAGTTAGTCGTAACAACAACCTTCAAACTCTCATCAGGCTGCAACTCTTCCTGCCAAGTATACTTAAAATTAAATCCCTGTCTTTCCACCCTCAAAGGTTCAGGAGAAAAAGTACTAAACAACCTTGAAATGATATTCTTATCAACATTAACAACAGCAACAGTAGGTACATTACCTGCATTTATCTTTTCAACAACCCTCTTATGTACAATAATCCCATTATTCTCATTAATTGTAGTCAGCTCACTATTCTCAAGAATCCGAGCATATCCCACAACACTCCCAGACATATCGTCATAATTATAAGAAACCTCAATAGGATGCTCTCCAAAAACCTTCTTCTTCAAAACCTCTTCATCTAACTCAATCCTAACACTCTTCTTCTCATAAGGATTAAAATCAAAACTCGCATTAGCATCATTAATAAAATCAGCAGAAAATGCAATATCAACACCCTCATAAGAAATCTCTTCAAGATTATAAACACTCAAATCCAAAAAACTAGATTCAGGATTAATACTCTCCCCCTTAACCTCAAAAGCCTCATCAAAATCAACAAGTTTAATGGTCAAATCCTCCCTTACAAAATCACTATCACTCATAGCCTGAAAATAAACAGGCACACTTCTATATCCTACATTCTTCTTCATAGAATCAACAGGAACAAGCTCAACCCTTATAGTTCTACGCTCTCCATTATCTAAAGAAAACTGCTTTGGTGTAATCTCAAATCTCTCAAAAGTATAAATCTCAAAACTCTTGCTAGCTTCTTTATTCTCAACACGAATATCAAAAACAGCAGGCTTATCACCCTCATTAATTATGCTCCCAACAACCTTCTGACTACTAACCTCTAAATCAGTCGCAGAAGTAAAACTAATCAAAAAAACTGCTAAAACAAACAAAATCAAGCTCTTTCTCACACCCATGGAAAACTTACTTTTCCCAGATATATAAATATTTGGATATAACTTCACAACTAATCACTTCATACCAGAAATAGTCAAAAATGCCTTAATCTGCTCTGTAATATCATCAACATCACTCGCAACCTTACCTTCATACTGCTTCCGGTTCCCCCAAATAATATATTTATCATAAATCCCTCTAAAAAACTTTGTCATCCAACTTTTATCCCACTTACTATCCCAATCTCTAACCAAATCCCCTCGAATTTTAATTTCAAAATTTCCTTTATTCATTTTCTCTTTCCTCCCTCCCCTATCAACTTCTACATCTGTCATCCGAATAATCCTCCAAGTCAGCTTCATCTTAATCTTAAAATAATCAGAAATCTTTTTTTCAGTTCCCCACTCAATCTCTATATCTTTAGCATCACCAGAAACATTCTCCTGATACTTTTCTTCTTCAACATCATAACCCTCATCAACATACCATCTATAAACCATCTGGTATAAATCTTTAAAATCAAAAACACCACTTCTCTTTACTTTTTGAGTGAGAATTGTATCGGTCTCAGCCATATCCAATAAAAAAAACAAGAATATATAAACGTTTCCAATACAACTGCCACCCCAAAGTCATAAGAAGAATATATAAATAAAAAACACATAATAATAACATGGAAACAAACATTCGTGTAGGCGATATAATGACTCGAGATTTCATCCACATTCACCCAGGCACTCCTGTCCTGCACTGCGCAAAAAAAATGATAAAAAACCGCGCAGGAAGTATAGTTCTAAAAGACAACGAAAAAATCCATGGAGTTCTCACAGAAAAAGACATTATATGGGCATTAACAAAAAACGGTGATAAAGGACTAAAAGACATCAAAGCAAAAGACATAGCAACAAGAAAAATAATAACAATACGCCCAGAAGCCCCATTAGACCAAGCACTTCTCAAAATGAACAAGAAAAAAGTCAGAAGGCTCCCAGTAATGCATAAAAAACAAATAGTAGGATACATAACACTAAACGACATACTAAGATTCCGCCCATCTCTTTTTGAATCACTCGCTGAATTACAGCACATAAAAGAAGAAGCTGAAAAACTAAAAAGAAGTGAACAAGCAATGCAAAGACACCCTCAAGAAGACTATGAATTCATTCCAGAAGAGGACGACGAAGAATGACACTAAAAATAGTCCTGCTAACAATTGCAACAATAACAATAATAGAATCCCTATTCCTAATAGCATTCCCAAAAGCAACAAAAAACCTGCTAAAAGATTTATCAAAATCCAAGAACATTACAAAAATAGGACTCATAGAACTTGCAACAGGAATTATTCTCCTAATAATCTCTTTCACAATATTAAATTAAATGCGCGGACTGGGAATCGAACCCAGGTCTCATCGTTGGCAACGACGAATTCTAACCACTAAACTACCCGCGCAACATATTAAAACCAAAAATCACACATTTAAAAAATCTTCTAACCAATCGTTATGTTTAAAAACACAATCCAATTACTAAAATAACAAAGGCCCTGTAGGCTAATGGTAGACCGGGACGTTTACACCGTCCATGCAGAGGTTCGATTCCTCTCAGGGCCATATAAGGAATCGATGGATGCTGGAGATGTGAAGAACCCGCAGGAGGTTCTTCGTTCGATTCCTCTCAGGGCCATACAAAACCAAATCTCTTAAAAGCATAAGTTTATAAAAACCCCAAAACTTAATAAAATATTATATAAGTATATCTAACGATTTCTTAAGTATTATCGACGACATACAGAAAAAACATAAGTAAATATATCGGAGGACAACTAAACATGGGATTTAATGATTTCAACAGACCAAGAGAAATGCATAAAGCTACATGCAATAAGTGCAAGAAAGAATGCGAAGTGCCATTCAAACCAACAGAAGGTAAGCCTGTTTACTGTAGAGAATGTTATGCAGATATGCCAAAACCAAAAAGATTTTAATCTAGGCACAAACCAAATAAACATATTTTTATTTTTTTATTAAAAACCCCATATCAAATTTAAAACCCTCCCTTTTAGAAAACCAACAATAACAATTCTTAAAAACACAAGATAATTAATTTTTTTATGAAATGCCAATGCGGGAATGAAATAGAAATAAAAATGGGTTCTAAACTAATTGCAAAAGGCTGTAATGTCTTGACAGCAATAACTGTAATAGTAACAGCCCAATGCGAAAAATGTAAGTCAATCTTCCAAGTTCCAATAAAAAGCAATGGAGCAATAATCAAAAAAAATTAATCCAAAAGAATATCTTTAAAATATAATATAAAAAATGAGAATAAGTTTAATCGGCCCAGGAGATATAGACTTTCATTATAAAGAACTCTTAGGCCTAACAAATTCTGAATTAAATTCAACCTTAGAAAGAATTGCACAAGCATTAGTAAATTCAAACGCAGAAATAGAATTATTACCTGACAGAGGAGTTTCAACAGAAATCGCAAAACTCTACAAACAAAAAGGGGGTAAAAAGGTAATCGGCACAGTTCCAAAATCAGATACAACTTTTGGCATAGAACATCTAAAACCTTACATAGAAACACAAATAAACAATCAACCTTTATTCGATGAAATAATAGACTCAGGAGACTGGTTCAAACACGACTTAATTAAAGGACTCATGGGAAACGCAATTCTCTATTTAGGTTCAAGCCCTGGAACAGATGGAGAAAGACATTATGCAGTTTATTTATACAAGTTACTAAAAAGATTCAAACAAGGCGTAGAAGTCAGCTCTAAAAAAATCCATCCAGAAATAAAAGCAGGAGAAAACTTTTCAGTTTACATTTACTCCCCCTTCCTCTTAAACAAAAGACTGCCAAAAGAAGATGAAGCATACATGCAAAAATTTGGAATAAAACTCCATTATATAAATTCACCAGAAGAACTAGAATCAATCTTATCTAAATAATAAAATATATAAATACAAAATCTAAATAACTCTTTAGTCATGAACACTAAAAACATCTTCCCAATAATAATTGCAGTAATCCTCTTAATCACAGGACTAATCATAATGTTTCCACCGACAAACATAACCGGAAAAATAATCCAAACATACGAAACATACAAAGTAATAAATTACTTGGAAAAAAATAATATCAAAATTCTACTATTCCAAGACTGCCTTAACTGCATGAAACAAAGACAGGAATTCGGCAGCCACTTTGAAAACATGAAAGAAAAAGGAATCATAATAATGTGCGAAGAAAACGGAAAACTTTGCCGTGGAAAATGGGTCCCAAACTGGTCAAAAAACAGCACAACCCTCACAACAGGCCACATACCTCTAAACGAAATCATCGACAAATTAGAAAAAGCCCAAAATCTTGAAAATCCTTAATTTTATAAACCTCAATTTGTTATTACTTGCGTCTTAGGAACATTTATAAAACTCCCTAAACAAAGAAATTTATGGCAGAACAACCAAAAAATCTTAACGAACAACTGAACAACCAAGAGTACATCCCAAAAGACAGCATTCCCGAAATTTCTGACGAAAAAGTAAAAAAAGAAATGGAAGCTCAAAAAAAAGAGCTTGAAAAAGTTAAAGAACACATAATAAAAAAATACCCTTCCACAATAGCACTAGGACTTCTACCCCCACAATCAATACCAAAAATTGAAGAAGAGGAAAACATTCCAGAAGCTGAAAAAAACGAAAAAAGAATTCATATGTTAATGCTTGTTCCAGAAGAACAATTCAAAAACATAAACAAAATAAAAAAAGAATTACTAGAACACACAAAAGAAATTCGCCCAAAACTTTGGTTCCACATTATAACTCCTGTTGACATCTGGAATTTCCTAATGGATGGAAGATATGATTTAAGCAATGCAATCGCAATGTCTTTCCCACTTTATGACAAAGGGCTTCTAGGCGCACTAAGAGTAGCAGAAGTTCACAAAAGTCTTGTCTTAAAAAAATTTGAAAAATATGTCAGTAGTTATGTCATCGCAGGCTCTTTAGTAAGAGGAACAGCAACAAAAACAAGCGACATCGATGTCTTTGTAATTATCGACGACACAGACGTAAAAAGAATGCCAAGACTCGAACTAAGAGAAAGACTAAGAAGCATAATATACCAATACATTCCAGAAGCATCAGCAATCGCAGGAGTAAAAAATAAACTTGAACCTCAAATTTACCTTTTAACAGATTTCTGGGAGTCAGTAAAAGATGCACATCCTGTAATGTTCACATTCATCAGAGACGGAGTTCCCTTATATGACAAAGGAACTTTCACACCCTGGAAACTTCTGCTAAAAATGGGCAAAATTAAACCCTCTCCAGAAGCAATTGATATGTTCATGTCAATGGGTGACAAAACAGAAAACACCGTCAACAGAAGACTAATAGACTCAATGATTGACCTATACTGGGGAATACTAACGCCATCGCAAGCACTAATAATGCTTTACGGACTTCCACCCCCAACCCACAAAGAAACCCCAAAAGTATTCAAAGAAATCTTCAAAGACAAAGAAAAACTAATTGAAAAAAAATACGTAGACATCTTAGAAAAAACAGTCAAACTTTTCAAAGATTACGAACACGGAAAACTCAAAAAAATGTCAGGACAAGAAATCGACACACTAATAAAAGAATCAGAAGAATACATCAAAAGAATGAAAGAACTAAGAAAACAAATTGAAAAAACCTGGCAGAAAAGAACAATAGAACAAATAGAAAAAGAAGTATTTGACTTACTGCAAAAAATATTTCACAAAAAATCAAAACCAGCACTTATAGAATCCTTTGACAAAGAGCTTGTCCAAAAAGGAAAAATCCCTGAGAAAATGCTCTCAGTTCTAAAAACAATTGAAAAGGCAACAAAAGACCTGAAAAAAGGAAAAGTAAAAAAGAATGAAATAGAAAACGCAAGAAAAGACGCAACAATTTTAATCAACCAATTAATAGACTACGAACAAAGAAAAGACATGGCAGCACTTGAGAAATCAAGAATTCAAATCTCATACAAGGATAAAAAAGCAGACATAATCTTAACCTCAAACGGCGCATTCCTTGTGCAAAGCAACGATATTCAAAAAATAACCCACAAATTAGAAAAATCTTCAATAGAAGAACTTAACAAAGCAGTAACAGAACAAAAAGAAAAAAACAAAATCCAAGCATCGCCCGAAATATTCAATACTCTAAAAAAAGAACTCGGTGAATATAAAATAATTCTTTAACAAAATGCACAATTATCAAATAACTCTATGGCAACAGCCTGTAAGACGAACAGAAAAAGGGGCAAATTTAAATTACAGATTCGGAGCAAAAGTAGAAAATGGAGCTTACAAGGGAAATTTCAGTGAAAATGACCTCTCAAATTTAATACTAGAAATAGTAAAAAAAGCCAAAATAATAAAAGGCACCAGACTAACTCTTGATAATATAAAATCTCCAGAAAATTTAACAAGAAGATTAAAGCCAGAACAAGAATCTGAAGCTATATCCTTCTTCAATATTTACCAAAGATTAAAAGAAAGAGGACAATTAGAAGAACTAGAAAATGCAAGACAATATACTTAACACTGTTAAATCAATTAGCTCAATTAAAAACCTCCACCCCAATACCCCCCAATTCCGATTTAATCTCATCAACAATCACCTTCAAATCATAATTCACCTGATTAAGTTTTTTACTTTCTTTTTCTTTTTTATCTTTTAATTTATTTATTTCCAAAACAAGTTTTCCTATTTCAGAACTCAACTCATCTATTCTATCAGAACCCAATTCATTCTCAAACCTCTGAATTTCACTTTTATTTTTATTAATCTCTTCTACTTTTTTTAAAATATCTAAAGAATTCAAACCCGCACCCTCAACCAATTTGATAATCATCTTTCCATCATCTTCTTCATAATTAACCCTAAACTTATCATTATATTTTTTAACAATCTTCATCTTATCTCCAAAAATATGATAAAAATTACTAAGCGCTTTAAAATCAATAAGTCCTTTTAACTCAACAAAATCCTTTTCAATTTCTTTCTTAAGAATATTAACCTTTTCAACTTTCTCAAGATAATCAAAATACTCTGGACTTTTTTCAACCTCATTAATCTCTTCAACAAACTTCTTCTTTTTACTCTCATTCATATTTATATTTTCATCTAATAATGATAAGGAATTTTTAACTCTAATACTCTCCAACTCAATTTCTTTTTTTTGTTTTAATTTTTCTTTTATACCTATCAAAGATTTAGACTTTTCAACAAATTTTTTATTCTCTTCAAAAACCTTCATCACATCCAAAGAAAAATCTTTAATCTCTTTTCTTATTTTCCCCATTTCTTTACCAATTAAAATACTCGCTTTTTCAGAACTTTTATAAGAACTTTTATTAAATCTCTCAAAAACTAAATTAATCTCATGGATTGTCATTTCAAGTCCATCTTCCTTCAGATTATTCAAATTTGAAATAAATACTTTAACAAAACCAAGATACTTACTTCTCCCCTCTTCAACAGCAGTTTTAAGCCTTTCATCAACTTTTTTTAACCCCACATCAAATTTTTCAAGCCCTTCCAACTTAAGATTAATCCTCGCCTCAAAACTTTTTATGGCATCATTAATTTTCAAAACAGCTTCTCTATCTCTTACTTTATTTTCTTCAATCTTTCCTTCAACCCAATTTTCAATCTCAGATAACTTAACCTTCTCCTTCAAAAATTCATCAGAAGAATTATCTTCAAATATTTTTTTCAAAAAATCAAATATGCTCATAAAACCCCAAAACAGAACAAACTTAAAAATCTTTAGAAAAACCTACCAAAGCTTTTTAAACGCAAATTCTCTGATAATTTCATGGAAGCTACACTAATTCAATTCAGACGTGGAAGACACATAATTCACGACAGACACTATATTATAGACGTAAATGCAAAAAACCGTGAACAAGCAGAAAAATTCATTGGTAAAGAAGTAGTCTGGACATCACCTGGAAAAGAGAAAAAGCAGATTAAAGGCAAAATCTCAAGCCCTCACGGAAACAAAGGACTCGTAAGAGCAATCTTTGAAAAAGGACTTCCAGGACAGGCTTTAACAGACAAAGTGGAGGTAAAAGCATAAAATGCCAGCAATAAGAAAAGCAGGAGCATACTCAAAAAAATACGCACGCGCTTATACTCGTACATCTAAAAAAAGAGCAAAAAATTTCATCAAAACAGTTCCACAATCAAAAATCCCAAAATTCACATCAGGAAGCGCAAGAAAATATCAAAGAGGAAAATTTGAAACTATAATCAAATTCACAACAAAAGAACCCATCCAAGTAAGAGACAACGCACTAGAAGCATCAAGACAGTCAATAGCAAGAAAACTTGAAAAAGAAATTCCAAACCAATACTATTTCGAAGTCCATGTATTTCCACACCACATTCTAAGAGAAAATAAAATGCTTACAGGTGCAGGAAGCGACAGAATGCAGACAGGAATGCAAAAATCATTTGGAAAAACAATAGGGCGAGCAGCAATGATAAAACCCGGAGAACCAATTTTCATAATAGCAACATCAGGACAAAAACAAATCAGGCTCGCAAAATCACTTCTAAAAGCAGTTAAAGCAAAAATCCCAGGACAATCTCAGATTGTAATTGAAGGAAAAGTTCAATAATATTCTGTTTTTCATCTCAATAAAGAATGTTATCCCAAATTTATTCGATAGTACAGCTTGTTATATTCAATCGTCGTGTAGAATTAATAAAAGGGGTTGCCGCCTTAATGTACTCAATCTATTTCTTTTGAACAATCAAATTAGAAATTTCGTGAGTATGGAGGGGTCCATCGCCATGTTTCTCTGATTTAGAATATTCTTCATAAGAGACAATACGCCAATCAGGGTACATTGCAGATAATTCTCCATTGCTAAATTGGTATTTATTTTTATTTCCTTTACCTTTTCTAAAAATACCAATCCAGTTATAGCCGTTCTTTTTGGTTTGTTCTTGCATATTCTTTACTAAATCATAAACTTTTTTCTTCGGCAAGAAATGAATTGAGAATAATGCACAAACCGCATCGTATTTTTCTGTGATTTTATAATCTTTTAAATCACCTACAAAAGAATTAATTTTTAGATTTGATTTTTTTGCGTAGCTATCTAATTTTGCAATTCCTGTTTCTGAAATATCCATTGCTGTTACTTTATGACCTTTGCTCGCTAAATACAGTGCTACCCTTCCAGTACCACAGCCAATGTCAAGAACTTTAGAATCTCTTTTCAACAAGCTCTCAAAATAAATCAATCTTTTTCCTGGTTTTAATGTCCAATAGGATCCTTTTGTTTTTGCATACTCTTTTTCAAAATGAGGTTTGTTTGATTTCTGGGCAACCATATTACGAGTAAAAATAGCTGATTTAATAAAACTTTCTGAAAGACGATGGCAACCCCTAAAAAACAATAGACACGACGACTTTGATTTTTTGCCTTCGGCATCGTTGCACTAAAAATCAATCCTTCCAAGTATTCAGGAGAGTTGAACAGGGGATAAAGAGTTCCAAAGTCTTGCAGACTTCTCCATCCAAATAGCCTTCGGCGACTTTCCTTATCCCCGATGTTCAACCCTATAAAAAACCTTATATATCCCCACCCCCTCCTAAAATAAATGGACAAAGCAAAAGCATTTTTCGTTTCACTCGGAACAATAACCATCTTTCTCGGAATATTTTTACTAGCAAACAGTCAAAGCGCAATTATGGGCGCAACAATCGGCGCAAGAGAAATCGCATACCTAGCAAGTATTAAATGGGGAGTTTTCTTCCTATCATCAGGCTCATTACTACTAATCCTCGAAGCATTCAACAAAAACCAGAAAACTTAGTCTCCAGAAAACTTAAAAACTTAATCTATTTATAATAAAATATATCCTCTTTTCGCTAATACGTTTTTCTCTCAAGTATCTATATCTTAATTGATCACCAGTATAAGGACTTTCTCCTATCTTAAGAAACATCTTTTCTATTATTCTTTGCTCATTTATGGATAATTTTGCAACTTCTTTATCAAAGCTTTCTGTTGTATAAACTGCATAAGACATAAATATTAATATCAAACCCTATATAAAAACCTCTTTTTCATATTCAAAAAACTAACATTCTCCCACAATAAACTTTATTAATATATTCAAACTCTCATAAATATGAATCTATCAAAAAAAGAGGTTGCACAAGACTATATCCGATGGCTTTCTGACCTTAATAAGAATTCTGGAGAACTCGCAGGAGGAAAAGGTGCAAACCTCGGAGAAATGTTCAATTCAAAAATCCCTGTCCCCCCCGCCTTTGTAATCACCACCAAAGCATACTGGCACTTAATCGAATCAGCAGGAATAAAAGAAAAAATAGAAGAAATACTTGAAAGCATCGACGTCGACGAAACATCAGAACTAACAGAAAAATCAAAACAAATAAGAGAACTAATAATAAACTCAGAAATCCCAGAAGACCTAAAAGAAGAAATAATAGAATCATATGAAAACCTAAGCGTTGACAAAAACATTATGAAAATAGCAAGCAAAGACGCACTTAACATTTTAAGACACTCTCACTCAAAAGCATTTGTCGCAGTCCGCTCATCAGCAACAACAGAAGACTTGGCAGACTCAAGCTTTGCAGGACAACAAGAAACATACTTAAACATAAAGGGGGACACAAACTTATTAGAAGCAGTAAAAAAAGTATTCGCAAGCCTCTTCACAGCACGCGCAATCTATTACAGAAAAAAAAGAGGATTTAGCAAAGAAAAATTCTCACTCTCAGTCATCGTCCAAAAAATGATAAACTCTGAAAAATCAGGAGTAGTATTCTCAAAAAACCCCATAAAAAATAATAACAACATAGTAATAGAAGCTGTCTTCGGACTAGGAGAAGGAATTGTATCCGGAAGAATAAAGCCAGACAAATACGAAGTATCTTCAGAACTAGAAATCATAGACACAAAAGTAACAGACAAAAAAATTGCAATAACCCGAAACTCAAATGGCGAAAACGAACAAATAAAACTAACACAAGAAAAAAGTTCTGAACAAGTGCTAAACACAGCCCAAATAAAAGAAGTGGCACGCTTATCAATAAAAATAGAAGAACTATATCAAAAACCTCAGGACATAGAATTCGCAGTTGAAAACAGCGAAATATACATAGTCCAATCCCGCCCAATAACAACCCAGGCAAAAGAATCAGAACAAGGAGAAATAGAAGGAGAAGCAATCTTAGAAGGAATATCAGCATCACCGGGAATAGGCTCAGGAAAAGTAAAAATAGTAAAAGAAATGTCAGACTTGTCAAAAATACAAAAAGGTGATGTCTTAATAACAGAAATGACAAATCCCGACATGGTTGTCTCGATGCAAAAATCAGCAGCGATAATAACAAACGAAGGAGGGCTAACCTCACACGCAGCAATTGTTTCAAGAGAAATGGGAATTCCTGCAGTTGTAGGAACAGGAAACGCAACAAAAATTTTGAAAGAGGGAGACATTATAACTGTCGACGGATATAACGGGAAAATATTCAAAGGACATACAGAATCAAAAAAAGCTGAAATAAACCCCATTGTTGAAACAAAAACAAAGCTCAAAATAATACTTGATTTACCTCAGGCAACAGAAAGAGCAGAAAAAACAAATGCAAGCTCAATCGGACTCTTAAGACTCGAAGGAATAATAGCATCAGCAGAAAAACACCCTATTGAATATAAAAAACAAAAAGAACTGGACAAATACACAGAATTATTAGAAAATGGAATTTCAAAGATTTCAGAAAATTTTGAAGAAATCTGGATAAGAACTTCAGATATAAGAACTGATGAATTCAACAATCTGCAAGGCGCTCCAAAAGAGCCAGAAGGCAATCCAATGCTCGGCTACCACGGAATAAGATTCTCACTCAAAAATCCAGAAATACTAAAAGCAGAATTACAGGCAGTAAAAAACTGCGCAGAAAAGTCACAAAACAAAAAATTCGGAATCATGATTCCGCAGGTAATCTCCACAGAGGAAATCCAAAAAACAAAACAAATAATTCAGGAACTAGGAATGTCAGATAAAATAAAAACAGGAATTATGGTAGAAACCCCTTCAGCATGTTTCATAATCAAACACTTAGTAAAAGAAGGAATTGACTTTGTAAGCTTTGGAACAAATGACTTAACACAATACACTCTTGCTGTAGATAGAAACAATGAAAAAGTGCAGGAAATCTACAACGAAATGCATCCAGCAATCCTAAACGCAATAAAAAGAGTTCTAAGAACATGCCAGGAAGAAGGAGTAGAAACAAGTATCTGCGGACAAGCAGGAAGCAAAAAAGAAATGGTAAAATTCTTAGTAGAAAATGGAATAGATAGTATTTCAGTAAACGCAGACGCAGCAGCAGAAATCTCAAAATACATAGCAGAACTTGAATCAAAAACACTCCAAGAACAAAACACTAAAAAAACCTTTAATAAAAAACAAAAATTCGACAAAAAATTCAAACATAAAAACAAACCCCAACACTCTCATTCAAACAAAGAAAACCAAAACCCAGAGCAAATGGTAAAACAAATTGAACAAAAAACAGAATCAGAAATAAAAAACCAAGTTCAGGAAATACAGCAACATCCTGAAAAATACAAGCAGAATAATGAACAAAAAAATAACCCACAACAGAAACAGCAATCCTCAAATCCAGATAATCCTAATCCAAACGAACCAGAACCTCAGCCAAAACCAAATCCAGAACCCTCCCCAGAAGAACCCCAACCTCCAATAGAAAAAAAAGAAAAAGCCCCTTCATACGTAGAAGGAACTCACGAAACAATCAACCAAATACAAACAGCACAATCGCAGGAATTCGCACTAAAACAACTATTTGAAAACTCCCAGCAAAACCCGACAACAAACCAAGAACAAAACCCAGAGCAAAAACAAGGCAAAGAACTAACAGAAGAAGAACTAGACAAAGTACTTGACATTTACTAACAATCGCCATTTGTCACCACTACATAATAACATAAAAGGGAAAGATTTATAAATTCTAAAATACCTATATAATCATGACATTAGAACAATTAGAAAGACCAGCACAACAATACCAATTAATACAAATGGTACTTCAGGGTCTGCAAGGCAACATGGAGCAAGAACAGCAGGCAAAAGGAATTTTAGGACAAGTAGCACACGATTTATATGGAGAAGCAATAGCAGAAAACGCATATTTAGACCAGCCAAGACAAAAAGTAGCGCAAACAGCACAAGCAGTAACTCAAGACATTCTGGAAAATTTAAAAAAATACGGAATTCCAAACAAAGAAACAATAGCTCACCAAGCAGCTGAAAATGCTCTAACTCAAAAAGGAGGACTTGAACAATTACTATTAGGAACAGAACCAGCAAAAGGCTCAGAAGGGAGACTAATACAAGAATACCATAAAAGAAGAGAAGAATATCTGGATGAACAAGGAAAACCAGATTATCAAAAATTCATAGACAAATATTTTTCACAAGAATCATTTCCAAAACTAAGAGGACTATTAGAAAAAGATCCTGAAGAAGCTCAAAGACTCGTACAAATATACGTAGAAAGTCCAATTACTGAAAAAATAAGAACAGATTTTGTAGGAGAAAAAGATGGAAAACAAGAAATTAAGAAAGAAAGTGTTGACAAATATGCAATCTCTTTAGTTGAAGATGATGAAATTGCAGAAAAGAATATAATCCCATTAATACAGCTTATTTACCAAAAAAATAGAGATAACTAAAAAAGAATCGATCACTTTTTCTTATCAACATACTCTTTAACAAGCTGAGTCATCCTCTCAATAAAATTCTCAGTCTTTTCCTGCCAATCATCAATCTCAACACCTTTCAAATCAGTAATATCTCTATGAATTATTTTCTTATGCAAAACATACAAATCTCTCAGCCATACAACATACTCTATCTTCAACTGTTTTTTATCAACAAAAGCCTCTTTCAATAACTGGGGTATCAACTCAGGCGACGGAGGGTTAACATCAGCAGCCATCAAAGCAGCCTGGGCAGAATCAACCATTGCCCAAAACAAACCCTCAATACTTCCAAGTTCAGCACTCTTGCTTCTCAAAAAATGCTGCGGCGCACGATTCAAAGAAACATAAATTGACTCTGGCGTCGGCCTAATCTTTCCCTGAAAAAGAAGTGACTTCAACGGATTAAAAAATCCTCCAATATCAATTATCGCCTCACCATACCTAAGAACATTAAGAATAACAGGATCTCCTCTCATCAAATCATTCCACCACGTCGTCAAACGCACAGTATTAACATGCAAATCCTTCTTGTAAGTACTTTCCCCAATCAACTTTCCAAGCTCCTCCCTATACCATGCAATCAACTCCTGATCCCACTGAATAGACGCATCATCAACAACAATTATCAAATCAATATCAGAAGAAGCAACAGCAGTATTCTTAGCACTGCTCCCAAAAAGCACAATTGCCTTAATCATTTTATCAAATTTTTTATAAACAATCGTACTAAAATCAAGTGCAATCTCTCTATCATCTTTCAAATTCAGTTCTCTCTTAGTAACCTTCTTAGACTTTTTAGACTTTTTAGACTTTTTAGACTTCTTACTTTTCTTACTCTCTTTTTTCTTTGCCATTTTATCTCAAAACTTTCACAAAAAGCCATATACCTCCGGCTGAAATTCCCATCAGCAACTCTGTCAAATCAAATAAATTGAAAAACGAAGTTCCTATAGCTTTCATAAATATCAATATATAAATCAAAAAATTTACAATACTTATAATCCCATCCACAAACAAATCCAACTCTTCCATTTCCCATCATATAACTCCCAAAGTATTTAATATTCCCCATAGCAAAAGCAAAATTGCAGTCACTCCAAAAAAAAGCGCAATTATTTCAAACACTTTCAACATCATACTCTTTTCCTCTTTTTTCTTTACCATCCTCTTTATTACTTAATGCAAGTAAAAAATCTTTTTAAATGTTATCACGCATTCGGCGCACCACTAAACCTCGACTGCTTTCCAGGAATCTGCCCTCCAACCTCAGTTGGCAAACCAGAAAACCCACTTCCATACATTGAAAAGTGCTGCTCAGGAAGCGTTGTTCCATAACCTGCAAAATAAGCACCAACTCCAGGCATCTGATTTCCAAAAGGTCCTTCACTACCATAAATCGACGAACCAAATCCAGACAAATTATAAGGATGCGGCGAGGTCTTAAAATGCTGAACAAAACCTCCAGATTCATTAATTATATTAACTCCATCCTTTCCTAAAAGTCCTGCCTTTTCCAAATGCTCAAGATGTTTCTTAAACGGAACATTTCCCATACCAGTCGGAAGATGCGAATCACTATAACCAAAATTATCAGTAAAATGCAGATGCTTAATGTCCTTTGCAACCTTCTTAGTCGCCTTAGCCAAATCTTCATCCTTAAAACCATGCTTCTTCATAATATTCAAATGTCCGACATCCCAAGTTACCCCAATTACTTTATTAGCAATTTTCTTCGCTTCTTCTTCGGAAATATTTTTTTTCTTATCACTCATCAAAGCATTAACAAAATTTTTCCTAGTATCTTTTATAACTTTCCTAAATTCTTCAGGTTTTGCATACGCCATCCCAGGATATAAATTCTCAATACTCACTATCGGAGCATTCTTTCCATACTTATCATAAGAATGTTTTGCAACATTTGCAAAAGTTTTCGTCGTCTTATCAATTGCAAACTCTTCAATAGGCTGATAAATTTGAGGAGTCTTTTTCAAAGAATCAAGATGAATCAAAGCCCGATCTAAAACATCACTCTTCTTCTTAGCAATCTCCATCTGATCATTCAAACTAAGCTGTCCATTCTTTAGTTTCTTAAGAAGCTCTTTATTATTCTTCGTAGGTTGATAAGAAGCCCACTCATTAGCAAGTTTCTTTAATTCTTTTTTCGTATCCTCATCATCAGAATACTTCCAAGCTTCCTGAAACATACTCCCAAAAGTTGTCTCAGCATTATTCAAAGCAACATTAGCTTTTTGAAATTGCAAATAAGCAGAATCAAAAGAAGGATCTGATTTAGAAAGCTCTCTCAAACCTCTCTTACTTTCCTGTTGGTTAATTCCTGCATTCATTAAACTCCTAATAGAATTATCCAAAACATCATCAACATTTTTTTTATGTTCTGAAAAATTATTTATCTTTTGGTGCCACTGAGAACCATTAATAATTTCTAACTGCTTTTCAGGACTTCTTCTAACAGCCTTTCCATATTCAGCGATATCTCCAGGATAAGCCCTTTCTTCTTCTCTCAAAGCAGTCTCAACCTTACCAGTCTCCCTATTAACAGCAATCAACTGGGTAGTCTTATACTTTCCATCTTTGCCAGGCTCAAAAGTTGTCCCAGGAATATTAGCAGAATGCATTGTAACAGGCATAGGTTTATCAGGACTTAAACTATGAGCCTTATCAATAACCTCTTTCAGCCTATTCTCAGCAAGATATTGATTCTCTTCTGTCCACTGATTTTCAACAATACCCGATGCCTCAACAAGAGGACTATGAAGCGTCGGCTTAGCACCAGTTAATTTCATCAACCTCGCAGTCTCCTTAAAATGCTGTTTAGGAATCTGATCAAAAACATCAGGGCTCAAAGCACCAATCTCAATCGGCTTTATCCCTTGATTAAGCATATTATTCGCTTCAACAATCTGCGCAGCAGTATCTGGTTTCAAAGACGCACCAAGCTTCCCAGCATCAACCCTATAACCAACAAAATTATCCTCATGCAAACCATAACTTGCATCCCCATAACCACTACCTTCATAAATATTATGATAACTCACCATAAATAAAAAAACATTTTCATCTATTTAAAATTTCCTAAATCCTATATTTCCTTTTCTCTCCTTCAAACTCCTCTTCACGACGATTCTCCAAATTAACACCTGCCTCATAATTAGCAGTAGAATTCAAATTATCATCTCTTCCTGATTGAACCTCTCCTGCATCTCCACGATGAGAAACTCTCCCAACACCCCCTCCATGCGAAACAACTGAAAAATCCCTTCGACTCTCTAACTCTGCACCTGACTGAAACCTCACATTAAAATTTGGAATAATATCTTCTCCAGCACTAGAACCTGCAACATATTCCTGCCTGTTTTCCCCCCCACCAACCCCTTGATAACCTCTATCCACCGCCTTATAATTCACCCCCTCATTTTCCTCGTCATCTCCACCACTAATAGAAACACCCTGAACACTCCCCTCTAAATTTTGCGTCTGCCCAGACTCTAAAACCCTATCAGCACCAGGAGCAATCTCAACTATCTCACCACCCTCCCCATCCCCAAGAAACCTCCTAAACTTATCAGTATCAATTTCAACCTCTGCCTCCTCAACATCCTCTTCTAAACCTTCATCTTCAAACTCTTCTCTTTCTTCATCCCTTTCAAATTCCTTTTCTTCCTTATTAGCCATAAAATACTAAAGACTCAAAACTATTTAAATGATACGAACTTAAAATAAAAATAAACCAACAGAAAATGATAAACAAAAAATTCAAAGCAAACCGCCCAAAAGTAACAAAAGACACAAACATAAAACCATACTGGCGCGTAATCAAAGAAATAGTAGAAAGAAGCACAATAATAATTGAAGTCCTAGACGCAAGAATGCCAAAAATCTCAAGAAACGAAGAAATAGAAAAAATAATCAAAGAATACAACAAAGAATTAATATTCCTCCTAAACAAAGCAGACTTAGTAACACAAAAAGACGCATACAAAAAACAAAACAAACTAAAAAAAATAGCACCAACTTTCATAGTCTCAGGAAAAACAAGAAAAGGAATAAAAGAACTAAGAGAATACCTGACAATAAAAAGCAAACAATTGCCTGACACAAGAATCGGATTCTTAGGATACCCAAACACAGGAAAATCCTCAATAATCAACGCAATAGCATACAAAAGAAAAGCAAAAGTATCTGCGCAAGCAGGAACAACTCACGGCGCACAATGGATAAACGCAGGAAAAAACCTTTCAGTAATAGACTCGCCAGGAGTAATACCTGTCAAAAAAAATGACGAAATCAGACTCGCACTAATCGGCTCAAGAAATCCAGAAAAACTAAGAGAAAAAGAACTAGTCGCATACAAAATACTTTCACTATTTGAAGACAAAGAACAATTAGAAGTCCTTTACAAAATAGAAATAAAATCCGAAGACCCTGAAGAAATACTTGAACAAATAGGAAGAAAAAAAGGATTCATAAAAAAAGGCAATCAAATCGACGAAGTAAGAACAAGCGAACAAATAATCCGCGACTGGCAAAAAGGAAACCTCAATTTCAGAGAATAACTTTATAAAATCCAATCACTTCTATAAAACATGCCAAAAAAGAGTTCTAAAAAAATAGAAAACAAAACAGAAACAGAAAAAAATCAGGAAATGCTAATAGAAAATTTTACCCAACTTCAAAAAATTCTAACAAACCTGACTGAAAAATTTGACAATCTTTCAAACAACATTTCAAGACTCTTAGAACTATTTGAAAATTCAGCAAAAACATTTGAAGAAAAACAAAAAGAACCAAAACTAAACAAAAGAGAACAAGACTATATGGAAAAACTTGACAAACTAATTGAACAAAATCAAAAACTAACAAAACAATTAAACGAAAGCGAACCACCCTCCCCAAACCAAAAAACATCAATAAATCCGCGCCCCCTCCCAAAATCCTAACATGAAACTAAACCAAGAATTCATTGACGAATTCACAGAACAATTAATTCTAAATTCAAAACAAAAAACAGTTGCACAAGAAATACAAGAACCAAAAAAGAATAAAATACACTTCGACAAAATAACCCCAATACTCAACGACCCAAAAGTCACAAACATCGAATGCCCAGGTCCAAACAGATTCCTAATCATAACAACCCATGAAAAAGAACTCCCTTCAAAAATATCTCTAACAAAAGAAGAAATAAACAAAATAATAGAACAATTCACAGACAAAACTCTCAAAGAAAATCAGACAATAAACAAAATCCACGACAACTTCATACTAACAGCAATTCAATCAGAATTCATCGGCCCAAAATTCATCCTTACAAAAATAAGAACTTAACCTAACAAACTAGAAGCTCTCTTCTGCAATTCTTTAACAAGTTCAGCTTTTTTTCGAGCAAGTTCTTGCTCATGCTCCTGCTTAAACCTCTTAACCTTTTCTTCATAATCTTTCTGCATCTTAGCTTTCAAAGACGCCTCACTCTGTTTCAAAATATCTAACATTCTTTGATGCTCTTTCTCAGCAGCATCTCTCTGCGCCTTAATCCTCGCTTGTTTTAACTTCTCATCCTCTTCTTTCCTCATCATTGAAATCTTATCAAGCAGTTTCTTTTTCTCAGATGCAAGTTCAAGATTTTTCGCCTTAACAGCCTGCATCAATTCTTTCTCTTTCAATCTTAACTCTCTCTGCTTAGCCTCATACTTACTTTCTAATTCTTTAACTTTATTTTCCAAAGTTCTCTTTTCAATATCTGCTTTTTTCTTAACCTCTTTTTCAAACTCATCATGCAACTGCGCCTGCAATTCTTTCTTCTTATTCTCAATACTCTTTTTCAACTCACTCTCCATTTTCTTCCTAACATTCTTTTTAAACTCTCTTTTCTCCCTAAATGAAGCAGACGCAAGTTTATCCTTCAATTCTTTTCTATAACTGTCATACTCATTACTCAATCTCATCCTTTCCTCACCAATATGTTTTTTCAGTTCATCTTCAAACTTATCATGATACTGTTTTTTCAACTTATCAGTCAAATCATTCATCACTTTCTTATGCTCCTCCATCAACTTCTTTTTCTCTTCCTCTCTATTAACATAATCAGAATGTTTTACTTTTGTAATCTGCTCAATCAATTTTTGATTTTCAGCTCTCTGTCTTTCTAATAGTACCTGAGTTCTCTGTCTCACTCTTTCAGCTGCTTCCAAATCTTTTTTCTTCTTTGTTTCCTGCTCAGCAATCTTTTGATTCATCTCTTCCTGTTTTTTAGCCAAATCTCTTTGCCTTTCTTGCTCTTTCTTATTAAGCTCTCTACTCATCCTATCCTGCTTAGCCCGTTGTTCAGAAATCTGCGAATTCATCTTATCTGCCTGTTCAGAAATCTCTTTATTCAACTTATTCTCCATCTCTCTTTTCAAATCACTCTGAAACTTTCTCTTTTCAGCTTCAATCTCTCTCAACTTTTTATCCAAATTATTTCTTTCAACAGCAATCCTATTATTTGCCTGCCGAGCAAACTCAACCCTCAACTGGTTCTCAATATCTTTCCTCAACTCCTGAATTCTTTCATTCAACTTCTTCTCATAATCATACCTCAACTGATTTTTCAGCTTAGCCCTATCTTTATAATTCATCTCAGAAATCTTACTTCTCATAACTCTTTTTTTACCATCAAACTCTTTTTTCAAACTCTTCTTTTCATCTTTCAATCTCTTATTAAAACTCTTCCGATATTTATCATTCAACTCTCTCTCAAGTTTATTTGTCATCTCTCTAATATCTCTCTCATGCTTCTCAATCAAAAGACTCTTTTCCTGCTCCCTCTTTCTAGATTCCTCATTTTTAACCCTCTCATACTCACTCTGAATACGATTCTTCTCCTCCTGCTCTTTTTCTAACTTATAACTCTTCTCAGACAAATTCTCTTTAAGTGACTGATTAATCTTCTGCTCATTAGCAAGTGCCTCATTCAAACTCTTCAGCTTCTGTTTCAACTCTCTGTCTTTTTCCTTTCTCTGCTTATCAACAAAATCCTGCATCTTATTTGAAAAATTCTTCTGCAACTCAGCACTAATCTTTTCTCTCTGCTTTTTCATATCTGCAACAAGTTTCCTATGAGACTCATCTGCCAACTGCCTCCTCAAATTAGAATGCTCCTTTTTCAAAGCATCAAACTTCTTCCTCCATTCCTTTTGTAACCTAAAAAACTCAGACTGCGCTTTCTCAGAATTATTCTTTTTCTGTTCTTCAATTTCATTCAACCTTTTCTTCAACAACTCTCTCTGATGTGATTTTGCAGCATTCAACTCAACCGCCTTTTTAGACAGCATATTTTCAAGCTCTCTCCTCTTCTTCCTAACATCTTCCAAACTTCTTCCATACTTTTTATCAAGTCTCGCCTTTTCAGCACTTATCTCTTTCGCCTTTTCAAGATTAATCTCAGAAATTCCTTCAGCCAATTTTTTATGAACTTGCTTTTTCTGCTTTTCTAACTCTGACAAACTACCACTATATCTCTTCTCCAAATATTTCATCTCATCATCTCTTCCCTTCCTTAAATTTTTCAGCTGCTCCTGAATCTTTTTCTTAAAATTACTCTCAAGAACTTTTTTCTCTTTCTCAATTTTATCCTGATAATCTTTTTTCAATTTAGAAACATACTCTGCATCAAGTCTCGCCCTCTCCTGCTCAAACTTCTTCCTCAGTTCCTGAGAAAATCTTTCATTAACCTCTTTCTGCAAACCATTCTTAACTCTATCTTTATAACTCTGATCAAGATGCGACTCTTTCTGTCCGTACTCGCGCTCAAGTTTAGACTTTTTAACATCATACTCTCTCTTCAACTCTTTCTCCATCTCATTATACTTCAACTCCAACTCCTTTCTTCTCAAACTTAAATCCTGTCTTAATTCATCATTCAACTGCTTTTCTCTATTCTTAACCCTTTCAGACAAATCTGTCTTAACACCCTTAATAAAATTCTGAAACTCGTCATCCACAACAACACCTACACCAGTATCAACTTGTTTATGTCTCTCAAAATTCTCATCAAGTTTCTCTTTCAGATTCTTAATCTCTTTTTTCAACTGAGAATTTGTATCAACAATCGTATCAACATCCTCTCCCAAATTCTTAACATTACTTTCAATCTTCTTCAAAGAAGCTTTTTTCTTTGGCTTTTTCTTAATTATCCTTCTCCTCAAACCCCGAACCTGTTTTTCAAGTTCAGGAAGAGCTTTAGTATCTTTTAAACGAGAACGAATTAAACTAACTTCCTTTTCAAATCCTCGTGTATAACCTGCAGCCTCTAAAGAATTCAATTCCCGACGCAGTTCTTCAAGCCGATTAACCTTTCCCTGAAACTTATAAAAATCTTTTTTCAAATTTTCTTCACTAATTTTTCCATCACTCTTAGATTTTTTCATAGTCTTCCTCGACATCGACCTACTTTTCTTACCAGCCCTTTTAGTTTTTTTCTTAGCCATAAACTAAATACAAATTCCTCTTTTTACAAGATTATTTAGTTATTTTTCTTTTTATAGGTTTCGCTGACAAAAATAATAAAAAATTAAGTTTATTTTGATTTGGCAAGTAAAAATAGATGAGGGATTGTGGATGGGAAAAGAACCAAATCAAAATCAACCTTCATACTCATCCAGCTTCTTTCTCAACTTGCTCGTATCATAATAGCCCTTGCTCTTCCACTCTTCAAGCTTCTTTCTCAAGTCAGAAACTTCACTCTGCCTTATGTCCTTCTTCTTAATTCTTTTCTTAACTCTACGAGCTTCACGCCTTGCACTTTTCTTCTCTTTCCTAAATATCTTTTTCTCAACACGTGCCTTCTTCTTAGCAGCTCTCTTAGCAACTCTAGCTTTCTTTCTCTCAACAAATCTTGCTCTCCTCACAGCAAACAAACTCTTAAACCACTTTCCAATTCCAAGAGATGGCATCCTAATCTTTCTTGGTTTAGCAACTGGCTTCTTCACCACCTTAGCAGGCTTAGCTCTCCTGAATTTAGGCATCTTAAACTTCACATGCACCTTCAAAGAAGGCAGTCTAATCTTCGGCATTCCAAATCTAATCTTTCTGCGAGGAACTCTCTTGCTAATCGTCTTTCTGTTCTCATACAATCCAACCAATACTAAAATCAACAAAATAATCCAAAGAGCAATCTTCACATAATACATCCAATCAAAAAAAGTTCCTTTATCAATACACTCAACACAACCACTTCCTCCACAATCAACCCCCTCTTCATCATAATTCTTAATACCATCATAACAATAACCACAATAACCTTCAAACTCTGTAGCAACAAAACCAATATCAACCCTTGTCAATTCTCCTCGGGAATCTTCCTGCACACGACTAACCAATCTTCCACTAGAAACATCATGAATCTCAATATAATCATCAAAGCACCATTTAGTTTTTGTCACTTTAACAGGCAAAGCCAAACTGCAACTTCTCTTGTCAATAGTATTGCTAACACACCCTCTAACATCTTCACAAGTCCTATATTGTGTTCCACCCAAAGTTGTATCCCCTCTCAAAATATCTTTCAAGTTATAATCAGCCTGACACTTACTCCAACCCCCACAATTCCACAAAGGAAGACACTCATCACCCTGAGGCGTAACAGGAACATATTTCCCCTCTCTATCTAAAGCACACTGAACTCTCGTCGGCATACTTTCACTAACACCACACAAATTAGCATCAAAACAATTTGAAGGAGTGCTGTAATAATTCCCACTTCCATCATCTTCACAAGCACTCCAAGAACACTGCCAATCTGGAACACACTGGCAATCAATACTTCCTTCACAATCACTATCATCACAATCAATAAAACCATCATTATCATTATCAATATTGTCAGTACAAATCTCTCCTTCACAACTTCTTACATCCTCTTCAGTTCTTCCACAATTATCAGTCCGGGTTCTTGTCTGCTCACCATCAATACAAAGTCCCCAGTCACTCCAATCCCCCCAACCAACAAATGTACAAGAAACACCACCCCCACCTCCACCCCCACTATCATCCCCTCCAGTTGTACAACTTTGCGTCTGCACCTCAGTACAATCACTGCTATCAGTCCGACTTCTTGTCTGAGTCCCTCCAGAACACTCACTCCAAGAACTCCAATCACCAAAATCACCAACACAAATAGCCTTATCAGAATGAACAGCACTTCCAATATAACTCTGAAAACTATCATCACTCTCTAAAACATCCCATCTAATAAAACTCCCAAAACTATAATTGACAGTTACATTAGCCGCATACAACCCAACACCACTACGCGAAATATTTCCAGGATAAAAATGCGAACCATCAGAATAAACATTCTCTGCTGCATTAGTTGCATTAGCACTCAAATTCTGTGGATCATAATTTGCAGTTGAACTACTCGTCACTTTATTAATTTCAATATTCAAAATCGCAGTATCTCCATCATAATACTTCCCATTATCCCGAAGATTATCCATATCCAAAGTCGCAACATATCTCACAATAGAAACATTAATAGTATCATTAACATTACTCTTAGTATAACTACCTCCAACTGTATAATTAACATCAATCGTCCTTGTCCCAGCATCAAAACTACCTTTACCATAAGAAACAGAACAATGTCCAGAACTATTAGTCGTTCCACTCCCTAACAAACCCCCATCATCATAAAAATAACATGTCGAACCTGAAACACCAGAAGAACTTGAAAAAACTCTTGCAGTCAAATTAACACTATCAGAAACAACTCCTTTATCATCCTCACCAGTCACTGCATCATTACCCCTAACAACTTCCTCACCCTCAGAATGCGAAGTAATATTTATCTGCACACTCGCAGTCGAAGTTAAAATACCAAAACGCCCTGCAAGAAGATTAACAGCATACTCTCCAACAGCAGCAATACCTCCAATTAACCTACTAGAAAAATCTCCACCAGTAGAATTTGTCTGAGCAAAAGAATCCTGTTTTGTATCAACACTATAACTATCAGAACTCCCCTGAAAACCAGAGGCAACCCCAAAAAAACTAACAAACATAAAGACAAAACCAACTAAAATAAAAAATACAAATACCTCTCTAAAAAAATTACTTCTCATTCTCTTTTCAATACGAGAATTAATTAAATTCTATATATAAAAGTTATGAAAAAATCAAGTCATTAATAATTTATACTTAATACCAAAAACTGGATGTTTTTCTGTTTCAGAAACCCTAACCAACTCTTCTTCTAAAATCTTATCCTCAAAATAATCAAAATTATCACTAAAACCTATAGGAACATTAACATCTGTCCATTTTTCTACTACTCTGTAAAAAATAACTTCAAACTCTTTGCCGCATTTCTCATCAGGAATTCCCTCTCCATCTTCATCAATTACTTTAAATAAAATATTTTCATAAAAATGATAATTGTCAGGCAAAAATTCTTCATAACTAACATGATTCTTTTTCAAAAAATTATTAACTTCTTCAGTTATAAAAAATCGTGTTTTAAATCCTTTATACTCTAAAACATTAATTTCTTTCATCATAAATCAGCCATCGTGGCAGTAGTGGGAATCAAACCCACTCCCTTCCGTTGATGAGGCGGAACGCACTATCATTATGCTATACTGCCAATGTTAGTGACTGCCGTACATTGTAACGTTAAAGGGAGTTATTTGACTCAAAAAAATTATTTCTTCTTAACTTTTCGTTTTCTCGGTTTGTTCCAATAGGGACTTTTACATTTTGGGCAAACAGAAGGTTCTTCATCACTTCTGCGAGGAACCCATTTATGCCCACATCTCTCACATTGGAAACCCTCAACTTCTATTTTAACTCTTGCCATTAAGAGATATATGATTAACTAGTATATAAATATTTAGTATATTCTCTACTATAGAAAAGTTTAAATAGTTAATATACCTAACTAATATATTACTAACTGATAATATAAGAGGGAACTCCGAAGAGTCCCTCAGATTCCACTCGCTAAAATGAAATCCAAAGATATAATTAAGCAGAAGTATAAAAATGTAACTTGTCCTAAATGCAATTCTGACCAGATTAAGAAAGACGGAAAAAGAAAAACACAAAATAGAGGTAAGATTCAAAGATACAGATGTAAAGAATGTAATTTTAGATTTGTGATTGATGAGGGTTTTTACAGAATGAGAAACCATCCAAATAAAATAACTGCTGGAATTGATTTGTATTACAAGGGCGTTTCATTAAGAAAAATACAAGAGTACTTTCAAGCATTTTATCCTCATAATTCAAGCCATATGTCTGTTTATAGATGGATTGTTAAGTATGCTGAAATGGTTGGTAATTTGGTTGATAATATTCCAATAAAATGTGGGAAAGAAATGCAAAGTGATGAGATGGAGTATTACAGAAGAAAAAGCAAGTATTTCAAAGGAAGAGAACAAAATTGGTTTGTAGATACATTTGATGTAGAAACTAAATTTATGGTAACAGGCGAATATATGAAAAGCAGAACTAACGAAAATTTGATTAAAATAATGAAAAAAGCAAAGTTTAAAGTGGGTGAACAAGTTGAAATAGTTACAACAGACGGATTAAGAGGTTACCCAAGAGTGTTAAGGAGAACATTTAGTTTACAATCTCCTTATCATGCTTCATCAAGAACCAAGAGCAAGATAATTCATAATGTTGTTATCACTGATGAACGAGGTTTTAATTATCCTATTGAGAGATTGCACAATACAATTAGAGAAAGGACAAAAGTAATGAGGGGTTTTCATGGTTGCATTGAATCAGCTCATGCCATTATGAAGGGATTAGAGATAAACTATAATTTCAATAGAAAGCATATGTCTTTAGATAAAAAGACCCCATCCGAAGTTGCCATACCTCAATTAGAGTTAAGAGTAAATAAGTGGTTGGATTTGATTAAGTTGAGTAAGGTTTAATTGAACTCGTCTTTCTTTATCATTTTTCTTTTTAAAAAAGGATAGAGTAACATAAATATTCTTAGTGAATTAACAACATTTTTTTTAAATATCAAATCAGATAATCGCATAAATTTAAAACTTTTTCCTTCACCAAGTTTGATATCTCCCAAGTCTTTTTTTATTTTATAATAAAAAACATATCTATTACTTGAACGAGATTCTTTTTTGAAAAGTAATCTCAAATCGTTGGGGTCTAGGGTAATGCCTAATTCTTCCTTGACCTCTCTTATAATTGCCCGTAAGGGAGTTTCCCTCCTCTCTATCCCTCCACCAAATAGGCTCCATTTATTTCGGTTTGTAATTTTTGGATTGTTATCCCTTAATTGAAAGAGAAGTTTACCTTCTGTATTTTCTATTATAATTCCAGAATAGTTTTTGTTTATTTTCATATTATATCATTGTGTGGGGTGTTTAAATATATGGTTATCTAAGACTTGAAAGTCCCATTAAACATGTTGAGGTAGTAAATATTCTTTTTTGGTCATATAAATCCTCACGAATTCTTCTTGGATCATTCCACGGTTCGGTGTTAGGGGGCAGAGGAAATTGAAGCATAGAAGGACTTTCCCAACTGCCATCTTCTCTTTGCATATTCAGCAATACCTCAATATTCTCCAGAATAAGATTCATTCTTGATGGTGTTGCATTCCCTTCTATTATAAGGGATTGGTAAAATGGACTGTCACCATGTTCTGAAAGTAATAATTTATCTCGTGTATCATTCGCTATTTTTGCAGCTGAGGGTATGCCTTCCAAAGAAAGTATTCCTTGGGTATTAACATAAATATCTTTATTATACCAATATTCTTTCCAACCACCGTTTGGTAACGCACTTCTTTCTAAATATGATATTCCTCTTTTATCCCCTCCAAGAGCTCTTGAAGCTGTAGCAGTAACTTCTGGAATTCCCCCAGACCATCCTTCGCTTGTTAGTCCGGGAATAAATGGTGCGATAAGGTCTGGTTGGTAAGTTCTAAAACTTCCGTCGGGCATTTGTTGTCTTTTAATAAAATCTTTTGCTTTATTAATGCCATCATTATATCCAAAGCTGGAGAGAAACATTATTGCAAATGCTGTTGTATCTGTATCTGGAACAACTCTTTCATCACAACTCCATCCTCCAACATTTTGGTTTTGGCGATTTGCTAGAGCTTCTGCTGTATATCCTAGAAGCAATTCAGAAAAGCCCGATCCCACAAGAGCTAATCCAGTATAAGCAGTAATCCAATCTTCGAGAATTCCATAATTCCTAATATCAAAATCTCTCCAAAGACCATCGTGATCTCTACTATCCATCAAGAACCTCTGAGCATCGGTTATAGATTGTTTTATTTTTTCTTTCATTCTCTACTTCCCCCGTATTTATCGAACATTTCGCTATTGATAAGTGAAGAGTAATGTTCTTCTATCATCCCTTCTACTCTTTTTCTTGGAAAAAAAGCTTCCAGGCATTCTTTCATTCTTTGTGTTTCGCTTGATAAAGATTTCCATGTAACAATTCTCTCAGTTGCTAATTGTTTCATTCCATTTAATTTATCTTTTCTAATGTCCCAAAGGTCATCAACTCGGCTTAACCATGCTCCAAATATATAAAAGGTTTCTTGTTTTGATGTTGGATGCCTTAAATATTTTGGGTTATACATCATAACAGGTTCATCAGGAAACATCATTGCGTGGAGTAATAGTATTGAATATCCCCCCGCCCTATCTTTTACATCTATGATTTCTTCTTTAGTGATTGAAGGATCAAATAGCTTTGAACTATCTTCTTGGGCCATATTATATTGGTTAATTATTTCCTTAAATCTTTCTCTAAAATCAAAGGGCAACACTCTAACTAAACTTTGATTAAAGGCATAAAATAACCCTAAATTTCCACTTTCCAAATTTTCTTTATAGTCTCCAAGCAATCGCAACTTTTCATATGGAATATTAGATTGTGAATCTATAATATCGTCTGATACTGCAGCAGTAGAACCAGCAAGAACAGAAATTCTTAACTCCAGTTCTCCATAAACATGGTCTTCCAAATCACAGATTGCTCTGTTAATAAAAATTGCAGGATCAATGAGTCTTCTTTTTGGCAACCAGGTCTCAAGCTCCTCTGAAAGTCTTCTTGGAACAATTTCTCTAACAAAACTTACAGATTGCTCTAAGTAGCTCCTAGCTAGTGTTCTCATTTTTAATAATCTTTGTTCATCATCCATATTCTCTTTCCACTTCTGAAATTATTTTTTCAAATTCTGAAGACACAGACGTTCTAAGATCATTTAACTTATTATAACAATCACTGCTAACGGCTACATACAACGAGTTTTCTGCTAGGTCAAAATATCCTGTAACAAGTTTTTGTGTTTCACGTATAGAATCAGACCTTATAAGGAATTTAATCATTTCAGCATATTCATCATCGCTAATAACTCTACCAACATAATTTTCCATACGGGGATATTCTCTTTCATTAGCTATGTGTAATGGAATAGCAAACCTCCCTCTCTCTATTTCGGTAGCCCTTCTTCTACCATGTTTTCCCAACATATCTCTAACTTCTTCATAAATCCCAAGAGCTGTTCCTAAATTAAATCCATATTTTGATATATTTTCAATAATAGTTTCATCATCAGTTCCAGTCGTGGCAGCTATCACTAAGGGTACTTCGGCAAACCTTCCATTACTCATTTCAGTTATTTCTATTTGCTCTCGAAGATTTCTTGATCTTTCAATATCCATGCTAACCATTCCTACAACTGCCTCATCAATGGAATACATATGAGAGAATCTTTGAGTGTAAGTATGCATAAAGGGAAATAGGATTTTAAGACCGTGATGCAATACATATTGCGAAGCTGCGACTTGCATCCAGATCCCATATTCTTTAAGAAAGGTAGTTTCTCCATTACGCTCTTCATGATTATCAATGGCATTATCAAAGATTGCTCCCGAGCTACATAAAACTTCAATACCTGTTGCAAGTTCTACCTTATCTCCGTTTGATAAATTGCCTCCAATGCCTTCATGAATCAGATAACTAATTGTTCCTTTTAGAAAACTTGATGTTTTGTTTCTCTGACTTATAATGTCTCTTAACTTTTTATGTGGAACTTGATCAGTAACTTGGCTAATTCTCTTATAAATATCTTCTCTTATCTGTGCAGATGCTTCAAAAAAGCTATCTTCCATTTTTGTACCCAACCACAACACATTGATAGCTTCCTGATGTGGGATCAAATCCCCTATCTTTATTATATGAGTCAAATATTTTTGTTCTTACAAACTTTTCTTCTTTCATCCTTTCTGCTATCCAATAAGGGTCTTGAAAGTACTGTCGATGATCTTCCATTTCCATAACTCCTTCATCTGGAATCGCATAAAATACTCTGTAAACACTATCCATTCCGCCATTGCACTTTATCCACCTTTTTACAAGTGTCCATGAGTCTGTTGCCCATGTTCTTACTTCTTCATCAAGGTTGGGTTGGTATCTTGTATCAATAATTGCAACACCATTATCTGTTAGATGATCAGAGAATCCTCTAAGCGTTCTCCTAAAATCATCCTCTGTATCAAGGTAGTTTATTGCACCATACATTGCACTTATCCCATGTACCTTTCTTTCCAAAGGAAAACTTCTCATATCTCCTTGAACTATTGTTATCCTGGGATTTCTTTTCTTGGCAATATCTACCATTTGATTTCTTAAATCAAAACCAGCTACTTCAAATCCCCTTTCTCTTAAGAGTTTTAAATGAATTCCCGTCCCACAACCAGCATCAATATATGTTCTCCCTCCAGAGGCTTCATTGATAATCTGTGCGATAAATTCAGCCTCCTTAAGATACCTTTCCCTTTGTTTTCCATAATAATACATTCTGTCTATTATATGAGCATGCTCTGTAACCATTTTGTAGTCTCCTACAGGATCATATATTTTAGCATCCCTTAATCTATCTCTAAAATTTTCATTTCCCATAGTTTTTATATGAAATTTTCATTTCCCATAGTTTTTATATGAAATTCTCATCTTTTAAATTTTTCTAATTTTACAACTATAGAGTTAATATCAAAATTTAAGGAACTATCTTGGCTCCCTTTAACGTTACAATGTATGACTGCCGAAATATTTAAATATAAGAAATATTTAAGTGTTATGTTGATGAGGCGGAACGCCAGTTATATTTCTTAAATTTTTTATCCTCTAAAAAATCTCTCGTTACTTTATTTTCATTTTGTCAAAAACTAAAACTCACCTGCAACGCGAAATTTACCCGACCAAAGGCATTGGAGCTGACCAAATACCTGCCCCCGGCGATCAAGCCGGAATACCTGTTCCGAATGAGCACACGCAAACCTATATCTTTTGTTTCATCAGGAAAGTATAATGTTCTATCTCCTTTGTCAAGTTGTTTAATTAATGGAAGTCCTCCCTTCAAACCATAACCTCCAAAGTTAGGGTCTTCTCCTTCTTACTTGCCATTTTCACAAACCAAGATTTCACTCATCACAAAATAGTCAAAAACAAATATTATAAATCTTTCGCATAATAGTAACTTAAAAGTAATTACACAATCATTAACCCAGCTCATACTCTCCAACATACTTCTCCCCAACCTCACTCTCTTCAATCTCTTCATCAGCTTCGGCAAATTTCTTAACCAAAATCTTCACCCACCTCGCCCTATCCAACTCAATCAATTCATCAAGCTCATTCTCACCAATAGAACTATCATAAGAACTCTCAAGCCAATAATCTCCAACCTCAAATCTAACAATTAACCTTTCATTTATAACCTCTGTCTCACTAATTGTAACACTTCGCGAACCAGTATTAACAAACAACAACTCAATCTCATCCTCACTCAAAGTATAATCTCTTTCCAAACTAACATTAACACTCACATTACTTTCAGACAAATTACTCAAAGACTCATTATCCGCACTCACATTCAGACTAACATTACTCTCTGTCAAATTACCTAAACTCTTATTATTCAAACTCTCATTCACCAAACCCCCAACTCCCCCTTCAACCTCATCAATAATTTCTTCAACTTCACTCAAATCTTCTGAAAGATAAAAAATCTCTTCATCACCAAAATACAATGCAACATCAACAACTCCTCCCCCAGAACTTAAATTCATTTCAGACAAATCAATATTCAAATTATAATCTTCATCACTCAAATACTCCTCGCCAAAACCTCTTTCAACTTCTCCATAATCAGTTGTAACTTTAACAATCCCGTTTTCAACATTAATATTTACATCCTGAGAAGAAGAAACAAGCTCAACACTCTCTCCATCTTTCAAACTATATTCATAAACCTCTCCTTTTGCAACTTTTCCATTAATCAAATTCTCTTTACCTTTCAAATTAGAAACTGCCTGTCCTGTTAAAGCAACCCCTCCAGCAATTGCTTTCTCCACACCAGAATCCGAACCTGAATTTTCTGACGATGATTCAGAAGAACCTTCCCCACTCTCCCCCTCCGCACCACTACTGCTCTCTTCACTACCCCCACTTAGACTCTCACCCTCTCCTGCATTTTCAGAACTATCACTTGTTTCACTAACCTCCTGACTCTCACTACTTGTTTCACTTTCTCCTGAACTCTCTGTTGTCTCACTCGCACCACTTTCACTTACATCAGAACCATCAACATTACTATCTTCACTCTCATCTCCATTATCACTATTATCCTCACTAACAACCTCTTCATTTAAAACCTCCCCAGTCACACTTTCTGCATTTTCAGAACTATTACTGCCACTATTACTTTCATTCCCACTCTCTTCTCCAGAATCAGAAGAGGAACCAGAACTACTCCCTTCATCAGAACTTCCAGAACTCTCTCCAGAAGAAACAACCCTTAAAACAAAGTTAACTTCTTCTCCAAGAATCTTTTCACCAGCAACACCATAACCCTCTCCACTTCCGCTTAAACTCTCCCCTTCCAAATAATAATCCCCACTAACACTCTCTCCCTCGACAAACTCTCTTAACTGATACTCTTTAGTTTCACCATTAGAACTAATACTCAAAAGAGAATCAGCAGGAATAAATTCCCCGCCTTTCATTGAAAAACTTAAACTCCCTGCAACACTCCCATCAACCTCACGCGCATTCAAATTAAAAACAGCAAAACCAGTCAAAGGACTTCCATCAATAGAATAAACCAAAAAAAGAAATCCTGCAAAAATAACTAAAACCAAAAAATAAGATGCAACACCTTTGAAATTAATTTTCTTCACCATTTAACTCGTAGTTTCAACCATAGTGATAACCTCACCCCAAACAACATCTCCTTTTACTTCAATATAAACAGAAACAACATCTCCTGGCTCAAAAGTCACAACATCCTCAGACTGCAAATCATAATCAACTTTCTTTTTATCACTAACAGAAATCAAATTCCCAAATTCAGTATCCTCACCATTCTTGTAAACTTTAATCGAAACTTTTCCATCTCCATCTAAATCAATATTAGTTGAAATACCAGTAACACTCCCCCCTCTCATCATAACATACCCTTTATCACTTCCAGACAAAACACCATTAGAAGTTTTCAAATAAGAAGACTCATTAGAATCACCAGCAAAACCATAATTCAAATAATTAACTATCTTCACACTCTCTTCAACTTGCTCAAACTCAGTAGTAGAATAAGTCACGACAAAAACAGAACTCCTATTACCTGTTTTATCGTCATCATACTCAACATCATAAATCCCAACTTTACTATCATCAATCTTTTCAATCTTAGCATTATCAGGCAAAGAACTTTTATCCAATTCCTTAACCTTTCTAACCATCTCTTTCCTAACTCCTCCTTTTTCTAAAAAATCTTTAAGATAATCAAAAGTATCTTTAGAAACCTCAATTGCCTTTCCGTCTTTAGCCCTCTCAACTTTTTTCTGAATATTCCCAGTAATACCTGCACCCTGAGCAACAGCTCCAACTGTAAATAATAAAATCAAACCTATTACTAATACTACCCCTTTTTTCATTTTAATTATGTTAATCACCCAGCAACAACCTGTTCTTGTCCTTGCTGAACTTGTCCTTGTGGCACCTGTTCTTGCGGTGGAACATACTCAACTAAAACCACACTCTCATTGCCATTAGACAGTTGAACATAGCCTTGTGCATTAACTTGCTGAATTATCGCCTCGACAACAACCTGCTGAGCCTGAACCTGTTTATCAACAACATAACCTGTAATCCCTGGTCCAACAAAAAGCAGATAAACCAAAGCCAACACTAAAACAACAATAATACCAAGAGCAATAGCAAATTTCTTATCCCTCATTTTACCTCCTGTCAATTAAACTCATTTCGACTTTAAAAGTATTTTGCTTCATTCCAACCTCATCCTAAACATATAGGATTTAAATCCCAATTTCTCATGAAGCTTCAAAGAAGGTAAATTCTTAACAAACAAATTAGATTCAATAACTCTAACTTTCTTAGACCTAATCCATCTCAACAATTCTTTAACAATCTTAATACCATAACCTTTTCTTCTAAATCCTTTATCAACATAAACACTTTCAACAACTCCTTTACCATCTTTAATATAACTACTCCCAAAACCAATCACTAAACCATTTAACTCAAGAACAATCCAATACTGATTTTTATCTTTCAAATCTTTATTAATATACTTTTTATGATTTTTAACTTCCCACTCAAACTCTTTTTTAATTTTAGCATTTGAAGAATATTGAAATTTTAATTCTTGTAAAATCCCTTCAGAAAATATTTCATTTATCTTATCAACATCATCAATATTGGCTTGACGCATTTCCATAAAAACAAAAAACAATCAAACTATAAAAACTTACGCAGTCATAACAATTCCTCAAACTCTTCTCTTGAAATTTGCAAATCTTTTTTAATAATTTTATTTAGTAATCCAGGTCCTATCTCTTCATTAGAATGGTGAGGAATAGTTGTCTTTCTCCCGTCAGAATGAACAAAAATCATATGACTTCCTCTTGTATGAACATAAGAAAAACCCAACTTCTCAACTATTTTTGCTAACTCTTTTCCTGTAAGCTTTGGAAGCCTCGCAATATTACACCTCAATCTGTTTAATCTCTATGAATTTTTGAGAAGAATCAGAATCCTTTTCTGTTTCAAGATAAGCAAGAATAGCCTCCCGTGTTCGCTCAATTAACTCTTCAACACTCCTCGCCTGAGTATGGCAACCGGCAAGCTCAACTACCTCAGACACATACCAGCCATCTTCATCTTGTTCAACAATAATATTATATTTAGCCATATTAAATTTAACAAAACCAAATATTTAAAATTAACTAACAATCTCCCCAAAACCAATCAGCCTCCAATGCCCTTTAACATTCCTCGCCAAACCAATCTTATCCCCTTCAAAAACAACAACAGGAATATTTAACTCCAACTCAAGTTCATTATTTTTAGAAGAAATAATTTTCCCAATACTAACTGAAGTATTAACACTAAGCATCAACATCTCCCCAATCTTAAAATCTTCAACTTCCAAATGCCCTTCAGCCCCTAAAACTTCTTTAAAATGTTCTGCCTTAATTTTAATCTTATGACTTATATCAGGCAGACTTCCTTTCAACCCAACAACATTCCCAGACAAATTATCTCCCTTTGTCATTGACATTCCTAAATCAGTTTCAATTGCAAGACTACCACCAGGCCCCGCCTCCTTCACCCCATAATCCCCCCGATGCAAAGAAACAATTTTAGTCAAAACAGTATCATAAACCACTTTATGTTTTTCTTCATGCCCATAACCTGGCTTAATCTCAATTTCATCTCCAACTTTTAATTTCCCTCTTTTCAGACTTCCACCCAAAACCCCCCCACTCAAACCACTAACCTTTGTCCCAGGACGATTAACATCAAAACTCCGCGCAACAACAAAAAGCGGTTTAGACTCAGTCTCTCTTTTAGGAATCTCAACACTCGCAAGCTCATTATAAATCTTATCAATATTAACACCTTGCTGAGCAGAAACAGGAATAATCACAGCATCCTCTGCAATCGTCCCCTTAACAAACTTCTTAATATCATTATAATTTTTCAAAGCATTCTCCTTACTAACCAAATCAATTTTATTCTGAACAATAATTATCTTCTTAACATTCTTCGCCTGCAAAGCAATCAAATGCTCCCGAGTCTGAGGCTTAATACCTTCATTCGCAGCAACCAAAAGAATCGCAACATCAATAATAGCAGCACCAGACAACATCGTCGCCATCAACATCTCATGTCCAGGAACATCAACAAAAGTCAAATATCTAAAAGGCTCTCCCTCATCAACACCATAACCTTTTGCACTTTTCCTAAGAACAGCATCAGCATAACCCAGCTTAATAGTAATCCCCCGCTTCAACTCCTCAGAATGAATATCAGCAAACTTCCCAGTAAGCGCCTTCAAAAGCGTAGTCTTCCCATGGTCAATATGCCCGACCATTCCAATATTAAGCACATCCAATTTCGAAATATCTACATCCTTAGCCATAACCTATCAAGAACTAATTGTTTTTTAAAGTTGGTGGTTAACTTTAAATAAATCAAAAACATCCAACAATATACGAAAAGAAAAATACTACAAAGGATTATTTCTAACCGCAGCAATTTACGATTTAATACTCGGACTAGGTTTTCTGCTTTTCTGGCAGCCAATTTACACCTACCTCAGCATCCCATTTCCCGCACACTCTGCATACATAGCACTATCAGCAACATTTGTTTTTGTTATAGGAATCGGATATTATTTCATTTACAAAAACATCCACACAAACAGAGACTTGATAAAACTCGGAGCAATTTACAAATTAGCTTATTTCTCAGTTGCCATTTTCTATTTCCTATTCCTCACCCTACCACACATAATATTCTTAATATTCGGAATAATTGATTTCATATTCTTAATCTTATTCCTAGAATTTCTTTACAAAACAAAATAATCACAACTCTTATAAAACCTATTTCTAACAAACTTTAATGACAAAACTACTTTATCTAGATAATACTTACTTATTCGAATCAGAAGCAACTTTCCTAGAAACAAAAGAAAATGAAAACAGGAAAGCAATAATTTTAGACCAAACAATATTTTACCCGCAGGGCGGAGGACAGCCAGCAGATACAGGAGAAATAACTTCAGAAAATTCAACATTCAAAGTTACAGACACAAGACTGGACGAAAATGGAACAGTCTGGCATTTTGGAGAATTTCAAAATCAAGAATTTAAACCAAACGAAAAAGTAAAATTAAAAATTGACAAAGAAAAAAGAATACTAAATGCAAGACTCCACTCTGCAGGACACTTAATCGACTGCGCAGTTGAAAAAATGAGAATAGAAAATCTAAAGGCAACAAAAGGTTTTCATTTTCCAGAAGGTCCAAATGTAGAGTATGAAGGAACATTAGAAAATCCAGAAGAGTTCATCCCAGAATTGGAAAAAACAGTCAATGAATTAATTTCACAAAATTTGAAGTTAGAAAAAAGAGAATTATCACCAGAAGAAGCAAAAGCACAAAATGTCTGGGCACCTCCTGAAAAATCAGCGCGTGTTGTAAATTTTGAAGGTTTTTCAAATTGCGGCTGCGGAGGAACTCATGTAAATTCCACATCAGAAATAGGAAAAATAATAATCAGAAAAATCAAATCAAGAAAAGGTATAACAAAAGTCGCTTACTCTATTGAATAATCACTCTTTCTTCTCTTCTTTCTTCCCAGCCTGTTCAGGAAAAACCTCTTCCAAAGTTTTTCCACCCGCCTTAGAAACCACACAATTAATCTGCACAGTCTTTGCAGAAATTTCATTTCCGCGAACAGTCTTTTTCCTTCTAAAACCTTTATGCGGTACTTTTCTCAAAAACTTTCCTTTCTTAATTAAAATCTTATTTAATGCAGGCCCTTCAACACCCTTTGAACCAGCAAAACCTGATTTATCACTTGTTCCCCTTATTTCCAATTCATATCCGTTCAAATCTCCAAAAATCTCTTTACCATCAAACTTTTCTCCAATCTTCATTCCAATAAAAGCCTCGCTCTCGCTTTCAACTTTAAAGCTCTTACCTTTATCACCAATATTAAACTTAAATGCCATACTAACCTTAAATTCAAAGTATTTTTAAAGCTTACTGCTGACTCAATAAAATGAAAAATGAAGTGCTTTTAGCAGTAATTCAAGCCGCAACAGAATTCCTCCCAATTTCCTCATCAGGACATCTCGCACTTCTCAGCAATCTCATCGACGAACCAAACCTTTTCCTAATCACAACCCTCCACATGGCCTCATTAATCGCAGTCTTAATCTTCACACGAAAAGAAATAATCTCCCTAATAAAATTCGAAAAACCTTACAGAAGACTCTGGTTATATTTAATAATTGCAACAATACCTGCAGCACTCTTCGGACTCTTTTTCAAAAACTTAATCGAACAAGCTTTCTCATCATTTCTATTCCTCGGACTTGCATTCATTTTCACAGGCTCAATTCTTTTAACGACAAAGCTCAAAAAACCTAAATCAAAACTCAATTCAAAAAAAGCACTCACAATAGGACTCTTTCAAACACTCGCCCTTTTTCCCGGAATTTCAAGAAGTGGCATGACAATCTCTTCATCTCTTTTAATGGGCATGACAAAAGAAAAAGCAGCAAAATTCTCCTTCCTTTTATTCATTCCCCTTTCACTCGGAGCAATACTCACAGAAGTCGGCGAATTTTACATCAGCACTTCACTAATAATTGCATTCATCCTCTGCACAATACTCAGCATCTTGTTCCTGAACATACTCTTAATTATAATCAAAAAAGAAAAATTCTGGCTCTTTTCATTTTACTGTTTTGCAATAGGAATAATTTCTTTAATACTCCACTTCACCTAAACAACTTGTCCAAATGCCACTCCTCTTTATCCAAATGATTCCTTAACTTACTAATCAGCATCTGCCCGTCAGTCTCAAGACTTATCTTCATCTCTAATTCATCTCCAGAATTAATCGCATCCTCAATAACCTTTTTATGCCCCCTCAAATCCTTATGTTGAAACAACATCTTTTCAAAAGGAAAGTCGTCTTTATTAGTTTTCATTTTCTTAAAGAAATTCTCTTCTTTAGCCTCATGTGAATCCCACTTAGAACTCAAATTTTTAAAAACATGAATCAAATTCGGATAATGAATCTCATCAACCTCCATAATCTCTTCAAGCTGATCTAAATGCCCACGAATCTCTTCATGATCCTTTTTAATTTCATTAACATGCAACATAATCCTATAAGGTTTTAAGATATATAAATTTATCTAGAACTTCACAATAGTGAAGAAAAAGTATTACTTGAAAATAAGAAATGCCCCCGCCGGGACTCGAACCCGGGTCAGAGCCTCGAAAGGGCTCTATGCTTGACCGCTACACCACAGGGGCAATAGAAAATAAATAAGAAAATACTTTTTAAACCTAACTACTAAAAAGAATAATTACAGAATTAATTAATAAACTGACTCAAAACCACTAACTGCTCTGCAAATCATAAAAAAACATTTTGGTATTAACAATCCCTTAAGCGAAAATCCTGACAGCGTCGGATTTGAGCAATTCAAAATCAAAAATCACAACTTAAAATTCTTCGCAAACCCTCCGATAATCGGTAGCTCTTTAATTTCCCCAGACATTGCATAAATCCAGCTAATCACCCAAAGCACAATAGTAACAAGATGCAACACAACCATAATTCCCCATCCAATTATCGGAATCAAAAATAAAACAACATTAACAAGATAAACAAGAATTGCAAAAATAAAAAGCACCAAACTCTGCTTTGCATAAAACATTACATAATCATTATCCTTCCAAAAAAGCAAAGCAATAATAAAACCAAAGATACTAAAAAAAGTCGCAACAAAAGCATAAAGTGTTGATTCATCTTTCAAAACCTTTTCATTTTTCCCAGGTTTCTTAGAAGATTTTTTCACACTCTTTTTTGAAGATTTTTTCTTCTGCATAACTAATACAAGAATTAATACTTTTTAAAAGTTTTGTGCAAACTTTAACCAAGATTTTCAAAAAAAGCATCCACAAAAGGAACATAAATCCAGCCATCAGAAGCCATAATCTGCTTCCTGGCATCAAAAGAAGATAAACCTACAGTATAAATTCCAGCAGACTTATCAAAATTAACTCCTCCACTTTCAACCATCCAATCGAAGAAATCCTGTTTATGAATAAACTCTCTCCCTAAACTAGTCTTATAAAATTGACATCTATTAAAAAATCTTAAAATCTCCTTATCAAAATTTGTTTCATTACCAACAATGGTATTATAAAGAGCACCATCAAAACCATAAAGAGGTATAGCTCTTTCCCCATTTGTCATAGCCCAGGCTGACGCAAAATTCTGAGCAGGTTTCTGATATCTCTCACCCATAAAAAACTCAAAAATAAACCCTTAATAAAGATTATGCAAGTAAAAATAAATGAGCCTGCGCGGATTTGAACCGCGGACCTCACGACGACCACGCTTGGGCGAAGTTGAGGTCAAAATATAAAATGAGCCTGCGCGGATTTGAACCGCGGACCTCTGGCTCTCTTAGAAAGCCAAAGAGCAAACAACCCTAACAGGCTGCAGTCATATAAGACCAGCGCTCTAACCTGGCTGAGCTACAGGCTCATCGAGACTGTAGCGAAACTTTATATCTGAACGAAATTCAGCATCTGTAGTTTCTTTGATTTACCGGGAAACTTTCTTTTCTAAAAAAAGTAAGCCGTGAGCTACAGACTCATTTAATCAAAGAACCTTAAACCCTATTTAAAATTTCCTAAAACAAAAAAAGCCCAATGGTTATCACTCCAAAGGACACAAATACTTTTTTAAACCTTCAATTTTATAACAAAACATGGAAGACGAAAACCAAACAGAAAACGAAGAACAAATGGAAGAAGACAACGACTCTTCTGAAGACACTGACGAGGAAAACAACAAAGAAGAAAATTCCTCTGAAGATGAAAGTTCAGAAGAAACTTCTGACGAAGAAGACGATTCAAGCGACGACAACTCTGAAGACAACTCAGAAGATGATGATTCATCTGACGAAGACAAATCTTCTGATGAAGACTCAGGAGAAGAAGACACAAAATAAATTCCAATTACAAACTATTTCTTATTTTTATTTTTTTAATCACTTACAACAAGATTTAATTCATTATCCTCTTCATTAATCTCTGCAATAGAACCACCATAATCAATAACAAAATTAAGCTCATTAACAGAACGCGAAATACGGACATTTGTAACATTCAAAATTTTGCCAGTTCCCAACTCAATCTCTCCCAACTCATAATCTAAAATCCTTTTATCACCATCATAAACTCCCAACCCAACACCTCCAGAATCAGCAAGCCCTACATTTCTAACCTTTGCAATAAAACTCAAATACTTTCCTGCCTTCACTGCCTCAATATCCTCAAAAACAAAATCAGGCAGAGTATCATCCACATACAACTCTTCCAACCCACGAATCATATCATCACTAATTACTTGATTACAATTAGAAACAGAATACATTATAGAATTCTTATTATCTGAATGCTTAAATCCAAGAGCATGAAAAATCTCGTGCATTGCAACAATCGGCCTGTCACACGAACTATCACTATACAATAAAATAAGCCCCTCTTTCACAACATTATAACGACTTGTATTAACAATCTCAGAAGGTCCACCCTCGCCCGCAATAAAATGCTTTTCATCAGGAACCTCTTCATTTTCAGAACAGCTCACCTTTATCTCTCCTTCCCCACCCCGATAAAAATTCAAATTCGTCTTACTCTCAATAATATCAAAAGCCTCCAAAGCATCCCCAGCCCTATCTTCGCCACAACTCCCATCAATCACATAACTTATCTCAGAGTCAACATAACGAAGGTTCTCATAAAAAAACATCCCTTCAGGAAAATCATCACTTTCCAAAATAACTTCATTCCCCCCCCTATCAATCAAACTCCCATTAACAACCTCAAACTCCCGAGACTCACCAGGATAAAAATCATAAACAAAATATGCCAAACTACCAAAAGCAACCAACAAAACAACAACCATAAAAATAACCGAACGCATAAAATCCAAAACCAAACAAAATATATAAATCTAACTCTGAAAATCATAAAAATTAAAAAGCAAGTTTTAAAAACCAAACAATTCTTAAATCACTGCCTGCCCTGGTAGTTAAGTGGCTATAATACGACCCTGTCGCGGTCGAGTCCCGGGTTCGATTCCCGGTCAGGGCGTAAATCCTTTTTGTATATCTTTTAAACCACCATAGCATACTAAAACCCAATTTTCTTATTTGGATTCCAAGCCCAATTTCTTAAAGAAATATCTCTTTTACTTAATGGAACGTCTTTACTTATAGGCTTACCTTTATCAACTTTCTTCATTCTACTATTAAATGCAATAGTCTTTTTAGCCCATCGTATCTCTTTTCTTCCCCATTTAAACTTTGGGGTACTTAACAAATGTAAATTTCTCTTTACAGGTCCTCTTGTTAAGCTCGCTTTTTTTGACCAAGGATTCTCAGCCCATTTCTTCATTTGAGAATAAGTCATGTTTACAGAGTTCTTATATTTAGAATAAACTTTATCCAATTCAGTTTTATCATCTCTTTTTTTCATATTTGCTTAAAAGAAATTTAGTATATAAATTTTAGGCAAGTTTTGCAATTGTCAAAATAACAAAACTCCACCAACCAATGAATGAAATTACCATACTAATAACTATTTTATTTTGTAACGCCTTAGGAAGAAGAGTATGTTTTCCTGCAAGTTTATCAAGTCTTGGGCTTATATAAAAAGACAAAAAAGCTCCATTAAAAATTAAGACTATAAGGATAATTGATTTTACAGAATTTAAGTTTGTAAACCCTTCTTTGAGAAGAATAAAAATCCAGCTTAAGATAACAAGGCTTGTTCCTATCCAAATTAGAGGTTTTGTTACATGATGGGCTTGGATAGTTGTTTGAGTCCATTTTTTGTCTTTTCTTGAAATAAAACCCATACTATCAATAACAGTCACAGCACCTAACCCAATTATTATTCCAGCAATATGAAAGAAAAGTATCCAATTAACTTGAAAAAGTTCGCTCAACATTTTACACCTCTCAAAATAATAGTAAAAAGGGTTTATATATTCTGTTTATTTTCTATTTTATGAACATGAAACCAAACCCCACAGTAATAACCTACTCCCTAATCGCAATAGTCTGTCTAATTCTAACATTCACAATAAGCTGGTATTTTATAATTCCCGCAGTAATCCTAATGCTTCTCAATCAAAGACAATTAATGAACAAAAAGAAATAAATTTAAAGGATAACTTCTTTAAATAAAAGATATGCAAATTAAAAAAGTTAACATGGAAAGATACGGTTTACGATTTACTCCCTCTTCTGAAGAAATTAAATTTATGAATGAGACTTTAAGAAAAGGTCTTAGAACTTACAAATATTATCCAGAAAATAGAAGATTGCCCATTAAAAAAGGAACTCGAATTGACTGTGAAACTACTCTTGAAAAAGAACATCCTAACGCACGAGGAGGAAATTTTATTACAAGTATTTCATTGAAACCTTCTGCAACAATAACTCAAGATTTAATAGAAAGACTAATTGAAACAATAAACCAAGATACTGGTCTTAATTTTCAATCAAACGAAGACCATATCACCCTAACTCCTTCTGGATTACATTATTTTACAGATGATTGGGAATATCAAGAAGGGTGGCTTTCTTTCTTCAACAATGGTAATGAGCCTGTACAAAGATATAGGGTAAGAATAGAATTTGTAGGAAATCCAACTGAAACACAAAAATCAGAATTATTAGAAATAGGAGATGAACTCTATGTCCCAAAAAAAGAAATGCCCAATACTAGAGGAAGAGAATATTGGACAACTTTTGATCCTCACGCAATTTTTGGTACATTTGGAAATAATGGTTTTAGTATAAGAGGAGAAGGAGGAACCTATCCTAAAATGGCAGTAGATAAAACCTTTGAAGGAGATATCTCAAATCAATCTGAAAGAACCATAAAAACTTTTTTCTATCAAGTCAAAGATTATCTTTTAGAAAGTAAAATCCCAGAAGAATGCAGAGGAACAAAAGATAAGCCCTATGGAGAAGAACTATATGAAGTAAGAGGGATAGATTTACACCAAACAATAGCCTCCTCAACTTTAAGAGAAATGAATGATGATGCAATAAAATTAGGTGTTGCATTTTTTCAGCCTTTTGGAAAAATTAAAATAGCTCAAAATGGAAATTATCCTCAAAGATACTTGGATACAATATTAATTGAAAGTAACCAATTTTTTCCATTTTGACAAAAGACATAGATAATTTCATAAACTAAATATAACTCAAAAAATAATGAAAAGCAAATATGAACCAATAATAGAACGAGAAATGGAAAGATTAAAAGAAAAGTATAAACACCATGTGCTATCAATCGACCAATTTGAAAGAGGAAAAAGAGATTTATGTAGCCTCTTAGAACAAAGAGAAACAAGATACTCTTCACAAGATGTAAAAGAAATTGCTGAAGCATTTGCATTAGGATTTTTCTATGGAAAAAGAGAATCAGAAGGAGAGTTATTACAACTTAGTGTTGAAAAAGAATTAAGAGAAACTAAGATAAAATAACCAATCCTTCCATTCAAACCCCTAAATATTTATAAAACCAAACCCTTTTCCCCCCATGTTATGACAAAATACATTTTTGTCGCCGGCGGAATTATCTCCGGCGTAGGAAAAGGAGTGGCTACTGCTTCAATCGGCAGAATTCTAAAAGAATACGGATTTAGTGTAACTGCTGTAAAAATCGACCCTTACATAAACTTCGACGCAGGAACTTTACGCCCAACAGAACACGGTGAAGTCTGGGTAACAGAAGACGGCGGAGAAATCGACCAAGACTTAGGAAACTACGAAAGATTCTTAGAAATAAACATTCCAAAAAAGAACAACATCACAACAGGACAAATATACTCAAATTTGATAAAAAAAGAAAGGCGCGGCGACTTCCTAGGCGAAACAGTCCAGTTCATCCCACACGTCCCAGAAGAAATAAAATCAAGAATAAAAAAAGCAGGCGAAAACCACGAAATAGTCCTAATAGAAATCGGCGGAACAATCGGCGACTACGAAAACATCCCTTTCCTCTTCGCAGCAAAATCCTTAGAAAATGACTTAGGAAAAGAAAACGTCATCCACATCTTAGTAACATACATGCCAATCCCAAGCCACATCGACGAAATGAAAACAAAACCAACACAAACAGCAATAAAACTCCTAAGAGAAAGTGGCATCCAGCCAGACTTCATCCTATGCAGAGGAAAAAAACCCTTAGATGAAGTAAGAAAAATAAAAATAGAAAAATACGCAAACATCCATCACGAAAACATAATCTCCTGCCCAGATGTAGTAGGAAAAGGAACCCCAAACACAATCTACATAATTCCTCTAAACCTCCAAAAAGAAAAACTTGGAGAAAAAATAATGTCCTCACTAAAAATAGAACCTAAAAAACAACCAGACTTTACAAAATGGGAAAACGCAGTTAATAAAATAATAAATCCTTCAAAAGAAATAAACATAGCCTTAGTAGGAAAATACCTTGACATAGGAGACTACCAATTAAAAGATTCTTACATCTCAATAAACGAGGCGCTAAAACACGCAGGCTCTGCAAACGACACAAAAGTCGAAATCACCTGGGTAGACTCAAAAGACGTTGAAAAAAATTTAATAGACTTAAAACAATTCGATGGAATATTAATCCCAGGCGGTTTCGGCAACTCAGGAGTTGAAGGAAAAATTCAGGCAATAAAACACGCAAGAGAAAATAACATTCCTTTCTTAGGACTATGCTACGGACTTCAATTAGCAGTAGTCGAATACGCAAGAAACGTCTGTAACCTAAACGCACACTCAACAGAAATAAATCCAGACACAGAACACAAAGTCATAGACATCCTTCCAGAACAACAAGAAATAAAAGAAAAAGGCGGAACAATGCGTTTAGGTGCTTACAAAGCAATCCTCACTCCAAACTCCAAAGTTTATCAAATCTATAATTCAGCGCAAGTATATGAAAGACACCGCCACAGATATGAAGTAAACCCAGAATACCACAAAATCCTAGAACAAAACAAACTAATGCTAAGCGGAAAAAGTCCAGATGCAAAACTAGTAGAATTCATAGAACTACCAAATCACAAATTTTTCATAGCAACACAAGCCCACCCAGAATTCAAATCCTCACTACTAAACCCCGCCCCACTCTTCACCCACTTTGTAAAATCCTGCACTAACTCAAAACCTTTCTGGAAAACTTAGCATAAGCACTTCTATAACTCAAAGCAGACTCATCACTCGAATCATTTGTATACTGCCAATTCCAAAACAAAACTTTCGGCGTCCTAAACCCAAAATAACTCAGAATATTTCTCTGTGTCTTAATAACATTCCTCCCATTCCAATTCTGCCCAATACAAATCAACCCTGCATCAATCTTTCCAAGGATATTTTTCTCCTGCAAAGTACTATGCCGATTTTCAAGCCAAGTTAATCTTTCAATTAATTTCTGGTAAAATCCATTCATCTGCCCCCACCTCACACTCCCGAAAAAAACAACAGCGTCACTCTTGAACAACTCTTTAGAAATCTTCCACAACTCGTCATCTTTATTATTTATCGACGCCCAACACCTATGACACCCTGACGGATTTTTCCTTTTATCTTTCAAAACAGCTTTTTTCACACCACAATTATTCCCAAACCGCCCAGAAACATTCCCTTCACAAGGATAAATCTTAAGTTTTGTAACATCAATAATCTTAACTTTCATACCAACACGAGAAGCAATCTCAAAAGCAAGTTCAGAACTTTTCGGCACCTCCTTACTCTCACTCCAACGATTAGACGTCGTCAAAAACAAAATTCTTTTCTTACCTTTAAGAAAATCCACAGTCTTATCAACCTCTTTCATACAAACACAATAAAGAACAAATATATAAACATTATCAAATACAAATAAAATAACGATAAATGAACCTTACCAAAAAACAATTTGAAACATTATGGGAAATAGAATATTCCTGGAAGTCAGACCCAATTAAAGCATCAGATAAAACTCCAGAAAGTATTAAAAGTTGTATGAAAACTTTCCTTGAACTCGAGGAGTTAAGTTTAATTAAAATAGAGATTAGGGATAATCAAATCTATGGTGCTGTAGCAACAGAAAAAGGTAAACAAATCCTTAATAACAAAAAATATCAAGATTGGATTCCTTATTAAAAATTGAAAAAGATATCACAAAATTCTTATATTTCATTTACTTAGAAATAATATGGACAAAAACCAACTCTTATCATTTCTAAAATCCCAGAACTTTCCAGAAAACATAATTAAAGCATTTGAAAAAGTAGACCGAGAAAAATTCATTCCAGAAAAACACCATTCTTACGCCTATCACAACACTGCCCTCCCAATAGGACACGGACAAACAATTTCCCAACCTTACACAATTGCTTATATACTAACACTATTAGAACTAAAAGGCAATCAAGAGATTTTAGAAATCGGCTCAGGCTCAGGATATGTCCTCGCACTCCTTTCCAAACTAGCACCAAACTCAAAAATCACAGGAATAGAGAGAATAAAATCTCTAGCAGAAAGCTCAAAACAAAAACTAAAAAATTATAAAAACATCCAGATAATAAACGCAGACGGAACAAAACCCATTTCTAAAAAAAGCTTCGACAGAATAATTGTAAGCGCATCAGCAAATGAAATCCCGCAAAATCTCTTAAAACAACTAAAATTCGGTGGAATAATGATAGCCCCAGTAAAAGACAAACTCACACTAATAAAAAAACAAAGCGGACAAAACAAAATAATAGAACACCCTGGTTTTGTATTCGTCCCACTAATCAGCGACTCCCAAGACACTAAAAATTTAAAAACTCTCCAAAAGTAAAAATAGCACTGAGGTGCTCATGGAAGACGATTTCGACGAAGAATATCCAGAAGACGAAGAAGAACAAGAAGAAGAATAAAAATACAAAACAACAATTAAATCTTCACAATAATTTATTTATATAAGTAAGACTTTGAAAAAAACATGGATCAGGAAAAAATAATTAAAATAAGAGAAAACAAAAAAGCAGTCAAAGAGGATTTACTAAGCATAATAAAAATAGTATCTCCAGGAACCCCTCTAAGAAACGCAATCGACGGAATTCTAAGGTCAAGAAAAGGAGGACTAATAGTAGTAGAAAATAGTCACACAAACAAAATACTCGACGGCGGATTCAAGCTCAACACAAAATTCACATCTCAAAGACTAATAGAACTTGCAAAAATGGACGGGGCAATCATCCTCTCAAACAACATGAAAAGAATAATGCACGCAAACGTAACACTAATGCCAGACAATACAATCCAAACAACAGAAACAGGAACACGTCACAAAGCAGCAGAACGAACTGCAAAAATGACAGGAGCTTTAACAATCGCAATCTCAGAAAGAAAAAACCAAATCCACCTCTACTACAAAGAATTCAAATACCACGTCAGAAACAAATCAGAAGTCCTAAGAGTCGCAAACGAAACACTTCAAATCTTAGAAAAACAAAGAGAACTATTTGACAGAAACCTGGACTACCTAAACTTCCTCGAAATGCGCGATGATATAAACATCCAACAAGCAGCAAAAGTAATCCAAAAAGGAAAAATAATGCAGGGAATCCTAAAACTAAACGAAAGAACAATCTTAGAACTAGGAAACGAATCAGTTGCAATAAAACTCAGAATAAAAGAAATAATGAGGGACGTTGAAAAAGAAACAGACTTAGTAATAAAAGACTACACAAATCTCAACCCAAAACGTTCCAAAAACCTACTAGACAACTTATCATACGAAGAACTAATCGACACAGAAAATATAATGCTCGCACTCGCCCAGAACGGAAATTCTGAAATCGAAAACTTCCAGGGCTGGAGAATCCTCTCAAAAACACATTTATCAGAAAAAGAAATATCCTCTTTATTAAAAGACTTCAACAATCTCTTGGGCATTCTAAGAGCAAAAAAAGAAGACTTCGTTCCTTTCATAGGAGAAGAAAAAGCAATTGTCCTCGAAAAAGACATTGAAAGAATTAAAAGCCGCTAACTAAACTCAGTCCCCATATATCTAAAACCAAAAGGATCATCATCTGCTATTCCTCCTTTAGTATTACTTGCCTGAGCATTAACAGCATAAAAATGCATATCAAGATACTGGCTTCTCAATCTATTAATTTCATTAAAAGGATAAACTCCAGCATATTTATGAGTGTACCGAGTAAATTTATCTCTAAAACCATGCAAAGTATTTAAATCAAATTCACCTCGCTCTATAATTCCATAAAATTCACTTTCTAAATCAAAAAAATCATAAAATGCCTTAGCACTTTTAGGCAACTTATCCGAAGAATAAAAAAATAAAAACTCTCTCATAAATCTCTTAACATCCTCCATCTCAGCATCCCCAAAATGAAAAGCAGAAACAACACTTTCCAATCTTTCAGGAACACTCTTTTTATCTCTCCTCGATTTCCCCATACACAATAAACAAAAACATCCTTTATAAGAATTATATCTCTCAAACATAACAATCCTTATATACAAAAAACAACTAAACAAATCATGAACAAAAGAGGACAAGACGCACTATCAATAGCTTTAATCGCACTTCTAATCGTCCTGATAATTTTCGTAATAATCTTAATTATAACTTACATCCCAGTATCATTCCTACAACAAAAAACAACATCTTCAACAACAACTTACATAATAAAAGAACAACAAAATAACTGCAGAACAGTCAAAGTCCCATATGTAGAAACATACTACAACTATGAAAAAGCAGAATACAAAGCATGGAAAGCAATAGAATCAAAAGAATACAAAAATTCTTACTTAGTTTATGTAAAAAACAACCACCCACAAGGACAACATTTCACAGTAAAATTCTACATTCCAAACACTTATGACAGAACAACAACACGAACAATAAAAAATTACATAGAACCTTATGAAACAAAAATATTCAGGCAGGAAATATCTCTCGGACACCGGGCAAGTTCAGATGAATGGAGCTATCAAGTAATCCCCGATAACACATACTATGACAATTACGGCAATTACTACGACGAATACTACGATGACTATTATAATTACCCAGAAAGACGAACAGTTCTAAAATACAAAACAGAAGTTGTCTGTGATTAAAATTAATGTTTTTATCCCAATAAAGGATGTTCAACCAAATTTATTCGATAGTACGGCTTGTTCAACTCAATCGTGAGCCAAAACTAAAATGTAAAAAGATAGTAAAGAGGACACTTTAAAACCCCCGACCACCCTCCCCTATTAGTAGATGTGTGCTTTTGTGCTATCGCACAATTAGTCAAAATCAGAGATTTTGAAATTTATAATTAAATTTTTTTCCACCCCAAAGAGAGACTCGCAGGTTTTTCTTTCAGAAAAACAGATTGTCGGCTTACGCCGAATCATCAACAAGTAGTTTTCTCTCTGAAAGTTTTGTGCAAACTTCTCTTAAAATTTCTTCATTTTTAACTTCTTTTAAAATATTATTATAATTACTCCCTGACAAAAATCTTCTAAAAATATTCAATTCTGTAGGAGTTAAAATTCCCTTTATTCTTGGAGACAAATAGATGGTTGTTAATCCATTTTCTTCATCTCTCATTCTAATATTCCCTTTTTGAGTTTTCAATTTTTTAAAATCAATTAATTTATTTTCTCTTGGGGAAATATTCTTTTTTACTGGATTAACAAAATAAGGCTCTACTCCATTTAATTTGCCAGAACTTGCCTCAGCAGAAACCCTACATCCTCCCCTGCACAATTCAACATACTCGCAAGGAGAACATTCTTGCGGAATATTTTCTCCTTCTCTCCATTGATGCATATTCGTTAAAATTTCTTCTAGTGAATTTTCTACAATATTCCCATAACTTCTGCTTTCCTGAGAACAAGGTCTAACCTCTCCTTTAATAGAAAAAGTCAGAGTTCCTTTCCCTGCACCACAAGCTCTATTTTCAAAAAATTTTCTATACTTTTCTTGATTATCCACAGGAAACATACAAGGAATTGCGGGATTTAGTGAGTCTGTTCTTATTCCCAAATCCTCTTCTAATTTTAGCAAATTATCTAAAGTCGAAATGTATTCTTTTCTTGAAAGAGCTAGGTCTGTTAAATCTTTTCCAGGAGATGCGGTCATTGGAGTCGCGGCAAAATAATTCATTCCAAAGTTTTCAAAAAGAAATCTTCCTGTTCCATATACTTCAGAGAAATTATTTTTATTTACAACCATATTCATAGCAACTCTTAAATTATTTTTGGATAAATACTTAAGTGATTCTTCTAATCTTTTAAAAGAACCTCTCACTCCGGTCAATGAATCATGGGTTTTTTCATTTGAGCCGAGGATTGAACTTAAAATTGAATTAACTTTA
>CAZHOH010000008.1:2536-53116 GCA_964534185.1 Candidatus Woesearchaeota archaeon | reverse complement strand
ATCTGCTCGATCTGGACGCGGGAGGCGGCCCGCTCGCGGCGGCGCGGCTGCAAGGCGGGATCGTAGGCCGGGTTGACGCCGCTGCCGGGGGTATTGGAGGCCACCACTTTTTTACTGCGCCACTGCCCCAGCGCGGTTTTGATGGTGGCCCGGTAATCGCGCCACAGGCGGCCGGAACCGCCTGGCGGCGGCCACAAGCCCAGGCCGGCCCGGGCCAGGCAGTCGCCCGCTTCCGCGGCGCGCCCGGCCACGTAACCACTTTTGCCGGTGGTGATGCCGTTGGCGCGTGCCGCCTGCCCGCTCCGGTTGGCGTTGGTCTCACAGGACAAAACGGCGTTCCCCTGCTTTGCCACTTGACGCCCGTCCGGCCAGCCACCGCCAGCCCATAACCAGGGATATGCCGCTCACAAATAGCAGCGCCTCAGTATCCTCCAGCTTCTCCTTAAGCGCTTGATGTTGTTGAAGTTTTTCCCTGATACTCATCAGACGCTCTCCTACTTTTGCGTCGGCAGCAGCGGCCGCCGCTGGTCGCGCTGCTGGCCCACGATCTGGCCGTCGGGCGTGACCACCACCCAGGCCGGCGCGGTCAACATATCCTCGCCCGCCATTAAATCCTGCCACAGCGCCAGGTAATAGACCACCTCCTCGCGGCGGTGGTTGTTGATGGCGCCCGCCAGATTGAGCATGCGCTGCTCGCCGTGGGTGACGATGGCCACCACCGGGAACGCGGGCAGGGTGGTCAGTTGGGGATGGTAGCGCCAGTCGCCGGATATAAAGCGGTCATAGCCGTGGATCTTGCGGCCCCAGTCGGAACTGGGCCGCCCGTGGGCCTCGCGCCCGGCATCCATTTCCACAAAGAAAGGCAAATAGGCCGGCGCTGCCCCGCTTTTTTGATGGCGCACCACCGCCAGCCCGTCGGGCGCCACCAGCGGCGCTTCCTCGCCGTCCGGGTACATGCTGGAGGCCTGCTCGCCCGCCCAGATCAGGCTCCACTCCCGGCCGCGCTGGCGCACATCCTCCACCAGCCGCACGCACAACTCAGCCGCCAGCAGATCGTGCAGCACCTGGTCCCGCCGCAGATGGCGCACCGCCTGATTGCTGACCTCTTCTTTCAGCCACAACCGCCCGGCCGGCCCCAGGGTGTATACCTTGCCCGCTTCCAGCCCCCACAACTCCATATCCGCGCGCGAGGCCCGGGCGCTGCCCAACAGGTACTGGCTGGACAAAAACCACAACCGGTTGTAGGCCGTTCGATGCCCGGCGTCGGTAAACAGCAATCGTTTGACCTGATCCAGGCTGAGGACGTTCAGCTCGCGCAGATACTCCATCAGCTGCTCGTCGCGGGCCGTGATGCGCCCGCGCCGGGCCAGGTCGGTCAAATTGGCGATCAGGGTCTTGCGGTCCAAATCCCCATCACTACGGGTCACATAAATTCGGCTGGGGGTTACTGTTTCTTGCTGCGCTACAAAAGGCATTGTTCAACTCCTTGTCAAATTTCAAGATTGTAAGATATTTTCTACCCGCGCTTCCGTCTCTTCGTGCGGCGTACCGTAACCCAGCCGCACCAGGGCGCGCACCCGTTCCAGTTTGTCGGGGATCAACTCGGGATGTTCGATCAGGCGGTTACGCCGCACCGCGTCGTGATACAGGCGTCCGGCCAGGTACATGTCCCAGTCGTCGGCCGACAGACCTTTGAGATACTCCTTGCGCTGCTCGCCCGAAGCCAGGCCCCGCACCTTTTTCACCTCCGCCAGCGCGTCTCTGCCCGGATGGGGCGGCAGCGGGTCCGGCTCGCCCCGCCGCCCGTGCCTGAGTTCTTCCTGCGGGTCGGGCACCGGCGGGTCAGCGTAGGTATACAGGGTGCAGACCGGCTGGGGGCTGCCGTTAACCATCGGGCGCACGTAGCAGCGGAAGTTGGCCAGGGTGGTCAAATCTTCGACCGCCTTGAGTTCCGGCAGCCACTTGAGAAACTGCGGCGCGTCAGCCGACTCCGCCCGAAAGACCACCTTGGTGCCGGTGTTGTTGGCCACCGAATTGACCAGATCGCCGCCCCCGCCGCTGAGCTGGCCCAGGTGCTGGTGCGCCAGGGTCAGACTGGCCCCCATCTTACGGGCCTGCTCCAGGATATCGGCAAACTCCTGGCCGCTCTGGCCGACAAAGGTCTGGAACTCGTCCACGCAGATGGCCAGCTGCCGCCGCTGTTCTTCGTCGATGTCCATGCGGCTCATGATCGCGCCAAAGAGCTTGTACATCATCATGGCCCCGATGAAGGTGCGGTTCTCGCCCCCCATGCGCCCGTCCAGCTGCACCAGGATCACCTTGCCGCTGTCCAGCGCCTGGCGGAAGTTGATGGTGCTGCGCGGCTGGGCCACGATGCGGCGCACAATGGAGTTGGTCAGAAATTTGTTGACCCGGCGGCGGGGTACGCTGAACATCTGGTCCAGTTCTTTTTCCTTGCGCTGCTCCATACTCTGCCAGTAGGGGGCCGAGATGGGGTCGGCCAGATCATAGGTCAGATCGTAGCGATAGTCGGCGTTGCTCAAAAACTTGAGCAGGTGGACCATGGTCGGCTCAGATTGTCCCGTCAGCAGCGCGTTGAGGCTGTTTTCCAGGATCTCCTGCATCTGCACCGCCTGGTCCCAGCCCGCGCCCATCACTTTGCGCATCACGCCCAAAATATCGCCGATCACCGCCCCGATATCGGCGCCCGGCGGCACTTCCATGGGATTGATGCCCACCACTCGCTTTTCGTCCATCACATCCAGCCAGATGATGTCCTTTTCCCGCCACAGCGGGACACGCTTGATGATCTTGTGGGTCAAATCCTGGTGCGGCTCTTGCAGCCAGACCGACGTTTCCGGGAGGTTGTTGAGATACTGGTGGATCTTGTATAGCAGCAGGGTGGATTTGCCCACGCCGGTGGGGCCGATGACGTGGAAGTGGCGGCGGGCGTCCTTGAGCTTGATCCCCACTTGCTGGTCGGTCTGAAGTTGGGGCGGGGACCCGTTACCGCTACCATTGGTCGAGAGTTTCAACACCTGCCGCAGGGCCTGCAACGGGTAGAGCAGTTCGGTCAGGCCGCCGCCAAAGTTGGGCACATCCACAAAGCGCCCCAACACCACCCGCTTTTCGCCGGGCGCCACAAACGAGACCGGGCTGGGTTTTTCGATCCTGGCCCGGGCCCGGGCCAGGGCGATGCCGCCGATGTCCTGGTTGGGCAAATGGGCCAGCGTGCCCAACTCCAGCTGGCTGACCACGCTTTTGGACCAGCCGGCCGGCAAATAGCGGCCCCGCAAACGGTACAACGCCTCTTTATCGCCGCTGCGGCGCACCGCCAGCGAATTGTCATCGCCGAATTGATCAAAGACCCGGATCAGCCGGTCCAGGTTGCCGTCCACGTCGCCGCTGCCGGCGGCCAGCACCCGCAGGCACAGATCGTAGCCGCGCAGCCGCCCCTTGCCCTCGATGCGCTTGAGCAAACTGCGGTCTTCGCTGCTTAAGCGGGGCCGGGGCTGGCCGGCCTTGACATTGTCGCCCCGCAGTTTGGCCGCGAACGCCTGGCCGCCCTGCTGCCAGCCTTCGGCGGCCGGGCGCACGATAAAGTGAACGGCGGCCAGCTCGTTGCCCGGCGACACCCCTTCCAGCGTGGACAGCAGCGAGGGCAGCGGGTCGCCGGCAAAATCCACCCGCAGCGGGCGCCACGGCTCCCGCGCCAGCCCCAGGTCGGCCCAGGCCCAGGCTATCTCCCCCGCTTGCTCCTGCTCCTGCTCTTTTTGACCCACCCGGTCGAGATAGTCGTCCATCTCGTCGGTCGGGCCGCCCTCGTCATTGGGCTTGACCAGCGTCTCGATCTCCAACCCGGCGTAGGTGGCCCGCAGCTGGCGCACCAGGGTTTGGGCCACCGGCTGGGGGCACCACAGGTAAAACATAATGCGCTCGCCCGCCTGCTGCACCATCTCCAGACTGACGTGCATGCCGCCGCCCAGCCAGATCTGCCAGCCGGGGCGGGCCAGGGTGGAGTGCAGCGCGCCCCACAGATCGGCCGCCGCCTGCCACTTGCTTTTGTCATCCACCCGGGGCGACAGCCGCAGCAGCACCGCGTTGGCCGCCAGTTCCCGGTTGCGGGTGCGCTGCCAGTTTCGGGCCAGGCTTTCGGCCCCGGCCCAGCCGGCCGCGGCCACCACCAGCAGGGCCACCGCCCCACCGCCGATCCAGGGCCGGTACTGGACAAACAATTCCCGGTACTCGCGGGGAATGGCCGACAGCGTACCCCGCCGCCCGGTCAGCTCTTTTTCGGGCAGCTTGTAACTGGCCAAACTCAGCCCGCCGGCCAGCGCCATCACCAGCATCACAATGGTCAATATTTGTTTGGGTTTCAGAGATCGGAGCTGGGCCATGCTTTACCCTCCTTGAACTCACCTTTTTGCTCGAAATGAAAGACATATGATTTTGTTGCGGCCCGCGCAGGTGGACACGAAACGTCCCTGCTCATCCAAAAAACCGCCAGAGTAACGATAGCCAGGAATAGAATGATCGCTTCAAGGCCGATGTCATTGGCAAAATATATAACCAGCCCCGGAACCACCACCCCCAACAACACTATTCCCTGCGCTATTTCCAGCCGGCGCTGAGATGGACTGCGTTCGATATCCGGGGAAGCGGCTTGCAATATTTCTTCTTGCTGCTCTACAGGCAAAGACCTGATATCCTCCACCAGTTCTCGTCCGGCCAATGATCGGCTGTTTAGTGAAGTGTAGTATGTTTTCGCCATCAGATTATCCTCTCAAATCAATCGCTCAAAAAACCGCCACCACTCCGGCGGCACCATCTCCGGCAGCAACTGCACCAACACCAGCATGCCGGCCAGCGCCACCAGGGTCTCGCCGAAACTGCCGGTGCGAATGCGCAGCGGCCGGGGCAGCAAATGGATCTTGCGCCCCGGCCACAGCGGCACCCCATATTTGGTCATGCCGTCGGTCAGAAAATGGCTGAGGTACCCCAGCCCAAAGGCCAGGCCCGCATCCGGCCAGCCCAGCCACTGACCCAGCAGGTAGCCGGCGATCATCACGACCATGGTGGTAATGGCGTAATGGGTCAGGCCGCGGTGCTTGACCCCGACCAGCGACAGGCAAAAGCCCGTTACCGAACCGGCCAGGCCCAGCTCCCGTTTGATGGTCGAGTCTTCGGCGTCGATGTCGGGCGCCAGCGCGCCCAAAATCGCGGCCCCGGCGCACACCGCCATGCCCGCCGGTACCTGGCCGGCCGGGTGGGGTTGAATAAAGGGATGAAAATGGTGGGCCACCGCCAGGGCGGTCAGGCCAAATAAAGCGTGCGTGTGTCCGCGCATAATGTCTCCTTAAATACCGGTCTACCGGCTGACTGCTACCGGCTAACCGTTAATCAAAATCTATGGTTCCCAATTCACCGCCGCGCCGGACCAGCAGCCGGTGATCGGGCAGCCGGCGCAAATCCGCCGCCCGCACCCCATCCAACTGCTCCCGCAGCCGCGGCGCATCATCCTTGTGCAGCCGGCTCAGCAGCAGGGTGTCGGTGGGCGCCGGACGGCCGCGCAGCCGCTGCCCGGAGACCACCAGCCGCGCCGCCGGCGAGCGGCCCAGCGGCCCGGCCCAGCGCTCCATCGCCAACTCGTGAGCAAAGATCAACAGCGGGCGCGCGGGGGGCCACACGTGCAGCAGCGTTGAGATTGCGGCCAGTTGGGAGCTGATGTAGGGGTGCAGCCGCCCGGTGGCGTGGGCAAAACGCCAGAACAGGGCGGGGCCGCCGTCAACCAGCCGCAGCGGATCAAAGTAAGGCGGCTGCCACAGCATCTCATATTCCGGCAATTCCAGCAGCATCTCCAGCCGATCCCGCAGGTGGCCCAGCCGCAGGCGCAGATCAAACCGGGGCGTCTGCCGCCCTTCCCGCAGCCACCACTGCCACATCGCTTCATCCAATACCTCGGCGTGGGCCAACGTGTCGCGCTCCAGCAGCCCCAGAAAATCCGGCCCGTCCAGCGCCTCCCGCAGCCCGGCCACATCCAGCGCCAGCGATTGGCCGGCCGCGGCCAGCGCGGTCAAAACCACGGCTACCCGGGTGTGATAAAAGGCGTCCTGGCCCAGCCCGGCTGAAGTAACCCCCAACTCCCGCAGCCACGCCATCCAGGTGGTATTGAAAATCGCGGGCCAGGCGGCCACCCGGTCCGGCAGCCACAGGGGGTTGAGCCGAAAATGACTGCGCGCCGGCCGTTCGGTGTCGCACACCAGCACTCGCCCGGTGGCCACCTCCTGGAACAACCGCCGGTTCAACTGGGCCACGGCCGATCCCTGCCCGTCCAAAAACAACACCGGCAGCCCGGCCCCCACCGCTGCCTCGGCCAGCCGGACGGCCACCGTCTCCGCCGCCTGCCCCCAGATGGCCGTTGACTCCAGCCCCTCCAGCGCCGGTAGGCCAAATCCGACCCGCTGCCCGTCTCCGTCAACACCCAGCTCCAATACCCGCGCCGCCCCGTTGACCCGCAGCCCCGGCGCGATCAGCCGGAGGCGCGAAACCGACGTCAAGCCCGGATCGCTTTGTGAGGGCGGAAACGGCGGCAGCTCGGGCCACGGGTCATCGCCCACAAATCGGGGGCGGCGCAGCGCGGCGGCCGGTTCGGCCAAAATATCGCGTTTGCGCGCGAAGCAGGCCGCTGTTGCTTCGGCCTGCGCGCCCCACAAGGCCACCACCGCCGCGCCGCCCTCGCGCCGGTGATAATCCACGCCGTCCACCCCCCCCAGCCGGCACAACTGATGCGGCGCGGGCAGCGCTTCGCGCCAACCCAGCAGCACCACCCCGTCCCCCACCTCAGGCAGCGGGTCGGGCTCGATATGGCCAGTCGGGAACATATCGGCCACCAGCCGGCGCAGCACGGTTTCGTAGCTGTCGGGCACCACCAGCCAGCAGCCGGTGCCGTCGCGGTCTTTGGCCCAGGTCAGGCCAAAGTCGCGGCCCAGGCTGCCGGCTAAATTGGCCAGCGCCCGGCGCGCCCGCGCCTCCGGCCAGCCGTCCGGCGCGTCGTAGGTCAGCCGGTAGCTTTGCCGCCCGGTATTTTGGGCCGCGGCGGCCAGCAAACGCGGCAGCGCCAATACCAGCGGCCACAGCAGCAGCCCGGGCAGCGGCAGCAGCCAGTTCCAGCCGCGCGGCGCCGGGCCCAGCGCCAGCAGCCCGGCCACATTCCACAATATGGCCAGGCCCAGGCCGCCCACGATCATCAGTTGGGCGATCATGATCAGGCGTTGGTGCGTTTCGCGTCTCATCGTTTCTTTCCGGCTCTATCTGGGGAATTCCCCAGATAGACGTCAATATCAATCATATTCATCCAATTCATCCGGCAGCGGGATGTCGGGGCTGAGCGCCTGTTCCTCTTCATCGGCCAGCAGGCTAAACTTTTCCTCGCCGGCTGTTTCGTCCGGCGCTTCGGTCTCATCCGCCACCGCCACGCTTGGCCCGGTCTCGCCGGGGTCGGCGCCCTCATCGCCGGCCTGACGGACCGGCGGCCCGGCTAAAATATCTCCTTCCGGCTCCGGGGTCTGAAACGGATCGAACCCGGCGCCACCCCCGGCTGCCGGCATCTCCGGCCCGTCTTCGCCCCGTTCCCCTTCCGGCGCAAGCAGGGAACCAGCGGCCGCGGGGCCGGTTTCGTCATCGCCCGCCTCGTCCGCCGCCACAGAGCGCCAGTCCCACAACAACGATCCGCTCGCCACTTCACCGGGCGCGGCGGGCGCGACAGGTGTGACCCCCTCGTCGGAGACCGGCGGCTCACCGGCCGGTTCAACCGCCGCCGGCATCATCGCCGCTTCACCGGGCGCGGCGGGCGCAACCCCCTCGCCGGATGCCGGCGGTTCCTCGGCTGTTTTTTCGCCGCCGTCCGGTTCCGGGGCCGGCCAGGTCGGAGTTGGCGGGCGTTCCGGCGCTGCCTCAACGTCCGCTTTTTGCGCCTCAATGTCCGATTTTTGTTCCTCAACGTCCGCTTCTTGCGCCTCAATGTCCGATTTTTGTTCCTCAACGTCCGCTTCTTGCGCCTCAATGTCCGATTTTTGTTCCTCAACGTCCGCTTTTTCCGGATAAATTTCCGCTTTTTCGACCTCGATTTTCTCTTCATCCTGTTCAACAACCGGCGCCTGGGCCTCGACGTCTGTTTCGTTTTCATCCGCCGTCTCAGCGTCCGCTCCTTCATCCGCTGCGTCCGCTTCATCGTCCACCGCCTCACCTGTGGCGGGCGGCCCGGCCAACCCCAGCAGATTTGCCCAACCGGGCGGCTCTTCACCCGCTGCCGTCGCCTCAATATTGTCTTCCGCTGCCGGATCCCGGGCCGGCGGCGCATCGCTGTCCGGCTCGGGCAAAATATCCTCCGCCTCCAAAACCGCCCCCTCATCCGCCGGCGGCGCAACCACATCCGCCTGGGTGAGCGAGACGCCCGCTTCCAGCGAAACCCGCGCCGCTTCCGCCTCGCCGCCGGATATATCATCATCCTCCAGGCCAAACTCGGAAAAATCATCCGCGCCGGCCTCAAAGGCGTCGGCGTCCAGGTCTTCCACCGCCGGCCCGGGCTCCGGCGCCGACAGCCGCTGCTGGTCGTAAGAAAAGCTGTCTTCCACCTCTTGCAGCCGTTCGTACATAAACTTCTGAAATTTCAAATTCTGCTCCCGCAGGTGGGCCACCGCCGTGGCCGAGACTTCGGCCATAGGGTCGGTTTTCTTTTTGCCCTGCAAACGATCCAAAATATTCATTCGCCGTCGTTCTCCAAACTAACTGCCGATCAAATAGCGCTTCTCCGCCTGGGACAGCAGCATATGGGCGTGGTACGCGCCGTCCGGGATGCGCAAAATGGCCTGGGCCAGCCCTGTATCCTGGGGCCGGGGAAAGGTCTCCAGCATGTCGCCGTAGGAGGCCACATTGGGAAAGGTCTCGGCCACCAGCCGCGCCGCCGACGGCTCGTGATGGAAAAAGAGCTGGAAGGTGCTGTTTGAGATAATGGACCGGCCCGACAGATCGGTGGTTTCGCCCCCGGTCAGCCGCACCAAATCCTGCTCGGCCACCCACACCCCGCAGCCAAAGGTGCGGAAGGTCTTGATCCACATAGCCGTTGTCTCGGCCAAGATCGGCTCCTGGGCCAGCCAGCCGTACTCATCGATGGCCACCACCCGCCGGCGCCCCCGTCCCCCGGCCCGCACCGTACGCTGCACCCGCCCCAGCACCAGCGTGTAGATCAGGGTCCGGCTTTCCGCCGGAATGTCCCTGAAATCGTACATCACCAGGTCCGCGGCCAGGGCCACGTCCAGGTTGGTGGGTTGGTTGTAGACCGCGCCCAGGCTGCCGCTGACAAAATTGAGGTCCAGATCCATAGCCAGATCGTCGGCCCCCTGCCGCCGCAGCTGGTGGCACAACTGCTGTAGCCGCGGCACATATTCCGCCGGCGTGTGCAGCGGGTCATCCAGCCCGTCGTAGACCACGCCCAGCGCCGCATCCAGCAGCCCGGCCTCCCGCGCCGGAATGGTGCGGTTGGGATCGACCTGTTTGAGCATCAGCCGCACCAGACTGATGACGTAATTCTTCTGCTCGTTGAGATCATCGGAAACCGGGTCCAGCGGGTTGATCTGCATCGTGCGCAGCGACAGCGCGTTGTAACTCGCTCCCTCGCCCCCCAGCTCGGCCAGCCGCCGCGAGTGACCCTGGGGTTCCATCAGGATCACCTGGGTGCCCCGCAGCGCTTCGCGGTACAACAGCGCGTTCATGGCCACCGTCTTGCCGTAGCCCGATTTGCCCAGAAACAAACCGTGATAGGCGGCCGGCTTGTTGGGATCATCACCAAAACCGTTCCAAAACAGCGGATAGGTGTCCTGCCCGCCGCCGCTGCCCACGCCCCAAAAGATGCCGCCGGTCTCGCTGCGCCGTCGAAAGCCCAGCGGCCCGCTGACCGCCGCCATGCCGTCGCTGGTCACGTTGTGCGACACTTCCGGCAAATTGATGTCCCGCCGCCGGGTAGGGGTAAAGAACTTCAGCAGCGTTTCCTGCCCGCCCGGCAGCACCACCAGCGCCAGCCGCGCCGCCGTCATCGTGCGCACCCCCTCCACGTTTTGTCTGGCCTCTTCCAGAGTCGCGCCGTGTACGGCCACCACCACCGTGGTGAAGTGCAGGCTCAGCCCGGCATTGGCCTTGGCCATAGCCAGCTGCACGTCTTGCAGCGCGCCTTCGGCCTTGGGGTCGCGGCTGCGCGCGTTGCGCAGCACATCCATCAGCACGTTCTCATATTTGACCAGTTCCTTCAGCGCGTTATTGCTGGACAAATTGCGCTCCACGTCAATGGCCACCGCCACCGGAAAGGTCTGGCGCAGCATGGTCACCAGCGGGTCGGCCCACGACCACTCGCCGGTAAACTCGTGGCTGACCAGCAGGATGATGTAGGACTGGCGCGGGTCCCGGGGCCGCAAATGGTCAAAGCCCACCTCATACTCGCCCCTCACCAGCGGCGTCAGCTCGGCCGGTTGGGCCGAGACGCCCAGCCAGCTGGCCAGGCTGCCGACCGTGGCGTGCGCTTCGGTATCGCTCTGGGTCCAGATCAACAACTCATGGTCGGCCCGGTACATGGCCGCGTTGCCGGTCAACTGCTCCAGAAAGCGGCCGTAGTTCAGCAGGCCGCGCGCCCGCCAGTCCTGCGCCGCCCGCACCCCCTCGGCCCGCGCCGCCTCCACCACGCTGCCGGCGTGAAAGGGCGTGGAATGCACGATTAGCCGCAGCGGGGCCCGCGCCCCGGCCCAAAACCCCGACCAGCGCCCCATCAGGGCATCGATGCTCTGGGCCGGATGCTGGCCCAGATCTACCGGCCGCAGCCGGTAGACGGCCGGGCCGCCGCCCGCCCCCTTGCCGTTTTGGGAAATTTGACGGGCCGGCGGGGCCTGGCGCAGCACCAGCGCCCCACCGTCCGGCGACCCCAGGACAAAGGAGGTGTCGTCATCAAAGTCGCGATCATACAACTCCCCCGGCTGTAGGACGCGATGGCGTCCCGGCCAGTAAAAACTGATCAGCATCTTCAGGTACTGGTAGCCGTACAGGCCGCGAAAGCGGGCCCCGGCCAGCACGCCGGCGGCGCCCAACAGCAGCACCAGCGTCCAGCGCAGCCAGCCGCCCAGCCCGATATTCTCGGCCACCGCCATGCCGCCAAAGCCGCCACAAACGCCCAGCATCATCTGCCGGCCGTTGAGAAAGATGAAGGCCCGTTCTTCCAGCCGTTTGAATTGAATGAGTTGCGGATAGCCCATCGGTTATGACACCCCTTTTGCTCTGTATATCAACCGGTGCCGACCGCGCCGGCCACCATATCCACAATCTCGGCAGCGGTGAACACCACCACCACCCCGATCAGGAAATTGGGAATGTATTGCTGGGTCATGCTGCTGATCTCCGGAAACATGGGCCGGGCCACTTTGGCAAAACCCCAGATGACCAACCCCAACACTCCCACGATCAGGGTCACATCCTGGATCAATTCGGTGATGTTGGTGATGATATCGTCAAAGGCCGTGCCCGGATCACCCTGGGCCAGGGCCGGGCTGGCCACCGCCACGATGCCGATGACCACGATCAGGGTCAGCAGCCGGGCCACCGGATAACGCACGGTCAACTTCATGTTTTGAGGTAGATATTTCTTTAGCTGTTTCATGAGTTTTCTCCTGTAAAATTCAATAGTTGAATAAAGATTTGATAAGACAAAAAACTTGAATAAGGGAATGTTCAACCAGACCGGGTGGCCCGCGTGAACCCAATATCTGCTCTCCTTGTTCCATCGTCATCACCTCAATATGAAATCTCAAATCCCTGCTTAAGCAGTCCCAACCGGATGGGGTTGGCCTGGGGGGAGACCACCAGCCTGAAGTGGCCCGTCTGCCCGGCTTCCACCTGCCAGGGAAAGACATTGGCCGCCGGGTCCAGCGCGGCGCCTTCAGCCATAATATCGGCCCCCGTCACCTGCACCGCTCGCAGCGCCGCCCGCACGGTCATCGTCACCGCCAGGCTGCCGTCCGCTTGCAGCCGCGCCTCATCAACCGCAACCAGCGCCGCCAGCGAGCCGTCATACGGCGGCACCCTGACCTGCGCGGCCGGCCCCGAGGCCGCCGGCGCAAAACGCCATCTCAGTTCCTGGCCCAACGCGGTCTCCGGAATGACGTACAGCGCGGTACCCGCCACCGTCTGGCCGGCCTCGATCACCGCCGGCAGCACCGCGGCGCCGGCCGCGCCGGAGGGCGCCAGAGGAAAGGTCAGCCCGTCCGCGCTCTCCAGCCGGTGCAAAAATGAGCCGGTCATCAGCGGCAGGCCTCCCCCCGCATTCTCCACTTCATAATCGACCGCCAGGTAGACGTGGCCGGGCGGCGTTTGCCGATCAACCACCGGCCGGGCCGCTTGCACCGTCAACGCCAGCGTATCCAGCGCCACCGCCTGCCCGATCGCCGCCATCGCCGCCTGCCCGGCGCCGGGGCCGCCGTGGGACAGTTCAGAGTCGGGAATGTAGGTGGCCCGCACGATCACCCGCGCCGGCTGCCCTTCGTCCCCCAACAGCGCCAGGGTGAGGCCGGGCCGGTTCTGGCGAAAGACTTCGGAGGCCTGCGGCGCTACCCGCATCGCGTCAAGGAACGCAAAGCGATAGGCCGACCCGGTACTCATGCGTAGCAGCAGTTCGTCCCCCAGCGCCAGCGAGGCCAGCAGCTCTTTGTTCTGGGCCGAGGCCTCCAGCCCCATCACGTAATTGACCACCGTGCCAAAGACCCAGCTGACCGCCCGCTCATCGTCCGGAAAGGGCCAGTCCCCGGCCGTAATGCGCACCGGCTGCACCACAAAACTGACGCCTTTGACTTCCAGCGTGCGCGGCACCACCAGATCGGTTCGCACCCCCGCCGAGTCGACAATGTCGGCCAGAAGTTCCGACTCCAGCGTGGGAAGCGGCGTCGGGGTCGCCTCACCCGCCGCCGCTTCCGCGGTCACCGTGGGCGTCAGGGCTTCTTCTCCCTGGCTTTCGCTTGAAGGCCAGAAGAACCAGACCGCGACCAAAATAGCGGCCGCGAACATCGCCAGCCCCTGCACCATATCCTTGCTGCTGCTCTGGCCGCCGCTCGCCCGCCGTTTTTTCCCTTTGCCCGTGGTGGCCGCCTGGGTGGCTTCAATCGTGGCCGGGTCGGTCCAGTCGGTGGTGCCCGGCCGCAAGTGGGAATATCCCCCGTCGGCCGTGGGCGTCAACCCGTCATTGACCGCGGCCAGGTAGATGTCGCGCGTGATCTCCACATCCTCAACTCCGCCGTTGCCGCCGCCGGCCTCGATCAAGCGCCGCTTGTAGAATTCCTCAAATATTTTGTTCTCTTCCGCCGTCAGCCGGACGTCTTCATACATGCGCTTTTGTTCCTGTAACCTGTGTCACACTTTGGCCCATACATTGGCCCATGGTTTTCGCCATTAATGCTTGACAACTTTTCCATACCCGGTACAACTTTTTCCACAGGGGGTACACTTTTTTCCCCGCCCGCTTTTATGGGATCAAACTGGGCAGCCGCAGCGGCGTCAGCCGCACAAACAACTCCTTGCCCGGCGGCCGCACCGACTGGTTGTAGCCCAGATAGGGCATGCTCAACCGCACCTCGCCCGGCGCCGAAACCGCCAAAATCGCGTGGCCATAGGTGTCGGTAAAGCTCTGGCCCAGCACCTGGTTGGTCGAGCTGTCCAACACCCGCACGCTCAACCCGGCCACCCCTTCGTTGGTGTCCGGCGCCCGGTTGTTGTTTTCATCGTAATAGACCGTGATCTGCACCGTCATCGCTTGCAGTGGTTTGGGCGTGGCCGTCGGCGGCGCCAACGAAAAGGAGCGCACCATCACCGCCGGCGTGGGCGTAGGCGCCGGGCTGCCCGCCTCGCCCGTCTCGTCGCCGGCTTCCGCCGCCACCGGCGTGGCCGTTGGAGGTAACGGCGTGACCGCCCACGGCAGCTCCTCGCCAAATTGCGGCGTCCCGCCGGCAGCGCCGCCCGTACCATTTGGCAGCGGCCCGCTACCTGGTAGCGGGGTGACCACCTGCCCGGCCACATTCTCGATTGACAGGCTGTAGGCCCGCGAGCCGGCTGAAACCGCTTCCGGAATAGTGCCCACCGGCCCGGCCAAAATATAGGCAATGCCGGTATAATCCGACCGCCACTCCAAACAGCTGCGCCGCTCGCCGGCCTGGCAATCATCGTTGCCGGCCACCACCTCCCCGTTGTCGCGGTACAGGATCAAATTGGTGTCCAGCCCCTCGGCCAGGCTGCCGGTCTCAAAGCGCAGCACATCGCCCACCTTCACATACAGCCGGAAAAAGTCGTTGTCCACGTCGTTGCTGCCCGCCGGATAGGGGTTGAAATTCAGGTTCAAGGTCTGGTTGACGCCCACATTCGCCGCCCACTCAAAACTGGGATTGGGCTCATATTCGTCGTACATCACCTCGCCGGGGATCGCAGTCGCCGTGGGCGTGGTCGTCGGCGGGCGGGTGCCGGTCGGCGAGGGACCGGGCGTGGCCGTGGGCGTGGCCGTCGGCGGCGAGACGTCGATCAACGTAAGCGTATACTGCCGGCAGCCCCACTTAATCGGCGCCCGCGAGTCCACCGCCACCGCAAACCAGCCCTCGCCGGGAGCCATAAAGGTGACCCGGCTGCCCGGATTGCCCGGCTCGTAATCGTCATTTTCCGCGATCAGCGCCCCGGTCGGATCAAAGACCCGCACCCGGGTATCCACCCCCTCGCTGGTGGCCGTGGTCAATTGGTAATAGGTGCCGCCCTTGCCCCACAGCGGGAAGTAGTCCACGTCACCGGAGGGAAACAGCGTCAACATGCTCACCGTCTGGTTGATGATCAGCGCCGGGCCGGTGCCGGGGCTTTCATTCGGTTCCCAACCATCGGCGCAGGTGGAAGTGGGCGTCCAGACCGGTGTCGGCGTGGGCGTATCGGTCGGCCACAGCGGGGTGACTGTGCGGGTCGGCGTCGGGGTCAAGGTCGCGGTCGGCGTATCGGTGGGCGTTTGCTGCTCTTGCCCGCTCACCGTGACCGTTGGCGCGGGTGACTGGGTCGGCGTTGGCGTCGCTGTGGCCGCAGCGGTTGGCGTCGGTGTATCGGTCGGCAGCGGCGTCGCAGTAGGAGTCGCGGTCGGGACCGGCGTATCGGTTGGGGTGGCCGTATCGCCCTGTTGGCCCGCCACCCCGGTCGCTTGCGTCGGTTCCGCCGTTGGCGCCGGCGTATCCGGCGTCTGCGCTCCCGCCGCCGGCGCGTAAAGGATAGTTATGAGAAAGCTGATCAGTGCGATCCGTTGAATAGATATCATTGCTGTGTGTTCCCCGCTTGAAATTCAGGATTGAGCAGTTGGGCCGCTTCGGTCTCACGTACCACCGCTTTGTCTGCCGCGCGCCGCTGCTTGCCGCCAGGCCGGTTGTCGCCGAACGACGGCGTCTTGGCGGCCGATTTTTTCTCCGCTTTCTTGCCCGGTTTGAGATTGCCGTCATCCGTTTCCGGCCCCGCCGGCTGCACGCTGCCGCCCGGCAGTTTGACCTGCATCGGCCCTTTCAGCGTCTCCGGCAGCGCCTGGGCGTTTTTGACCAAATCGTCCATCCGTACGTCACGTACGCCGCGTACCCCGCTGCCCTCGTGTCCCCGCAGCGAGGCCTCGATCTCCTTGCGCAGGTTGGCCGACACCTTGCCGTCCTGTTTGACCTCCTGAAGCAACTGTCCCCGCTGCCGGGCCGTCAGCCCCGCCTGCTCGCTCATCCGGGTGAAGCGGTTCAGGGCGGAAAAATGCGCTCCGGCCGCCACCGGGTCCAGCCCCAATGACCGGGGCACCGTCCGGCCCGGCGCCCGCTCGCCCCGGCCGTCCGGGACCTGAGCCGCCGCCTGGCGGAACTGGGCCGGCGTGGCCTCTTTTTGCGGCTGCACCCCGGCCGCCACCAACGCCGCCAGATCGCGCCGGCCCTGGCGGCCCTCAAACGAGGCGGCCGTCTTCGCATCCAATTCGGCCCGCACCGCCCGCAGCCCTTCCGCCGCAACCTGCCCGTCGCTGCGCACAAATTTCTCCGGCGGCGCTTTGGCCGCGGCCCGCTCGGTGGCCGCCAGCACCGCCTGCGTCTCCTGCCGGCTGTGGCGCGACATGGCCGCCTGGGCCTGGGTCGATAGCTCCTCGCCCACCAGCATGCGCCCGGCCTCCGCCGCCTGCTGCCGGCCCGCTGCCTGCCCTGTACCACCCGCCGCCTGCCGGCTCTCATACACCTGTTCGGCCCAGCGCCGCACCGGGCTGCCGGCCGCGCGGCCATAACCGCCGGCTGCCGGCGGGCCGCCATTCGCACTCCCTGAAGCCGCCGCCCCGCTCCCGCTTTGCTCTGCCGGCAGATTGCCCCACCGCAGCGGCACATCGGCCTGAGACGCCCCATTGGCCCCATTGGCCGGCGCAAATCCCGGCTGACCCGTGCCCCCGTTTGCCATCTGCATCAGCGGCGCCGGAATGGCCGGCCCGCCGCCGCTGCCGCGCGCCGGGCGGCCTTGCAGGTCGGCCAGCCCCCGCTTACCCGCCTCATACCCGGTTTCAGCCACATCCGGCGCGTTCATCACGCCCAGCGACCGGCTGGCCGCCATCATCGTGGCCGCGGTCCCGGCCAACGTGGCCGCCCCCATAGCCATCTGGGCCGGACGCCGCGCGCTCTCGCCCATGGTGGCCGTGGCGCTGCGCGTCCAGATGCGGCTGACCGCGCCAAACGCCATGCCCATCGACTCCTTCATCGTGTCGGCGGCAAAACGGGTCAGCAAAAAGCCGCCAGCCAGCCCTACCCCGACCAGGCCCAGATAGCTCATCAAACTGCCGTTGACCGCCGTGCCCGTCAGCAGCATCAAAAACAGGGCCACCAGGCTGTTGAGAATCAGGGTGCGAATGAAGATGTTGATCAACTGCATCAACAGCTGGTTGGCCAACGTCTCGGTGGCCATAAAAAAGCCAAACAGCAGCACAATGGGCAAACTCAGGTAAATGAAGCTGGAGGCCAGCGCCAGCATCAACGAAATATTGGCCTCCACCAGCGGGAACAGGGCCACGATCGGCCCCAACGCCAGCCGCGCCACCCCGTTTTGCGCGCTGCGAATGCCTAACTGCCGGTTCTCCGGATGCTCCTGCACCATCGGGTATTCGATAGCCACATCCACCGGCAGCTCGATGCCCCATACATTGGTGATCGGCAGCGTCACATCCAGCTCATCCCATTCATCCCAGGCCTTTTGCGGGCTGCACCCGTCCAAATTCTCTTCATCTTGCTCGTTGATGGGTTCGTTGGGGTCATACAGGCAGTACACCCGCCGAAAATCCTCCGGCGGCACCGAGGCCTGCAACTCCTCGATGTCGTTGACCAGAAAGTAGGAAGCGCTGACCGCTTCCCAGCCCCGGATCGGCGCTTCGCCGTCCAGATCTTTGGGGTCGTTCAGCGGTTCGTCCGACCCTGACCCGCCACCCGGAATGTCCATTTCCCGCCCGCCGTCTTCGGTCATCCGCTCGTACATATAGTCGCCGGCCTCAACCCGCCAATCTTCCATATCGTGCATCAACTGCGTGCCCTGGGTGATGACGATATACGACAGCACCCCGAACATAAACAGTTTGCCGATATGGACCGGCTGGGCGTTGGGGAAAAAGGGACGCGCCACCCGCGAAAATCCCCAGACCACCAGGGCCAGGGTAAAAAAGGCTGCCCAAACCTTCGGACCAAAGATGCCGTCTGAGCCCGTCATATAGGTCAGCACGCCCCAAACCCCGCCGTTCTCACCGGTCAGCCAGTCCTGGGTCTGGTAGGCCAGCATCGAAATATTGATGCAGGCCGCATTGAGCCGCCACAGGATCACGGCCAGCGAGTTGAGCATGGTGTAAATGGCCTGCTCCAGGGATTGGGAAATGCCAAAATCCATCTAACCTACCACACCTTGCTAAAGATAACCGAGCCGCTGTACGGGTCCAGGCACAGCTTGCCCGAAGGCCGCCGGGTCTCCAGAATATAGACCGCGGTGGCCGATGAGAGTTGGCAATATTCCAGATCGGCCCGATGCGATTTGAGCGCCAGCCCCTTGATAGATGTCTTTTCCTCACGCAGCCCCTGGGCCGTCAGCCAGGCCCGCGCCCGCTGCATGATCGCCGGGCTGTCCAAAAACTCCTCCGGCGTAAAGGGCGCTACCAGCACCTCTTCCACCACCGAGGGATGGGTGACAATCGGCTCAAACTCAACCTCGCCCTCCCGGATGACATCCAATTCAGCCACCGCCTGGTTGGACGCGGAGCCAACCAGGCCACTCCAGCCGTTGCAGCGCCCCTCAGGGGTCAAGACGCCCTGGCAAAACCATTTGACGCCCAGCCGCGCGTCCGGCGCCCACGCCTGCGCCTCGGGTTTGGCCCGCTGCCAGGCTTCCAGGATCGTCAACCCGCCCGTCGGAGTCGCCGTTGGCAGCTGCTTGATGACCCGCGTGGCCGGCGCCGCTGGACGGGCATCAGCCGCCGGTATCACCGCGCCCGTGAGCTTGCAGGCCAGCAGCAGACCGGCCAAGGCAATGAGACTGATCGTTACTTTTTTCATCTTTCAAAAATCCTTTCAATCCGGAATATATTTGACGGGATCAACCAGAACCCCGTGATGTTTCAAGCCAAAATGCAGGTGCGGGCCGCTCACGCAGCCGGTCTCCCCCACCGCCCCGATGATCGTCTGGGGGCCCACCACCTGCCCCACGGCCACATCCACCCGCGACAGGTGGGCGTACAGCGTCTGCCAGCCCCGGCCGTTGTCAACCACCACGCCCAGCCCGTAGCCGCGATATCCGCCGCGGCACACCGGCCCGCCGCCGTCCGCGCCGGCAAAGATCACGGTGCCGGCCATCGCGGCCCGGACCGGACGACCCACCGGCGCGCCAATGTCCACCCCATCGTGGAACCAGGGCGCTGCCGGCGGGCACTCCGGCCCGGCAATACCGCTGTAATAGACCGAACAGCCAAAGGCCTGGGTCATCTGCCCGCCGGCGGGCCAGCCCACCAGCGGCGTGGACGCCGGCGCAGCCGCCAATAGCGCCAGCATCAGCCCTATCAACCCTTGTTTTGCCTTGCTTAACATCGTTGGCTTCCGTTCTATCTGGGGAATCCCCAGATACAGTCTGTGCTGCCTCAATTTCTATCTGGGGAATTCCCCAGATAGCGCATCTTCAACCAACGGCACCTCGTCGAGACACCACTGTTCGGCCCATTCGGACCAGTCCATATCTTCCTCACCCGCCGCCTCCGTGCCGATACCGTAGGTGCGCGGCAGGTTCAAATCAGCCGGATCCACCAACACCCGGGCCTGGGGGCCGCGATAGAAGGGCACGTCATAATCCCGCAAAAATTGCTCCACCAGTTCCTCCGGCCGGATCAGCAGCGGTGCCAGCATATCCCAACTGACCTCCACCCGCCCCGCCACCACCGCCACATTGTGGTGGCAGCAGCCGCCGTCCGCCGGCTGGGGCGCGCGGGTCAGATCGCACATCCCCCCGCGACTGTGCCGGCAGGTGGCGCAATCCCCGTGCGGGCCGGCCGCTACCGGGCAGTCGCGCGCATCGCACGACTCATGGTTCCAGAAAAGCACCGTCTTCCGGTGGCAAAAACTTACGCACATTGGACCAGTCGCTCCACAATCGGCGCTACGGCCAGCCGCATCGCATCATTTTGCGACAGCCGCACCACCGGCTGCTGGTCATAGACCTCCAGCGGCGTGATCCCCCAGCTGTGCGGCACCACCAGGCTCTGGTGGCCGTTGAAACGGTGCGCCAGGACGTGGCGGTAGTTCTCAGGCACCAGCTGCTCCATCACCCGGTTGTAGATGACCCACGTCTCGCCGATCTCGATCGACATCTGTTCCGCGGTCTCAACGATCCGGGCCGCCACCTGCTGCGAAGTGCGATCCGGCCCGGCCACCACCAAAAACAGATCGATGCTTTCCGTCCGGTAGCGGTTGACCCACTCCAGCCCGGCCTCGTTATCTACCACGGCCAGGTCATACCTGCCCGTGATCGCCCCCAGCGCCTGCTTGAGCGCGCCGTTGATGGCGCAGTAACAGCCGCGCCCTTCGCCCTGGCCCATAGCCATATAGTCGAAAAACATGCCGCGCAGCCGGTGGCGGGTCACCACGTTTTGCCGGCGCAGCTGCCCCAGCACGTGCCCGCCCGGCGAACGCCGCCCCGCCGGCAACTCGCGCAGCGCGCGGGCATCCAACTTGAGGCTGTCGCGTACCGCGCCCACCGTCACCGGCGGCGCCCCAATTCCCAACGCCATATGCAGCGTCATGGCCGGATCGCCGTCCACCGCCAGCACCTTGCCGGGATAATCAAATCGCGCCAATTCATCGAGGATCAGGGCGGCCAGGCTGGTTTTGCCCACGCCGCCTTTTCCGGATAGTGCTACAAACATACATTCACTCCTTACGCTCATAACTAATCTTTAATCTTGTTTACGGCCCGCCCACAGCCCCACGATCAGCCAGGTCAGGCCGGTGACGGCCATCAGCAACGCCAGCCACAAGATGGCCGGCACCTCACCGCTGCCGGTGACCGGCAAAATGGCCGGCACCACCGTTCCGCCGACCGGATAGCCCGACGCGCCGTCACCGCCGCCCTGGCCACCCCCACCATTGTCACCGCCGCCGTCATCGTCATCTCCGTCGTCCCCACCCCCGCCGGAACTGCCGCCCGGCGTCGGGGTAATCGTCGCATACGGCATTGCGCCGGGCGTTACTGAGGGCCAGGGCGTGGCCGTGGCCATCAACCAGGGCGTGGGCGTCGCGCCGGCCACCGCCGCGGCGTTGGTGAGGGTCACCGCCCGGGTATTGACCCAGCCGGCCACATCCTGCACCGCCAGCCGCAGCGTCATCTGGCCCACCGGCAGTTGGCCGCCGTCCAGGGTGACTTCATCGGCACTTTCACTGCCGGAAGCCAGCACCGTCTCCCCCTGGCGCAGCGGCGCGGCCAGCCCGCTGCGCGACCCGGATGAGGCCTGCTGCGGCAAGACCAGTGACAGCGTCCAGTGGCCCAGCCCGCTGGCCCCGTCCCCGCCGGCCACGCTAGCCACCACCGGCTCACATGTCTGGCACAACGCGCCGTTAAGCGCGATGGCCCCACCCGGCGGGGTCAAATCCAGTTTGGCCGTACTCTGGCGAATTTGGGTCTCGTTGCCCGCCGCGTCCCGGGCCATAAATTCCACGTCGTGAATGCCTTCGGTAGCGACCAACAGCTCATCGACCTGCCAGCCGCCGCCACCCACGCGCACCCGCCGCTCGGCCACGCCGGAGACCACATCTTCTGCCGTGATACTGATGGTCACCGGCGCGGTGTACCAGCCCGAGGAGGTGGCCTCATAAGCGAAGTTCGCGGCCAAATTGTGGGGCGCGTGCAGGTCAATCTTGACCGGCTCCACCGCCATCAGGCTGCGATTGAGCGCCCAATCCCGGCCGTAAGCCCGCAGGTTGAACTCGCCCTCCATATCCACCTCACTGGCCCCGCCCGGAATGACCTGCTCCCAGCGCCCGTCGCCGATTTGCAAATAGGTGGCCTTCAGCCCCGACCCCGGCGCCGGATCGCTGCCGCCAAGACGCACCGTCAAGGGCGAAATCCACCACTCATTGGTGCCCGCCGTACCGGCCAGGGCAATGTCCACCACCGGGCGGGTGGTATCCACCCCGAAATAAAAGGCGGTGGCCCAGCGGCCCCAGCCCCCGCTGTTGTGTCCCCGCGCCCGCCAGGCCAGTTGCCGCGCCCCGTAATCGACAGGCAGTTGGTGCGTCCAGGCGGTCACATCCGGGCCGGTTTGTTGGATCAGCAGATCGCCGCTGCCCAGGTCCATCAAATGCACCTCGTAGCCGTCTACCGGCCCGGCCCCCTCGGGTATTCCCGAGGCCAGCCAGTCCAGGTCTAACTCGCGGCTGTCCAGCCACACGTTATCGGGCGGGTGGATCAAGGGCGGGGCGTAAGGTTCATCATCCTGGGCGTAGAGCACGAACCAGGGCGAGGTGCAGACCGACGCCTGCCCGGTCAGGGTATTGACCAGCCGTACCTGAAACCAGACCGGCCCGGCGTACTGCGTCGTTTGAAACTGCTGGCGCAGCGTCAGCGACTCGCCTGCGGCAAGCGCCGGCAGGCTGAAACGAACCCCGGTGTCAGACGCCTGCAAGCGGGTATATTGCCAGATCGCCAGCTGCACCCGGTTGTCTTCCCAGGCCACGTTGGTGTTGGTCAGCACAATGCCGGCATCAATGCGGGTGTCCACCAGCGGATCGCGGGTAAAGACCGCGTCGGCCTCCATACAATGCTCAAACGGCGACGGCTCCAGTGTGGGCGTAACCGTGATGCGCGGCGGCGGGCCGGGCGTCCAGGTGGCCGTCGGCGTGGGGGTCAACGTCGCGGTCGGCGTCCAGGTCGGGGTCGGGTCGCGCGGCATCAAATCAATGTAACATTCGGCCAGCCCGCCTTTGCCGTCGTCGGCCACCAGGGTGTGTACCTGGTAGCTGTCCGACGGGGCCGCGAACCACAACGTGAATGTGCCGTCGTCGCCCACCGTCAGCCCGTCCGGCGCCCAGGGAACGACCACCCCGTCCCAGCGCAGCTGGTAAAAATGGCCGCCCGGATGAAAATTCTCGCCATAGACGTAGATCACCTGCTCCGGCACCGCCGCGTCCGGCTCGCAGCGCAGCCGGGGGTTTTCGGCCGGCGGGGTCAGGGTCGGCGTCGCCGTCTCGGTCGGCGTGGGCGAAGACGCCGGCGTGCGGGTTTCGGTCGGCGTCGGCGGCAGGCAGTCGCCGCCCAGGTTGAAGGTGAATTGGGCCACGCGCTGCCCGTCGGAAGCGCGCACCAGGTGCGGCCCGGCGTAATCGTTGGGCACCACAAACGTAAAGCGAAAGCGCCCGGCCGGATCGGCCTGCACCGGCGAGGGCGTCGTGCCCAGCCCAAAACCGCTCCAGGTGATATGGACCAGGGCGTTCGCCACAAAATTCTCGCCGTCCACCGTAACCACATCACCCACCCGGCCGCACAGGGCCGCGGGAGCCAGCTGCGGCGGCCCCACGGTTGGGGTCGGGGTCAGGGTGGGCGTCGGCGTCCAGGTCGGCGTATGGGTGGCCGTGGGCGTGTCGGTCGGCAGCGGCGACTGGAACATGGCCTCCACTACTGCTGCGTCGCTCAAGCCCAATCCAAATACCAGCGCCAGGCTCAACCCGGCGGCCAACAAAACCGGCCATTGCTTTTTCATTGGGAAAACTCCTTGCAGATGATGGGCAAACAGATGCCGTATTGACTGCCGCCGCAGCCGATGCCCTGGGCCGCGCACTCTAAACTGCTGTCGGTGCCGTCCGGCTCCCCATCATCATCACTGTCGGTGTCCAGGTAATCGGGGATGCCGTCCTCATCGCAGTCGGGCGCCTCGCTGCACGTTTGCGCCGCGCCGATCTCCTCGATGGTGGGCACGCCGTCGCCGTCATCATCGTCGTCTAAATAATTGGGCGTGCCGTCGCCATCGCTGTCGACCGGCTCGCCCGTCACCGGACAGGTTTCGCTGCCATATTCGCAGCGGTCGTCCAGCCCGTCGTTGTCACTATCGGTGTCCTGAAAATCGGGCGTGCCGTCCCCGTCGGTGTCGCGGCACGGCGTATCAGGGCACTCGATCCAGTCCGGGATGCAGTCGCCGTCCTCATCATCGTCGCCGTCGTCCCAGCCCGGCCACCAGGGCGGGTACATGGGCCAGATCTGGTAGCGATACTGGCCCAGCGCTCCGGTCTCACGCGAAGCTGATACCTCAAAAATGTAGGACGTGCCGGTCATCGCCGTGGGCACGGTGGTCACATTGGTCCAATTCGCATCGACCGTTACCGCGTCGCTGTAGACGCCCTGGCCAAAGGGCTTATAATCCGAAGCGTCCACGATCCAGGTCGGAAAGCCGGTTGGCCACAGCCGGTAGTAGGCGGTGGCCCAATATCCCACCCCCTCAAAGCTGCCCGCGATGTCCAGCCCCACCGGGCGGCTGTAGGGCGGCGTACCCGGCCAGCCCGCCGGCGCGTCAATTACAATGTCGGTATCCGGCGGGCGGGTGAAAGTGGTATCGCCGTTGCCGCCGGTGGCCACAATATCCAGCCCCGCGTAACCGTACGGCGTAACCCCGCCACCCTCGTCCACCGTATTAGCCAGCGCCCAGCGGTGATAAATGTCGCCCGCCGCCTCGCCGGTGACAGCCTCGATACTGCTCATCCCGTTCAGGCCGGACTGGGTCAGGCTGTAAATGGCGGTGGGGCCAAACTGTTCGTACAAATACAAGCCCCACAGATACTCCTGCCCCGTATCGCCGCTTCCGCCGGTGTGGCCGGTCAGCGGGTTGGCCGGGTTGGCCAGGTAATCGCTGACCTCCGGCCGGTTGCCCAGCCCGGCCACATATTCACCCAGGTAGCCCAGCGCCTCATCCAGCCACAGCGCTTCGTCCGGGTCCGCCTGCCAGCTGATGGCGTTGACCAGGCTGTGGGCCATACCGCGTTTGCCGTCCAGTCCCGGCGGGCTGGTGGGGTTGAGGTCCACATAGATCATCTCCCGGTTGTTGCTGCACGAGCCGGGCGCCTGGTTGATGGGATCGAAATAGGCCGGGATGTAGGTCGTGGCAAAGGGATCGTGATAATACTGATCCCGCACGTCCATCAGCAGCAGCGTAAAACGCGGGTCGCCGTCATCATCGGGCACCGGGCCAAAGGTGGCCAGCAAAGTCGGCCACATCGCGTCAAAGGCCTGGGCCGTATCGGTCACCAGCGCCCGCGCCCAGCCCTGGGTGGTGTCCACATACACCCGGCTGTGGGTGCCGGTATATTCCAGCGCCGCCTGCACCTGGAAACATTCGTAGGTCTGAAAATCGGTTGAATAAAACGTGCGCGTATCCACGCCGGTCGCCCCCAGTAGGCCCGTCTCCACCGTGCGCGTGGCCGGCAGTTGCCCCCAGCCCGAAACCGGGCGCGCCTGCCCCGCCGGCTCCTGGCTCGCCGCCGGCGGCGCCAACGTCAACCAGGCAGCGGCGCTGATCGTTGCCGCTATGATCAGGCTGGTGATGACCTGGATAAAGGGTTGGTGATGTGTCCTCATTCCTCTGCCTCCTGAAAGTTCAATTCAATACAGTCGTGTGTGCCGTTAGAACCGTTCGTCCCGGCCAAAGACGGCTCAGAGCGTATAACGTTCCGGGTCAAAACGCTCTGCAACTGCTCCGCCACCACCTCACAGGCGGCCTCCACCTGCTCCCAGGCTTCATATGATCTCGCCGCATTGGGCAGCTCGCCCGCTTCCAGCCGCCCGGAGATTTCCAGCAGCACCGACACCAGCGCCGCCGGCACTTCCCGCCCGTCAAACTGATCGTTTAACAGCAACTCAACCAGGGCTACCGCCTGGGGCAGCCGGCCCGCCGCCGGCATACATTCAATGGTGACCGAAATGTTCGCTTTTTTCATGACCGCCTCCCGCTAAATCGCCACACGCCCCAACCGCAGACCGCCAGCAGCATCACGCCGCCCCAGGTCACCCGGCCCGCCGGCGTGCGCGGGTCCAGCAGCCCGCCGGTCACCGGCAGCACCGCTGTCCCTTCCACCACGACCTGCACCTCGTTGGACTGGCCCGGATCAACGTTGGCCGCGGTGTAACTGCCCCGGTTGGCAAAGACCGTGCCCGCAGTCGTATCGCTGACCACCAGGGTGTCCAGCACGATCTCCACCTGCGCGCCCGGGGCCACATCGCCTACATTGGCCACCACCACAGTTTGGGAAATGTCGCCCGTGATCTCCACCTGGCCTTGACTGGCCGTGCTGCCTACATAGACCAATCCTTGCGGCAGCGGATCGCGCACCCGCACCCCGACGATGGTCAGCGGGGTGGGGTTGGAGAAATTGAGCCGCCAGGTCACCGGTGTTTGCCGGCCCGCCTGCACCACCTCCGGCGAAACCGATTTGACCAACGCGGGTGCCGGCAAGGGGGTCGGGGCAGGCGTTGGAGTCTCGGTCGGCGGTGGCGGCACCGTCACTACCGGCGGTTGGGCCGGCAGCGGCGTCTCGGTCGGCGGGGATACAGATGTCGGTTCCTGCGGACGCGGCGTCGATGTGGGTGGAACCGGGGTCGGTTCCTCAGCCACCATCAACTCGGCTGCCGGCAGTAAGGTGACGGCCCGCGCTTCAAAACTGCTGCCGCCGCTGTAGCTGACCGCGGCCACGTTGGTCACCCGGTCCAGCCAATCCGGCACCACATCGTCCACCGCCACCTGGAAACGCACCTCGCGGGTCTCGCCCGCCGCCATTACGCCCAAATTCCAGACCAGCGTGCCCCCGTCCTGCTCAAAGGCCGGCGGCAGCGAGGCCGTGCCGGTCACATACCGGGTGTAGGCGGGCAGCGGATCGCGGATGACCACGTTGGCCGCCACATTGGGGCTGCCGTTGTGCACCTGCACCGCGTAATCAATGACGCCGCCCGGCTCGCTGTAGGCGCCGGCTGTCTTTAGCCCGACCACGGTGAAGGTGCCGGAGATGGCCGTTTGGACGTGAGCGTGGGCCGGCACCGCGTCAGGCGAGCTGATGTAGGCGTGATTGTCCAGCGTGCGGCTGCCGGGCCGCAGCGTCAGCGGCGCCAGCGCGCCAAAATCCCGCTGGACCGCCTGGCCACCGGCCACATCGCCCAGCGGCCAGATGACCGCGTGTTGTTCGGGATCATAGTAGCCGCCGTCGCCAATCGTATCTTGCAACACGATCAAACCGTCCGGCACGCTGTCGCGCAGCACCGTCCGGCGGGCCAGCCCGGGGCCGTAGTTGCCGCCGGTCAAGGTGTAGGAGATGACGCCGCCCGGCTCCACCTCAGCCGGCGCGCTTTTGGCCACATGCAGCACCGGCCTCGGCACGGTGGTCGTGGCGTTGGCCCGTACCGCCACCGCCCGGTCAGCGGTGGCCACCGCTTCGTTGTAGATCAACGTTTCGGTCACCCCCCGGGGCGCGTGTACCACTGCCTGAAACCGGCGCACCGCCGTCTCCCCCGGAGCCATATCACCCAACTGCCATACCAGCTCGTCGCCCACCTGCGCCGCGTCTGAAGCTGTGCCGGGCACGTAATCCGCCCCAAACGGCACCACGTCGGTCACAACGGTGTGGTAAGCTGCCACCGGCCCGGTGCTTTGCACCGTCAACGTATATTCAATCACATCGTTGGCCAGGGCTTCGGCCGGCGCTTCTTTACTGATCGACAACGCCGGGATGACCAGCCCCGTCTGGCAGGCGCGGGTCTCTACCGGCTCATCGGCTGAGGTGAGCCGGACCACGCTCTCCAGGTGATCGGCGTCCAGGCCGGGATCAAGCGCCAGTTGGTAGCTCAGCGTGGTCCGGGCGCCCTGGGCCAGCGTGCCCAACTCCCAAACCAGTTCATCGCCCACCAGACGCCCGCCGCCGCTGGCCGAACCGGGCACATAGGTGGTGCCTGCCGGCAGCGTCTCGCGGGCCACCGCGTCGCGCACCACGCCGGTACCGCCGTTTTCAATATAGACCTCGTAATCCACCGCGTCACCGGCCTGGGCAAAATCGGCGCAGCTGTGCAGCACCAGCAGGCCCGGATCAAGCAGCTCGGTCACCGCCTCGGCGCACGCCGGGTCAACGCTTTCCATCGACGTGGCGCAGGCCCGGTTGGGGATCGTCTCCACCCCCGCCGGCACATCCACATTGAGCTGCGCCCGCCAGCGCAAGATCGCCGTCTCGCCCGGTTGCAGTTCATTGAACCGCCAGACCACATCCGTACCTTCCAGCGTGCCGTAGTTGTTGATGCTGGGGGCCACATCCGGCACAAACCAGGTATGCGCCGGCAGCGGGTCGCGCACTTCAACGAAGCGGGCCAGCCCCGGGCCGTTGTTGGTCAAATTGAGCACGTAACTGATCTCCCCGCCCGCATAAGCGGTAGCGGCGGCGTCTTTGACCAGCGCCAATCCCGGCTGCAAGATCTCGCTCAACGCCTCGCCCTGCTCGCTCAGCCCGCCCCCGGCAGTAGCCGTAGCCACGTTGCGGATCTCATCAACCGACGCCGGCACCATTGAGTCGAGTTGGCCCTGCCAGCTCACCACCCGGCTTTGGCCCGGCTCGATGTCGCCCAGATTTTCCCAGACGATCGCGCCGGGTACTTCATAACCGTTGTCCGAGATGCTGTAGGGCGCGGGCGTGATGTGCGCCGGCAGCGGATCTTCGAGGTGCACCTGCCACAGCGTGGTATTGCCCCGGTTGGCAACTTCGATCTGGTAGGTGATCACTTCACCCGGCATGATCGGTGTGGTCGCCTCTTTGATGACCGACATCTCCGGCTGAAGCACGGTGCTGGCCGCCTGCGCCTCGGTGTTCAGCCCGATATCGGTGCTGACCGCAGCCAGGTTGATGATCTCGGACTCACTCACCGGGATGACCGGATTGACCCGCCCCCGCCAACTGAGTACCTGGCTTTCGCCCGGCGACAACTGCCCCAGGTCCCAGACAATCTCGCCGCCGCCTACCTGCCCGCCGTGGCTGATCCGGGTGGGGTCGGTCACATACTGCGGGATCGGGTCGCGCACCACCACGCCGGCCAGCGCCATATTGCCCGTGTTGGCCGCCGTCAGCGTGTAGGTAAAAGTCTCGCCCGGTTTGACCTCGGCCGGCGCGCTTTTGGCCAGCGCCAGACCGGGCACCAACACTGTGGTGCTCGCCTGCCCCTCATCGCAGTGGTTCGCGTCATCACAGGCGGAGGCCACATTAACGATCTCGGTGATCTCAGCGCCGATACCGGTCTCCACCGTGCCCTGCCAACTCAGCGTGCGGCTCTGGCCGGCATTAAGGCTGCCGAGGTTCCACACAATTTCATTACCGGCCACCGTACCACCGTCGCTGATGTTGGCCGGATTGGTCACATACTGCGGGATGGGGTCGCTGACCTGCACCCCGCTCGCGGCGGAGCTGCCCGGGTTTTGCACCACCACCGTGTAGCTGATGACCTCGCCCGGCCCGGCTTCAGCCGTGGCGCTCTTGGCCACGCTCACCTCCGGAATGCCCTGGCTCTGGGCGTTGACCGTGTTGCCCCAGCAGGTGACCAGCTCCGGCGTGCCCACCCAGCGGGCGCGGGCTTCGTAATAATACGTGCGGTTGACGTCCAGCCCGCTGAAGGTGTAGTCCGTGCCACTTTGCCAGCTTGAAGTGTCGGCCACGCTGCTGCAATTGGGGTCGGTGCAGGCCCGCACCTGGTACTCGATGCCCCAACTCGCGCCGCCCGGCTGGGGCGTATTGGCCACCGCGTTCCAGCTCACCGCCTGCGTGCCGCCGCTGCCCGGACTGGGCGTGTTCATCTGGGGCCGCGGCACCGAGTACACATACACGTAGTCGATATCAAAGCCGGTCCAGTCGTGGCCGATGCCGCCGGTACTCAGCAAATTGCCGAACCAGAATTGGTAGGGGCGGCTTTCATGATTTGCCGGCAGCGCCGTACCGTTTGTGACCTGGTGATAGCGGCTGCCGTCGGCGTGCCAATACATCTGCTGCCCGTCGCAGATGAAATCAAAGGTGGACACGTGCCAGCCGGTATCCCGGCTGCTGGTGCGCCATTTGGGGTTGGTGATGTCCCAGGAACCCCAGGCGCCGTACGAGGTGTCGTGGGCGTAGTCCCGGCTGTCGTTGTCCACCGCCGAGATGCCGTAATATAGCGGGCCGCCGTAGCGCCCGGTCAACTGGCCCGCCTGGGTGCCCATCCAGCCCCACTCCGGGTACCGCCAGCGCCACATCACCCGCACGTCTTCGCCGTTGGGGAAGGTACCCGGATGGCCGGCGTTGTCGCGGTAATAGGCGCCGAAACATTCGGTGCCGTGGTCGGCCCGCATCCGCACCGAGCTGCCCGACACCCCGTGGTCCTGGCCGCTGCACGAGCCGATGAGAAATTCATCCCACTGGTTCAGATCACCGCCGCTGTCAAAGTGGGTACTCCACTGGGTGCCGAAGGCCAGCACCGTGCCGGCGATGGCCAACAGCACGATGGCTGTCAGAATGGCAGTGAGCCCGTATCTGCGTTTAACGCTCATTAGATTTTTCCTCCGTAAAATGCCAGTAGGCCACGAGTACAGGAAAGACGATCGGAAACACAATCGCTCCAGCTAACAGGGACAGGCCGGTGATCAACTTTTCTAACCATTTTTCCGTATTGCGCATCTTGCTTGCTCCACATTTTTCTAAAAACAAAAGCCGCAATCAGCGAAGCGAACCGTCTTTCTTTGGTTCGCCCGCAAAATTGCGGCCGTCTCGCCACCGGGTGCAGGCCGCTCGCCCCGCGTGGCGTATCTGTTTGTTGCTGCCGGTCCGGCCCGGCCATCGCCTGATACATCCGTTTTACACGCCGGGCGGCGCCCGGCGCTTTGTCCACCCAGCCGCCCATCGTCAGCCGGGTCATCACCACTTCCATCACATGCAGGGGCAGGTCCCAGCCCCGTTCCTGGCCCACGTTTTCCAACGCCGTAGCAATGGCGTGGGAAATCTCGGTCAAATTCTTGTCGGTGTCAATGATGATCTGCATCGGCTCTACTCCCCGCGTCGCACGCGCCCGGCCACCGGCTCAAACTTCACCTGTCCGGCTGCCGCCACGCTGCTAACAAGCAGCACCTGATAGCTCCGGTTGTTGCCCTCATCACTTTCCAGCACCGCGCCGGTCGATACGGTCGGGTTCCAGCTGTCCACGTACACATAAAACTCATGCGCGCCGGAGACTCCGCTCCAGCGGGTGTTGGGCGGGTAAGCGTCGGCCAATCTCAAGGTGAGACTGCCGCCCGGCGCGATCTCAGTGGACACATACCAGGCAATGCCCTGGCACTCGTCCTGGGGCACCGAACACAGGTAGTCCCAGGGCTGGTTGGCCCCGTCAGGCGCGGGCGCGGGATCAACGTAAAAATCAACCCAGAAATCCTCTGCCGCCGCCTGCCCCACATTTTCCACCGTCACCACCGGCGCGCCGCCGGCAAAAGTAAATGATCCGACCAGATCGGGCCGCGGCGACGATTGGGCCTTGACGATCAGGGGCAGGTAGACGCCGTCCGCCACTTGCGCCGCCTCTTCGCGCACCACCACCACATCCAGCATGGCGGTCGATTGGGCATGCAGCCCCTGAAGGGTGACCGGCGCCTGGTACGCGCCGGAGCCGGCTGTGGCCGGGATGGTGAGGGCTACCTGGCCCAGCCGCCCGGCCAGCGGATCGAGCAAAAAGGTCTGCGGAGACTGTACGCCGCCGGACCAGCCGGACGGCAGCGCGGCTGACGCGGCCAGATCATCAACATAGTTGGAGCCGTTTTGGTACCAGACCGTGGCCGTGGTGGTGGCTACCTCGCCGGCGGCCACATTCAACACCCGCGCCGGCGGCAGCAGTTGGATTTGCAGCCGGTCTACCCGACCCACCACGGTCGTGATCACCCCGCCCGGCTGCACCGCGGGATTGGCCCGGCTGGCCGCGGAAAGTGTCGCGGTATGGACCGTGCCGCTGAGCACGCCGCCGGGCACCAACACCGAAACCGGCACCTCGACCCCGGCGCCGCCTTCCACCGCCACGCTATCGGCCAGGCTGACCGGCCAGGCGGCAGTGGCCGCCAGGTCAAAGGTATCGGTCACACCCGAACCGTTGGTCAGGGTCACAGTGTAAGCCACGTCCTGCGACGGCAGTCCCACCTGCGCGGGCGGCGTCACGGTCAGATCGTCCGCGCTGCGGCTCGCCGTGCCGGTAATCGTCGTTTGCAATATGAAGGTTGGATACGCGCGGTTGGTGGCCGTGATCGCGGCGGCATTGGCCTGCCCGTGGGCCGCGCCCGCCGGGATGGATACCGAAACCTCAAAATGAGCCACGTCCTGCCCGGCCACCGTCAGCGAGAGGGGCAGCGACACCGGCCAGGTTGAACCGGCGCTCAGATCAAACGTCACCGGCACTGCCGCGCCGTTGGTCAGGGCCAACGTGTAAGTCAACGTCTCACCGGACCGGCCTGTCTGGTCATCCGCCCCCGCCACCACCAGCGCGTCAGGCCGGCTCACGGTGACCACGATGGACTCCATCGCGAAATTACCCGTCCGGCCGGTGGCCGTAATCGGCACGATGTAGCCGTCGCCATCGGCCGCATCCGCCGGGATGTCCAGCGTCAGCGCCCGGCTCTGCACCGCGCTGGACGTTAGCGCGCCGCTGCCGGCCAACGCCAGCGTACCCGGCAGGCCGGAAAGCGTCCACGGCCCGCTGCCCGCCGTCTGGGTAAATACATCAGCCGCCAGCGACTCGTTGGTCACCGTCAGCACCGCATCCAGCGTCTGGCCCGGCCGGGCCAGAACAAAATCCGGCGCTATGTCCAGCGAAACGCCGGGCGCATCGTAGCGAAATTCAAACGACCGCACCGGCGAGGCGTTGCCGGCCAGATCCCGGGCCTGCACGCACAGGTAATTGACACCGGTGGCCGTGGTCGAATAAACGGTCGTGGTGGTAAAGACCGCCGGCGCGCAGGGCAGCGTGGGCGTCCAATCCAGCCAGTAGCCGCTCAACCCGCTGCCAAATTGCGGATCAGAGCCGGCCCAGGTAAAGACCGGGCTGCTGACCATATTCTGCCAGGTGCCGGAGATCACCCCGTGGGTCTCTATGATCGGCGTCAGCGCGGGCGCGGTGGCGTCGATGCCGTAATCCCAGGCCGGATCGCTCCAGCGGCCATACCCGGCGCTGTTGCGCGAGCGCAGCCGCCAGCCGACCATCTGGTCCTGCGCCGCCGGCAGCGCCACGACGGTCTGGGTCAGCGTGGTGGTGAGCGACCGGGTGCTGCCATCGCCCCAGGTCACTTCCAACTCGTAATCAAGCACCGGCGCCACGCCGTCCGCCACATCCGGCGGCTGCCAGGTAAAGGTGATCGGATCGTAAGTCGCCTGCCGGCCGCGGTGCGGAGGCGCCAGCGGCTGGGGCGGGGGCGGCTGGGCAGCCGGGGGATTGACCACCTCCGGCGGCAGCTCGCAGCCGGTCCGGCCCCAGGCCCCATCAGCCTCGTCCCACAGCCGCAGATAGTAGCGCACCGGCGAACCGTTAGCCGGGGCCGGGAAGGTGCCGCTGATCACCGCGGTAGCCAGAAAATCGGTGGCCGGCACGCCGAACAAATAGCCGGTGTTGGTCTGCCGCCGCCGCTGCTCCTGCCACACCCCCACCTGCACCCGGCCTTCGGGAATATTCAACGGGTAGGCCACCGGCGTGGTCACGTAGGTGGTGTTGGTCAAGGTGGCCACAAACGACATCTCTCCCGCGCCGGGGCCGGGCGTGAACGAAGATTCGATATCGGCGCACCAGATCGCTTCGCCTTGCGTTGGCGGTGGGATGGGCGAGTTGAACAGCGGCCCGGCCAGCCCCGGTTGGGCCAGCAGCAGCGTCAAAGCCAGCGAGAGGATCGCGATCAGGCTCAGGGAGAGTTTGTTATTCATAGAAATTCAGCCTTTCGGGTAATGCAGAGTCCTACTTAAAAATCAGCGGAAGATAATAGTCATAGACAAAAAATTCCTGGGCGTTGTAGCGGTACTCGGGCGAACCGCTCTCGCGCGACAGGCCAATGGCCAACAGGGCCGTGTCGCCGGTGCCAAACCCCATATCCACCACCCGGTTCTGCCAGTTGAAAAAGTTGGCGTTGCCGTTGATCAGCGTTGACTGGCCATAGTCGCCGTCCGGCGCGTGGTCGGCAATCACCATCTCCACCCCGCTGCTGCGCCCGATCTCCACGTACCGGACCGCGTAGTAACCGCTGAGGGTGCCGCTGATGACCTCATAATCCTGGTCGGCCACCAGCACCGTCTCATACGCCGGCGGGCGGGTGAAACTGGCTACCTGGTCGGCGCCCGAGGGCACGATGTCGATCTCGGCGTAGCTGTAGGCGCCGCCGGCCTGAATGGGGTCATCCAGGTAGTTGGCCAGCACCCACTGGTGAAACAGGTCCTGCTTGCTGATCCCCAGCAGCGGTTCAATCGGATCGAGTTCGTGCAGCGGACTCTGCAAAATGTCCTTGACCCCGCTTTGGCCAAATCGCTGGCGCAAATACAGCGTCCACAAATATACCTGGCCGATGTCGGCCTCGCCCCCGGTCCAGCCGGTCAGCGGCACGTTGGGGTCCTGTAAATAGGTCTCCACCTCCGGGCGGTGCCCGTAGCCGGCCACAAATTCAGCCAGGTACGCCATGCCTTCGTCAGCCCAGTAGGCTTCCTGGGTGTCGTAGTTGTAGGCCACCATCAGGGCCAGTTGGTGGGTCAGGCAGCGGTCTGCCTGCTCGGAGTCGGGCACCGTCGGGTTCAGGTCCAAAAACAGCATCTCCCGCCCGTTGGAGCCCGGCTCGCCCGGATGCAGGTGGTACGGGTCGAAAAAACAGGGCACATAGGTGGTGGCCCCCGGGTCGTAGGTGTACTCGTCCAAAATGTCGGTCAACAGCACAAAGACTCGCGGCTCGCCGTCCACATCCGGGGTACTACCGAAGTTGCCGATCACGCTGATATAGTTGTCGTCAAAGGCCGCGCCCACGTTCGCCAATGTCGCGGGTGACACCGTAAAATCATCGTCCATATAGTAAAAAGCGTAGGTGGAGGTGTAAGCCAGGCTGAAATCGACCGCCACATCGGTGAAGTTGTAATGGTCGTACACGTTCCAGGTCGCCGTCTGCGGCGGCGCTTCCTGCGCGCTTAGATCGGGCGGCGCCGGCTGCGCCCCGCCGGTGGCTGCCAGCACCTGCGCCCGCCGCACGCGCCCGTCTACCACCGGTTTCAATTCACGGGTGGGCGTAGGAGTGGGAGGCTGTTGGCCCGGCGCGGCTTGCGCCGGCGGCGTCAAGCCGGTGTTCAACCAGCCGGCCACAGCTAAGATAACCAGCAGTGAGAGAGATACCGTCGTCAATAAACGTGATTTCATTTTCATTGTGTTTTTTTACCCTTCCTCGCATAAAGTGCGATAAATATACCGATTTCAATCAAAACCACACCGGCGATCAGCCACAATTCAAAACGCTCGTCCGCGCCGGTCTGGGGTAAGACCATGGTCGGGGTGGGCGTCGGGGTGGGTGGGGGAACGCTGTAATATCCCAGTTCCACCGTCACATCACTTTCGCCGTCCAGCCACACCGTCCACTGCGACCGGGCCGGCTGAAGGCCGCCGGGCAGAACCAGGCGCAGCGTGTACTCGCCCGCCGGCAGGCCGGTCAGCGAAAACCGCCCGCTGCCGTCCGTTCTGACCACCGCGCCGTTGATCTCTACCACCAGCCCCGCGCCGGCCTGCCCGGTGGACAGATCGGTGACCGCGCCCCACAGATCGCTGTGGATCTCCGGCTCCCCGTCATCATCCGACCCTTCATTTTGTTCCTGCCCGCCCCCAAACGCCGGCGGGCGCGGCGAAGGCTGGGCCGGCGGCACCTGCGGCGGGGCAGCGCCCGCGCCGGCCGCCAGGCCACCCAACAGCGCCACGACCAGGATGAGAATAAAAAATGCTGATTTGAACATAGGCATTGATCTACTCCAGTTCGTAAACTTCCATATACGCCCGCTCCAGGCGTTCCATCTCCGCTTCCTCCGGATCAAAGCGCCCGGCCTCGATCTCATCCAGCACGTAATCCAGGCTGTCTCTTGCCAGCTCATTGAGCCGCAGCTGCCACAACTCCAGACCGCTGAAGGCCGCGTCCCGGCCATGCCCCGCTTCGTCCAACACCGCCTGCTGCCAGGCGTCCAGCAGTTCGCCGGCCAGCGGCACCGCGGTCATAAACGTCCGGCGGTGCTGCATGTTGGTCAACAAACCGGCCTGAGCCAGCAAGCTCTCCATCCCCCGCCGCAGCGACAGCCGGGCGCTGCCTTCCTTGCGCGCCACCCCCATGCCCCGGTACCACCAGTACCAGGCCATATAGGCCGGGTTCTCCGACCCGCTGAGGCCGGTGCTGACCAGCTCCCGCCAGGCCTCCAGGTCCGGCTCGCCGCCGGCGGCCGCCCGCAGCGCCGCCGCCACGTGATAGTTGGGCCGGTTACCGTCCTCTTTCCAGAGCCGGGCCGCCTGTTCGGCCATCTGCCCGGCCTGCCGCGCGTCGTCCCGGCATAGATACAAATGAGCCAGATCGGTCAACAGCAGCGCCATCTCCCGCCCGGCCTCGGTGTCGGCCAGCAGCGCCTTCAGCGTCTCTTCGGCTCGCTCCAACTCGCCGGAGTCCAGCCGCACCCCGGCCAAATTGTGGCGCGCGTGAAACACAATATCCTGGCGCCCGTGCGCCCTGGCCGCCACAATGGCCGCGCGCGCATGCTTGCGGGCCAGGCCAAAATTGCCGGTGCGCCGGGCCGCATCCCCCAAATTAACGTGCGTGATCGCGGCTGAAACCGGATCGCCGATCTGGTCCCACAGGGCCAGCGCCTCCTCCAGCCGGGCCATGGCCACCGAAAAATCACCCTTGTCGCCGGCCACCCGCCCAATATTGCCCAGCGTCAGCGCCTCGCCCCAGCGGTCGCCGATCTGCCGGCGCAGCACCAGCGCCCGACGATAATAATCGTCCGCCGGCTCGGTTTCGCCCAGCTCCGCGGCCACCGACCCGGCCATATTGAGCATATGGGCCCGAATGTCGTCGCCAACCTCCAACGCCAACCCCCTGTCCAGCGCCTGCCGGGCCTCGATCCAGCGCTGGGTGTTGTAATAGACCTGGGCCTGGCCGGCCAGCGCTTTGGCCTCTTCCCCCCGGTCGCGGGCCGACCCGGCCGCCGCCAGCGCCTGCCGGGCCGCGGCCAGGCTCTGGTTGTAATGGCCCGTCTCCCACTTCAGCCGGGCCAGCCGGTTGTGATAGACCGCCTTGCGCCCCGGACTGTGAGCCAGCCGCACCATCTTGGCCAGCGCCCGGTCCTGCCCGCCGCGATCGCCCAGCTGCCGCCAGACCTCATCCTCGCCCAGCGCGATCTCCCACTGCTGCTCGTTGTCGGGCTGCAAATTGGTCGCCAGCCCGTACCACTTCAAAGCCTCATGAAAACGCAGCCGGGCCCGGGCCTGGTGGCCCGCCTTTAGCGCAAATTCCGCCGCCCGCTCGTCGCCGCTTTTGAGCAAATGGTGGGCCAGGGCCGCCACATCCTGCGGCCGGTGCTGCTCATACCAGCGGGCGACCTGTTGGTGGACCCGCAAACGCTGCGCCTCATCCAGCTGCTCGTACACCGTTTGGGCCACCAGGCCGGAACGAAAGACCGCTTCATCTTCGGCCAGGCGAATGAAATTGTGCCGTTCCAGCACCGCCGGCGAGCTGCCGGCGATCAGTTCAAACACCGCCACCGGAAAACGTTCCCCCAGCACCGCGGCAATGTCCAGCAGCTGGCGCACCGGCCGGGCTGTAGCCGATACCCGGCTCAGGGCCAGCTCGGTCAAACTCTCGCTGCCCGGCAGTGTGGCCCCGGCCGGCAGGCGCCAGCCCCGCCGCGTCTTGACCACGCTGCCCCCGCTCACCAACGCCCGCGCCGTCTCTTCCATCACAGCCGGATTGCCGCCGCAGTGGTCGGCCACCAGTTGGGCCGCTTCCGGGTCCAGACCCGGCAGCATACTGGTCAACACCGCCTGCGCCGGCCGGGGCTCCAGATCGACCAGCCGCACCACCTGCTCGTCGGCCGCCAGCCCCTGCCCCACCCACACGAACCAGACCGGCAATTTTTCCTCCGCGCACAGCGCCGTCAGCCGCCCGATCCGCTTGTGGTGATGTTGGTCCAGCCGGTGATACTCATCAAGCACCAGCAGCACCGGCCCGGGCAGCGCCCGCAGCACCTGGCTGATGGTCACGGCTATATCCTCCACCCGGCTGCGCAACAGCAGCTCCCGCCGCAGCGTCTCCCGCTGCGACCCGGGCAATTGCTGCAAGCCGGCGGTCAAAATGTCCTCAAAAGAGTCGGCCGGCACCACCGTGGCGATCCGGCCCGCGGTCAGCAGCCGGTGGCTCCATTCGCGCGCCAGCCGGCTTTTGCCCACCCCGCCCTCGCCGGTAATGGCCACTACCCGCTCGCCTTGCTCAAACCAGCCGTCCAGTTGTTCCAGCTGCGCCTCGCGGCCCACAAATGTGGCCGGCTGCACCCAGGCCAGGGCCGTCTCCGGCGTCTCCAGCGGCTCGTCCAGGCCCAGAACCTCATTGAGACTGAGCAAAATCTCCGCCGCCGAGTCGGGCCGCGCCGCCGGATTGCGCTCCAGGCAGGCCCGGATCACGTCCCACAGCGGCCCCGCCTCCCGGCCCTGCGGCGGCCGCGGCGGCTGGGTGAGGGAGTCGGTAAAACGGTTGCCGAACGGGTGCTGCCGGGCGCCATACGCCCGCTCGTACAGCATCAGCCCCACCGCATACAGATCGCTGCGAGAACTGAGCGACTCGCCCGCGAACTGCTCCGGCGCGGCGTAAAAACGGGTGCCGCCCCGCGCCTGGGGTGAGGCCAGACCAAAGTCGGCCAGATAGACCTGCCCGCCGGAGACCAGCACGTTGGGCGGCTTGATGTCCCGGTGTACAATGCCCTGGGCGTGGATGTAGTCCAGGCCGCGCAGAAATTGAAAGAATTGACCCCAACTTTCATCCACCGACAGCGGCGCTGCGCCCTCAAGCAGATCCATCGTGAAATAGGGCCGCCCTTCTGAGTGGCCAAACTCATAGACACGCAAGACATGGGGGTGGTTGAGCCGCGCCAGCAGCGTGAACTCCACCGCCAGATCGCCCGCCTGGCCCGTCAGCAGTTTCAAGGCTACGTCCCGGTCCAGCGCCCGGTCCGTCACCCGGTACACCGCGCCCGCGCCGCCCGCGCCCAATGTGTCTGTGATCTCATATCGTCCGGCAATAACGTCGGTCATTGCTGCCTGCCTGCTTTCCTTTATTCGCTGCCGCTGAACGCCGGCAGCGCCACCGTCACCTGCGTGCCCCGGCCCAGCTCGCTCTCGATCGTCAAATGACCGCCGTGGGCCTCGATGATGCGCCGGGCCGTGTGCAGCCCAATGCCCAAACCGGTGGGCTGAGTGCTCAAATTGGCTACATTGTCGCCCCGGTACAACCAGGTGTCCACGTGCGGCAGATCCTGCAGCGGGATGCCGATGCCCTCGTCGACCACCGTGATCCGCAGCCAATCCTCCTGCCGCCCGGCCGAAACCGTGACCGGGTCACCGATTTGTGAATAGTTGACCGCGTTTTGGATCAGTTCGGTCAGCGCCCGGTCAAACAGATCCGGGTCCACCCGCAGCGTCACCGGCAGTTCCTCAAATATCTCAAAATAGCGGTCGACCGCCAGCCGCCGCCACTTTTTGATCATCATCTCCAGCGCGTCGGCCACCAGCACCTTGGGCGCCAGCCGGTCCAGCAGCAGTTCCAGATCATAATACTCTCGCAGCGGCCGGATGAACCGCTCGTTGACGCCGGTCACCCCCCTGGCCGCCGCCCGCAGCCGCGAGCTGAGTTCGTAGCTGTGCGCGTCGACATCGCCGGTCTCCTTCAGCACATCGGCCAATTTTTGGGCCACGCCCAGCGACAGCGAAACTTCGGTCAGCGGCGTGCCCAACTCATGCGTGGCCACCTCCACCACCCGCCCCCGGCTGGCCGCCACCGTCTCCAATTCCCGCAGCAGCCGGTCCTTCTCGGCCAGCACCCGGGTGCGGTCCAGGTGGATGCCGATCTGGGCGGCCAACGCCTTGAACAGTTCCAGATCAACCTGGCCGAACAGCTCGCCCGTGGTGTAGCTGCACGTGTACAGCACCCCCACCGGCTGCCGCCGGCCCACCGGCACCAGCGGCGCCGCCATCACGCTGCGCAAATTCAGCGCCACCACGCTCTCCTGGGATTGGAACGACGGGTGCTCCAGTGCTTCCGGCACCAGCACCTCCTCGCCGGTGGCCACCACCGCCTCGCAGATGCTGCGCGAGACCGCCATGCGGTTGGGCCGGTCGCTGTCGCGGCTGAATTCGGCCCGGATATGCAGCTCGCCCCGGCCGTCGCGCAGCAGCAAAAAGGTCTGGTCCGCTTGCAGCCGGTGGCTGATCTCCGGCGCGGCCAGGTCTAACAATTCATCCAGCGTCTCGGCCGTGGCCAGCGCCTGGGAGATCTTGATCAGGCTGGCCAGCTTGCCGGCCAATTTTTCCCCACCGCCGGCCGCCGCCTGGCGCTGCTGCCTGAGGTGGGCCACCCGGGTTTGTGCGTTTGTCATGTGGATATTCCCTTTCCTGCTGATTACTTGATAATAATGGGTAAATACGTGCCGCCGGCAGACTCCGCCGCCGGGCTGATCACAAATTCATAACCGCCGTCATCGGCCAGGCTCACGTTGCCCGCCCCATCCAGCGCCTCAACCAGGTACAAGATGTCCTCGCTGCCGCTGTAGGGGATCGCACCGGCCCACACATCGCCGCTCTCGGCCAGCTCCAGCTCCAGCAGGTGCCAGCTGGTCTCGCCGCGCTCGCGCCACAGCGCCACCACCCGCGCGATCCCGCTGCTGTCCGCCGCTTCCACCGTGACCGTCAGGCCGGCGGTAGCCACGCTCAACAACCGCGGGGTGGTAAAGTCGCTCTCGCTCGCCGGCGCGTGGTAGCTCTGGTACAGCACCTGATCGTAAATGCGCTGCGTCTCCAGATCGGCGTTGTATTGGGCCGGCACGCTGATCAGCCGCTCGTCCGACCCCAACCGGCTGAGCATGCCGCCGGGCGTGGCCGGCACCCAGCCGGAGATGTCAAAGGCCGGTTCGCCGGCCAGCTGTTCTTCACCCGCCAGCCCGGCCACCACCGGATCAAAGCCCGTGGTCTCGGTAAAACTGCCGCCCAGCCACAACACCCCATGCAGCACCTCGCCGCTGCGGTTGAGGCCGGTGACCACCACCTGCGGCTGCACCGGCGCGCCCGCGATCACCGCCACGTCCCCGCCGCCGGCCTGGTAGTACGACCCGTTGGCCGTGGTGGTCAGGCTCAAGGCCGGGGTGGTGGTGATCACCTGGCTGGACAGCCCCGCCGGCGCCTGGGCCGGTGAAGAGATACTTTGCGGCGGCGTGGCTGTGGACGGATCGCCGTCAGGCAAATCCACGCGGGCCATGGGAAAGCCGTACAGGCTGTAGGCGTGCAGCGCTTTTTCATCATACACGCTCAGCGCCGCCGCGTTCTGGAAATATTGCCGCTTGGCCTCGTTCAACGCTTCGCCCACAGTGGCGCCCTGTTGCAGGGACTGCAAAAAATTGAGATTGAGCCGCTCGCTGTAGGCCACCAAGTCGCTGTCGCCGTAGGCGTAGGCTGAGGCCGCCACCCAGACCGCGCCCCGGCTGACCAACACCTGGGCGAAATCTGTTTGTTTGCCGGATTGAGCCTGTTCGTCCGGCATATTGAACCCGGCATGACAGCCGACCGAGGCGTACAGACCATTGGCAAAAGAGGAACTGGCCGCCTGCACTTCGGCCGCCGTGGTCGTGCCGGAGCCGGTATCGGCCGCAATATTTTCATAATGGCTGAAATGGCCGTTGATGTTGGCCAGATCGGGCGCCTCCGGCGTGGTGAACAGCCGCGTTTCCAGGTCGTTGGCCGTCCACACATCGCCGATCAGCGGCGTCATAGCCAGCCCCTGGTCCAGCCCCCACACCATTTCCCGCCCGGCCAGGTCGTTGAGAAATTCATACCCGACCACCAGCCCCTGCTCCAGCTTCAGCGTGTCATCGGCCAAAAAAGCGTGGGTCGCCGCCAGCATCTCGGCCGGACTTTCCACCAGCCGCCCCAGGGCGTAGTCGGGCACATACAAACTGCGGCCGGCCATAAAGCCCATCTCGCTGCCCGCCGCCGCGTACGGCGCGTCGGCCAGGTAGTAAAACTGGCGGTGCGCCCGCTGCACCGCGCTGTCGGCCAGCGCGCCGGACGGGTACTCACTCTCGTTGGCGATCAGCGTCTCATCATAAAAGCGAAATTGCGGGATCACGCTGTCAGAGCCGGCCAGCACGATATATTTCAAATTCGGGTAGGCCGCAATCTGGGCCTCTATCGCCTTGTCCACCCCCCGCGCCGCGTACGTGGCCGCGGCCACGGTTGGCTCGGTCACAAAGTGGCTGTAGACGGTGTCCATTCCGGCCAGGCTGTTGAGGTCCAAAACCCGGCTGTTCGGGATGGTGGCCAGTTGGCCCAGCAAGGTGGTGATGGTGACCGCTTCGGTGGGATATAGATCGGCCAGCCGCCCGCTGTGGGTCACGATCAGGCTCTCCACAGTGGGATCGGTGGCCGGGGCGGTAAAATCAGGCAGCGCGGCGATGACCTGCGGCTCAAACTCCGCGTCTGTCACCTGCCAGCTCAGATCAAAGCTGCCGCCGGCCTCCGCCTCCGGCAGCCGGTACACCTGCACGCAGTACCAGCCCCAATTCGCGCCGGCGTCAAAGGCAATGGTATTGGCCTCACTGCCGTCCACCTCGCTGGCCCCGCTGATACCGCTCATCCGCCCGATACCGCTCATCCGCCCGATGCCACTCATCCGCCCGATACCACTCATCCGCCCGATGCCACTCATCCGGCCAATGCCGCTCATCCGGCCGCTTTGCTCCAGGCCAATGGCCAGCACCCGGTCGCCCGCATCCTGGCCCGAATTGTCGTCCACATCCCCCGGCTGGCTGGTCAGGCCCGTCTCCGGGTCAATATACGGGGCGTAGACCACCGCCTCCGCCCCGGCCTCCGCCGCAAGCGTCATGGTCACTACATCGCCCGGCAGCAGCGGGATCTGATACCAGGCCTCCTCGCCCGCCGCCGGCAGGGCCACGTCACTGAGCGTGCCGTCAAAATATGACAACACCGGCGAAGGCGAACCGCAAACTTCGGGAATATCGCTGTCCATATAATCCGGCACGCCGTCGCCGTCCAGGTCCACGCACGGCACCCCGGCCGGGCATTCAAACCGGTCGGGCACCGTATCGGAGTCACTGTCGCCGCCGCCTTTGGGCGTATCCTGGGCGTTCACGCCCCCCGGAACCTCGCTGGGATCCAGATAAGCCGGGATGCCGTCATTATCAAGGTCAGGACAGGTTTCTGTCCCCGCCGCCGGGCATTCCACCTCATCGACGTAGCCGTCGCCGTCGCTGTCCGCCGCCCCCTGCGCCCGGATCGTGGCCGGCAGCGCCAAAACCAGCCCGGCCACCAAGATGGTGATATAGAGTGAGATCAGTCGTTGTGTTTTCCTCATGGTCTAATTCCCCTTTACGATCAGCGGCAGGTACACGCCGCCGTCATTTACAGTGAGTGATTTGTAGGCGGTGATCACCTGCGTGCCGGAAATGGTTTGGGCCTCGAAGCGAATGGTCAGGGTCATTGTCTCGGTAGCCACCACCTGCCGCGCCGGATATGTAATTGTGTAAACGCTGCCTGCGGTTAGCTCACCCTGGCTGATCACCGATCCGGCCGCATCCAGGCCGGTCGAAAACGTGGTGGTCATCGCCGCGGTCGTCGAGATGCCGCCTGAGTTGGCCAGATAGAGAGTGTAGGTCAGCACTTCATCCGCCTGCACCGCCACTGCCGGCAGTAAGTCGACGGCGGACGAGCTGGTGATGATGCCTTGCCAGACCATCGTTTCATTTTCCCTGAGACGCAAATACACGTGCGGCGCGTCGGGATCGTCTACCGGCGTCATATAATCCGGGGTACCGTCATTGTCGCTGTCTTCACAAGGCAGCTGCGAACATTCGGCGCTGTCGGGAATACCGTCAGAGTCGCTGTCGCCGCCGTCGCCGCCCGGCGTCCCATCGTCGTCCGCGTCAAGATAATCGGGGATGCCGTCCCCGTCCGCATCCTGCGCGTCGGCCGGGTTGCCGTCGCTGTTCGGATCGGCCTGCTCAAGCAACGTCAATACCCCGTCGCCATCATCATCAAAATCGCGATAGTCGGGCGCGCCGTCCCCGTCGGTGTCGCGACACAACTGCCCGTTGGGGCATTCATATTGGTCCAGCACCCCGTCATCATCGCTGTCGGTGTCCTGCCAATCCGGCGTGCCGTCGCCGTCGCTGTCGCGGCAGGGCAAGCTCGGACATTCGGTGCTGTCCGGGATGCCGTCGCCGTCCGCGTCCGCCTGCTCGCCCGGGTCCAGGTAATCGGGCAAGCCGTTGCCGTCCGTATCGACCGCGTCGGCCGGGTTGCCGTCGCCGTTGGGATCCGGCTGCTCGTCGGCGGTCAGATCGCCGTCGCCGTCATCGTCCGGGTCGCGAAAGTCGGGCGCGCCGTCCCGGTCGGTGTCATCGGCCTGCCCGTCGCTGTCCCGGTCATATTCATACCTGTCCAGTACGCCGTCATTGTCGCTGTCGGCGTCCAAGTAATCGGGAATGCCGTCGTTGTCGCTGTCGGCGCACGGCGCGCCGGCCTCACACTCGATCGTGTCCACAATGCCGTCCCCGTCGCTGTCCCCGCCGCCGCTGGTGCCTCCCTCATCGTCAGCGTCGAGGTAGTCAGGAATGCCGTCGCCATCGCTGTCCACCGCGTCAGCCGGATCGCCGTCGCCGTTGGGGTCCGGCTGTTCATCTGAAGTGGCAGTGCCATCGCCGTCATCGTCCGGGTCCCGCCAGTCCGGCGTACCGTCCCCATCGGTATCATCGGCTACCCCGTTGCCGTCTTTATCGTATTCATATTCATCCAGCACGCCGTCGTTATCAGAGTCGGTGTCCAGGTAATCGGGCGTACCGTCGTTGTCGCTGTCTTCACACGGCGAACCGCTGCATTCCTCCCCATCCGGGATACCGTCGCCGTCCGCGTCGGTCTCGCTGGCCGCCCCGTCATCGGCGTCCAGGTAATTGGGAATGCGGTCGCCGTCCGTGTCCAGGGCGTCGGCCGGGTTGCCGTCGCCGTTCGCGTCCGCGCCTTCATCGATGGTGGGCCACGGGTCACCGTCATCATTGGGGTCCAAATAGTCTTTGAGGCCGTCCCCGTCAGTATCGCGCCCGTCGGCCGGATTGCCGTCCCCATTGGGATCAGCCTGCTCGTAGATGGTCCACACCCCATCGCCATCGTCGTCCGGGTCCAGGTAGTCCGGCGTGCCGTCCCCATCGCTATCGTCGTTGTTGTAATCCCCATTGCCGTCCCGATCTTCATGCCGGTTCAAAATCCCGTCCCCGTCGGCGTCATTATCCGGGTCCGGGCTCAGCCACACCGTGTCGGCCACCGCCGTGGGCGTCAGGCTGAACGTGTCGGCCAGAAACACCATCACCGTATGGCTGGGCGACCGCGTGGCGCTGATCGGCGCGGTGATGATGACGCTCACGCTCGCGCTTTGCCCCGGCCCCAGCGTGATCGGAAGCGTTTCACTGATGTGGGCCGGGCCGGGCCAGCCGGCCGGCAGCCCCACCGCCAAATTCGCGCTGCCGGTCGTGTTGGCCGTGTTGGTGATCCGGTGGGTCAGCGTGATCGGTGTGCCGCCGGTGCCGGTCAGCGGCGGCGGGGTGACCACGATGGGCGCGATGGTAATGCCGCTCGCGCTGTCCAGGCCGACCACGGTCTGGGCCTGCGCCGTATCCGTGGCCGCGGCGGTGATGCTGCCGGTGGCCGTGATCCGGTGGCTGACCACCGTGCCGCTGATGGCGTCGGACGGGATGGTTATCGCCAGCGTCAGTGCCGCGCTGCTGCGACCGGCCACCCCCACCACCATGGCCGGCGCCAAATTGGCGCTATAGGGCGAGGCCAGCGTCAGATCAATCGTGTCGGGCAGGCTGCCGTCGTTGGCCAGGTTCAGGCTGTAGGAGATGACCTCGCCCGGCAGCCCGGTCGCGCTCTGGCTCGCCGGACTCAGTCGCACCGCCGGGGTCCAAAACGGGCAGGGCACGCCGCCGCACCACGGCCGGGCCGGATCGGTTGCGGTCGGGGTCAGGTAACTTGTGGATGTAAGCCCGGCTGTGTTGGCCGGCGTCAGCCCATCAGTGCTGGTGATCAACTCGCTCACCAGCGTCAGCGTCATCCGCTCGCCCGCCCCAATGGTCTCCCAACGGCCCCGGAACGTGGGGGCCGTGCTGATCGTCTCGGCCAACGGCGGGATGGCCGTGTGGGACAGGTAGCCAAATTCCGGCCCCAACTCATCCGTAATGTAAAAATGATCGACCGCGCCGTGGTTGGTGGCCACCACCGTCCAGGTCACCACGCTGCCCGCGGTGTAGGGCGTCTCGGAAACGCCGCTTTTGTGGATCGAAGGCTGCACGCCGGAGGGGTAGTACTCGCACGGCGACCCGCCGCATTGGGGTTGGCTCGGCGCGGTTTCGGTCGAGGTCAGGTAATCGGTCGTGGTCAAGACCGCCACGTTGGTTGGGGTCACCGCCGGCGCGCCCACCAGCTGCGTGACCAGCGTCAACGTCACCGTCTCGCCCAACGCCACCTGCGGCCAATATCCGCTAAAGGTGGTGCCGGTAGTTATCGCCGTCAGCGCCGGGGTGGCGCTGTGAGACAGGTAGGTGAAATCAGGCCCCAACACGTCGCTGACATACACATCGGCCGTTGGCCCGTTGTGCCGGGCCGTGATCGTCCAGGTGACCACGCTGCCGGCCGTATACGGCGCTTCCGAAACGCCGCTTTTGGCCGGCGTGGGCGGGTATAGATCAAAACCGCCGTTGAGATAACTCTGGCTCTGCTGGTTGTAGTTGCCGGCGGCCAGGTCGATATCGCCGTCGCCGTCCAGATCGACGGCCACCACGCTCAGGGAAATATCGTCGGCCGGGCCAAAGTTGGCCTCGCCGCTGTAGCCCAGGATTTCGTCATAAAAGTAGACCCGGTTCTGCTGGGCGCGGTTGCCCTGGGCAATGTCGGGCCGCCCGTCGCCGTTGAAATCGGCCACCGCCAGCGCCACCGTATGGTCCGTGCCGGTGCCAAAGTGCAGCGGCGTCGGCTGTACCCCGCCCGCCCCGTCATTGAGATAGACCCGATTTTGCAGCCCGTAGTTGGCCATGGCCACATCCAGCCGCCCGTCCCCGTCGGCGTCCAGAAATTTGACCACGCGGCTGTCATCGCTGGTGTTGCCGAAACTCAGCGTTGTCGGAAATGCCGCCGCCCCGTCGTTTTTGAGGATCACGTTGCGATAGCCGGTCGAGCTGTTGGCCAGGGCCAGATCGGCGTCGCCGTCCCCGTCAAAATCGCCGGCGTCCACCGCCACCGTCTCCCAGTCGGCCGCGCCGACCGCTGCCCCGCTGCCAAAAAAGCCGGCGGTGCTGGTGTAAACTTTGGCCGACTGCCCCTCGCGGGCCGCCACCACATCCAGCCAGCCGTTGTTGTCCACATCGGCCACGGCCAGATCGATGATATCGTCGCTGCTAACCCCAAAGCCGCGCTGCCCGGCGGTAAAATTGCCCACCCCGTCGTTAAGGTAGATGATGTTGGGCTGCCCGTTGTTGTTGCCTACCACCACGTCCAGGTCGCCGTCGCGGTCCATATCGGCCAGCGCCACCGCCTGGCTTCTATCCGCCCCGCTGCCAAAGTTTTTGGTGCCGCCCAAACCGCCCGCCCCGTCGTTGAGATAGACAATATTCTGGGTGTCCGGCAGCAAATTATTGACTACCGCCACGTCCACCCAACCGTCGCCGTTGACGTCGCCGGCGGCGATATCCTGGGTCGGGGCGGTAGCCGGATTGATCGCGCCGCCCGCACTGAAACTGCCCGGCCCCGGCGCTGCCGCCGCGCGGACGCGCCAGCTCCAGGCCTGGGCCGCGCTGCCACTGCCGTTCTCCAGCCCGGCCGTGGCCACCGCCAGCACGCTTTCGCCCGGCAGCAAATGGACGGCCGGCGCAAAGGTTACGGCCCCTCCGTCGGCGTTGTAACTGCCGGCCAGCCGGCCCCGCAGGCTGCTGAAAACCGGAAAACTGCTGCTGCCAACCGTGGCCGGGTTGATGGCTTCATCATAACGGATACTCAGATTGTCGCTGCCGGCGACGTCAATCGCGCCGCCACGCGGCGAGGTCGTTACCACCGCCGCGGCCAGCGCCACCAACGCCAGGGCCGTGGCCAGCAAAAGGAACACAGCCAGGCTGACGGCGATGAGAGCGGTACGAATTCGTGTGAACATAGATCCTCCGGACTCCTGATAAATTCTTTAACTTTTGGTAATGAGGGGCAGATATACATCCCCGCTATGGTTGTCCGCCGCATACGTCACTTCCAATAGCGGCGCGGTGAACTTGCTGCCAATCCCTTCCGGATCGGTCGGACACGTGCCCGGCAGCGGCCCCACCATGCTCTCCGCGCTGGTGCGAAACAGCAGCCGCGTGGTGCCGCCGCTGATCACCGCCGACGGGTCGATCTCCAGCTCGGCCCGGTAAGGGTAGGTGTTGATGGGGCCAAAGTTGATACTGGCCAGCGTCGACGTCTGCCAGGCCTGAAACGTGGTCGAGGCCACAAAGGTGGGTGTGAGTTCGGCGGCAGCCGTCCACGTCCCCCGGTGGATCATTAGATCGTGTACCGCCTGGCCGGTGCCGTCATGCACAAACGGCTCGTAGGCGGTGAAAACCAGCCGGGCGCTGGTCAGCGAGCGGGTGATGGCCGAGGTGTCGTATTCGATGAAAGAGCGGGTCACATTGAAACCGGGCGGCGGCAATTCATTCTGGTCGCAGTGAGAGGCCTCGACCACGATCTCGGTCGTGTCTGAAGCCGGATAGGCGGCGGCCAGATTGCCATTGTAGTTGACGGCCATCGGAATGCCGTTCACCGCCTTATCGTAATCAGTGCCGCCGCCGATGATCTCTGCGATCACCGTCGGGCTGATGGCCGCCGTCGTGTCCGCGGCCGCGTGGCCGGCCGCGCGCACCTGCTTTATCTGGACCGGCAGCGCCACCAGCATCATCACTACCAACACCAGCGCCACCAGCAGCGCGATGAGCAGTTGGATCACATATCCGGGGGTCAAAGGGTCAGCAAATCGTTTCACAATCATTTCTCCTGTAAAGGTTGGGCCACCACAACCGTGCGGTGGGTATTGTTGTCATACGGCCAGCAGGTGATCAGCGTCAGCCGTTCATCAGACGTAGGTTGGATGTAGCGGGCGTTGGCCAGCCGCACCTCAAGCGGTTGATCCTTTTCCGGCAAGATCAAAACTTCCTCAACCCGAAAGCTGCGAATCTCGCCGTCGCCATACAGCCGGATCTCGTCGCCCGCTTGCAGCGTCCACAGATCGCGGAAAACTTCACCCTTAACATTGTGGTGTCCGTCCAGCACGATGTTGCCGGCAGCGCCCAGCGCGGCGGAAGTGTTCAGCCAGCCGGCAGCCCGGTGATCGGGCACATCCCACTCGACCACGCCCGGCGCCACCGCCGAGGCCACCATGCCCACCGGCTCCACCGGCGCATCCAGCCCCAGCCGGTCAATGACCAGCCGCTCGGGCGGCGCGCCCGCCGGGGTCGGGGCAGGCGGAATGATGAGGGTATCGGTCAACGGGTTTTCTTCTATATCGATGTTGAAGGTGGTGGTCAGCGAAGAAGAGGCGGAGGGGTGAGCTTCAAAATCTATCCCCATATCCATAACAATGGGGGTTGCGTTCGGGGGTAGCTCCCCTAAAGCAGGTGTTGGCAGCGTATACGGCACGGCGGCCCCGCTGCTCCACGGGGTGGCCATGGGCAAATCGCCGAACGGATCCCGTGTGGGAGTCGGCGTGACCGTGGCCGTGGTCACCCGGGGGGCGGACGTGGCCGTTGCCTCACGTGGCAACAACGGTTCCAGGATAGCCGGGCTGGTAATGATGGCCAGCCCTATTAAAGGAATGAGAAGGAATAAAAAAACTCTGCTATGCATGCAACCAACCTGCCCCGCGAAACCTCACGGGGAGCTACCGATCCTATATTTAAGCCAGCGGACCGGCCCGGTTGCAGATAGCAGAGTGGAAGAAACTCGAAGGCCTGGCGGTGGGCCCGGCCCCGGCAAAAACTCAGAGGCTGACTTTCTAGCCTCCGGCGCAACACTCTACGTCAACGAGCGGTAAAAAACAAAGTAAACTTCTATCGAAATTTACCTGCACAAAAACTTGGCTTATTAAATCGCGTTTAGTATATCATGATATTGTCTCGTTCGTCAACTGTATATGAATAGGAAAAAAGTAAGGGAAAAGGGGTCCCCTCTAAGAGGGGAACTTGCGCTTTTTTTTCGGGGGCCGTTTTTTCATAGGGTGTTCATAGGCACTTTATGAGCATTTTATGGGGCATTTCATAGGGTATTCATAAGGCAAATCGTGCAAAATGTACCATATTTCACCGCCACTGGCAACCCCAAAAATTGGTCATAGGGTGTTCACAGGGTGTTCATAGGCACTTTATGAGCATTTTATGGGTCATTTCATAGGGTATTCATAAGGCAAATCGTGCATCATAGGGTGTTCATAGGGTATTCATAGGCATTTTATGAGGTAAATCGTGCAAAATCTGAGCCAATTTTGACTTCATAGGGTACATCCTGGGGTATTCATAGGCACTTTATGAGCATTTTATGACCTATTTATGGGCTATTTATGACCTATTTATGGGCTATTTATGACCCTGTTTGGGCCAATATCAAAAACTTCATAGGGTGTTCATA
>CAZHOH010000008.1:0-2436 GCA_964534185.1 Candidatus Woesearchaeota archaeon | reverse complement strand
GGGCTATTTATGACCCTGTTTGGGCCAATATCAAAAACTTCATAGGGTGTTCATAACCTTGATCGAATCAGTGGCGCTGTGAGCGATTGGCCGCAGGCCGCACCTGCACGACTCACCCCTTCGCCTTATTGATTATCCAACCCAAACTATGTTAAAATTAGATACTTATGGAGAACAACTCCGAAAGAGGTTTTTTTCTATGGCTACTGATGTCATTGATGTTACCCGTAAACTTATGGTCCTTGATCCTCAAATACTCGTGAACCGGACCGTCACCGAGCTCTGCGGTCTTATGGAAAAGGATGAGCGACTGGTGAATGGTGACAGCACAGTTGATCTGAAAGCCGCCGCCGCCACCCCCCTTATCGGTTCAAGCGGCACGATCATCGGCGTATTATAAAAGTATCAACGTGCGATCCAGCTCACCAGAAACGACTGGTTTCTCTGCTGAACCATAATTGCGACTGGTTTTTGGAAAATCTTCAAACAACCAATGATTTACACAGAAATAGTAATTTGAATCACATATTATGCAGCGAGGCAAAAAACTATGAACAACCCATCCCAACAAAAAGCTTCCCAACTGAGACAAAAGAAAGAACCCCGGAACGACACGATGATATCCCTGCTCGAAACCGCACAAAAACTGATAGCGGCGCAATCAGCCTCCTACCTGGTTACCCTGGCCAGAACGATCAGCCAGGAATTTTGTAACCTGCTGACGGATGTTGATCACGTGGCCCTGCTGCTGCGAACAGAACCGGATGACGAACGATTAACTCTCCGAGAAGAATACACCACCGACCAACAGGAACGCGAGCTGATCCTCTCCAGCACCGTCTTGAACGCCGCCTTAAAACGCGGTAAACAATTCTTCTCGGATGATGTGGCCAACGACGAACGGCTGGCTTCAGCCGACAGCATTATCGACATCGATGTTACCGCCGTGGCGGCCACGCCGCTTATCGGCCAGAGCGGCATCATCGGCGTCCTGTACACCGCTTCCTTCGGCGAACACACTCCCGCCTATTTCAGATCCGCCACGCTCCAGGCGTTCGCCAACCTGGCCGCCGCCGCCGTTGAAAACTTCTGGGTCCAGCAGCGAGATCAGAAACTCATCAGCCACCGCCTGGACGTCGTGGCCCGCCTAAAGCGGCCGCCGACCGAGGCCGATATTTTGGCGCACGGCCTGGGCGGGTACCTGTTGTATCTGCGCGAACAACGGGGGTACACGCAGCGAGAAGTGGGCGAGCGCAGCGGCTGGCTCATTGACAAAACCTGGTTATCGCGCATTGAGCGGGGTGATGCGGGACCACCCCGCGACCACGTTCTGCGACTGTTGTCGCTGGCCGAGATATATAAGGTGCCGCACGAAACAATTTTTCTACTGGCCGGGCTGGAAATCAACCTGCCCGATGTGGCTGAACTGACAGAAGGAGCGTCGCCCTGGCTGACGGACATCCTGCACGATCCGCTGGTTATGGAAAATCTGCACAAATTATCGCAGCTGCCGCCCAAAGCGCGCGGCAAGGCGCTCACCATGCTGGAGGTGGCCTGTGATCTGCTGGCCGAGAAGGATGAGGATGCAGATGCAGATGAGGATGAAGCGGAGATATCGGAAGAATGATAAAGAAAATATAAAAAAAGGGCGGCTATTTCAGCCGCCCTTTTTTGTTTGTGGCAGTTCTATCTGGGGAATTCCCCTATATTATCAACCACCATACAATAATCAAACCACACAACAACCCCGCAACTCCAGCACATTTTCGGCAAAGTCTGCGGTCCGCCTCCAAGGTATCGCTAATGGCCCACTTCTTGGGACTCTATACTTTTGCACTTTTTGTTTTTGGCTGATTTTCCGTCAAAAACTCACATTATGACAAGCAAAATATGCCATTTTGTTGACATAACGCCTAAAAATCGAACTTTTATGTCAAGAAATATGCCAATTTTATTGACATAACTCATTGATTTTAAAAACTGCGAAAGTATAGTGGGACTAAGAAGTGATCCACAAAGAGCCTGGGGGCGCTTTAAATTATCACTTTTTACAATATGTGTTTTTGTCAAACGAAAAGGTCAGCACTTTTTAACTGAAAACGACGTCACTGATAGGATTAACCTTGTACTTTTATAATTGAAAAGGACGTCACTTTATAATTGAAAACAGCAGCATCTCTTATTTAATCTGTCAACCCCAATTTAGCAAATCGCCTTTTTTTTAAGGGTCTCTTTTTTAGTATGTATTAATTAATTTACGTAAGCGTTCGGGGGGAGGTAGCTCAACACACAATCGTGGTGGCTAACCCCACTGTTGAATGAGTTGCAGCGTATGTTGCGAGTGTCGTCCTGGCCGTTTGGGTGGGGTCCACCGGGGGGGTGGCACCTTGAACCAGAACAATTCTGCAACGGTCCACCGATGATCGGTCAAACCGG